>NZ_BAABLW010000007.1:1118557-1118837 GCF_039544555.1 Nesterenkonia rhizosphaerae
AACGACCATGGAGGCGAAGATGGAACCGAGGGTGAGGCCGGCGACGGCGGTGCTCCTACTAGCGGTCCCGCTCCTTCGGCACCCACCGGTGGCGGTGCAGCGGCTACGCCTGGACCTACAGAAGGTCCGCGAGGAAACGACGCTGCCTCTGAAGCCGGTGTTCAGGGCAGCGGTGGCAGCGGGCACAGCGTCGCCGGAGCTGATCAGGGTGACACCGGTCATGCCCCATCTGCGCAGGAGGGGCCACGAGAGTCCTCAGTGAGCACGCATGAGAGTGGAG
>NZ_BAABLW010000007.1:1118847-1401872 GCF_039544555.1 Nesterenkonia rhizosphaerae
ACAGCGGGCACAGCGTCGCCGGAGCTGATCAGGGTGACACCGGTCATGCCCCATCTGCGCAGGAGGGGCCACGAGAGTCCTCAGTGAGCACGCATGAGAGTGGAGATGCCTCCGGGGACGACCATGGAGGCGAAGATGGAACCGAGGGTGAGGCTGGCGACGGCGGTGCTCCTACTAGCGGTCCCGCTCCTTCGGCACCCACCGGTGGCGGTGCAGCGGCTACGCCCCAGGCCCCTGAACCCGAACAGGGTGTCAACACTGACACACGCACCAGTGTGGTGAATCAAGGTTCTGACAACAACCGCTCTGCCGGATCAGCACCTGATGAATCCCGGGCACTAGATAGCCTCCACGGGGACAATTCTGAACACGTGCCCCCGAGCCGAGAGGCCAGCCGGGACGCGTCCATGACTGAATCATCCCCTGCCCGGGAGCAAACAGAGACCTTCGCAGTAAAGCCGCAGACTCAAACTGCTGTTGCCGCGGCCCCCGAGGACCCCACAGCGACTGCCTCCAGCACCCCTGCACAACCGCAGACCCTACGATCTGAACCGGATGCCACAGAAGCCCAAAGAGTGGAGCCCATCGCATCAGTCTCATCAGAGACACCGACAAGGAAAGGCCCCACTGCTGAGCCGTCTCCCCCGAAGGGGATACCAGACTTGGACGCTGATGAGCCTGCCCGAAGCCTGAGGGACACTCCGAAGGATTCACGGCGTATGAGCGCGCCGAAGCGTCGTAGTCTTAGTGGTATACCGGATCTGGAGGAGGACTGATCATGGCTATGACAGCTGCCCAGGAGGAACGTGAGCGCCGGAAGGACCCACGCTCCAAGCGGTACACCGCGTACTCCTCACCTGAGTCCAATGTTCACCTCACCGCAGTGGATTCAGACTATTCTGAGCCCATGAGTGGGCTTCAGCTGGCACCAGATTCCGGGACATTCGACTACCCGCCGCCGTTCTCCACAGCCGAAGAGGCAGTGGAGTTCTACTCGCGCGTGGACGTTCCCGATGACTACACCTCAGCGGTCGGTGAAGCATACCGTCGCCAGCGCCAGCAGCGTATCGAGCAGTGGCGGGACGCCCAGGTGGCCCAACGGCTCGAAGCTGTGAGTCAGGACGACGCGGCTCGTCAGGCCGTCGTTGTGCGCCAGGAGGTCGAGGATATGGCTCCCGATGATTCGGCGGTGGGGCCTGAGATCAACCGGCGAGACTTCGGGCAGTTAGCTCGGGCGTCCATGCTCGCTGAGACAGCAGAGATCTTCTCGCAGGCAGGAGAAGACCACCAGGCACAGCGCCTGCGCAGCGCTCAGTTCATCCTGGCCGGTAAACGCTTCACCCTCGATGAGGCACACATCAGCGCTGAAACAGCAGAGGACGCTCGGGATATTCGTGATCACCCGCAGGAGGATGTCGCCCGGGTCATCAGGGATGAGCTGGTCCCGCAGCTCCAGTCTCTCCGAGCAGAGAGCACGCAGCAGCAGGCTCAAGTCCATGAGCTGATGGAGGGACAACTCGCTGAGATCGTCACCCAGCTCAGCCGCAGCGGCGACACCAGCGAGGCATCTCGGCAGCTCCTGGAGGTCATCAAGAAGAACTCCGGCACCTCGCTGGATAACGACGTGGCCAGCTTCAAAATGCTCTCCCGGAAGCTCGAACACCTCGCGTCGCGAACTGACCATCAGACAGCACGTGTGGACCACCAGACCGATACGCTCAACTACACTGCGCGGGAGGTCGGTGATCACCTGGGGACGCAGGCGTGGAAGATTCACGACGCCGAGATGCAGATCGGGGATAAGCGGCGGCAACACGACTACAAGCACGGCGTGCCAGTTCGCATCACCAAATAGCGGGAGCTTAGGTCCGGCTTCGGTATGCCTTGACGATGTCCTGACTAATGCGCCCTCGGTCACCGATTGCGTAGCCCTGGTCCTTTGCCCATCGTCGGATAGCAGTGTTCTGATCTTTCATCTTCGGCGGGGCCGTGGCACGTGCCTTGCGGACGTAGGGCTTGAGGGCATCACGTAGAGCTCCGGCGTTTTCGGGGCACAGGTCGATCTCAAACCAGCGGCCATCGATGCCGAAGGTGACGGTGGAGGCGCCCTCGGTGCCATCTATGTCGTCGAGCGTGACGACTCGCTGTCTTATAGCCATCTTGTAGTCCTTTCGGTAGTGCAGGAGGAAGGGGCTGTGGGGTCGCGCTCTAGCGGCAGCTGACAGTGCCAGCGCGGCTACTGGTGTAGCCGAGGCCGTTTGAGATATCGAGATCAGCGAAGTTCGGCATGGCGAAGGAAGCTCCGCTCTCTTCGAGCATTGTGATGAGTTCCTTGACACAGGAGCCGTCGTACTCAGCTGCGGACGCCTGGAAGGAGAACGGTGTGGCTGTCCGGGTTTCACTCTCATCCACGAAGCGCAGTGCCAGAGTGAGAGGTGCCTCAGCATTCTCTGCGATCAGGTCCGGGTCGACGATGAATCCCACAGGGTGCTGCTTAAGGTTCAGGAGTGTATTTCCGTCGATGGCTTCCTGGGTTTCTGGGGCAAGGGGGGCGGAAAGACTCGGGGCGACAGTCTCGCCAACGTGCATCTCCGAGGGGGCCCAGCCAGCGGCAACAACGCCTGAGTGGAAACGCTCCAGGGTGATGCGCTCACCAGCAGGGTTCTCCAGCCATGCATCCTCGATGAACGGTAGCGAATCGCCGCCGTCCCCGCTGTAATTCGTCTCGAAACCGAATACGGGTACGGGGATCACGAAGTCACCTGTCGGATCGTAGTTCTCATCCAGTCCAGGGCCTGCCACGACCTCTCCTAGGGGCTGGGCATCAGGCATGGCGTAAGCGACCGAGTCGAAGCTGCGCCAGGTTTCCCACTCGCTGGAGAATAGGAAAGCGTCGTCGCGCTCGTTCCAGTTCTGGCTGAAGTCGACATCGGAGAAGTCACCGGCGCCGTTGACTCGCCATTCAGGGAAGTCAGTGTCACCGATGGTGTAGAACACGACTCGCCCGTCCTCAAAAACGTGGATGTTCTCGGCGGTCTCCAGGTCGGTGGCCAGGTTCTGTTTTGAGCGGAGGTCATCGTGGATACCGTGCTTGGTGAAGATGTCCTCATCAGTGGGGGTGGGGTTGGCTGCGGCCTGAATCTCGTCCTGCTGGGACGCGATGTTCTCTGCGGGCTCTGCTGACTGCGCTGGGTCGTCTCCTCCGCAGGCCGTCAGTGCCAGCCCGACAATAAGCAGCCCTGCAGTGAGGGTCTGTGGGCGGATAGTGGAATGCATTTCGCTTCTCCTCGTGTCAGTGGTCTGTGGTAATGCGATGGTCACAAATGATTGCGGCCGCATGTCTCACATCGTGAGACTTCGCCCGGATTCCTGTTATGGAAACGTCCAGCTATTGCTCAGACTAGCTGCATTCCCCAATCAAGTAGGTGCGTGTCCATGTGTTAAGTCGGCGGACCAGAAATAGGACTGGGCCTATTCGCATTTGTGGAACGCTCCATAAGGCCCGGGAGGTCAGGACTAAGTCCTGGACCGTCCTGGACTCAGTCCTGACCTGAGGTTTTGCGTCCCTCGGCGCGGAGCCTGGCGGGCAGTCTGACTCTGGACCGGATGGCACCTGAGTCCATCACTAAGTGTTTTTCCGGGGTAGGGGACCCATAGCCGGTCACGGCAGAGGGTGCTGAGATCAACGGAGTGTGGTCCCCCTGTCTCAGCCACCATGGTGTGCCGGCAAGCACCGGGGCCGTCCTTAGGGGCGCAGAGAGGTCCACTCCGGTGTGTGGGGTGAAGTCCCCATCCATCTCCACTAGAGATGAGACTCGGGATGCTGCCGGGAGGACCACGTTCAGGTCATGGAAAGACTCGGTGAGTTCCCCGGTGGGAGTGAACCAGTCCTCCCATTTGGCAAACCCAATCCGCTGTCCAGGTGAGTCCTCCCCACGGGCCGGCCAGTTCTTCAAGGCGTGGTAGAGATGCCGTTGAAGGTACTCGTGGCTGGCTGCAGTGGAGGTCTTGGCGGGGGCGGAGACGAAGACCACGACCAGCCCAGTCTCATCAAGCGGCTTGTTCATCATCATGGTGGCGTAGCGCTGGATCTTCTTGTTGAACGACTCCGCACTGGCTGATGCCTGAAGCTCCACCAACACGCGCAAGCCGTTGCGCAGCATGATCGCGGCATCGGGTCGAATAGGGTTGCGCTCCCGTCCGCTGATGGTGGCGTAGTCCTCGGGGAACATCATCTGCCCGTTGCACCACTTTTCCCCCAGCACCGTAGAACAGGCTGAGAGGCTCTCTGCCGCCCGTAGAGCGACCTCAGCGGCCAGGATGTTGTGTCGGTCCAGATAGCCCGTCATGGGCCAGCGGAACTGCCCTCCGTCGCATTGGAGGTACTCAGCTGAGGTCCACGAGCGCCCGAACACTCGACGTATCGCCCGGCGAGACACCAGCCGGTAGGCGGTGTGCTGGTCTGCCAGCTCCTCCATGTTGAAGGCGTACTGCATTCGCCCGATTTGGATCAGCCCAGCGGAGAACAAGTCCATGACCACCTGGTCTGACGGTGATGCGAGCTGCCGGTAGCCGGTAAAAGCCGCCATCTGCTGAGCGGTGACGATGCCCCATGAGTCCAGCACAGAGAGCATGGCCACGTAGAGCTTCGCTGGCTGGGAGCGAAGATGTGTGATGGCGGCTTTAGAGTCGGGCCGGAAGCCCTCGGGGTAGGCAATGCTGGAGGCGTCACAGCGGTCTCGTAGTGACTGTGCGGAGTCCCATGCGACATGCGATCCGCGCTCCCACATGCCCGCGTAGTAGGGGTCTAGGCGGCGCTGGTGCTGACCTGTGGCAGGTTTAGGTGCCTGCTCTCCCAGCCGTAGTCCCGAAGCGCTTCGCAGGTAGTCCGGAGCGCCAGCGTAGAGCGGGTCAGATGCAGGTGCTGTCCCTGCCCCCATGGGGTCATCCAGGTCATCGAGATCCGGCAGCAGAAGCTCATCATCCTCGGCATCCTCAAGCTCATCAAGGTCAGGCAACAGCGCCTGCGAATCCTGCTGGTCATCGTCATCAAGGTCCGGCAGGCCATCCCATTCAGGCTGTAGTGCAGGGGTCACTCAGCGCTCCTCTCTGCTGCTGGTCGGGCCTGGAAGATCAGGTTCAGCAGGTGGTGGCACTGGGTGGCTGAGGTGCCTGCGGTCGGCTTGTGAGGAGGTCAGTAGCCAGCACAGGACATATGCGGCTGAGAGCAGCAGGATGCCATGCTGAGGGGTGCCGCGGGCGCCAGCGAGTGACCAACACATCAGGGAGGACCACAACCCGAGTGCGCACGAGTGAGCCGCCACGCGCCAGGGGTCGTACCGTTGCGGAAGCACCGGGGCCAAAGCGATCATCACAGGGGTGAACATGGTGATGATCGCTACCGCGATCACGCTGATGATGTAGAACGCGTCAAGCGATTGCTCGCTCACGACTGGACCTCCTGTGCGTGTTCCTCAGCAGGATCTGGTGGGCTGCCAGGTAGGAGAGTGCTGCTGATCAAACCCCCGAGCAGCAGCACTAGTCCAAGCACAGCAAGTCCGGGTGCAAACTGTTGGGAGAGCGCGGTGGGGGAGTAGACATCGATGAGGACCATCAGCAGGATCAGTGCGCAGGTCAGGAAACTCAGCGAAGCAGCCCGTAACCGCCAGGCGTTGGTGCCGGTGAGAAGGCGCATCAGTAGTGCCACCAGGGTGCACGGCAACAGTAGTGCGATGCTCAGTAGCGCCATCGTGGATGCCACAGAAGTCATCGCAGTCCTGCGATCGCGTCGAAGTCTTTAACGGCAACGACCACTGTGGGCTGCGGGCGGTCCTCGACCTGGGTGCGAAGGGCCAGTTCGTACTTGTTTAGTGCCGCCAGATCCTGCGGCGAGACCTCAGAGTTCAGCTGCTTGGAGACTACTTCCGCCTGGTCGATGGCAGGCTGAATGAAGCTTCCCACGGTCGCATAGGTCATCACTGATTTCAGCAGCTTCGCCAGCAGTAGTTCCGGCTCCTGAGTGGCGAAGAAGGTGCGCACACCGTAGGTGCGTCCCTGGGCGCGCCAGGAGACCAGAATGTCCGGGGATGAGCCCTGCAGCATGGCCAGCTCATCGGCGAAGATGCTCACACTCTCCCCGGTGTCCTCCCAGTTGGTGCAGACTTCCATGATGGCCGCGTGAAGAGAGAACACCAGCATGCGAGTCAGTAGCTGAGTCTGTGACTCAGCCATTCGGCGGAAGCCCTCGACGCTGCCGGTATTGACCACTACTGAGCGCTTGCCGTTGAGCACCTGGTGCCAGGACGCCTGCCGGCGTGCGGAGGTGAAGTAGAAGCCCATACTGCGAAGGTCATCGACCTTGTTGCGTGGGGCTTCACAGTAGGTGGCGCGTGCAGCGGCGGACTTCGAGGCGATCACACCCATCGCGTCTTGCGCAGCCAGAGCGTCCTCGTGCTCAGCTGCTGAGAGTTCCCGTGAGGAGTACTTGGTGTAGGCACCCAGAGTGGCCATCAGGTCCTGGAAGGGCTCTTCCCCCAGGCCGGCCAGGAGAGCGTGTGCGTAGTCGTGGACGCTGACATCAGGGTGGGTGAACAGGCGTTTGCCCTCCGGGGAGCCAGCCCACACCTGGTCGATGATCTGGTGGTCCATGAAGCAGAACGCCGCAGTGTAGACCGCGCGCAGAGCTTCGCGGGAACGGTCACCGACAGCGCCCTCATCGTAGGCGTAGACGAAGCAGTCCACAGCGTGCAGAGCACGCTCACGAAGTGGCGCATTGATGTAGAACGGATCGATGGCAATCGAGTCGGGGTCACGGGCGGTGATCAAGGCACAGCGGTCACCGTAGTACTCAGCCCATCCGAGGTATCCTGCAGCGCCTTTGCCCTTGGTCTCAAAGGCGATCAGGGCCGACTGTTCCCCGGGCCGATCCGGGTGTCCACTTGGCTGAACACGCTCCTGGCACAAGAAACCCCAGAGCCCCTGCAGAAGCGAGGTCTTACCTGAGCCCGGGCGACCGAAAACCATAGTGCCAAAGCGCATCGCGCGTGAGGGGATAGGTACTGGCTCCCCGGCGGCCTCACCGATGATCAGACCGTCAGCTTCCAGCAGTTCAGGGGTTGCCGCACGTTCAGCAACACCGGCACTGGAGACCAGAGAGGAGCCGTGCGGGTTGGCCATGGAGGTGAAGGTGCTGGCACCGAACTTGAACACGTCATCAGCCAGGGGATACCCGCCGGGCCTCTCTTTGATGTGTCGGGGCTGACGCGGTGATCCGGTCTCCCGGTCGAAGCCGCGCTGCTCCCAACGTTCACGCTGGGGTGCTGCTGGCTTCCCTTTGCGTTGAGCAGGCGCAGGCAGCGCCCCAGTGGTCCTCAGGGAGCGTTTCAACCTCGCCACAGGAGACGCCAGCACACCGCGCAGACCCCCGGCAGCAAAGCCGACCACCGGGACCCACAGATACGACCAGACCAGAGCAACTTGGTCCTGAACATCGATCTCCGCGGCCTCTTTCAGGCTGTCATAGAGCGCATCAGGGAACGGTACTCCCAACATCCACAGTGCGGCGAGAACACCTGCCAGAAGGAAAGACCGCACCGTCCCGCGCGCCACCTTTGGCACCGGTCGAGCACGCACATCAAGGTCGAATCCTGGCATGCTCGACGCGAGAAGCCCTAGCGCCTCGCAAGCATCCTGAGTGGTCGGCCCGCCAGCGTAGAAGGACGCGGCCACCACCCCCTGACGGATCGAGTTATGCGTCGGAGCAGCTGCATCATGGCGGTGCTGCAACCAGCGCATATGCCATTTGGTCTCATTGCTGGTCGGTGCACGGAAGCTGACACCCACCCAACACCCAGGCGGCATGGAAGTGGAGAGCACACGGGCAACCTCAGCAGGATCAGCCCCAGCCTGAGTTGAACCCACCAGCGCCTGAGAGTTCAACACCAACTGAGCAAACCCACGACTCTGACGCACCTCAGCAGGAAGCTCATCAAGTCGCCGGGACCGGGTGCCGAATGCCTGCCCCATCAGTTGGGCAGACTTCTCGTTGACGCTGGTGTCAAGACCCAGCACCGGGGTGTAGGACCCCTCGCCCCTGACCGCGAACAGGCACGCGTGCTTATCCCTGGAGAACACGCCCCCTTTGGGGGCGGCAGCAGCGGCCGCTGAGGAAACTCGGGTCGAATACGCGGCAGGATCCGAAGCAGCATCGGTGGAGCGCTCAAAGGAGAACAGCTGGAACATCAGACACGCAATCAGTCGATGACAAGGGGCACAGGTGTTCCCCATGTGCATGACACATCATTGGCCGCGCCCACCCCGGCAATCTCAGACTCTGAGACGTCCAGTGCATGTGGTCGATCGAGATTCCCCGGGCCGACCTCCCGAAGGTAGGCCGAAACCCCCGCGTCTCAGAATTTGAGAAAGCGCGGCGGTTCACCAAGACCCAGGAAGCCCCTCAAGTGTTGCTGTGGCCGGGTGGCGGACCGCTCGGGCACCCTGGGAGCCTGCCGTGTTTCGCGGCGCTTCAGCTTCTCGCATTCACCGCATCCCCGGGTTGCCGGGGTTGGGTGTCTGCTCGTGAGGCGAAGCTGCTTCACGGTGGCAGGCTCCCAGGGTGCACCTCGCTGGGTCCGCGCTTCGCATTGCGCTCCGTTCCGCTGGCTTGGCAGAACACCCCATCGGGGGTGTTCTTTTGGCGCTTGGCGGAGGTCGCTGCATGCGAAGCAGGTGTGCCCGGTTGGGTGTTGCTGCTGGTGTGGCTGGGGAGTCTGTGGAGTGTGTGCAGGCTGCTGGCATGGGCGAAGCCTCATGCCGGTGCAGGCTGCTGGTTCCTTGATGTGTGCTGGCTGCTGGTGGCTGTTTGCCCTGGCGGGATGCGTAGCGTGTCTCGGGGCGGGATGCGTGTGGCAGTGATCAGCAGCGCAGCTGCTGGAGACTCTCAACCGTGGGGTAGCTTCTGGGAGCCGCAAGGCCATGGAACAGGAAATGGCTACAAGCAGGAGATGGCTACGAGCAGGAGTCGCCCCGGAATCAGCAAAGGGGGCACACCCGGTGAGACGCGGCAGATGACCAGTAGACGGGGTGCAGTGATGCACTGGTGTGCATCGCAGGCCCCGTCTACGGAAAGTCCACGAGCAGGGCGCTGCATGAGCTCACATGTAGGAGACCGAAGGGAAGAAGACCACACCAGGGCAGACTGATGCACCGATGTGCATTCGGCTGCCCGGACGCGGCAAGGACACCACAACACTCCAGGATGCAGACGATGGACCCCGGTAGAGACTCTCACACGCGAGAGTGCGCGCAGACTGCTGGGACAGCGTGGAGACCACCAGATCTGAGACTGCTCAAAAGGGTGGACCAGCAGGCCCACAAGCATGGCGAAGATACGCCGCGGCAGTGACACCACTAACAGCATCAGCAGCGCTACGCCACGCAAGCCCACCCGCACCGCACAACGCCAACCAAGCAGTCTCCCCGATGGGAGACTGCGAACCCAAGCTACGCAGACTGCTGAGGGCTTCGCCGATGCGAAGCCAACCGCAGTCTGCCAAGCCCGGCACGAGCCGGGCTGAAGAAACCGCTGCGAAGCCCCTAGCCGTCTGCTCGATACGCAGACAGCTAAGGGCGCAGCAGACCGCCGCACTGCGGTACCGGCTCAGGGGAGGAGCCGGTACCGCAGTGCCAGGTGAGGGGATGAGTCGGGAGTTGGGGAAGTCAGGAGTTGGGCAGGCCAAGGGCTGGCCTAGCGGCGTTGGTCGAGATGGTGGTCATCTCGACGTAGTGTTTCAGTTCCTCAGCGGTGACTTCGGTGCCCTGACTGGCGGCGTATTGGGGTGCAGCCATCAGCAGCATCAGCAGTCCGGGATCCTCGCGCGTTTCGAATCCTCGGCGTCGGTGAATGAGTCGGCGGATAGCTTGGGCGCAGATCTCCACAGCGCCTGAGCCTTCAGCTTCGACCATGCCGGTGACCGTTTCGATGCACTGCTCTAGCGAGACTGTCGCGGCTGCACACACGACTGCGGCCTGGAAGCTCAGGGGCTGATCGATCGCGTCATGGTCGAAGGCTGTGAGTTCGTCCTCGAAGAGATCGTAGAGGTCGCGGTACGCCGTCAACGTCGCGATGTTGGTCCCGTTAGCGGTGACTACCTTCGCTCCCTCAGGACCTTCGCGAACATCAAGATGGCGCCATGGATCAGCCTCGTTGAGACTGTGAGCCAGCAGGTAGGGAAGGGATGCCAGCAGAAGGATCGCCGTCTTCTTCGACCCGCCGTTGTCCAGGCTGATGAAATCCTCAATGTCGCGGTATCGCGCTTGAACCTCTGCTGGGGGCAGCAGGGGCTCATTGAAGGTGCGCGCGAAAGCCATGCAGTAGGTGTATTGGTTCATTGAGCATCTTTTCTAGCAGGGAGAAACACGGCGGGCCGGACTATACACCGGCATTATGCCCCACCGTTAAGTCAAGGGTGAAGGGTTGCCCGCATACCGGATCGTTTGTGAACACCACCAATTGCTTATAAGCCAGTGAGCCCTGCCTAAGACAGGGCCGCCACCACCGGCCCAGGAGAAGCATTGGATAATCCTCGAATCGGAATCGTCGGCGCCCCTGAACTGGCGCAGATGTTTGATGAAGCCGGAGCAACAGTGTTCACCGGCGAGACAGTGAAAGAGGCTGTCAAAGGAGTGCGCGCTGCCTTCAGCGAGGCACCCGTGCCGATCATTGTTGCCGACACTGATGAGTCACCAAACCTGGGGCAGTGGGCCGAGAAAGTCGCAGCCGCCTCCGACCAGCCAGTAGTGCTGATCTTCGAGGGACAGTTCCCCATCCACATCACCTCAGAGAAGCTGGTGCGGCGATCATTACCGTCCACCCTCGATGAGATCGCAGAAGCAGCGAAACTCCCGCCGATGTACGGCGACTCCGCGAACTGGATCTACCCCAAGCCGGCCAGTGAGGACATCCCCGACCTCGACCTCATGGATGAGACAGAGGACACCGAACCAAGCAGACCGCCTGCCCTTGACGATCTGCCAGACGATGATCATCAAGGCCAGGCCGGCTATCCAGAAGACCTCCAGCCCCGGGAGCTCACCCCGCGCTCGGCTGCAGATACTGACGATGACGACATGTGGGACTCCACGCGTCGTGACCCCACCCCACGCCGGGTCGAAGAGCAGCACTCTGCCTCGGCGTATCCAGCAGCTGATGAGCCCCGACCTGCTCACCGCAATGCCGCACCGCGCAGCGCCTCACCATACGAGGACAACGAGCCTGCCTATCCCAGTGACCATCGCGACAACGACTGGGAGGACCAGCCCCATACCCGGCGCAGCGCACCTGGGTCCTACAACGATGACGACCCCCTGGAAGTCACCAGGAGCAGGCAGCAGGAGCGGGACTACGGCGGTGAAGAACTATTCGCCCGCGGCAAGCGACGCCGAGCACCTGTGGTGATCTCACTCTCCGGCAAAGGCGGAGTCGGCAAGACCACCACCGCCATCCAGACCGCTGTTGCAGCCGCCACCGCAGGCCTGACCGTGGCACTTGTTGATGGCAACGTCGGACAGGCAGATATCGGCAAGTACCTCCGGCTCCAGCGCTCATCGCACTACTCCACTCCGACCATCAGCGACTTCCAGGCCGGTAGGGAACTGCGCCACACCGTCATCGACGCAGAGACCATGAACGAGCTTCGCCCAGAAGAGTCCGGAGAGGTCCCCGCAGGGCTGTTCGTTCTACTGGGGCCAGAAGACGATGACAGCAACGCCAGGAATGTCACGCCTGAGGACTACATGCACGCAGTCCAGCAGCTGCGAGACAAAGTAGACCTCGTCGTCACTGACTCCCAGATCGTGGAGAACGTCGACTACTCCGGCATGGTCGAGCGCTTCATCATCCCTCTGCTGGATGACGGCGGATACGCCATTGCGGTCTCCGACCAGACCAACCCCGGCATCCGCAACACCCTCCAGCGTCTGGGCATGTTCGTCGCCCATGGAGCGGACCGCCGGCGACTGCTGGTCTTCATCAACAAGGCCAACCCCGCCAGCTACAACAAGCTGCACCAGATTGGTGAAGAGACCATCCACCGCAAGCGCGGCGTCTTCGTGGGGGTGGTCCGCCAGACCGAAGAGATTCAGGATCTGATGAACCAAGGGCAGGTCGAGCTGGACAACGTCGACTTCGACGAGGTCATCGACGAGATCCTCTACACCATCACTGGCAACGAAGCCTTCGACAACGACTACTCCGAGATGCGTGAACGCATGGGCGAAGTCGCTCGCAACGGCAGCCAAAAGAAGCCGGGACTGCTCGCGCGGCTGCTGGGGCGCCGATGAGTCAAGTGCATCCGGCCCTGGCCCGATATTGCCAGAACCTCCAGAGCATCTGGCACTGCGTGAACACAGAGGACCTTGGCGCCCCAGAGCAAGCCCATGCAGTGCTCATCCTGCCGATGTTCGGCTGGTTCGACGTCGGAGAGGCAGTGGGGAAGAAGAACCTCACTCCAGAGGGTGAACGGTGGCTTATGCCAGCCCGACTGGAATGGGACATCCCAGCGGTTAGCTTCTTGCCTGTAGGCCAAAGCCTTACAGCCTCATGGACCACCACTGCACCCGGCGTTCAGCGCCAAGGGAGCGTCATTGTTACAGCACTTGAGGCAAGTGTGACGAAACATGTCCAGTCCCAGTTCGAGGCCATTGATCCGCCCTCCAAACAGGCCCTGGAAATCGCTCGCAGCAACGGAAATGAAGCAATAGACGCACTGCGAGGATCACATACCAAAGCTATCTGGGAGATCACTGAGCATTACCTGAAAGTTTCCGAGGAAATGCTGGAGAACTCTCACCGGAAATACCGGGGGGAGGTCTATGAGACCAGGCGTATTTGGCACGAAAACTGGGTAGATGAGCAGGACCGACAGGACATCATCAATAAGGTCATCTTCGGGGACTCTACTGACCCTTCTGAGTCCGACCTAGGACGCATGCTAACCCGTCACATGGAACCTGGAGCGTTCCACAAAGCTGATCCTATGCGTGTCGGTTCAGCCACGATCGCTTTCCATATTCGCGAGACCCTACGTAGCTTGATTGGGGAGCCTCGACAGGGATCAAGAATCCGCGCTATCGCACAATCCATAGGCAGCACCAACATCGATGAGGTGCGCAAAGAATGCAATAGAAGACTGGCCCCTGGCGGGGGACGCCTCTCCGCTGAACTCGTCTCCCGGGCACTGTATCCCCAGCCCAGAGCCACCAAGTCGATCACTCCCGACGACGAGGATGTCTCAACGAAAATGGCGGTGAGGCAGATTTGATTCGCGGCGGTACTTTTCCCAGCACGGAGGCGATGGTTCGTTCAGCCGAGGAGGCACGACGAAAAAACCAGGCCTACCGGACAAGAATTCTCTACCAAGTTCACCGCGGAGAGCGCACTCCGTGGGATGTTATTTCTGACGCCGTCGAGGACTCTAGGCTCCGACCAATCAGCCTGCGGAGCCTGTTTCTAGCAGCGTCCCTCATTGGTGATAAACAAATGCGAGATGTTCTCGCGAAAGCTTGGGAAATAGCCCATCCAGGCGTTCCGCAACGTCCTCGTAAACAATCCGTCGGCTGGTTGGTTAAAGATGTGTTCCGGGGACGCACTTGGGAGGCGTTTGTCGAGGCGTACACCGATCCCCGCGCAACGAGATTCGGCAATGGCTTCCCATGGCACTACACAAAGGTGATCAACAATGGCGAGCGAAGAAACAACTGAGGGACCGCTGGCGGGCCTCGAAGCGCTGGCTAGGAGCCAGGATGAGGAGCTGATCGAGCGGTTCCTCATAGAGAACCGCCGAGAGATCCAGTACGCCGCGCGCACTGCGGCAAGATTTTATGGCCGTCACCACAACCATGAGCTGCTTCAGGATGTGGAATCACTGGCCATCCAGGAGGCCTGGGCGATCTGCCGGGACGTTGTGGCGGGCACCCTTAGACCCTCCACCATCCGCTCATTCCGCAACTACATCAGTGTGCGCATTCGAACGCCGCTGAGAACACTGATCGAGCAGACCGAGGTCATGGCCTCCGGTGCCTATAGCTCGAAGTATCGCCGGGCCACAGCCCTGGAGCGACTGCGTGATGAAATGACCGTGACATTGGGGCGCATCCCCCGCGATGTCGAAGTAGTGGCAGAGCACAATCGACGTGCCGCCGAAACCAGCAAAGACCCCCACCGGCAGGGACGTTGGGCAACCGTGGAGGACGTCGGATTCCACCGCCCCGCCCAGCCGATCATGGCCGAAACACCCGATGCCGAGGATTCTGCAGAGTTGCGCTCTCCTGCCGGTCACGCCCACGTGTTGATTCATCACGACGATGATCCTGGGGCACTGCTGACCAGCTGGGAGGGGGAAGGTTTTCGCTCACGCGTTGCCACGGCCTGTGCAGCCAAAGACCAGCGACTAGGCGCAGTAGCTTCTGCCTGGTTGGAAGCCGCATCGGCCAGCGAGCACCAGCAGAAGTCGACCATCAAGGCGATGATGCAGGCTGCCGGGTGCACTAGGGAGGAACTGGAGGGCCTGATCTCAGAGATCCGAGTCACCTCCATCCATGTACTTGCAGAGATGACAGACCTCAGCGTGGAGCAGCTGTTGGGGACCGCCGAGGGCCTGTGATCATGGTGCGGCCGCAATAGAGCGTGTCGGGGTTCTGCCCTCACTCCCCGGCACACTCAATGGTGCGAGTGAAGCAGAAAGCCCCAGGCTCCCCCTCTCAGGCCTGGGGCTTTCTCATTCCCCGCCCGAGCCGCCAGCGGCGCCGATCAGTCGCGTGACATCAAAGGGCACACCATAGATGTTCTGGGACCGGCGACGCACCTGAATAATGCTGCTCTTGCCTTTCATTACCCGGCTGCGTGAAGGCTCATGCGTCAGGCCCTCTTCCCAGCAGGCTGTGAACATTGAAGCTGACTTCTGGCCAGCCAGAATCTGCTCAGGGTAATAGCGCTTGGCTTCTTCGAAAGCAGTCGAGGCTGAGATCAGTACAACGTCAGCGCCGTCAAGATCTCGTACCAGGGTTCCAATGCGTGTGCCTTGGGGAGCGAGGTCGCCATTGCGCACACCCCAGCCCAGGGCCACGTTGGCCCCCAGGTCAGTGTCCTCATCATCGGCCACATACGGCGGGGAGAGCGGATCCTCAGCTGAGGAGATATAGGCCCGGCCACTGGCCAGCAGGGAGCGGATAGCGTCAAGCATCTGGGCACCGGGGGTGCTGGCTTGAGACTTCGCATAGTTCTCCATGGCGATCTCGATAATCGACCACATGGGCTGCTCCCGTGAGCTTTCGTCGTACTCGGTCTTCTGGACCATCATGTTGAACATCGGCCACTGTTCGCTCTCTGGCAGCGGCTCCTGACCTTCATCGGGTTCAAAGGGGGAGGGGCCAAGATCGTGCAGCCACCGGTCCAGCAGCTGCCAGGTGATAGTCAGGTTGGCCACCAGTGACTTCAGGCGAGTGATGTCAGAGCGGTTAGCCCCCATCTTCTCTAGCCGGACAGCCACCATCTCCTCCTCGTGCTTTAGTAGCTGTTCCAGGTGCTTCACCAGGGCATCCCAGCCGCGGCGCTCACCCTCGTAGATGATCCAGTTCGCGAAATGACCAGCCACCCGGGCGAAGGTGCCCTCATTCAACGCGTCCTCATCCACAACCTCAGTAGTGGAGGTGTCGGGGTTCAGGGACTTGCCGAAGGCCACACGCATCGCGCGCTCAGCCGCAGAGGGAACTGAGATGTCATTCTCGGCGGTAATGATTACCTGAGCGTGCGGGGTATAACGCTCCCTTAGGGAGGTGTCACTCTTAGCCCGGCCCTTGGCGGTGTGGTTGAAGACGTTACGAATCAGGTTCTCCATTGCCGCCTCTTGACTGCGGGCCTGGGCCGGGTTCGACGACGGCGCCCAGTCATCGACCACCCAGATCGGAGCCACCGAGATATATCGCTCCATCGCGGTGATGGTGTCAGAGGCTGAGCCGGGAAGGTTTCGAGCCCATGCACCCAGGTCACTGGACCAGAAGTGCATGATGAACCGTGCTGTCATCGATTTACCCGAGGCTTTGCGTCCATAGAGATACAGGGGAGTGGTCGCTGGCAGAGGAATCAGTGGACGCAGGGCGGTGCAGATCACCAGGGCGGCATAGCCGGAGCGCCGGAATGGCTTGTTCAGGAACAACAGCTCGTGCATCCTCATCAGGTCCGCGCGCGCCTGTTCCTTCCACTGGGGGTGGCTAATAGGCAGAGCCTTATTGTGGGGCGGGCCACCTATGCCGAAACGATCGTGGTTGGGCAGTTCGGAATCTACTGCTGATTCCACTGTGGCAGCAGCTTCCTCCGAAGAGGCCACAGTGGTCGCCCCGGCGATGAATGCCGGCACGTGCCCATCCACCGGCACCCAGCCCATCCGGGTCCAGCGAGTGTGGACGGGCTTATCCTCGGTGTTTGCTCGCTTCACGGCCTCTAGCCATTTCTCGGCCTTCAAACCGCGCGGCGGCCACTGCGGGTGGTGTTTCAGGATCAAGGGCACATCAGCAATGCCGCGGCTCCACTTGTCCGGAGGGGTCATGATGGCCTCCACGCTGGCGGTGATGATCTCGCGGTGCTCAGCGCCGCCGTCACGCCAAGCCACCTCGATCTCCACCTGTTCGTCGTCGTTGCTGGCCTTCTCATTGACCAGGCCGGTGCGGACCTCCTGGTCGGTGGGGGCCCGCTTGACGTGGGATGCCAGCACTCGTCCACCGATGCGCACAGAGGCCGGTACCCAGCGCCTGGTGGTGGCACCGTTGTAGTCGGTGACCTCTCGTAGTTCCTCCGCTGAGAGACCGTCCTCAGTGATACGCCAGTCACCGGGTTCCAGGATCCATTCCTGGCCCAGCTTCGGCGGCTCAGGAAGCTCGTCCTGCAGGTGCTGGATGAGAGCGTCCCAGTCACCATCATGTGCCAGGAAGTCATCCACACCGTCCTTATTGGAGGTGTTGTCAGCGGGCATCACCAGCACGGAGTAGCGGTCGATCTTCTCGTACCGGATCATGTGCTCGATGAACTTGGCAGCACCGTTGTAGACCTGGCGGTTGGATGAGATGTCAGCATCGAAACCAACCCAGATCTTCCGACCCTTCCAGTTGGCGGTCCGCAGGGATGAGGCATCCTTGTTGAAGGTTTGAGCTCCGGTCGCCCGGACGATGAGCACTCGTTCATCTCCGGGGATGGTGGACATGAAATCACGCAGAGCTTCCCTGGCTCCATCGTCGGTGCGCGCCAATAGCTCACGCTCTGCACCATGGTGTGCCAGATACGCCGAGAGAGCGGCATCACCTTTAAGAAGCCCTTCAACGAAGAACGCCACCGGGGTCGAGTCCAGCCAGTCAGCGGGGGTCGCCGGATGCACATCCAGGGGAGTACCGGCATTCTTCGGGAAGACGTACTTCAGCGGCCTGCCACTCTTATCCGGGGCCGGATCCGAGGGTCGCAACTGGAGGACTGGCTCGTGTCCCTTCACTGAAACATTCCAATTTCCAGTGTCGATAAATTCTTTTGCCGCGTGCTCGTGGGCCTTAAAGGTGTACCACGGCATGACTAATCCATCCCGATCAACACCGTCCTCGGTGACCCCCGTGCATGACCTCAATGTCTTGCGATAGGGGCCACTATCGGATCGCATTCGGTTCTTTGGAGTCGATGCCCAGTACTCCTTGAAGGTCTCCTCATCGTGGATGCGCAGGTAGCCGCGACCCACCGCAACAGCAGGTGCGACTGCCGAATCGGCCAATTTTGCTGCTGCGTGACCTTTCAAATGCTCGCCGAACTCGTCTGCGGCGAACCGATAGTGAACGGCCTGGATGCGTGTGGAGTGAGAGCTCATAAGGGCCTATTGCGGCCGCGTGAAGGCTCAAAGAGTCCTCCGGAGCCAGATTTGAGCCTCCGACATACCGTTTCGTGTACCAAAACATGCCCAGGTATTCACCTGCTGAATACCGCTGCATCCCAGTGTTTACAAGGCAAGTAGCGGTGCGGTATACCGATATCCCCGAAAAATATAGAACACATATACACGTAGCGCACGTACTAATGCACAAGACACGAAGAAGAAGAGGTGGCATTGCAACACTGCACACACACGAGGGGGATGTTTTATGGGTATGTTGCGGATGTCCGGATACCGGAGGCCCAAGAACCCGTGAAAATACAGGGATGCAGAGACATGAGCGGACACCCGTTAGTTGTATACCTGGGTATATCTGCGGATATCGGTGATGAGAGTCACAAAATGCGGGGGACACTACACACAAGCACACACGTAGATAGATAGATAGATATATCTAATTTAATTAAAGAATATATAGTATATATGTGTTTTACGTGTGTGCTTGTGTTTATAGAAGTCACCATCTTCTTTTTAGCTCGGCACATCACGGCTCCAGCTTCTCCAGCTCACCAGTCGCGCTGATCCATCTCCGTCACACCCACCTACCCCCGGAGCCACGGAGTCTCATTCCGCTCGGCCTGTAGAGGGGTGCGGCCGCAGTAGGAGCAATGACCATCGTTGCCCCACCGATCACCGACGCTGCTGAGACCCTCGATCAGCCAGCGCCGGGCACGCTTGATGCCCCCACCAAGGCTGAGTGCACTAAAGAGCTCACGCCTCGGGCACCCGTGCGCCTAGGTGAGGTCGCCAGCTTCGAACCCGGCGCACTGGTCTTCGACCTGGACTTCGTCGCAGCGCGGATCAGGCGAAAAGAGTTCTCGGCCTCCACAATGAACGACTTCGCCGGCAAATGCCTGGCCAAGTGGGCCGCAGGGAAGGTCCTTCCACAGGAGACCTCCCCGCTGCTTCCGCCCCTGGATGGCTCCATGGCCCATGACGCACTAGAGAACTTCTACGCGCTACCCATGGAGGAGCGAACCCGCGAGGCGCTGATGGAGAAGATCCGTGACTCAGTGCACTCCACCGTCGGTGACGACTTGGGCCTACGCAAGCTGGCCATCGAACGAGTCCTGGTGCTGCTGGACGGGCTGTACGACATCGAGAATCCCCGCCGCGTCGATGTCGTTTCTGTCGAGCAAGAGTTTCACCTGATCATTGACGGGGTCCCGGTGGTCGGCCACATCGACCGGGTCAGCCGAGATGAGAACGGCAGAATCCTCATCGAGGATTACAAGACGGGCAAGCTTCCGAATCCGAAGTACAGCAACGACTACGAGTACCAGGCGCGGCTCTACGCCATCGCCTACGAAATGCTCACAGGTGAGCGCCCGGTTGCTGCTCGCCTGCTCTACACCCAGTTCGGTGAATCCCTCTGGGTGGACATTGACGAGGATTCCCTCGCCGAGACCCGGAAGCGCTTGGTCGCCCAGTGGGAGAAGCACAACGACCGTACTGCCACTGGTCGCTTCGACACTAAGGTCGGGCCCCTGTGTGGCTGGTGCCCCCTGGTGAGCGTGTGCAGTGACGCCATCAAGGCTGGCAAGACCCTCTCCGACCGCGCGCCCATGGAAGCCCTTGACCCCTTCGAGCACGGCTTCACCCCGGAGTCTGACACTACAGCCGAGGAAGGGTCCACCGCTTCGATGGATGTCATCGAGGGCCTGCGACAGATGCGCGGACGCGGCCGCAATGAGTCTCAGCAGATGAACGAGCACAACGCACCCACGCAGAGCGACCACGAAGAGGAGCCAGAGATGACCAAACCCTGGACCAAGTACGACGGCGATGAGCTGAACCCCAACTCCTGGGCGGCAAACACGCTGTTCAGGCTGCGTGGTGATGTTGCCGTGTGGCTCAGCGACCATGAGGACCTCCCCACAGAGGACTTCGTCGAGGCTTACAAAGCCATCGCTCACCTGCTTGGCGATGCCCAAGTCGAAGCCTTCGGTCACGGTCCAGACCCGCAGGAGGGTTCGTTCACTCGCCTGCATCACCTGCTGGCCTCCCTGATCAGAGTCCACCCCATCCCCGCCCCAGAAGAGGAAGAAGCATTCAGCCAGTGGCTGGGAGCCATGCTTGATGAGCTGATCAACGGCGCCGCCGATGTCTACGACATCTTCGAGGAACTGGAAGAACGCCTAGGGGAGACCGACTCCAACAAGCCCGAGGATCCCTGGGATACACCCAGCAGCGAACCCCCGTTCTAACCCCAGACTCCTGCCTGGGCCATTAGAGCGACGACACCCATAAGCCCTCCGCCCGGCAGGGCACCACCCCCGGCCACAGCAGACCATGAGGCCACCACAACCAAAGACTCCCGCCAGGCCAAGACCCCTTCGAAGCCCATACGGCGGGTGTCTGGTGGGGCACAACTAAAGACTCCCCGCCAGGCCAGAGTTTGGTCGAAATCCAAAAGCATACCGCCTGGCGGGGCATGACCACCGCGACACGCACCCACGAAAGGACCAGCCATGGCAGACAACGACATCTACTCATCTCAGGCCCCCAGCCCCGAGCAGGTGCAGCTGATCAGCGCCGCCTATGTGCTCACCGGGCCGAAGAGCGAGTACAAGAACTTCACCCAGTGGCGTGAAGAGTTCAACCTGAACCTGCGAGACATCGGCATTGCCGCCCGCGAGACCTCCAACCGCATGCTGGTAGACAAGCTGCTGGACATGGAGAACCTCAAACGCCCCTTCTGGGCCGTGGTACGCGGAGTGCTTTTCCACGAGGGCTCGCAACGCTACATCGTGCAGCTGGAAACCGAGGACCGCGCCAGCGCTGAGATCAAGATCGAATACATCGCCACCGAACGGGTCGATGGTTCCGGCAACGGCAAGTTCCTCGGGGAATGGCTGTCCAACGACCTGCTGGACCACCGTATCCGAGTCCACAAATACGTGGGCGCCCGAGACAAGAAGAAGTACAAAGAGATCCTCCACATCGAGCCCGGAGGCAAAGCCGAGGAACTCTCCCAGGACGAGATCGACGATCTCACCGCTGAGCTGGAGGACCACGTCCACGGCTGCATCGGCTCCGGCAAGTGCCGCCACTCCAACGACTAGCCACCAACGACTGACCACGCACCGGCAGTCATCGGCGGCGCTGATGAGGTTGGCTCGCGCGCCTCATGCACATGGGCACTCCTTGCGACCCTCGCGAAGAACCGGGGCAGCTGATTGTGAACGACACCAGCTGCTTATAACCCTTCGAGAGCCCTAAGAGTCCAAGGAGTGCCCGTGAGCCACACCATCCCCGACACCGCCGATGACTACACCCGGGACCAGGCCCCCAGCCGTCAGTCCTGGGGCACCTCCGGCGCCGAACAGTCCACCAGCACCGCGCAGACCGAGACGCTGCCGGACCTGGCGCAGGATGTTGAAGCCCTCAACGAGGTCGAGGACACTGACGAGCCGGCCAGCGAAGAACTTGAGGTCACTGCCCGACCTGGCTCCCGGCGAAAGGCTCGCAAGACCACAGACGCAGCGACCACCCGCATCCGCCGTAACGCTGCCCGCGCCGCCCTCACGGCCCGGGATGCGCTCAGTGAAGCCGACGAGGACGTCATCGCCCTGCTGCAATCGGTGCTCTCAGCCAAAGACAGCACTCTCAACGAACTCGCCGTGGCGCTGGCGACCACCGATGGTGCCGACACCGCAGCCCTGGGATTCCTGGCTGACCTGAGAACAGCAGGCTCCGAACTTGAGCGCGTGCTGGCAGTGGACGCCGCTGATGAGGAGACCGTCAAAGCCGCATGGCGCTTCCTGGCCGAGCGCAAGCTCGTCTCAAAGAACCGGCCTGAATCTGACATCAAGGCCGCCACCGCCATCTCCGCAGCTGTCGAGAAGCTCGGTGAAGCGATCGACTCCGCCGCGGCCATCCTGAGCGAGGTCTAATCCTCGTGCCACGTCAGGACCGTGCAGAGAACCGCCGCTCGAAGAAACCACGCGAGAACCACTCCTCCCGCAAAGGACGGGGACACAAGCGCCAGGTTGCTGAAGACCGGGCCACCGTTGATGCCCTCTGGGGTTCTCAAGTAGTAGACCAGCCCACCCAGGCCTCAGACCACTACACCACCACGCATAAGCGTGCCAAGCGCATGCGCACAGCAATGTGGATTGGCCTAGTTGGCGGCGCCTCATCGGTGTTCCTGTTGGCCTTAGCCACTGGCAACGCTGCATATCAGGCGTTCATCAGCACCATTGAGGCAGACCCGGGGATCCAGGATGAGCAGCTGTGGTCTCCCCGGCAAGCTCTGGTGGTCGATGAGATCAACCGATGGCTCAACAGTGAAGAAGACCCGCTGCCCGGTGCCTACGTCATCGACTGGAACCGCGTGGTGACTTCATATCAAGCGCCTGATCCTGAAGACGTTGACGAGAACGACCCTGACACAGACATCAGTGCGATCAGCTACGAGACTCACTACGTTGACCTGGGTTCTAACACCGGCACTCTCTTTGAAGCCTCCGTGCTGGTGGGCTACTCCGATGAACTGGAGGGCTTTGTCGCCTCTGCACCCTCGTTGAAGCCCATGCTTCCCCCGGCCAGCAACGAGGGTGACACTCAGGCCTTCCCTGGGGCTCAGGACGTCCAGGAGTCTGAAGCACTGGACTTCGCCGTGCAGTCCTTCATGGAAGCCTTCTACTCAGCCAACCCCAGTGCCCTGAAGGTCGCAGTTGGCGACGGCAGGGAAGGCACCGGCTACATGCCCATGCCCGCAGCCCAGCGCGTTGATGCCAGTATCACCAGCACCGCACTGGCACCCGGATTCAGGGCCAGTGACGAGGAGGACGCACCGCTGCCTGAGGGAGTGGTCGCCCGAGTCCAGGCCGACATCACCTGGCCGCCCACCCGAGTGCCGGCAGACAGCGCTGAAGCCTTGGAAGCCCAGGGACTGGAGTTCGACGGGCTACTCGATGATCAGTCGCTAGATGATGACGCGATCTTCGACGATACCGAAGCTGATGAGTTCGATGACGACGGGCAGCGCATGGTCCAGCGCACACATCGGGCCAGTGTCGAGTACGACGTCCTGATCTTGGAGGCCAACACTCAGACACCCCGAGTAGTGGCCTGGGGTCCGCCAGGTACCTGGCGGACCCTCAGCGAGCACTCCAACGCTATCAACCGCCAGCTCACCTCCCCGGATTCCGGGCTGAGCGACTCCGAGTAAGGGGCAGCCCTGATGATCAAGCGCACTGGCAAGAAATCGGCTCAGCAGGATGGTCGGATCAGCAACTGGGTCGACCTGGATGACCTGGAGTCTTTCCCCACCATGAAGCGCGCCAGGCTGGCCAACGGCATGCTGGTCGGCCTGGACGGCAACACCGTCTGGTACTTCGGCAAGGTGCCCACAGCGCCGGTGGTGGATGCACGAAACGATGAGCGCCTCTTTGAGGCATTCGAACCGATCCACCAGGCCTTCGAAGCCCTCGCCAGGGACACCCCCGTGGGCATTAAACGCCGATCCGTAGCGAAGAACAGCTACCGTCAGGTGCATCTGCTGCGAGTCACGGTGCCGCGCCCCTGGCGCCCTGTGACTCAGGCACCTGCCAGCCGTGCTGAGGCTCAGGAGCGACTGAACAGGCAGTTGCGCCGAGACTTCGCAGGTGAGGTGACTGATCAGTCAATTCTGGCCTTCGGCGTGGCTCTACAGCCGCAGCTGACCTCCTCTGGGATTGCCCAGGCCTGGGAGAGCGTGAAGTTCACCCTAATGGAGGGCGGCACCCCGATTGAGGACTTCGAGCATGACCTGGCCCGGGTGAAGCGAATCTTCGCTCGCATCGGCATCGAGGAGCTCACCGGAGATGAGATCTCCATCCTGGACTCCTGGTGGAACGGCGGACGCTCCCCGGACGTGGTGACTCTGACTCATCCTGAGCACCTGCACGTGTTCTCCGACTCCCGGTCTGTGCGAGCGGCGAAGAATGCCGGGCCGGCCGATTGTGAGAACTGGCGCACCGAGCTGTCAAAGAACGGCGGACACAACGCCATCAGCTTCGCCACCGTCTCCGACCTGGAGCTCGACTTCGATGCTCCCAACACCGCCAAGGCACACTGGGCCATCCCGTTGCTGAAATCCAACGCCCTAGCCATCTCCATACGCGGCGCTCTGGAACCCGCGAAGGTCACCAGGGCCGAGATTCGACGCAACCGCCGCGGCTATCGCAACGACATCATTGAGCGACAGAGTCAGGGCAAGATGTCTAAGGGCGAGCAGGAGGAGCGCCTAAACGAGCTGAAGATGGTGGAGGACGAATACGGCAAGGGCCGAGCTGACGCCACACTGATCAACACCTCCATCCTGGTGGCCTTCGACGGCATCGTCGAGGACATGGGCAGGATGAACGAAGGAGCCTTGGAACTTCGCCCCATGGAGTTCCGACAGGAGCGCGCCTGGGCGGAGATGATGATCTGCTCCACTATCAACGCCAACCCCAACCTGCACGATATGCCGATCACCAACCTGGCAGCCTCCGGCATCTCCAATGTTTCCACAGTCGGCGACAAGCACGGAATCCACCGAGGATTCACCGAACGTGACCGGCAGTCCGCCTGGTACTCACCAGAAGCTGCATACCTCGACGCCGACGCGGCACCCTTGAGCGTGAACGTTGCCGCCTCTGGAGCCGGCAAGACGATGATGCTGCAGTGGGAGGCGTGGCAGACCGCCGAGCTGGGCTTCCGGCAAGTGGTCATCGACCCCAAGGGCGGATCCGATCTCTCCCCGGTGTTCTCCCAGATCCCCGGTGCCCGCATCTTCTCCCTTGATGACCTTCAGCATGTCGATGGCGTCTTCGACCCGCTGAAGTTCGCGCCCACCCCGCAGGAGGGCATCGAGTACGCAGCCTCAACCATCACCACCATCAACCCCTACGGCAACATGGACAAGACCAGGGAGATGGAGTCCGACGTTCTCCACGCTCTGCGCTACGGGGTCGAGAAGGGCCACCGCGCCACATGGACGGCACTGGAGCGCGCCGCCAACGACGGGCAGTTCCCGAAGGTGCACTTGGAGCGCCTGGGCAAGCTGTCCTCTTCCTCGCCCATGTTCGGAGCCTTGGTGGGTCGCAACGATGAGGGGTCTGGTCTGGCGCTGCATGACGGCACCACCCTGATCAAGGTGGGCAACACTCCGCTGAACCTGCCCGAGCCTGGCCACCCGCCGGACTCCATCGTGCACAGCATCAACATGGCGCTGGTGCGCAATATGGTCTTCGGCTCCGCGATGGCCATGACCGGACACGGTGGTGTGCTGCGCCTGGATGAGGCCTGGGTCTTCACCTCCGCAGCACCGACCGAACTGGAGAAGCTGGGACGCCTGGCACGCTCCCAGGGCATCCAGGTCGAGCTCTACACTCAGCGCATCTCCGATGCCCTCAACGCCGGACTGCAGAACTACCTAACCCGTGGGTGCATCATGCACGTGAAAGACCCGGTTGAGGCCGAGGCCGCGTGCAACATCTTCAAGCTGGACCCCTCACCGGCGCGGCTGGGGCGCATCACCGCTGATGCCACCTTGGACAATGAGGCTGGCAGCCCCAACTGGCGCTCCCTGAAAGCACTCAAAGACCCGAAGACCGGCAAAGTGGTCCGCGGCGCGGTCGCACTCTATGTCGACATCAAGGGACGCGTGGTGCCCACCGAGATCCGCATCCCCGAGCGGTTCTTCAAGATCGCCTCCACCAACCTCGCCGACGTGCGTGCCCGCGAGGAAGAGTCCAAGAGACTGCTGGAGACGCAGGTAGTGCCGTGATGAGCAAGGTCAGGGCCGCCGCCGCGGGCCTAGGTCTCATCATGACTGCTGTGCTGGCGTCCAGCACAGCGACCGATACCACGTTGGCCTCCTGGAGCAGCGAGGCAAGCGTGGCAACGGCAGTAAGCTCTGGCGCTCACAAGCTGGAAGCGGCCACTGACGCTGCGGGTGCAGAACGGGTCGATGCCGGCACTGAGACTCATGCTGGTACTCGTGAGAGTCCAATGCCGATGCACAGCAACTCTGTTTGGCGAGTGCCCGTAGAGCCTCGATCTGGCGGGAACAGCAATGCGAATGTTCGATGCAACACCTTCAGAGTGAGAGCAGCTGCTGAGGCTAACCTGCCACACGTGTTCACTGCGGATCTGGTGAGCTTGGACTATGAGGGATTGAACCCTGATGAATGGTCCTGGTTCCACATACGGGGAACTCAAGCTGATGGTCAGCCCGCTTCACGAGGATGCAACTCCAATGCTGCGGGCTTTCTGGAGGACATCACCACAGATGGACCACAGAGAACACCGCGAGATGATTCACGAGTCGTCGCCTGGGGCACCAGCCTGGACGACCACCGCGCAGGACCGTGGGAGGGCAGCCTCGGAGCCTCCGCTGAGGGCCGCCCAGGAAGCTGGCATATCGTCTCGCTGCTTCTGGTCGCCAACGAGGACCTCACTCCTAACATGCGGGGCCATATCTGGCTGAGTACCGGCAGCCGCACAGTCTCTTCGACACCTGGAACTCCTGGTGTGGGGTGGACCGACAGCGTGACGGCGGCAGCTGAACTCGAAACCACTTGTGCTGCCAATGACGAGTCGACTACGGCTGGGGGAGCCTTCCTGTTTAATGAAGAGACCGGTGTGCTGAGGGGCTTCAACGGCACTCCTCCTTCGACTGTTATCGTGATCCCCTCGACTATCAATTGCGTGCCAGTAACTAGCATCCCTGGTCGAGCATTTGCAGAATCTAACCTGACGAACGTCATCATCCCTGATTCAGTGATGGCTATCGGATCCCAAGCGTTCACGGGAAACCCGTTAAGAACTGCTTCGGTTTCCTCTCACACAAGGTTTGACGCTAACGCATTCCCATCTGACACAAATGTCACTGTTCGTGATTAGTAGCTTAATAAAAGGCTCGCCGAAGCTGTGCGGCTTCAAAGAAGACGCGTGCATTGCAGGATCGAGATCCAGCAAGCGCTGCTGGTCCCCGGTGGGGTAAGCCTGATAGGTGTACCGCTTCCTCACATGAACGACTGCGGACGCAGTGCTAGCTGCCGAGGGCTGGTGCCACGGCAGGGCAGGTGGAGATTGACCCGCCATTTTCAAGAACCGATCGATGGGGCACAAATGAGGAACATAACCATGCCGGCTGGTGTAACACCCACATTAGGTGCCGAGCCGCTGACGGTGACCGGCAACGATGTCGCGGAAGCCTATCTTCAGGCTTACCCGTTCTTCGTTGCGTTTGCACTGGCTAGCGTGGCATTTTGTCTCATCGTCTGCGTCACCCAGATGATCAGCATCGCTCGGCACAGCCCAGACGGTGAGCCGCGCCCATCAGGGGGTGACCGGGGGAGCGGGTAAAGAACGGGGTGCAGTGCTGGCACCCGGCCACAGTCATCACTATGAGCAAAACAGGCGGCGGACGCGGCACCAATCAGTACAAGATTCAGGGCACCTCCCAGGTGAAGAAAGCAAGTAGTACCGCGGGGGAGTCTGCTGTTTCTCTCGGCGGCCCTGCCGTGTCGGCCCCCACATGGAGGGACGCAGAGAAGAGCGCCCGAGCGGACTACCTGGACTTGAAGCGCCGCTTCAACGAGGAGACTCCCGAGGGCTGGACTGCACGAGATGCTGCCGGCAACGGAGCGTTCGTTGACTTTGCCACCGCCGCGGACTCCATCGAGCTGAAGGGGCCTAGGGGAGTCGCCTATGAGATTAGGCAGCTGCATCGCAATCCCGCCTTCATCGAGGGCAAGGACACCCTTGAGGATTACGAGTCCGAGTTCAACACCACCGAGCCGGTGACCGAGTACTGGGTGGCCCAGAGTTCTGCCAGCCATTGGAAAGTGGGCAAAGGACCTGTCCAGGAGCAAACAGTGCCGAGCCCCGGAGAAGCCTTCAGTCTGGTGGCCTCAGACACCGAGGGTTTCACTATTACTGGAGGGCCATCCCCTGTGGAGCGCGAAGCTGCTTCTCGATGAGTGCGTGCTTATTGCGGCCGCAATAGACACACATGGCTCACACCCTGCTTTTAGGCACCCAGACACAAGATGCGGACACTGCTGATGAGGAGATTAGCTCCTTAGCCCGAGATGCGGTCGCCGGTGGTGACCAGCGGTGGGCGCGAGACCAGATCTACCTGACGTTGCTCTCCATGGGGTTACTGGACCGCCATGTCAGTGCCTTCAAGAAACGTTCCCGGTTCGCCTCCGACTGGCAGCTCGATCGCTTCCGCGCTGAAGCTGACCGCATACTGCACCACCTAGTGGTCACCTCCGGACGGCTGTCCCTGGAGATGATCGCCGCGGGAAGCTCAGGTGTGGCTGCCGCGGACTCTTATCTGCGGGCGAGTTTCGCCACCCTGGTGCGCAATACCGTGACCGCCACCCGTGACACCACAGCCCCTGGATCCGTCATCGAACGCTCACAGCGACCCGCACACGACTCATCCAACGAGCATCTCCTGCGAGTCATCGGGGACTGGGTAGCTGAGCGTACTCGCGGCGATATTCGTATCCGGCGCTTCCTGGACGCAGCCGCCTTGCGCCGGGGGTTCCAGCTGCCGGCACCCATCAGGCCTCACTGGTCTGACCGTCACCTGGTGGCCGATCAGGTGAGGGCCGACACCTCCCTGGCCCGGCGCTCAGCACTGGTCTTCGCGTCCCAGCTGCGCGGACGCGACTATGACCGCAGTGTGGATCCCCGACTGGTGTGCATCTGGGATGACTACACCCTCGATGACATCGATCAGGTTCTGGCCATGAGTGAGACCGCTGTCCATGCCCTTGCCATCTCCGCTGTTGATGACCGGGCGCGACTGTCCAACACTCAGCGAACCAGCTTCCGCCGGGAGGTCACCTCCCTGGCCAGTACCGAGGAGGAATCGCACAAGTTCGGCCACGCCGCGGACTGCTATCTGGCCGTGGAGTTCACCCACGAACCTCTGCGCAAGGCGTCCCACGACCTGGAGGCTCTGCTGGATGAGCGCAACAGTCTGCGCAAGCAAGCACCAGTGGCGTTCCTGGCAGTTGCCTATCCGGAGTCACCACTTGGCACCAGCATCGACGAAGTAGTCACCACACTGACCTCCATCGCCCTGGACTATATGGGCGAATACCGCACAGCCGCAGAACTTGATGAAGCAATCCGAGAGGGCGAGTAGACCACGATGAGCAAAGCCGCCACGAAGCGACGCCAGGACCAGGGCCAAGCCCCCTCCAAGACTGAAGTTGCCCGCTTCAATAAAACCAAGAAGAAGACCCCACCGCAGGCCCAGAAGTCGCGCCAGATCCTTCCGCCGTGGGCACTGCGTGTCCTGATCTCCGCAGGTCTACTGCTGGCCGCCAATATCGCTACGGGGCTGATCGTTATCCAGTTCCCCTACACCGTGGCCAACGTGCTTTGGCTGCCCTACTTCCTGATCTTTCTCGCCGCGGCCATCATTCAT
This sequence comes from Nesterenkonia rhizosphaerae, assembly GCF_039544555.1. Taxonomy (NCBI): domain Bacteria; kingdom Bacillati; phylum Actinomycetota; class Actinomycetes; order Micrococcales; family Micrococcaceae; genus Nesterenkonia; species Nesterenkonia rhizosphaerae. Next base: position 1,148,233 of record NZ_BAABLW010000007.1, read on the forward strand.
GCTCTTGCTCTAGCCTGGGCGCACATGCGGGGGACTGCCGCCAACGCCCGGAATCTGGCCATCCACTCTTGGCGGACAGTCATTCCGCCGGCGCTGATGCTCACCACGCTGGCCGAGGCAATGATCACCATGCTCTCTGTAGCCCTGGCCGCAGTATGGATCGCCGCTCTGGCTTGCACACCGCTGTGGCGCCGGAAGGACTAGGCGCCGGATCCGGCAGCCTTCGGCGGGTCAGGATCGTCCCTGAAGGTCTACCACCCACAGCTCAGCCTCAACCTGACGATCCTTCGCCGTGCCGTCGTACTGGTAGAGCCCGAAGATGAAGGGGCCGATGAATACAGTGTCGTCTTTCGCCTGGCCGGCCAGCCATGCATCTGCAAGAGCCTCAGAGCCGACGACGCTGGCGCGCAGCTGCTCGATGAGCTTTCCGGTGTCGCCGATAGCGTCCTCGCGGGCGGTGAAGCCTGGTCCGTAGTGGCTGGTGCGCTGCTGGGCGTCGACCATCACCCAGTTCCAATGGGGGATCATCTGGTCGCCCGCTGGACTCGCGCCTCATCGGCTGCGCGGCGGGCCTTTTTGGAAGCGCCCTCAGTGACAGCCCAGACTTTGACGTGGATGAGCCGCTGGCCGATCTGTCGCTGAATCTGGCCGATCGCCAAGCCCACCTCATTGCCCTGCAGGCTGTACTGGCGGGCTTCGTCGGCGGTGACATAGCTGGCCCGGATTTCATCCTGGGTCTGGAAGGTCTCAGCGACCAGGGCGCCGTCCTGAGAGACCAGCACGCCGGCGTTGCGGTCCTTGCCTTCGGCCTTGGCCTGTTCGGCCCAGGTGGCCAGGGCCTCGGCGTTGTCGGGGTTTCCGCCGGCGCGGGCGATCACATCACGGGCTCGTTCGGTGAAGTAAGGATGAGTCATGGGGTGTCCTCCTGAGGCTGTGGGCATGCCAATGCCCGGGGAAAGGTGACCCCGCGAGCGCGGGGAGCAGTTTCAGCCTGGTGTCACACAAGTAGCAACAACCGGCTCATCCCCGCTGGTGCGGGGCTCAGGAGCGGACCGGACGCAGTGCCGGGGCCTATGCTGAGCCTATCAGGCGTCGAGCAGGGCTGTGATGTAGGTGGATGCGCTGGGCTTGCTCATCGCTTGCACGCCCTCCAGGGTGGTGGGACCGTCATACCAGCAGCCCTGCTCGTGCCGGCCTTGGCCCAGCAGTCCCATAACAGTCTTGACCTGCTCGTCAGTGATCGGGTCAGCATCGGCCTGCTTGGTCGCGGCGTCTTTCAGGATAGCCACGGACCATGCCTGGGCCTGACTTTGGTCTCCCGCTCCTGTGCGACCTGTTCCTCAGTCAGGGAGTAGGCCCATTCGCAGATATCGTCCCAGGTGCCGGAAGGTCTGATGGTGGGGAACTTCTCTGCGATCTGCTCCGCGGTGTAGCCGTGGCGACGCACACGAATCTCCAGCTCCTCAATTGTGAGATAGTGACCGATCAGTTCCTGGTGTGCCTTGGTGATATTTTCCTGTGCCACGATCTGGGTTCCTTTACTGTCGATGGGTACCACGGACATAAGGCTGTCACTACGGACTGCGGCCGCAATGTGCATCATGAGCAATAGCCCCGCACCTCAACGCGCCACAGCGGCGCACACAACCCCCAAGGAGAACACCATGACCACACTCCCCGGAAACCCGCACGCCGCCTCCGCCAAGCAGGAGCTGAATCTTGCTGATCCGGAACTTTCCGAGGGTCTCCCGGAAGAGGAGTCTGCGGAGCGAGACATGGCGGCGAAACTAGCCCAGGCACACGCCACTCTCGCCCTGGCTTACGAGCAGCGCACCGCCAACCTGATTGCCGCCGTGGACCTTCTCCACACGTACGAGATGACCGCCGAGCCCAAGCGGACCAAGGCCATGCCGAACATGGAGCAGGAAATCCAAGGTCAGCTCCGTGCCCGCCTGGGCCTGACCGAAGGGGACGCCACGCCCCGCATCCCCCGGCAGGTGGACACCATTGCCGGACTGACCCCCGGATCAGTGGTGCGCGACCGCGACGGGGTAGTTCGAGAAGTTCACGCCGGGCACCTACACCTAAGGCTCACCGGGGTCAGCAGTGACGGCCTCCCCAAATTCCTGGCGCCGTTCACGGTGCTCTACGACGCACCCGAAGGAGACACCCATGGCAACGCTTGAACAGCTACAGGCCGAAGCTGCCGAGCTGTATCCGTACCCGAAGCGCGGATTCTTCGTGCAGGAGGAAGTAGACCGGGAACGCGCCGCTCACGTCCAGGCCAAGACCATCAGCGCGGATGAATACGCCGACGTGCTGCGCGATGTCCACCACGAGCTAGTGGAATGCTCCCGCGAGGGCCAGGTGGATATCGAAGTTCACGGCGACCCCGACCCATACGCGTCTGGAAGCGTGGAGGACCGTCTAGCCCGTGCCGTGATGGGGGTCCTTGGTGTCCACATACAGGAGGCTGACGATGACGACTCTTGAGCAGGTTAAAGCCGAAGCCGCTAAGCGGTACCCGCTGCATGAGGGCGGCGACTGTGCCTGCTACTGCTCAGGATGCAAGGAAAATCGCGTACGGCGCGAAACGTACATGCACACCAAGACCATCAGCGCCGAACAGGTAGACAAGGCGGCGAAGGCATCTTACGAGGAACGCACGGACACCTTGTGGGAAGCGGCAAGCGAGGAAGACCGACAGATCGAGCGCGAGGACATGCGTGTCGGGTTCCGTGCCGCCGGGTTCTACCTGGAGGAGTGATGTCGTGGACTCCAGCGCTCACCGCGAGCGAGAAGAAAAGTGCTCTGCGATCCTCGCTTCCGCCGAAGCTCGCTAAAGCGCAGATGCAACTCGACAAGCTGCCACCTAGTGCTGTCATCCTCGACCGCAACGACCACGCTTGGCAGCAAGGAAAGACCTATAACATCAGCGGGTTCGGCGACCCCTATTGGTACCGCGCCTACGGCGACGACAGTTGCGTCTCATCCTTCGAGCTCGCCCAGATCATCGACGGCGAGTTCACCGTCATCCACCCAGCACAGCGGGCCAACCATGACTGACCTGACTGAGCAGCTCAAAGCGGAGCGCCAGATCATCGGAGTCTCGCCCATCGAGGTGAGTCCAGAGGCATACGAGATCACTTTCTCCGACGGGCAGCGAATCACCGCTGATGCGAATCATCAGTGGGTTGTCACCGGCGGGCCCAAGCTGAACCTGAAGGCTATCGAGGCCTGCCTGCTGTGGGGCAAGGCACCCGAGCGGATTGATCCGCAGTCGGTAGTCACGGTTCTGCACAGTCTCGGGGAGAACCTCGCTGACTGGATTGTCAGCACGGAGGCGCTGCGCCACACCCTGAATATGGTCGATGTCCATCTCGACAATGAGGGCCTCTACAACAGCGAGGCGCTGCGCCGGGGGATCATCGAGCGCGCCCGGCAGATCTCCGTCGGCACGCCGAATCTCCTGGACGATGAGTGCGTGCTCTCCACCGGAGAGATGCTCGCCCTGATGCAGGACAGTCGACACAAGGGCTTTGGTCTGCGCCGCGACCCGGGGGAATAGATGCCGAGGACAGTCAAGACACCGACCCGGTGTCAGCGGTGCGGAAGGTTCCGCCGGCAGGAAGACTGCGTCCGCAGTTTCCACGGAGACCCCGGGGATCCCCACGCCGACGAGGTCACCGAGTGCCGCAGGTGCATAGCCCCAGCCGACCGCGCGCTTCACAGACTCGCCACGCCCTAGAGCGCCTTCACACCCGGTGCCTGCCAGGCGCGGCCGCAATGTGCGGCATGGCAACACTTGAGCGGGTTGAGACCCTGAGCTTGAAGAGACTGGCTGATGCCGGCGGCGAGATCGTGCGCATTCACCTTAAGCGTGAGCCGCAGGCACCGAAGTTCTACGTCGCCGAGGTCAGAGCACAACTACCCAACGGCCAGGCGGTAGAGGTTAAGCGCCACACGCTCAACATCTACGAGGTCCAGCAGCACGATCTGCTGAAGAACTTCATTGACTGGGCGCGCGTGGAGGGTGTCTCACCGAAGAAGGTCGGACTGCTCAACGCCCACGTTTTCCACTGCAACGACGCAGAACCACTCTTCGACCTCCAGGACCGGGCCGCATGAACGAGACTCCCGCATCATCGACATCGTCCCACTGCCGCCCGAGTGAGAGCGCGGCCGCAGTTGCCAGCATGACACTGGATGGCATCAAGACGATCCTTATCGAGACCTTGACGAGCGACACCGGCCCAGGCTCAGACCTGGACGACGGCAGCCTCGTTGAAGACCAGCTACCCATAGAAGGGCCGGGAGCCCTGGACCTGGGGCATCTTGCGACGGATGTCCAGGCGCTCATCGAAAAAGCGACAGCAGATCTTCAAGCCCAACTGGGTGCAGTGCAGGCGGCGCTGGCCGGCATTGAGTCCGATGCGCATCACGAGGCCGAGCACCAGGAGGACTACGCTCAGGGTCTGGCCGACGCAGCAAAGCGCGTCCGCGGTGCACTCGAAGAGGTCAGCGCATGAGCGAGCCTGGACCCGTGAAGTGGCCGCGTCTCATAGAGACCGAAGAGGAAGAGGTCGCCAGGCTTGCCCGGTTCCCGCAGGGGTCAACGTGGCACGAGCTATCAAAACTGCCCGTCCTGATCAATGAACCCGAGGTCCGCCACCTCCTCATCGAACTTCCCGTAGCAAACAGTGATGGCCACAGGATGGTAGTAGTCCCCACAGTGGGCAGTCGAGCAACCCCAGTGGAGGGTGAAGAGAACAAGCTCCAGCGATACGGCACACATTGGGAGTGCGCCATCGTGGCATCCGACCATCCGCGTTACCCCGTTCAGGGTTATAGAATCTCGGTTCCTGAGGCGCAGCTGCGGCGGGGTCGCAGACTGAGCATCTGAGTCACCCAGTAGGACTACCCGACACTCTCTGACTGGGGTGGTGGTCATGCGGCCGCAGTTATCAGCATGAAGCTCAAAGACCTCAAAGCCGAAGCCAGCGAAAAGTACGCACTCGGCGAGCGAGTGCAGGCCAACCTGATCGCTCATCGTCAGCGTGCCGCCCACGTCGAGAAGGGGACCGTTAGCGCCGAGCAGCTGGAGACAGCGGCCATGGCCAACTTCACTGGATCCCCCACAGTGACGTTCGCCGATCTGGAAGCCTGGGAATCACTCACCGAGGCTGTCCGCAAAACATGGCGTGAACGCACAGGTGCGACACTCAACGCAGCTGGTTTCTACGTTGACAGGAGCCAGCGCTGACGGGCCAGCAAGAGACGACCAAAGCCGCGCTGCTTGAGGCCCTCACGAGCACAGCGGAGGCCAGAGTCGATCTCAACTCCGTCTACCGCCAGGGCGGGGAGAAGTACGTCAGCGATGGGATGCTGAGCCTGAATCACCTGGCCTCAGACATGCAGAGTCTGTTTGAGAGCGCTGAGGCTGAGCGAGAGCAACTCCGGGTGCAGCTTGAAGCCGTTCGCGCCGTGCACCGACCGATTGAGGCGAAGCGGGCTGGCGCGATCTGTGCGGCGTGCTCAACGAAACACGGCGAGTACCCAGACTTCCGGTACTTTCCAGTTGTCACTTACCCGTGCGAAACCATTCTGATTATGGAAGAGGCAGCTGCAGACACGGAGACAGTGGACACAGAGTAGTCATGCGGCCGCAGTGCACACTACGGAGTTAGACGAACTCAAAGCCGAAGCCGCCGAGAAGGCGCTTGTTGCCTTTCCTGAGCGAATGTACTTCCCCCAGCCGCCGCTATGGATTCGAGGACGGCTACATCCAGGCCAAGACCATCAGCTCCGGACGGGTGGAGGACGCGGCGAGAGCAGACTACGAGTGGTCCCTCCGTGACCCGTGTGCACCCCTTGGTCCACCGTGGGTAGTCCTTGGAGAGGAAGAGAAACGGCCTTTCCTCGATGCAGCACGACGAATGTTCCAAGCCGCAGGGCTCTACGTGGAGGACGAGTCAGCACCAGAGTCCCCCGAAAACGAGAAGAGGCAGTCATGACAACTGAAGACTTCGATGAGATCAGGTCCGGCTGGGGGATTGTCTGTGACGCAGTCCTTCACGGAGAGGCACAAGGGTTCCCAGAGTTCGCGGAGTGGTACCGCGAAGCGAAGCGTATGCACACGACCATCACCACCGAGAAGCTGACCCACGCGGCGAAGACCGCATACGAGTCCCTGAGGCCAGAACAAGACCGGCTCGAATGGGACCAGACTGATGAGGTCACCCGTCAGTCATACCTGGACGCCCAACGGACGGCCTTCACCTTCGTGGGCTTCCACGTCGAACAACCTGACGACCACAGCGGCCTTCCCGAGGAACTCCCTACTCACCAGACAGAAGGGTGGATCCACGAATTAAGCCAACGCCAGGCAATCATCGGACAGGTGCTAATTCCCGAAGCAAGAGCCAATCAGGGCGCAATGATGCCTCAGTCCGATTCGTTGGCCTTGGCTCTGGAACTCTGTTACACGGCTCTGGCGATGAAACCGGACCACCGGCGCGCGGGCTTGATCGTCGCCGACAGGTTTGCCTCCAGGATGGGACTGGACCCCAACCAGGTAGCTGCTTTTGCCCAGCACAGGATCAATGAAGAGATCGCGAAATGACCGACCTCACCGAGCAGTTAGAAGCCGAACACCAGATCATCACTGCTGCCGCGCTTGACGGCACTTTAGTGGCCGAACCTCTGCGAGCCCTCCGTGACGGAGAGTTGCACATCGTCGATGCCTACGAAGTCATCAACGAGCGAGGATCGGAGGACTGGGAGCACGTGGCGACCTTCAAGAACAAGCAATCGGCGGACTTGTTCATTCACGCCCACACCGCACTGTCGGTGCGCAACGCGCAGATTCAGGCCGCACTGGAGGGGTGCATCAAGCTCACTTTGTTGGGCATGGAGGGCAGCGACTTTGACAAAGGGGTCGCCTTCGCCGTGGACACTATCCGCCGGGCCCTCGAAAATGCTGGGAAATGATGCCCCGGAATGAGTGAACAGCACACACCGAGCACGAAGGGGATCCAGGAGACCTATGTGCTTCACGAGAGTGACTGTGCCCTCGGCCACACAGGCCCCAGCGGACATGACACCACGGAGGAGGAGGCCCTGGCCGACTTCCGCCGCTGGTACGACAAGGAGATAGCCGCCGCTGAACGACGCGGCGCCATCAGTGCTTTGCGTGATGCTGCCCAGCAGGTCTTCACCATGTACGGCGGCGGATCCGCCACAGGTGTCTTTCTCGACGAGACTGCCGATCGGCTTGAACAGCAGGAGGCTGACCCCGACCAGGAAGTACTCGAAGAGTTCTTCTCCGAGCCAATGTCGATCTCCTTTGACCCGAATCGCACAGCATCACAGGCGCGGCCGCAATCTGCACCATGAGCACAGAACAGGCCCAGGCCACCGCCAACCAGGCCGAGGCACCCGCAGAGGAAACCAGACAGGAGTACCAGGATCAGGCCTGGTACTCCACCGAGGGCTGGGCGCAGGTACCGTGTGCCCTCTCGGATGCACTGCACCGCCACGGACAGCCCGAGGAACACCCGGGCGCTCTGCGGATCTTCTCCACCATCACTGACCCGGACGGCATGCACGGATCCGCGGTGATCTACACCGAATGGGGGGTGAGGGTCAACGGGGTCGACACCCCTCTCCTGCGCGAATACCGGTGGCCGCAGGAGCCTGAACGTGACTGTGAGCACTGGGTCAACACCACCCAGAACATCGCCGAGCACCTGGTGGCTGCAGATGATTGAGCCACGCGATGCCCTACTGTCCAAGGTCGAGTCCGTGCTCACTGACTACGGAGTGGACGGGGAAGCTGTCACAGACGCGGCTGAGGCGATCATCGACGCATTGGGCGTACGCAACATCAGCCGCAGTGTGGCCCGCATGAGCACCCCTGAGCGCCGAGAACTCCACAACGTCCCCATCATCGTCTTCACCGGCGTATGCGAGGAGCCCACCGATGAGCCGGCCAACGCCCATCAGGCTGGCCCAGCTGAGGAAGAACCCTCGCCCGTCCCTGTGACAGCAGAGGACATCCGCAACTCAGCACCCGGCAGCACCTGGGCTCACATTGGTATTCCCGATGCACTTGAATGGGATGGAAAGCGGCTTCGCTCACAGCTGTATCACGACAGGTTGGGTGAGGCGGATTACCTGGTCCACGTTGACCCAGAGCCCGGCAAGTGGTTTCGCTCCGACGCAGCCCCGATTGGTGACTACTCCAAGACGGAGGCGGGCCAGAAGCCGTCAGATACCCACGGAGGAAGCCATGCTGAGTCGTGAGAAAACCCATCCCGATAGCCCCGGTGAGCTGCAGCGACGGGTGGTGGAGAGGCTCGACGAGATGCTGGTCAAGGTGAGCATGCGCCGCGGTGTGCTCTGGCCACGTCCCCGTGTCCCACAACTTGTCTATCAGCTTCAGGGCCGTGGGCGCGTGGGCGAGCGACTGCTGGTGCGCGTCGATGAGGTCAGCGGTCCGCAGGACGAGGTTCAGCACTACGACCTCGCCTGGCGCTTTGAGACCCGTTGCGCAGATGAGTGGAAGGCATCCGCTCACCACAACACAGTCTCTGACGGACACGACTGGATCACCATGCCATACCGCTGGACCACCCGTGAGGACTCTCCAGACATGGTGCCAGTGGGACCGGGATGGGAGGAAGGGGCCTTCGCCGAGTTTGCCGACTCCGTCAGGAGCTGGCTGAGTCTGCACGGACCCAACCCCGAGGACTCAGAAGCGGGGGAAGTGCCGGGTGAGATCGGGCGCGTGTACACCACCTACGACGGACGGAGCCAGTGATGGCTGAGACTTTGAGGGCCAAGCTGCACCGTGTGATCGGTGGTTCCCTGTGCAGGGCACGGGGCAGGCACAGGCTGTCACTGGCCGAGCACGTGTGGTACGAGCCGACGTGGGTCTCACACGAAGCGCCCATAGACGGACATCCGGGGAGGGTGGCTGGCCTGCCGATGATGGTGCAGCGGCGAGCTCGACGTCCGGTATGCCGAACATGCTGGCAGATGCCCGGCGATTAGGGCGCGAGACGACGTGCACCGTGCGGCCGCAGTAGTCACCATGACGCTTGAATACGAGAACGCCCGCCCATTGGTGGACCCTGACCAGGTGATCGCAAGCGTCCAACACCTGGTCGCTACTGTGCGAGACCTCGAAGCCGAGAACGAGCGACTTCAGCGTCGCTGCAAGCTCTACGAGGATCAGGAGCTCGGTGTCGCCTCTGAGTGTTGCGACGCGACGTTCTTCCCGCCCCGCGTGGTCACTGTCGACGAACTCCGCGAAGGACAGCTGATCTGCATTCACCGGGGTCTCGGTTGGGGCCTTCGGGCTATCGGCACCTTCGTAAAACGCGAGGGCGACGTCGTCACCATCAAAGCCGGCGGCTCAGGGACGTTCTCCGAGAATGTCAAAAACCACACCCTTGTCCTACTGGCTGACGTGCCGGAGCCGCAGCGTCACGCCGAGGCTGATGACCAGGTCAGCACTGCTGAGCAGCGCACCCGAGCGAAAACCAACACATGAGCGCCCGGTCACGACTGGATGGCACCGCGCGTGCACGCCAGATGATCCGCTACAGACCCCAACCTTAGATGGAGGAGTAACCCATGAGCACGGTGGAGATTGTGGAGCAGGCCGGCTTGTGGAACTACGTCTGGATGGCCTTGCTCATCCAGAGTCTCGCTGTGGTGGCCGGATTCATCCTGGGCTGGGGGATCAATCGAACGGTCCATCAAGTCCACAAGGCAGGCAAGTGAGCAAGGAGGAGCGATGAGGCAGCCCATCTCCTGCGCGGACATCATCGCGCCCCTTGTGGTAGTGGGGCTGCTCATCGCCTGGCTGGCCGAGCTGGTCACCGGGACTGCTGCACTGGCCGCTGGGGCAGCCCTGATCGTCATCTGGTTCATGCTCTTCGTCTGGGGCAGCCTCTGGAGGATCGCCGCTGGGCTGAACCGTGTGATTGCCCAGAACCAGCGGCTCGAAGAAGAGATGTCCAGAATCACTGAGCAGAACGCGAGACTGACAGCTCTGATCACGCAAGGGAGGGGAGCCGATGATGGATAGGAGCGCTGGGGACTTAATCCGTGCCTTCGAGGAGCGGGGGCTCCGCGCGGCACGCGCTCATCGCCCCGACTCCCAGAGCATCCCGGAGGAGATTCGGGAGAAGCTCGGCCATAGGGTGCTGAAGGGTAAAGAGGGGAGTCGTGACCGAGACGATGCCCGTCCGAGCCAGGCAAGGATGACCCGCTCATGAACACCGGCACCATTCTCAAGGCCCACCGGTGACTGATGACCCTCCTGGTCGGGGTACTCTCTGTCGTCGGGCTCGTCACTGCCCACCACATCGGGATGCTCGGTGAGCTCCTGATCTTCGGGGCCGTCGTCTCGGTCGCACTGTGCATAATGTTCTTCGTTCTGAATCTCAGCAGCGCCCGCCGTGTCCGGCCCCTCCGGTACCTGGCGATGCTCCTGGCGGGGACCCTGGTTTTCAGTTGGAATGCGATGGCGTTCCACCACTGGCAGACGTACCTGGCCGTAACGTTCATCATCCTGGCCCTGGCACTCGTACCGCCGGCGACGCGGACTGCCCGCTGGCTCACCGTCAGGTTCGATGTGCTCCGGGTCCTCGACTCAGGCGGTCAATCGTCGGATTAAGAAGGCGAAATCATGACCGGTCTGCTCAGGAGCGGCCGCAGTAGTGCTCATGACACTTGAAGAAGAGAGCCTCGCGGATCTGATCCTCCGACACCCGAACACGTTCATCATGGGCAGCCCCGAGTCAGGCACAACGGCGGTGCTGGCTGAGACCGCACGACGAGCCAGCAGCGCAGGCCACCATGTCGTGTTCTTCTCCGCTGATAGTTCAAGGTCTGCAGGGATTGATACCGGGGACGCGATTGTCCTGGCCGATGAGACAGAGACGCTGGAGTGGTGGGTTCAGATGTGCTCCCCTAAGGACCTGATGACGGGCACGAAGGCACCGCTGTACGTGATCGTCGAAGATCTCACTTCCCTTATCTGCCCGGCATCCCCCGAAGAGTCCGAGGCAGATCACCAACAGGAGGGAAGCGAGGAAGCAAGACGCGGCCAGCTGCGAGAGGTCCTCCACCAGCTGCTGGTAGAGGAGGATGTGAAGCTCGTTGTGTCAGCCTCTGATTTGACCCACTCCGCTGTGCATCCTTTTTTGAAGGCAAGCTGCCGGATTCACCTGACCCCAGCGCCGGCGCTGCATCAGCAGATGCTTTTCGGGCACGCACCTTTCAGCACGAACGATCCGCCAGGGGAGTACGCGATCGTGGCCGAGGCTGATGACTGGGCGCGCATGGTGAAGCCGAAGATCGGGTCTGCTGCCGACGTCGGGCACGTTCCCAGCCACGAGGAACTCCTTCAGGCCTACACTGCTCATCGTAGGGTCAGCAGCGGGTTCGCCATTGGGCACGAGGAGGCCGCCGAGGAGTTTCACCGTGGAATCAGTGTGCTGCGGTCCTCTGCCAAGGTGGGCGGGAGTTTCTGATGCGCCGCGACGCGATATCTGACTCCAATGGCGGAAAGGTGGAGGTCTCCCTCTCCAGCGCCGCAGTAGAGTCGTGCATGTGGATCTGGTCCTCCGGCGGCGGAGTTCCTGCCACCGGGGGAGTCAATGACGGCAACATCCACCTGAACGTGGAGCAGGCGACGTGGCTGCGCGACAAGCTCAACGAGTTCATCAACGGCGCCGAGACACCTCTGGTGCAGCCCCCCGAGAACCCCTCAGCGCCCGCCGGGCCAGCAGAAGAGATCCTGCAGTCTCTGCTGGATGCTTACGAGAGCTACGGGGCGGGCGACCCGGACGTCACCCCCGCACAGCACACAGCTGCGGGTGTGTTTCGGGACATTGTCGAGGCAGCACTCGGGCGCAGAGGCTCCGGGCGGCTTTTAAGGTGATGGCACCAGTAAATACCCGATATGACGCTGGGGGTGTGACTACTTTCAGAAACGATCGTTACCGTTCCGGCTCAGGCGAACGTTGACGATGAGAAAAGGAGAGCGATCCCGACCCCTAGACACACGAAATGTCGTGCGATATTTTGAGCGCAATCTGGGATCTGCTGCCGGAGCCGCTTTCGGTCCTTCAGAAGGGGAAGAATGTCACGCAAACTCAGAAGAAAGACGTATCTTGGCGGTGCTTTTTGTGCGCTCGCCCTCAGTTTTCTCGTGAGTGGGCCAGCGCACGCAGCGGAACCTGCTGCGCCAACACCCGACAGCGAACCCAACCGAATTATCTATGTTGACGGCCCCTCGCCCAAACCTGACAACTCGGCCAGGGTGATTCAGTCGGACAGCAACGCCACAGTTACGGTGACCGAGCCAGAAGACCTACCTGTGGTTCCAGAGCCGGGCGAGACAGTGCGTATCATCTACACGGACGCAGTCACCGAGATCACGACGGACCCCGTGGTCGACTCCGTCGGCGCAAGGGCTGGCGCCTGCACGAAGTCGATAACGGCCAATACGCCCTGGAAGTCCTCGACGCAAGCACGTGCCTCAGGAAGCGGAACGATCAGCCGCGGCTGCGGATACGGCTCGACTCTCCGCGTTCATCTCTACGGTGGAGGAGTGCATAGAGGGGATACTAGCTTTAGCGTTCCGAACAACGGATCGACTTTCTCGACCGGGTTCGGCAGGACTTGCTCAAACTCGAACTCCACGTCTCACTACGTCCTCTCGACGTGGAGCTCGGGAGGTTCCGCGATGAGTGGCACTAGGACACTTGCTTGCGGGTACGGCTTCTGGGAGTGGTGATAATACGCAGCAGGCGGATCGCTTGATCAATTGCTAGGGAGGTACTCTCATCACGATGAGAAGAGCAGGACGGTTTGACATAACCATCGGCGCGCTGGCAGGGGTCGTTGCCTTCTACCTGCTCAGTCTTTCGTCCGCCTTTTGGGCGGCGAGACTGGACCCTTCGTACCTTTCTTGGTCCGTGATCTTGAGTGTAGGAGCGAGTGTCATTCTGGGAATCGCGACCACGCGACGGACGACACTGCTCGCTGCGATTGCCACTGTGATGATCGTTCTAGTCGCAGTGGGACTGCTTTTGGGGTCCGCGATGGATGACTGGGCCCTCCCGCTTCCCTTCGACTTCGGAGCACTTTTGCAGCATGGCGGTCGCAGCCCACTTGTGATCGGTGCTTGCGTGGTCGTCGGCGTTGCGAGTTTGACAAGGGCGATCAGCTCTCTAGTAGACAATTCCGGGTCACTCTCGCGTGATGAGCGACGTGAGGCGGACTCGTCGCGACAATAGCTCATCGTTTCCGGCCCGGTGTCGGCGACTCGACGTACGGTCGCCGTTGTGGTGCAGCATTGCCCCCATGTCTCGGGTGCAGGCCGGCGTCGAGCCGAGCACCTGGTACGTGTTCGACCGCAGCCGGCACAGCGCGATCATCCGGCTCGTCGAGGCCCGCGGACGCCGACTGATCCGGTCGGTGACCTACGATCCCGACCCGGATCAGCGGCAGCTCATCGGCTACTTCCCCGACAACTCGATGCAGCTCGCGGACGAGTGCATGTGGTCGGAGTACGTGCGGGCTACGGGGCCGCCGACGAGTAGCCGTTAGTAGAAGGTCTTGGTTCTCGGTGCGTCTTCCGTCCGAGGCGTTCGTTGGCGGACGTCGCGTAGATCGCGATGCGGTCTGCGTATGTGCGATCACGCTCGGGCAAGACGAGTGTGCGCAGCGCCTTCCCTCGTCCCGTGCCGGAGTGGGCGGCGATGGAGTCATTCTTCTCACTGCTGCAGAACAACGTCCTGGATCGCGAGATCTGGGGCACCCGCCATGAGCTGCGAATGAAGATCGCCACCTGGATCGAGCGGACCTACCGCCGAAGGAGGAAACGGAAAGAGTTGGGGAGAATGACTCCGGTGCAGTTTGAAGCTCACCTATTGGAGCAGGCCGTCACTCTGGCGGCCTAAGAATGTACTGTCACCTGTTCCTGCATCAGCCCCATCGTCCAGGCAGCGCTCGGGCGCTGAGGCCCACTTTCACTCGTACCGAGCCTTGACTCGTCGGCTTGAATCACGAGACAGCCGGTTATCAATGTCGTTGAACGGGTCCGTGCCGGCCAGTTCTTCACCGAAATCAAAACCCAGTTGGCATCTGCCAACCGTTGATCAGTGCACGCATCACGTCTCTTCATCAGGACCAGGCGTTTCCCGACGTTTTCTGGCAGCCGCGATTGCCTGAGTTTCCCCTCATCGTTCATGCACATGGGAGCACTCGATGTCTCACCCAGCAGTTGAACGGAGAGTTGAAGCCCATGACCACCGCCCCCGAGGCACTTAGCACCACTGATGATCAGGCCCACATCCGCCGCCGCCACATCGGCACACGCCCCGGCGCCGGACTGCTGATGACCGATGATGCCCTCGACTACGCTTCCGCAGCGGAGGCCGTTGATGAGGCTGGCCTGGGGGAGGACTTCCACTCGGTCTCACCCATGTTGCTCGTTCCGGTGCCGACTTTCACTCACCGTACACAGGTCGCTGAGGTGGAGCCGCGGTTCTGGGCTTCTCCTCTGATGTGGCTGCCTGAGTCCCTCCGACCTGGCGCAGATAACCTCAGTGACCTCCAGGCGCTGCGCATCGGCTGGGAGCTGGTTCGTGCCGGCCTCTACGATCCCACCGAGGGATTCCTGGATATGCCCTTCACCGTGGGGGTCGATGTCGAGACTCCCGAGGGTGCCGCCCGGATCCGCGCGTGGGCCGAGGGCAACGCAGACGCCCAGCTGGATTCTATTGACCTCACCGCGTGGCTGCACCGGCCCGAGGGACATGACGACAACTGGTCGCTGCAGCTGGCTCAGGAGACACTGAGCTCTGCACGAGCGAGTGTGTGGGCATCGTCCTCCCAGTCCCTCCTGGCTCATCTGTCGGCCATCCGTGAGGAACTTAGCGACGATGCTGAGCAGTTCACCCAGGGTGTCTCCACTGTCCTGGGCCTGTCCATCTTCTTGCTCTCGGGCATCGAGTATCAGCAGCGCGACACTGCCGAGTACTTGGAGGATCTGTGGAAGCGCCTCGATGATCCGGCAGTCTCGACTGTGGGGATCGTCCAGCGCGAGGTGGTTAAGCCCCTGGAGGAGATGCTGGACTTCATTCACCAGCACACCTTCCAGGCGTTGGTCGGTTTCGAGCAGCTGCTCAGTGAGCTTTTCGGAGATGATCAGTGATGGCCCGGCGCTCAGTATCTGATGTCGGTGGTTTCGCCGACGGCCTGGACGACGATCCGCCGCCGCGCCGGTCGCGAGCGCGTGAGGACGATTATGGCCAGCGTCCTCGACCGCGGGATGAGTATCAGGAGCGCCCCAGACGCAGTCTCCGGGACGACGATGACCCTTTTGCTGATCCGGATGAGTTCTCCGCGCCACGGAACCGCCGGCAGCCGAGTCAGCCGCAGCGTCGTGAAGACCTGGACTCATCCCGCACCGGGCGGATCGCCGAACCCGCGGGCACCTACCCCGATGATGATCTGCAATCCATCGACATTGAATCCATCAAGCGCCAGCCAGCGAAGAAGGGTCTGACACTGCCAAGTGTTCCCCGCAAGTTCGTACTAGGGGCCGTGGCAGCAGTGGTGGTCCTCATTGTGCTGGTGGTGGGCGTGGGCGTCCTAGGTGGGGATGAGGAGTCTCCAGAATCCCCGGCCCCCATTGAGGCTGCCCCCTCCGAGGAGCCTGCCGCCGAGGGTGCGACCCCTGAACCCTCTGTCGATATTGATCTGGGGTCCATGAGTAAGGGCGAGCTGCACCAGCTTGCTGCTGACGTGATTGAGGAGCTTGCGAGCCGATGAATACTGGAGAAACTCAGAAGAAGCCGATGCGGCGCCGTCGTATTGCTGCAGTTGTGGCGGCGCTGGCGGTCCTGGGAGTCAGTGTCACGCCCACCGTCGCTTCCTGGTCTGATGAGGCATCAACCGGCGGGGACTTCCAGACCGGGCAGTTCGATCTGGAGGTCCGGGTGGGTAACACCGGTGAGTGGACTCCGGCATCTGATGGTCAGGTGCAGCTGCCCTTTGATTCCCTGACTGAGGGTGTGTGGGCACCAGGTGACCAGGAGACAGTGGACCTCCAGATTCGACTCTCCGAGGACACTACGCACCCTGGTGTGCTCAGCAAGGTCGAACTGGAGTCGCAGAACGCCCTGGGTATCACGTGGACCCTGGGGGCAGGCCATCCCGCGTCCACGGGTGTTTTACCGGTGGTGTCTGGTCGCAGTGGCGTGGGCGGCCCAACTCTGGAATCCCGAGCCTTCACTGACATCACCTATGTAGACATGGGCGATCCTGAGATGGCCGGAGAGGTGCTCCTAAGCCCGGGCGAACCGCTTGATCTGCGCCTGAGCTTCTCTGCTGATGAGGATCTGGAGATGGATGCGCAGTCGGACGCCACATGGACCTTCCTCGTGGAACTGGAGAACTAAACGGCAGTCTCACATTGTGAGACTCCTCGTGATATTCTGAGCCTGCATGGTCGGGGTGGTGCCCGGAAATGCCTCCACGCGTGGTCCATCCGCGTCTGGTGTGACGGTGATTGATTCACAGAACCCCCGGTGCCCCTCCCGGGGGTTCTGTGCTGTGCGGCCGCAGTGTTGTTCATGAAGAAGCTCGCACCCACCGCACTGCTGACACTGGGTCTGATGATGTTGGCCGCCCCCGCTGAGGCTCAGGCAGAAACCGCACTCGATGTGCTGGACCGCCTGACGGTGGCTGAGGATCACTATTGCACCGAGTATTCCGCCGAGGTGCGCAAGGACCTCTACGCACCACGCGGCTGGGTGGATGCTAATGACTCCGGGCATGACACCCGGGATGACATCCTGATCCGCGACCTGGAGGACGTGTCCTTCCGCGAGAGCGACGGAGCTGTGGAGTACGGACAGACCATCGACCCCTACTCGGGAGAGCAGATGGAGCACGTACTGGGTGAGTCCCAGGTGGACATCGAGCATGTGGTCGCCATCGGCCAGGCCCACCGCAACGGCGCATGTGCCTGGGACACCGAAACTCAGCAGGCCTTCTACCAGGACCAGGAGAACCTCCTGGCAGTCTCCGCGAGCGAGAACCGCTCGAAGTCCGACCGGGACATCACCGAGTACCTGCCCTCGAACCAGGGCGCATACTGCGACTTCGCCGGCACCATCATCTTTGTCAAAGACAAGTGGGAACTCAGCGTAAACCCCGCCGAGCGCGATGAGCTGCAGCGAGTGCTCAGCACCCCTGAATGTGAGGGCCAGACCGCTGTGCCAGCAGTGTCCATGACCGGCTCGGAGGCTGTACCCGTAGATATTCAGATCACCGCCGAGGACATCTCCGAGGACCCCGAGAACCCTGAAGCACCTGAGCTGCAGTGGTGGCACGCACCCCTGCTCCTGGTGGGTATTGTCCTGGGCGCTGTAGTGAGGGCACGACTGAAGACGGAAAAGCGCGCCTGATCGTCTTCTAGCGAAGCCGACATCCGCACATGGGATGGGATGTCGGCATTTCTCCGCGCGCGAAAGGCGACAGATGACCTCCTCCACGAGAACCCCTGATCGAATCCTCGTCCTATGCCAGAAACTTGAAGACGAGGGGCTGACCCCAGACCATCGTCGCGCTACTGAGGTCGTCTCGACCTACAACAATCAGGAATGGCTCGCCGCTGGCAACAAGGTCAGCGTTAAAGGCGACGGGGGCCTCATCGCCGAGGTGCCCAGTCGGCAGACTGCCCGGCATATCGCCCAGCACAGCCCCCAAGCCAGCCTGCGAACCCTGGAGGCCAAAACAGCCATCGTGCGCGCCGTGCGTGAGGCCATCACCACCGCGAACCCTGAGGCAGCCAAAGCGTTAGCTGATGCTTTCGCCGCGGTGCTGCGCGAGTATGCATACCGTCTGGGCATCGGTGAGGACGTCATTGAGCGCGCTCATCAGTTCCTGGGATCCCCGGAGTCCGCCGAGGAGCCAGGGACCGTCTATCTCATCCCCGCACCGCAGGAACAGGCGACGCCCGTCGACCAGGAACGCCTAGTGTATGGGAGCACCCACGGTGTACCCGTGCGTCTCTTCGGACGGGACATGGGGGCCTACACCGCTCACCGACTCCAGTTCGGGGAGGCTGGCGGGGGAGTGGTGATCTTCGGTCGCCACCAGGATCGCCTTGCTTTCGTGCGTCACTATCGCTCTGCGGTCGGGGAGACCCTCTGGGAGCTGCCCCGCGGACTGATGGAGCCCGGCGAGAGCCCCGAGCAAGCAGCAGCACGGGAGTTCACGGAGGAGACCGGGCACAGTCTCAGCCGCACGATGGTGATCTCTGAACACTACGCCGACACCGCGATCTACCCTGCCCGGTCCACCGTGGTCTATGGGGTCGCCTCAGCGGAAGCTCAGACCCGAACAGACGAAGAAGCGCAGGAAGTTCACTGGCTCGATGCCACGGCGATCGGACGGCTCCTGGCTGCCGGAGAGATTCGCGACGGGCACACTCTCGCAGCCCTGACGCACTATTTCATGCGCTAGGCGGTCGCGTTCGTTAAAAGCGGTCCCAGACGCACATGGGAGGGGTCTTCGAATCACCCGCACGTTGAACGGAGACCCGATGTACCTCAGTCAGCAGCAGTCGATCTCAGAGGAGCTGAGCTCCGGTGGATTCCGGAACGCATATTACGAGTCGCTGCACCCGGTCCTCACCACCCAGCCCGAGCTGACCCGAACCATCACCGTCATAGGCGTCATCCTCCTGACCATCCAGCTGTGCACCATCGCCTGGTCGTACCGCAACGGCGTCGGAGGCATGAAGCTCATCCTGCCCCTGGTCGGCGGCAGCATCCTGGCGCTGCTGCTCATCGTCCCCACCTTCACCATTCCCCTCGTCCTAGGACTCATCGACGGAGTCATCCGATTCCTCGCGGCCATCGTAGGGCTCTAAGGAGAACACCATGACTGAAGAAAAAGAGCAGGTCCAAGCATGGATGGACGGAGTCGGCGGCAAAGTGCTGCTGGTGATCTCCGGCATCTTCGTCATCGGCTTCATCGTGATGAGCTTCCGCTAACAGGAAAGGTCCCCGATGCCCACCCAGCGGATGAACCGCTCCATTGCCGCAAAGGTGACCGGAGTGGTCATCACCAGCGCCCTACTGCTGGGTGGGCTCACCCCCGGCGCCCAGGCGAGCACCCACCAGCAGCCGCCTGCAGAGTCAGAGTCGGGGATCACCACTGCTGACGACGGCTCATCTGAACCCCGGACAGTCATACGCGAGGGCGGCAGGAAGCCACTGGAGTTCCGCCCGGAACTGCCTGTCCTGAACCCAGGTGCCTGCGTCAGTCAGCGAGTCCCCTGGGCACTGCTCACCGACCACAAGGGTCTCCAGCACTGGGCAGAGTTCGATTCCAGGCAGCCCACCCGCGCGCACTTCCCGGACTTCGAGATGACCTATCCGGGCGGGGACATCACCCTGACCCTCTTCGAGAAGGAAGCCGATCCGGATTACTGCTTCGACGATTACCCACCCCACCCCAGTGAACTGACCGAGATCTCCACCGAGCACATCAGGGTCGAGTGGGAGAAGCCGGAGATCATCGACGTCAGCTACACCGATGCCGGCGGAAACCAGCCCGTCCCAGTTGTCACTGCCTCCCCGGGCTGGAAAGACTTCCACCGCTCCGAGGAGCTTGGCGGAATGAGCTTCTTCACTGTCAGGGATCTCGGCACCGAGTACGAGGACATCACCTGGCGGCGCGGACGCTGCACCCCAATCACTGGGCAGCCGCACAAGTGCACTCTCAATGTGAGCATCCCCAATGATGAGGTCCTGATGCTCACAGCGCTGCCAGAGGACGACTGGTACGAGGACAGCTACGGGTGGATCGTGCAGAACTCTCTCAGCACCTACTTTTGGGCCGATGATTTCGGCGGAAGTCGCGATCTGCCATCTCTCACAAAAGCCGGTCCCACAAAAAGCGCACGCTGTAATCGCATCTGCACTGGCGACCCCATCGACACCTTCACCGGCACATTCTTTGAGAACCAGACGGACCTCAGTGTTCCCGGACGCATCGGCATTGATGTCACCAGGCACTACTCCGTAGGCACCCTGGACGCCACAGGGGCTTTGGGTAAGGGCTGGTCCCTGAACTATGACATGCACATCGACATGGACTATCGGTGGGACCAGATGGCCGTGGTCGAACCCAACGGCAACATCACGCCCTTCGACGCCTGGGACTACGAACCCATGTCACCGACCATCCAGGCAGACCTGGTGGAGACCAGTCGGGGCTGGGAGTTCCGCCGCTGGAACGAGCGGCACACCTACATCTTCAACACCTCAGGCAGGCTGACTGCCATCCGGGATGAGAACAGCAATGAGGTCACTCTCACCTACCGCAACGGTCGAGTCTCCCGTGTCACCGAAGGGCCTCGACACGTGGACTTCGCGTGGCAAAACAACCTCCTGCGCTCAGTCACCGATCACACCGGTCGTACGGTCACCTACGACTACACCCGGGGCAATCAGCTTCAAACCCGGACCACACCTGACGGGCGGAAGTCTCACTACCAGTACGACGGCGCTGGCCGGGTCACTGAGATGACCTTCGAGGATGGCAGTACCGCCACCAACGTCTACGACGCTCAGAACCGCATCACCAAGCAGACCCTGCCTTCTGGTCAAGTGATCGAGCTCAACTACGGGCGCGCTACCAATAACGGGTGCCGGGTCGTCAACACTGAGACCAGCGGTTCGGTGGTGAAAACCTACACCTACATCGACGGTCGAATCTCCGAGTTCACCAATAGCGCCAACCCGGAAGAGAACTTCAAGCGGATCTACAACCGGCTGGGCGCACCCATCATTGAGGAGTCCTTCAACGGACAGCCTCAGCGCCGACTGAACACCTACGACGAGGCCGGCAATCTGATCCGCACCGAGGAGGCGCACACCGGCGCGGTCGAGACGTTCGAATACAACCGGCAGCGGAAGATCACCCTGCACCAGGATCCCGCATGGGTACGCACACGCACCGCCTATGATTCGCGCGGGAACATCCGTCAGATCACTGTCACACCGACGGATCGAGCAGCTGCACGCATCAGCCGGTTCACTCACAATCAGCATGGCGATGTCCTCACTGCAACCAACCCTCGCGGCGGGACTGAGACCATGACTTACACCGCCGCCGGGGACCTGCTCAGCATCAGCACGGGCAGCGGTGAGCAGACCACCCTGAGCTATGACACCCTGGGCCGGGTCACCAGCGAATCCCACCCGGACGGCGCGAGCACCCAGTACACCTACGATCAGGCTGGAAACGTCACCGAGGTCACCGATCACACGGGTACGACGCGATACGAATACGACCCGCTGGGCCAGCCGGTGTCCATCACTGACCCTCGCGGGAAGACCAAGACCGCGGAGTACGACGGCGCTGGCAATCAGGTGAGGGTTACTGAGCCCGATGGGTCCGTGGAGCGCTTCACCTACGACTCCGCCACGGGAAATCGAACCTCCTGGACGGACCCGCGGGGCCTGACCACGAACTACCGACACCAGCCCTGGCGGGTGACCACTATCGGTCCAGACGGCGTGGAGTCCACCACGGAACAGGTCGTCCAGGGCTCCACCGTTCAGACCAGAGTCATCAACGACGACTACCCCGACGGCGCAGTGGTCTCTACAACAGATGGCCGCACCTCCACCACCTTCGCCGCGGGCGACGGTCACGCCACCAATCAGGTCACCCGGAACACTGCAGGCCAGGTCACCACCGAGACCCTGCCGGACGGCTCAACAGTGACCTTCCGGTACAACGGATTCGGAGAGCTGATCTCCCAGACTGGCCAGGATCGAAGCATCGGCTACGAGTACGACAGCCTGGGCAACATCACTCGGATCACCTACCCCGACGGCACCAGCGTCACCCGCACCTTTGATGAGAATGGGCGACTGAGTCGCATCACCGACTGGAACGGCGACACCTACACCTACGGCTACAACGAGGCCGGCCAGAACACCACCATGGCCTCCAGCAGTGGCGTAGGTTACCGTCAGGACTTCGACGGCCCGCAGATCACCTCCAAGACATGGACGCACGGCTCACAGGTGCTCGGCAGCTTCCAGAACACCTACACCGACGGCGGACTACTCAGCTCCCAGACCAAGCACGACAAGGTCCGCGACTACGCCTGGGACGATCGCGGCTGGCTCGCCGAGGCAGGCAACGAGCCCGTCCACTGGGAGGGCCGCACCCTCGCAGCCTTCGACGGCAAGACCCTGATCCACGATGCCTTCGGCAGGCTCGCAGGGCTCACCCATAACGGAGCCACCACCGAGTACGCCTACGATTCACAGGGCAACCGCACTGCCGCCGGCACAGACACTTACGGCTGGAACGCAGTCGGCCAGCTCACCAGCTTCAACGACACCAGCTACAGCTACGGGGCCATCGGGATCCGCACCGCCGTCGGCGACAACGCCCAGGTCTATGATCAAGGCCTCAAGCTGCTCTCCGATGGTGCAACCAAATACCTGTGGGGACCATCCGGCGAACTGCTGGACCAGGCTGAGCTTGGCGACGGGAAGTCTACCCAGCAGGCCATCACCGACACCATGGGCACCGTTTACTCCGTCGTCGCCGGCGGCCAGGTCATCGCAGAATACGACTACGGCACCTTCGGCGAACGCGAGCTGGTCTCCGGCACCGACGCCACCAGCATTGGCTACACCTCCGAGCAGCACGACGACTCCGGACTCATCTACCTCCGCTACCGCTACTACGACCCCACAGCCGGACAATTCATCAGCGTCGACCCACTCGTAGCAGCCACCCTGGACCCCTACGGCTACGCCAGCGGCAACCCCCTGCAGATGCTCGACCCACTGGGACTGTTCAGCCTGGGTGAAGTCGGTGACTGGGTCTGGGAAAATTCGGGCAACATCTCCGCGGGTCTTTCTTTGGCTGCGTTCGCCCTGGCATCAACTGGGGTAGGGGCTCCCGTGGGCATGGTTCTGGGTGCTGGTGCAGTCGGATTTGGTGGCCTTTCAGCAGCGCGCAGTGTCTCTGAGGGCAACTATGTAGATGCAGCTCTCGACCTCGTCGGTTTCGGCTTGGGAGCGGGTGCAATTAGAGCCACAATGAGAGTGCCGACAGCGCGACAGCAGGTCATCAATAGCGGTGCACCGTACACGCGGCGTGATATTCGCAATGCTGAAGACCGTTTCAGAAAGAAAGCGTTCTCCTACGAGGTCGGCGGCCTGTCTCTGCTAAGCACGCACTTGGGGTGTTAACGATGATGCACAGAGTTCCTGGCCGGCCATCAAGGAGTCGTCCCATGGCTGATCGGTTCGTATACCAATTCGTAGCAGTTCCGGCCTTCGTCCTGTCCGGCTTCAAGGGCAGTAAGGCTCCGAATGCTCAGGCGTTCCGCTGGGAGGAAAGGATGACGGCGGCACGTGCCGCAACGGAAGACCAGGCTGCCTACCTACGTCGTCGTCGGTTCGTCATCTACGAAATGTCCTGCGAGCTGTTCGGTTACGTGATGCTGCTGTGCATTCCGTCCGTGGGACTCCTCGTGCTGTTGAGCCAAGTCGGTCGTGAGAGTGCCAGCGCCACTATTGTCCTACTGGGACTCCTGGGAGCCCTTTCGTTTTCCGTGGGAATGATCTTCACATTCGCCTTGAAGCTGTGGTTGTCTGAGCGTGATGTAAAACGTCTGCAGACTATGAATGACGCGAGCAAGGAACAGTACCGGATTTCACGATTCTCCGAGCCCAGCAACTGGGATTTTGCGTGGTCGATGTTGCCAGCAGTAGCTATTTTCGGGCTCACACTACTGGGCGTTACGAGCTAGGGATAGACTATGTTGAACCACAACATTACAAACTTGATGTCAGTTGTGGTGTTACACGCCTTTGCACCAGTGACACGTGGGAACACCATTCAGGAAGCGCTATCTGCTGATCGTCGAGCCATTGTAGAGCCTACCGTTGATGGTGTTGTTACTGAGGACACCTTGGAGAGGCGCAGGGAGGTTATCTTCGTTCATATAGTGGGTCCATTTTTCTTGATGGCCGCAACACTAGTTCTCGTGCTCTTCATGAACGTCGTTCTGTGGATGGTCGGATCCGCAGGGGTGCCGCCTCCGTACCCACTTCAAATCTTCGCGGGTGCCATTCTGTCTGTCGGCGGCTTATCGATCGGCTTAGTATCTGTGCTATTGATAAAGCCAACTGCGGCATGGACACAGAAGCAACGCTTTGCGCGGATGAAACCAGCCCAGCAAAGCCATTACCGTCCAAGCCGCCTGAGTCATCCGAGTAACTGGGACTTACTGCTAGCTCTTCCGGTCTGCTATCTCGTGGTCTCGCTTTCCTCCGGCTTGTGGCCATGGATTTGAGGGCGGGCGACGGGAAGCCCACCCAGCAGGCCATCACGAGGCTGGGCGGGCGCAACTCGTGCTGAAGTCAAGACGGGAAAGCTACCTTCATACGAAGCTCGCTCTACGCCTGATGTTCATGCTTCCGTTCGCGGGCATGTCCAAGGATCAGCGCATCGCTGAGGCAGAGCGCTCCGTTGATGTCAACCGCAGCACACCTGAAGAGCGATATGACACGACGATGGCCTTCACGCTGGGACTTGGCTTTCCTATGGCAGTAGGTGTCGTCGCAATGATCATTATTGGTTATACAACCCACGACTATGTTCTGATAATCAAGGCAACAATCGGATCACACATATTCTTCGTGTTGTGGATTATATTGCTATTGCCTCGCACTTTTGCGATCGAGATCGATCGACATCGCTGGCGTCGACTGCAACGCGAAGGACGGATTGGGGAATACGCCCCTGGCAGGGCGGCCCGAATGGCGATACCGCGAGACCACGATGTCATCGTGCCCCTTATAACCACAATTGCGCTGACTGCGTTCATTCTCACCTCAGGAATGGTCGAGGAATTCGTCATCTGGATGGACAACCAGTGAATTGCACTGAGCGCCATTGACACCGAACCCCGGAGCCGCGTCGCCGCATACTAATCACCCGTGCACATGGGATCACTCACTGCTGAGCTTCGCGCCCTCGCAGCGTGCGGTGTGAGGCGGTCAATGTTCGCCACGGGGAGTTCCCCGGAGGAGTGTGAGTGATGCGGGTTGGGTTGAAGGTTCGGGTGAATGCCGTTGGCGGAATCGTGGCGACAAGCAGGGTGCTCACGTATTGGCTGGTCGTCGCCATTTGCTTCATGACGATGATGTCTCAAGGGGTGCTACTGCTGGTACGCCAGAGCGCAGGCCAGGGGCTGGAGGTGCACCGGGTGGTGCTGTTCTTCCTCAGCCTGGGGCTTCTTGTCTTCACGCTGTGCTTCTTCCGCGTTATACGCTTGGAGACCCCGGTCGGTGGCGTGTGGCCGGCGGTGGCATGGGAGTCACGCCGGCTGGGCTCCTTCAATCAAGACGTTGCGGAGTTCGTCCCGGAGGACGTGGTGGAGATCCGCGTCCGCAGGAGCCAGTTCTTAGCGCCAGCGGCGCATCTGATCGTGCAGGGGCACCGGCCAATGTTTCTCGCCCGCGTGCGAAGCCATGAGGATAAGAGTCTCAGCACCATCGCTGAGGCGCTGGGCACCAGTGTCCGCCTCAGCAGCAGGTCAACGGTGCCGACACGGTACGCCGGGGGATAGGCACGAGGTTACTGCGGCCGCAGTGCCGCTTATGACCCTGTCTTCTCTCACCGTTGCAGCAACCGATATCGTCATCGAGCTGCCCAGTTCCCCAAACCAGAGCATCCTGTTTCTGATCAGCGTCGTGTTTCCGGTCAGCATCTTTATTCTCATTGCTGTGATCACCATTGCGGTAGTTGGCGGCACTGGTCGACCGGTTCTCGGGCTGGTTCTGGGTGGCATCTTCGGTGCGGTCACTGCAGGCACGATGCTGATTCTGCTCGGGAGTACGCTCGCACCTTCTATAGTGCGGGAACAGCAGGAGTTCTCCGCCCAGGTGAGTGAACAGCTTTCATCTCATGACATCGCCCTAGCCAGAGAGAACTCCAGCGGTACAGGGTATGTGCGTAGTGACGCTCATGGGCTGGTTTCCACGATCTCCGGCGCTCAGGTGCCGAGCGTCCAGGAAGTGCCCGTGTGGATGGGCGAGGATCTGCATCGCGATGCCGAGTTCCGCTTCTCGTTCCACGATGAGGATGATGATGTCATCGTGTTGCGGATTGCACTCGGCGAAGAGGGCTGATGCGCAAATGCAGGCACTGCGGCCGCAGTTGTCGCCATGACCCTGTCTTTTCTCACTATTGCAGCAGCGGACATCACGATGGAGCTACCTGTTCCACCCGTCCCTGAGACTTTCTGGGTACTCACTCTGGGCCTCGTCGCCTTCGCTCTCATCATCCTCCCGGGGCTCTACTACTTGCTAGCGCTCGATTCTGAGACTGATACCCGATCAAAAGTGATCATGGGAATTTCCATCATGCTGGGGCTGACTCTAGGCATGGTCTTATGGGTTGCGGAGGTTCACACGCGGGGCGTGACACCGGATGATCGCCGAGCTTACAGAGAGTACGTCGAGCAGGTAGACCGGGAACTCGTACAGCATGATGTGACGCTCGCAGTCGAGGACATCGGGGGCAGGCCCCACAGGCCCGCGAGGGAACGCGAGTACATGGACATCATCAGGCCTGCCAGCGGGAAGCAACTACGTACGCCCGTTTCTCAGGTGCTTCCCCTTTGGGTGGGAGACGACTTTCACCCAGCGGCGCGGCTGACATTGTCCCAGCACCCCGCTGATGAGGAGATCATTCGCCTGAAGATCGTCCTGCCATGAGTAATAGCAACTGCTGACTTTCGGACTGCGGCCGCAGTAGGAGTCATGGTGGACTATTCAATCTCCCGAAACGACCGTGGCACGACTCTCACGGTGTACTTCTCCAACGGCCCTCTGGTGTTCTCACCGGATCATCCTCACACCGATGAAGCAGTCGAACTCCTCTTGGGTTCCGCGCAGCACATGCCGAGCATCGAAGAGGATCTGCGTACCATGCACGATCTGACATCCGCGATTGCCCTGCGCTTGCGCGAGGTCTCCACACGGTTCTCGCTCATTGGAGGGCAACTGTGCTTCGACGGTGACGTCATTGACAAGCCACTGACGCGCATCATCCTGGATCGTCTCCATGCCGGGGATGAGTCATGGGAGGCATACGCCCGCTTCATGATTCACCTGGCCCAGAACCCCTCCCAGCAGGCCCGGAAGGCACTATTCCGCTGGATTAGTGATCGCAAGCTCACCCTTACTCGTGATGGTCTGATCGTCGCCTATAAGGGTGTCAACGATGAGGGACTCAGCTACCGCGCAGGCAAGGGCATAGTCCACCGACAGGTGGATGGCGCACTGATCACCGAGCAATACACCCAGTCGCAACTTCCCAATGATGTAGGCACCTGGGTGGAGTTCCCCCGCTCCGAGGTTGACGCTGACCCCACTAACCATTGCGGTGTCGGCCTACACGTGGGCAGCCGCGAGTTCGCGGAGGGCTTCGGCTCACGGCTGCTGACAGTGCTGGTCAACCCCACCGCAGTCGTCATGGTTCCCCACGACAGCAACGGCCAGAAGATGCGGGTTTGGCAGTACTACGTCACCGATATTGAACCGGCCTCAGCCTCAGCGACATCCACAGTGGACGCTCCAGTGGCATTCAGCCCGGATGAGGATCAGGACTGCTACGCATGGCACAGCTGAGCATCGAACCCGGCGACCGACTGCAATTCGACGGCAAGCGCACCGGCTGGCTAGTCCGCGCGGTGACCAAAGACGGACGCTACGCGCTGGCTACCGCCTCAATATTCGGCCAGGCCGTCTACACCATCATCGATGAGTTCGCCGGCATCCGCGGTGCCATGAACATCATCGGCGGAGGACTGGGGATCCTCACCACTGAAGGCCCAGACCCCGCAGTCGACGAGGCGATCGCTGACCTTGAATCCGGTAACTGGGAGATCAGCCACCGCAACAATCTCCCGCTGGACATCACCGGTCACAAGAAGGGAGCACCGGCATGAACACGAGCGCGCCTCTTCACCGACTGCGTGAGTCCGATGTGAAGTACTGCGAAAACCGCGACAACGGTGGGGATGCAGGCCTACTCAGCGCCTTCACCCGCGACACCGACAACCACGTCATGCATGTGCTGCACGACGTCGGCCTCAACCGGCACCTTCATTTCCGTCCCGCCGAGGGGGCGAGGTTCCACTGGTTCGACCTGATCACCTGGACCGGTGGCCTCACCATCACTGGCGACATGGGCACCTACACTTTCCGCCGCATCGACGACATGTTCGAGTTCTTCACCAGGCGGGTCAATTCCAGCTACTGGGCAGAGAAGCTGCAGAACGGCACCACTGGCGGCGGGGACGAGGTACGCAAGCACGATGCTGACACCTTCAAGCTATGGCTACTGCAGACCTTCTGGCACTGGTCCCGAGACCACGAGGACACCTCAGAGGTCACCGCAGCCTGGCAGAGCATCCGCGAGGCGATCCTCGACACCTACGCATTCCTGAACATGGAGAGCCGCGATGACTGCATCACCGCACTCCAGGAGCACAGCGGTCCCGCAGCCGATCACTACACGGACTGCTGGGAAGCCGACTGGACCAAGTACGACTACCACTTCGAGTGGTGCTTGGCAGCCATCCTCACCGGCATCCGCACCTACAAGGAATGGAAGGTCGCTGCATGAGCCAGTACGCCAAAGACACACAAGTTCCCGCTGAGCGATCCCGCGGTGAGATTGAGAAGACCCTGGAGCGCTATGGAGCCGACGGGTTCGCCTACGCCTCCACACGGGAGAAGGCAATGATCGAGTTTCAGGCTGGTGGCCGCCGCGTGCGCTTTGTACTAGACCTGCCTCAGCTCGCCGATTTCACCCGGACTCCCACTGGCCGCAGCCGGACAAAAGCAGCTGCAGAAACTGAGCAGGCCAAGGCGGTCCGTCAGCGCTGGCGCGCCCTGGCCCTCCTAGTGAAAGCCAAGCTTGAGGCAGTGGAGTCCGGCATCGTGAGTTTCGAGACCGAGTTCATGCCTCACACTCTGCTGCCCTCGGGCCGAACCGTCGCTGAGGAGATCCAGCCCCAGATCGAGCAGGCGTACACCTCCGGAGCTGTGGCGCCGCTGCAGATCGAATCAGGCTTCTAAGCCTCACATCAGAAAGAGCATCATGGCTAAGAACCTCTCCTGCTTCGGCGCCTTCGTCCTGGTCGCAGCCGCGGCACTAGGTCTTCTCCTCGTCCTGGACCCGCTGGCGGCGCACCGCGCATACGTCGTGTTCACCGTGATGTGGTTTCCGGTCCTGCTGCTGGTGGTCGTGGCCGGCCTCGGTCTGCTGGCAGGTTCAGTCGCCAACCACCACGGTTTCAGCACTGCGGGAGTCATCGGCGGTGCCGCCCTCTTCATCGGGGTGCTACTGCTGCGCGGCTGGAACGCCTCGACCTTCTACGCCGACCTGCCCCAGGAGCTGGAAGACCAGGCGAGCTTCAGTGAACGCGCACCCTACACCGTGGCCGACAGGTCCGCTGACTCCGCCACCAGCGGCATCAACGGGGACCGCCGATCGACCAAGTACCTAGCGGAGGCCAACACCTACACGCCCCCTGTGACGGGCCGAGGATTCATCACCCCCGGCTACTTGGCGGTCATCGAGCAGGAGTTCGACCTGGACGGAAGAGCCACCACCAGTCAGTGCCGCTTCAGCGAGGATGCTCAGCGCTGGGTGGGAGGACTCCTTCACCACTCGCTGGAGCGCGCGGTGGCACGGAAGTCCAGGACCGCGATGTTCTCCGCCTCCGATGCCTGGACCTACTGCGAGGACGACAAGCCCTATGTGGTGATGCCCCTGACGCGGTACTCAGGCATACTCAACCTCCATCACGTTCCTGCCGGCGTTGCGATCTATGACGGCCACACCGGGGAGGTGGAGATCCGCGAGGACGTGAAGTCCGGAGAGCTTCCTGGCCCGGTCATCAGCCAGTCCTACGCCGAGCGAATCGAGGCGGCGATGGGCTACCGGGACCGTACCGGGTTCATCTCGGTAATGCTGGGTCAGACAGGCTTTGAGACAGCCGGGGGAGAAGAGGGCGATCCCAACAGTGAGAACCCCGGGAACCACCAGCTCGCCTACGTCGGCGGCGGTATGGCGCACGTGACGCCGCTGACGCGAGTCTCGACCTCCACCGCGGTGGAGCGGCTGCTGACGGTGGATGCCGGAGAAGTCGCAGCGGGCGAGCACCCCACGGTGAGCCTGCGGGTGCTGGATCCGGCGCGTGAGTCCAATGCGGTGATGGAGCAGAACATTCGCTCCCAGTTCGATCAGGTCAACTGGGCCTCAGGACTGACCGTCCAGGAGATCACCCCAGGTCCCGATGGCGCCTGGGTCGCCAGCATTGGCCAGCGCACCAACGTCGCCTACCGGGTCACCCTGGACACCGAGGACCAGTGGCACATTGAGGATCTACGCACAACGAATGTGATCGGCAAGGACGAGGACACTGAAAGTGAGCCACGCCGTCCGGCAGGGCGGGGTCTCCCGGAGGTTGATGAGCTCACTGATGAGCAGCTGGCCGACTTAGGACAACTGGTCATTGAAGAACTCTCCCGGCGAGGGACCCGGCGATGAGGGCACTGGCAGGAGGCTTGATCATCCTGGGCGCCTGCGTCGTGGTGGGCCTGATCCTCATCATCGTCTGGCACGGCATGAAAGATCGGGACCCCACCCCGGCCTCAACCAAACGCCGACGGCTCATTAAAGACAGGGCGCGAGAGCTGGCACAGCAGCATGCTCTCGGCCACGGCGGCGAGCTGAACCTGCAAGAGCTGGGCGCAATGAACGCCGCTGAGCACCAGCTTCTAGTGGACACGTATCGGAGACACAGCGAGCACGTCTTCGCCGCACAGCAGCGCGCGGAGGCCACCACGGAGCAGCTGGAGAGCCTACGGCGCCGTCAGCACGCCACGAGAGACGCTCTTCGTGAGCTGCGTGGACTGTGAGGCTGAGCTGCGGCCGCAGTACCGACTATGAGTTCACAGATCATCACGGACCCCACTGTTCGACTCGACCTGGACACAGACCAGGACCAGGCCAGGACCGTGTCCAGGCCTCAGTCCAACCAGCGTATGTCTGAGCAGAACCCAGTGGTGCCCCCGGACAGACAGGACTCATCCGAGGGCACCGAGGAGGTGGATCACAAGATGCGGACATCCAGCGACCGCCAGAAGCCTACACCAGTCCAGGCCCCCGCTTCGGTCAGCCACCGCATCAATCCGGACTCCCGGGCCTTCATCCTGGCGATCACCATTGGAGTGATCATCGCGGGACTGGTCGCCTTCGCGATCTCCTTTG
The DNA here is from genome assembly GCF_039544555.1 of Nesterenkonia rhizosphaerae. Classification (NCBI taxonomy): domain Bacteria; kingdom Bacillati; phylum Actinomycetota; class Actinomycetes; order Micrococcales; family Micrococcaceae; genus Nesterenkonia; species Nesterenkonia rhizosphaerae. The sequence continues at coordinate 1,179,664 of NZ_BAABLW010000007.1, forward strand.
TCGCTCTCATGGAGGTCGCCGCGTGGCTCGGCCTGCCCTGGTGGATGCACTGGGCGGTGCCGACCTTCATCGACCTGGCCATCCTCGTCTATGCCGGTTCAGTCCTCATCCATCGCGCCCGCGGTGAATCGATCTGGAAATCCTGGATGATGCTGGCCATTTTCACCTGCCTCTCCATCGTCGCCAACGTCTCCCACGCCCTCTCCTACCCGCAGGACGTCCAATGGCAGTCCATCGTCGGTGCCACCATTGCTGGCATGGTCCCGTTCGCAGTCTTCGCCGCCACCGAGCAGCTTGCCTCCGTGGCCGTGGAGGATCCGAACTCGCGGTATCGAGACATGCGACGCCAGCAGGAGATGGTTCTGCGCCGGGAGAAGCTGGAATCTGAGCGGGAGGAGCGAGAACACCAGCAGGCCATGGAGCAGCAGGAGCGCCAGATGCGTCGAGAGGAGCACCACGCCAAGCTGGAGGTCGCGCGGGTGAAGCATGAGTTGACCATCAACGCTATGCGTGAGGGTCTCATTACGGACCCCGCACAGCTGTCTCAGCTCACCCAGCCTGCTCCCGAGCCTGAGCCTGTTCAGCGACAGAATCCTGCCCCCATGGATGAGGTCGCAGAGTTCATCAGCTCCCGCACCAAACAGGGACTGGACACCACCAAGCACGACATCGCCCATCACTTCGGGTGCGTAGAGAAGACCGGCTATCGCCGCCTGGTGGCATTACGAGACCAGCGCCCGGAGATCTTCCTCACCCAGGCCTAGAACAAGCCACCAGGCTAATAATCCAGCAGGCCCCATGAGATAGGCAGCCTCACCTGAGGTCGCTCATGGGGCCTGCACCGTCTCACGCCTCAAGCACCGGGTTCTACACTTGCCGGCATGACCCAGGAGCAGGACCAGATCGTGCAGATCATTCATCAGGAGATGGTGGCTGCACATAAGGAGAACTTCGGCAGTATCGATGCTGACACCCGCCGCTACCTCAAAGGCTTAGCCCAGGCCATCACCCACCGGATGGGGTTCACGTTCCGGGAGGCAGCCCGGGCCGAGGACCGCCCCGACACACTGATGGAAACTCCTGTCGAGGGATTGTGGGCCAAAGAGCGGGAAGACCCCGCGTTCACTCGGCGGCGGTGGCAGCGCATGCAGGCAATCACCACGACTTTCAGGCCCGTGGGTGAATACCGCTGAGGACCATCACGGCTCAGACGGTCTCTCCCCTGGGTGACGCGGGAGCACTAGCAATCCCCAGGTGACCCGGGGGCGCTGCTTGTCCCTCAGGTGTCAACTGAGGCAGCCGCGAGCATGTGCCGCGGGACGATGTCCTCCTCAACGCAGACACTGCGGCCGCAATCATCGGTGTACCGACCGGCGCCGGACCTGAAAGGCACACTGTGACACCAGCAGGACGCGGTATTTTCATCACCTTTGAAGGCCCAGATGGAGCGGGCAAAACCACCCAGCTCAACGCCCTCGCCACCCGACTTCGGAAAACCCGGCAATCCAACGGCGACCTCCTGCAGGTGGTCACCACTCGCGAGCCAGGCGGAACGCAGACCGGCAAGCGCATCCGCTCACTCCTATTGGACTCATCCGATGCCCGGATTGGGCCTCAAGCAGAGCTGCTGCTCTTTGCCGCCGACCGCGCCAACCATGTAGATGAGGTCATCCGACCCGCCCTCGACCAGGGACACTGGGTGCTCTGCGACCGCTTCGAGGACTCCACCCGGGCCTATCAGGGAGCTGGCCGCAGTCTCCCCAGCGACGTCGTAGATAGTGCGTGTCGCCTGGGTGCCCAGGGCATGACACCCGACCTGACCCTACTTTTGGATGTACCACCAGAGGTCTCCGCCCATCGACGCAATAACCGTGGCGGTGAGGACCGTATGGAGAGCGCAGGTACTGAGTTCCATGAAAGCGTTCGCCAAGAGTTCCTCCAACTGGCGGCCTCCAACCCCCAGCGCTTTCTCGTGCTAGACGGCACCCGCCACCCCACCGAAATCCACCACCAAGTGTGGATCCACCTCGCTTCCCAGTTTCTGTCCCCGGACACTGACCACCTGGACCTCGGCTAAGAAGGATCGCCCATGACAACCGCTCAGGAACGCCCCAAGTACCGGGTTATCACCGAGGAGAAGGACAGGGAAGCCGCAGCTATCGGCACAGTGGTTCGTTCAGCCAGCGGCACCATCGCCTGCCGCTACGACCAGGAACGCTGCGTCCTACTGGGATCCCGACAGCCAGTGGAATGGGGATTCCTCTCCCTGCCCCTGACCGTACTGTGGGACCCCGAAGACCAGGGAGCGGCCGCAGTGTGAGGTGACACCCCACCCCAGCACAGAGGAGCACCCCATGTCGGCTCACAGCACGAGCAACACTCTAGAGACCACTGAGGCTGAGGACCGGCGCATCGCCAGGAACATTGCGGCATCGTTGCGCCGCCTCTTCCCCTACCGCAGGTTTCTCTACACCAACCCTGATGAACGAGAAGCATCCATCTGGGTGCGCGAGGGCTGGATCGATGTAGCCTACCGAGGTCCAGGCCTCTATGAGGCACGCCTGGAACGCCATAAGGTCACAGCTGACACCGCACGGAAAGCCGTCGAAGCAGTCCTGGAAGCACAAAAGACAGCGGATGAGTCATTGGCGCACTAGCTCGGTAAAGGACGAGCGCATATGAACAATCCCCACCTCCTGGCTCGGTTGCGAGACCACGCGGGCTGACAAGGCGACAGTGCGGCCGCAGTAGCCGGTGCAACCACGACGCACCAAGGAGAATCCATGCAGGCCACCGCCACCGTCACCACCGAGACCACCCTCGACACCGAACGAATGGGGGTCGCCCCGGATGAAGGGGGAGTGCTGGCCGAAATCCTCTCCAGCCTCTACACCAATCATCATGAGGCCGCACTGCGGGAGTACACCGCCAACGGCATCGACGCACACGTGGAGGCAGGGACCACACGTCCAGTCGAGGTATACCTGCCCACCCACCTGAACCCGCAGTTGAGGATCGTCGATCACGGCATCGGCATGACCCCAGAAGTCGCCCGGCAGCGCTTCGCCACCTACGTCTCTTCCTCTAAACGCTCCACCAATAGCGCCATCGGGCATTACGGCATTGGCTCCAAGTCGGGCTTCGCCATTGCCGATGTGATCACCGTTGAGACAACCAGGGACGGGGTCGCAACCCGGCTGGTGGCGATCATGAAAGACGATGGCCCACACATCGCCGAATTCACCACCGAGGAAACGACAGCACCCTCTGGTACCACGGTGACACTGCCCGCTGACCCCAGCGTGGACTGGGACCGCCTGGCTGAACGTGCACTGTGCTTCACCGGTGGAGCCGTCAAAGTCAACGGCAAGACCCCTGAAGATCCCCGCTCACCCCTGCCCGAGGGCGGGTACGCCGTGGTGAGCCGACTCATCAAGGACACCTTCGACGGCAACCGCGTCATCATGGGGCGGATGTCATACGCCATCCCCGATGGGGTCAACACAATACTGACCAAGCACTTGACACCCGGTTTCGCCGTCGAGGTCCCCATGAGTCTCGTGCGAATCTCCCCGACACGTGAATCCATCATTGACTCCACCACCAACGCCGAGGCGCTGCTGGAGTACATTAAAAGCAACTGGCTGGATGAAGCAGAGCAGAGGTTCCTCGGCGAGAATCCCTGGCAGACCCTTTACAACGTCATGAGTCACCGTCACCCTGGCACGGCAATGCCCACCAGTGTGTGGAAGCACATCGCGGAACTCATGATAGACACCGCGTACCGCAGCCGCCGCTACGCTGCCACGACCATAGACAGCGACTCCAAGCGGAAGAGACTGGGTTCCGTGTCGAGTCCCGGGTCCGCAGTCGATAGAATCAGGCGCACGTCACTGGATCGGCTGGCCTTCGTGGAGCACACCAGCACGTCCTCACCCAAAGTACGCCGCTGGCTCTGGGACCACAGCGATTTCACGTCTGGTGCTCAAGAACCAGCTCTCCTGGTAGCCGCTCCCGTCAGTGATCTTCCGACCATTGCTGCTGCCGGGTTCCCTGTGCTGAGCGCAGAGCAGCTTAGCTCCTACCAGCCGGTGCGTTCCCTGCCTCGGAATGCCAGTACGGCGCGTGAGGTTCACTACCGGGTCCTGGACCTCGGCGGTTCCGAGCACGTGTACACCCCCGAGACGATCCGAGAAAAGTACAGTTCCATCACGATTATCCAGGCGGACTCCGGCGGGGGCGTCCGGTCAACGTATAAGACTGCGCTGAGGACGGTGCATGGAACCTCCTTAGCCGTGGTGATGCTATCCCCACAGCACAGCAGCAAGGCGGCGCAGTCACGTATCGGACTACCCATCGTGTCACTGCGTGAAGCGCTCACTGGCTACATCGGATTGCTGGAGAAGCCCCTTACCGCTTTAGAGTCCGCTGTGCTGAAGGCCTGGTCTCACTATGACGGACATGCTCCACGAGACTTCAAGAGGCTCCCATGGTCAGTGGAACGTGCCGCCAACGAGATCCAGAAACTCGCAGAAGAGGTTCACAAAACCGGCGAGAGCTTCAAGCTGGCAGTATCTGCAGACTTTGAGAAGTCCAGGAAGCTGGCCAAGAAGGTGCTCTCGGGTTCGACGATGGCATCGGTGACCAAGAAGGTTGCTGAGTCGGGTTTGGACCCGGAAACGTGGTTGACCTCGTACCGCATCCTGAATCGGACAAGTAATTCTGCTGTCTGGCCGGAGAAAGTTGAGCGACTGCGCGGCGCTCTCAGCTCAGGTCTGGCACCTGCTGATAGGGCCGCGGTCATTGCCGGGTTCCTCCTGAGCTGGAGCCTGGAGGACGCATCGTGAGCATCAATATGACACCACAGCAGAAGGCCGACATCGCAGGCGCGGGGATCCTCATCCTCACCCTAACCAAGGCTGAGAGCTGGGCTCAGGCGCTGACAGCTCTGCGCAACCCGAAGATGGCGCAGACGGTCTTGAAGCGCTTTGAAGCACCTGACATCCCCGTCGCCCTGGAGGATCTTGAGTCCTGGGGGCCACTGCTGGAGCATCAGCGCCGCGCCCCCGTCAAGGTCGCCGTCGCGGTGTGTGCCGAGTGCGGGAACTGGGTGCTCTACGACCAGTCCTCGTCCAAGGCAATGGACAAGAAAACCTGCTTCCTCCGTAACGGGTGCCCAGGGAAGTACCTGAAGCCCACCCGGTACACGATCAAGCCGAAGGTTCTAGCTGATGAGTGAGCAGACTGCACCCAGTACGCCCCTGGGGTGGTGCCTGGCTGGCCAGCACGACCCACAGCCTGACCCTGACAGCGGCGCAGAGGCGCAACGTGGACCCTGTCCCATCACCACTGGCAGTGTGGGGCCGTGCTCGTGCCCGTGCCACCAGGGGGACACCACAGCTCGCGGCTTCCTGCCGAAGGGTGAATCCTCCGCGGACTAGGCCTCGTGCGCCGACCTGCGATGTCGCGGCCGCAGTAGAGGACATGCAGACCATGAGCATCACCCGTTATCCCCGGGAGCTTCGCGAGCTCGACCACTTTCTCGCCGCTGCCTATGCGAGCACCGAGAACTTGAACCAGCGGATCATCGTGGTGGACCCGGAAATCACTGAACCAACACTGCTACTGCGCCCGCGCACCGCCAAGGTCAAGCGCTCAAACGTGCTCGCCCTGGTAGTGCCCTCCCTGCGATCCCTCACCCTGCCCATAGTCCGCAGCGTCACCGGAGTCGACACTACCTACACCGCAGTGCGCACATGGCCGCAAGCAGAACGATTCCGGGCAGCAATGCAGCCTCACCGCTACCCAGAAGCAATCCGGAAGTTCACCAACAGCGGCACGCCAGTGTTCGGCGAGGGTTTCGTCGATAAGGACCACTGATGGCACGCATGGTCCGCGGAGTCCCCATCCCCACCGGAAAAGAGGTCTCCTACTCAGGGCGAATATTCGTCTCCGGGCTGGAGGCACGATGGGCGTTGCTCCTGGATCTCCTTGGAGTGAACTGGGACTTCGAACCCTCTCACTATCAGCTAGCCGATAAGCTCTGGTACAAGCCCGACTTCTATCTTCCAGAACTGCACATCTGGCTGGAAGTCAAAGGTGTCCCGTTCTTTCGCCGCTCAGATGCACTGCGAAAAGCCGTGCTCTCCGTGGCCGGCCAGAACCCCCTGCCACAGCGCGAACACCCCTATGAGGAGTCACGGTTCGTGCTCATCGGGGGAGAAGTCAAACCACCAAAGGATGGCTGCACCCCCATGCACACCATGCTGATCCGCACTAAAGACCCCAACGTCGCAGCCACCGCTCACACGATCTTCGCGCGCACAGATGAGGGCTGGATGCTGCAGCGCGTCACCGACGCGATCATGCACTTCGACGCCCGAAAAGTCACTCGATCCCATGCCACCGATGAGGTCGGCAACCACCTGCTGAAGCCCCCACAGGCACGCCAACCCCCGGACCCCATTGTGGACTTCGCCTATCGGACCGCAGCGCGCATTCCGATCGTCAACAACCGATTCGACGTGACCAAGCACCGAGACGCCGCCGAGCTGATGATCCGCCGGCGAGCAGGACGACCCCTGCCTCCTCGCTCCTGGCCCAAGAACTACTCGAAAATCTAACCTCACGCGCGACCGCAATGATCAGCATGACACCACACCAGGCAGAGCCAAGAACCTCGTAACCATGTGGATGCAAGCCTGCTTACTCATCGCCCTCGGCGTCCGGGGACTGATCCTGGTGATTCAGTTACTCGCTGACGAGAGATACGATTCCGCCTACTTCATCTTCCCTGCCGTCTTCTTCACCTGCGTCCCAGTAGCCGGCGTTGCTGCTTGGCTCGTATTACTAGCAACGCAGTAGGCCCACGGCGATCCTGAGCAACAGCACCCGGCCACAGGAGGAAGTATGAGCAAAACAGGCGGCGGACGCGGCACCAACCAGCACAAGATCAAAGGCACCTCTCAGGCGAAGATAACTAGCGATGCCGCAGGCAGCGAGTCTTCGGTGGTGCTGGCTGCCAAACCGCAGTACTACGGACAGGACAAGGGTTATTCGGTAGCCACCGATGCAGTGAACGCAGTCCGCAAGAAACTGGACCAAGATCCCGGAGTCAGCGACATCCAGGCCACTGCTCATCCTGAGGACGGCGTGGTCAACGTGACGGCCACACATCACGCCGGCACCAGTGCCAGCGCAGACCTCGAAGTGAGAGCCGACTGGCCCGATGACATGGGTGGACCCCACATCAAGCTCACCACTGCCAGAAGCGACATGGAAGCCCCCGGCTTCACAGAGGAACGCATCCCCCTGACATCGGAATGGACCCGTGCCCTGGATCAGCGGCTAGAGAGCGCACTGAACCCTCCCGCCCCGGAGCCCGCCACAACCCCTGAGCACTCCGGATTCGACGGTGATGACGACGATGAGGATGAGGAGGAATGGGCATGCGGCATGACGTTCGACCACGACCAGGTGATCACATACGAGGACGAAACCATGCGTCAGTGGATGTGCAAGCGCTGCGGCGCCGAAGGCTGGGACGAGTTCGACGAAGCCGAGACACCTGAACCCAGCTAAGACCCAAGGCCCGTCAATCTCAACACGTAACAGGAGGCGCGATGCTCAAGGACAAGCTGACGTATGTACTAATTCCCATGGCCTGGACTTTCGGACTCGGATTTATTGCCGCATATCACCTCTGGGATCTTCTCGGAGCGGTCATTGTCGCTGCTCTTGTGGCACTGGGCACGCTGCTGGGAATGCTGATGTCGTTTCACGCAGGCAAGGCCGTAGCGTACGGGAAGGCCAAGGAGTACAACGAAGACGTGCTGACAGCCCTCGGCATCCCCAAAGACCAGGCCCGGGAGAAGGAACGCGATGTCCAACAGCGATGGGAATCAGCCGGCAAGTCCCTATGACTGTTTCGCACGAGTCTGGGGAGTCAAGCCGATCTAAGGCCCGGCCACAGTCATCACCATGAGTAAAACCGGCGGCGGACGCGGCACCAACCAGCACAAGATCAAAGGCACTTCTCAGGCGAAGAGGGGTGGCGGTACCGCGGGGGAGTCAGCCGTGGAGCTGAGCGGTGACTCAACGAACGACGTCACCGCACCCCTGGCACGGGCAGATCTCGAAGTGGATGAGCTGGCACGCCGGCGCAAGGCGAAGAACGATGAGCGCGCCGCAAGCCAGGCCAAAACTACGCAACTGGCAGCACTGGTGGAGCGTGCCGAGGAGGCGCTGAATCACCGCAGGAAGGTCCTCCACGCGCTGATTGCCCACGACGTCGCTGATCGCATGAAGTCCGATGGGCTGAGCAAGATCATCATCCGCTCCCGACGCCGCGACGGAGACCTAGACCTGAGCTACTACGTGGATGGAGCCGAGGACACCAGCGGCAAGGCCCTCTATGACGATGATTTCGATCCGGAAGAGTACGAGAACGTGCTCTATGACCACTTCAGTGAGCAGGAAATCCTCGACACCTGGGACCAGACACACTCTGAGACCACTGCCGTGATCACCGCCGATGCTCCCCATCCTGACTACCCGACTCGACAGGAAGCAGAGTCCGCCCGAGACAAGCTCCTGACTGATTAGAGCATCTCTCTAGGAGCGCCAAAGAGGACCGCAGGCGAACGGGCTAAATGAGCCCCGAATCTGCGGGATGTGACTAAATTCACAGCATATCGTTTTGTGTTCATAAACGAGTAGAGAACGATACGAGCACTCCACAGAAGAGTTGCTTGGACGTGCTTGTCGGTGGATTTCCCCTGATCAGAGGCCCATCATGAGCATATGAACACGAATCTGAAAGACCCTGCGTACTCCGAGCTGATCAACTTCTATGTCACAAAGTTCACCCCGCTGGTGCGAGCCAGGGAGATGAGCCTGGCCGAGGCCTATGCCAAGAGTTCTCCACCCACCGTCGATCACGCGCAATCGCATGTCATCTCCCAGGCCGTCGTGCTCGCCATTCAGCACCAGACGCAGGTGCTGGAGGACGACCTGCCGGCAGCCATCAACAGGCTTCACTACCTGAGTCCCAATGCCGAGGTCGCCGGCGGAGAGATTTCCAGTTGGATTCGCCGAACCGAGAGGGATGAGGAGATGCAGCGCCGCATCAAAGTCTTTGAGCAGGAGCGAGCAGAAGCCTTGGCCGAACGGCTAGCGATGTACCGCGAGGACAATGGGCGACACCGTCCCCGAAAGCGGGGGTTTATGCGACTGTTCCGGGGTCGGTAGCGGAAGCGGCGGTGCGGCCGCAGTAGGAGCCATGAGTTTCTCCATCGGTGACTATCACCTTGCGGCCCTCGATGTCATCGCACTCCTGGTTCTTGTGGCGCCGCTGGTGCTGAGCCTACTGGCAGTACTGGCGATCACCCAGGTCCTGGCCCTACTGGTATTCCTGAATCTCTACCGGGCCACAGCGGGACGCCACCACATGCCAGCGGGGGAGGGCTGAACTGATGTGGCCTTTCAACACCGCGCCTAAAGCAGCGGTTCTGATGACCGAGTCACGATGGTCCGGAACTCAGGAATGCCCAAGCTTTTCTTTCCGGATCTACATTGACCGCGTACCTGACGATCGACGCAAGCTCGACCTCACGTTCCGCGAGAACCTGATCTTCTCCGGTGCGCCGGTCATCGTTCCACTGGCTGAGGATTTGGTGATGCATGCGGGCCAGATAGCATCAGCATCCCCATCGCAGGAAGTCATCCCGCCGAATCTGCCAGCAACGATCATCGCGCGCGCCCACGGCATTGAGAAGTCATACCCGCATCTATCCCAGGCGGTGATCCTTGGGGACGCAGCCTTCTACAGTCCCGAGGGCCAACCCTCACTAGGTCTGCCGCAGTATCTCATCGACGCTCTGACCGAGCTGACATCGGATGAGGTCCGCGTCGCAGCACTGGCCCAGGAGATTCTCAGCTGATGGCCGCTGCACAACCCCGGGACGTTGGTGTCCCTCTCATCACCATTGGCGCTGGACTCGGCATTGGTGGACTCATGTTCGGCCTACCCGGCATGGTTCTACTGTGGCTCGCACTCCTGCTGGCCGGCATCCAGCACCCCCAACCGCAGTTCAGAGCATCCGAGCGAGACCTGCCTGAGACCGCCGCAGCTCAAGCCAAGCACAAGTTCTATCGAACCTTAGCCGCCAGCCTGGTCTTTCCCACTCGTGGATGGCTCCCTGGCTGGCCACCCCTGTATGCGTTCTTCGCAGCACTGCTGGCTGGTGTAGCCATGTGGCACTGGCCGCAAGGGCACGTCGCGATGGTGGCTGAGCCCATCGACGAGGCCTCCGAAGCCACCCTGTGGCCGCTGTTCTCCCTGCTCAACGGCCTATCCACAGTGGTGATCATCTGGGCACTGGTCTGGGCAAGACGGTGCACCCTCGATCTCAGCGACATTTGCCCCGGCACCCGTGTGAGTGACGCTGTGAAGAAGGCCAAGCGCGCACCACATGCCATCATCGCCCCGGGGGCACTGGGAGCTGTCCTGGGCTTGTTCCTGGCACCGGCGGCATACCCCTATACGAATGTGCCGGGGATCCTCGTCTCTCTGCTGGCTCTCGTCACCGGGGCAATGCTAGGCACATACCCGGCTGCCAGACAACAAGCTCTGGGGAAGTGGCGACAAGTCCTTAATGCGCGCCGTGACTGGGATGAGCGCTTCAGGTCCATGAAGAAGGACCCAGCTCCGCGCTTGACGGATATCGAGGAGCTTGGCGATCCGGAGAACCCTGTGATCGTGCACGACCTCTCCTGCACTTCTGCCAGGGAGAACGCCGAGTCCTTCTTCTTGAAGGAGGACCAAATGGTCGCGGCTCTCGGCGGTGCCGCTGATGCGGCCATCGCTCCGGTGAACCGGCTGGACTCTCAAGGCAATCCGATGCCCGGGACAGTCGACCTGATGCGCTTTAGCGTGATCGAACTGCCCGCCCCGGACCAGGTGCCATCCATCGCCGATTCCTCCACCTCGGATGAGATCGTTGAGGCGCAGCTGCGCGCACTCTTCGCATGGATCACCACCGCGCTCATGCAGCGATGCATGATGACCGACTGGACTGTGATCACCACAGGTGAGCGCCGGGTCATCGCTGTGGACTTCACCGGTGATGCCTCTGCAGTGAAGTCCCAGGCGCCGGCCACCGCTGAACGGCTAGGAGTCGACGCTGTTGTAGATCAGCGCGCCAACGGGCGTAAGGGTCAGCTCTACATCGGTGACTTTGAGAACGCTGAGTATGCCGATGATTCCCCCGTGGACGCGACAGCAATCCAGCAGTTCGCTGACGAGGACATGTGGAACGAGAGATTCTCGGAAATGCTGCGCAAAGATACAGCAGCTCCCACCCCTCAGTGGAGAGTCGCCTCCCAGGAGGAACTGCCCGGGGGTGTCGTCATTCATGAGCTGCCATTCGTCATGCGCAAAGGGTTCACCGTGGAGGATGATTTTTTCCCGCACGAGTCGAAACTGGCCACCGCAATGGACCAGGCGCATTTCGTCTCGCTCTCCGGATACCAGCAGCCCGGTGGAGCGCCAGGAGAACGCTACAAGCAGGCTTTTGTGGTGCGCTGGTCAGATCAGCCGGTGCCCACTGACCCTAAGCGTCTCCCTCCGAACCGCTCAGCAGCCTGCCGCTGGGTCCTACAGCACATCGTCAATCAGGCCTTTTTTCATGCGAAGTTACCGCGTCCAGAGCTGGTTTCCGCCACTCCGCTGACTATCCCGCGGTCGATGCAGCACCTGTGGAGTGCAGACTTTAAGCTGCATGGTGGCATCACGCTGGCCGAAGTCAGGAAGAAGGAGCGCCACCTGCGCTCAGCCATTGGCACGGAGTTCTTGCAGATCGACAAGCACGAAGCTGGACTGACCATCATCTTCGGTGCTGATCCGGATAACCCGACCACACTGCTTCAGACGAAGGCTCGGAAACGGCTTGATGCCCTGAAGTGGGAACGCGTCTTTGCTGACTCCGGGATCACGCCGGAGTCGGGCCTGCTTCCGAGACTGCTGGACTCTCAGCCTGTGGCGGACAACGACAAGATCAATGTCCTCACCTTCTCTCTGCGTGGCACCGGCCTGGCGCTGGAGGCCTTCACCGCCCGGCGCCCAAAACTCTCAGCCAACTCGGGAATGGGTTTTGTGCTGCCACAGCCTGCCGCTTCCGGTAAGCCTGACCAGATCGAGTTGGTGGTCTCCGAGCAGGACCCCATGCCATTCCCCGCACTGCCGGACTATGCCGCCATCGACTCTTCCGAGGCCCTACCCTTCGCTGTGGATATCTATGGTCGGGTCATCGAATACGATCCCAGTGAGACCCCCCATGCTTTGATCGCTGGTACCTCCGGTGGCGGTAAATCCGTCCTGCTCCAGTTCTTGATGTACGGTGCGCTAATTCGCGGCTGGGAAGTGTATATCGCAGACCCCTCCAAGGGTGGTGCTGACTTCTATTTCACCGAGGACCACATTGCCGGCATGACCGGTGATGTCTATGAGGCCGCGGGCATGATGCGACATGTCTACGCTGAGGTCACCAGGCGAAAGGGGCTGATCACCCAGTACAAGGTCTCCAAGCTTTCTGAATTGCCCGGTGACGTCCGTCCGCCGCGCGCCATTATCTTCCTCGATGAGTTCACTTCGCTCATGATGCAGGAAAAGCCGCCGGAGAAGACAGATGACCCAGAGGCCTCGGCTGAACGCGAAGAGATCGTACGGATCAACGCGGAGAAGCAAACAATCGGCTTTCTTGCCGGAAAAATCGCGCGCGAGGCCCGTTCCGCCGAAGTGACCCTGGTGCTGGCGACTCAGAAACTCACGGCCAAGACGCTTGATGCGATCCCAGGGTCATCGGATCTTCGCAGTAACCTGGGGCGTGGGCTTCTTGGAAGTGCCACGCTGGGGGACCGCCAGTCGGCCCTGCGCAACCCGTACGACGCTCCGGACCTCGGCGACTCTATTCCTCCGGGACGCGGGCTCTGGGAGCCCGTGACCTCCCCGATCTCCCAGGCCATCCAGTCCTGGTACGACCCGCGCGGGCAGGGCGGCTTGCGTGAGGAACTCAACCGCCGAGTCAGCCCCTGGCCCGAGGAGGAACGTCCTGACTGGAGGGCGCAGGTGCGTCAATACGATGATTCCCCGGCAGTGCAGGTCATTGATGACACCGATGACGTGGAGCCTATGACTCAAGAGTTGGGTGAGCTGGAGATCGATGACTGGGACTTCGCTGACTGAGCGCCCCTGGTGTGCCCCGGCCAACCAACCTTCCCCAGTGGGATAGCCGGGGCACTAAAACACCTTATCAAGGGGTGCGGCCGCAGTATTTGGTGAGTTGGAAGTTCTCGCCTCACCCTGATGTAAGGTGATAGCCTACAGCTACACATTCAGGCGTATGCAAGTGGACAAAGCAGGCTGACTGTAAATCAGTCGTCATTAGACTTCAGTGGGTTCGAATCCCCTCGCCTGGACTGATGGAAAGAGGTCGATGCTTAGTGCAGAAGACGATGACGGTGGCCGAAGCAGCCAGTGCGTTGGGCGCCTCCGAGGCGACCGTGAAATGGTGGGTCTCCGAGGGTGACCTCAAAGAAGCCAGCCCCTCACTTATAGATGCGCACTCCGTGGAGGAACTGCGGCAAGCGCGCAGTCGTGAGAGCGAAGAGGGTCTCATTGACCAGATCGCCGAGATATCCAATAGGTATGGCGACCGACGATGAGGCGCATCGTCGTTGATGCCAACCTCCTAGTCTCGCGAACCCTGCGCGACTATGTGGTGTATTCAGCGGGCAGGCAGGCTTACAGCCTTCACTGGTCGCCGCGCATCCTCGACGAGATGAGAACCAACCTCCAGCAGCAGTTCGGCTTCACTTCGGTGGACGCGCAAGCACTGCAGCGCGGGCTTGTGCGATACATGCCGCAGGCGATGGTAGAGGTTGATCAACGCGATGTGTTGGTAGCGCAGGAGAGCGCCACAGACGCTAAAGACATCCACGTCCTCGCCGCAGCGCTCTCAGCCCGCGCCAGCCTGCTTGTGACAGAGAACGTCTCGGATTTTGACCGGGAGTGGATGGGCGAGCATGATGTAAAGCTGATGCGAACAGGGGAACTCCTGCATCTCATCAGCAAAGAGAACCCTGAGGCACTCGCGTTCGCCCACGAACAAGCCATTCGCACTCAGAGCCACTCGGCTGAGTATGTGGTGCTGGACAAACTTGACGCCAGCACAGCCCATAGCCCTGTGTCCGCAGTCGAACACGCACTGCGCGCCACGGTCGGGAGGGAACGTCTTACCGGTGACGGTTACGCGCCGGAGGACTATGTACCGCGACGCAACAGACAAGGGCGCCCCAAACCCTCACTGGGTCAGGCCGGAGTGATCGCTTTGGCCCTGAGCACTGCAGGGTCAGGGCAGATATGGGTGAATCCATACACTAAACGTGACGGCACGCTCACCTCTGGACACTGGAGGGGGCGACCAGGAAGCAAGAGGGCATGAGTGACGCCGACTATTCCCACCACTTGGATCGGGCATTGAGACTCGGTGAGGAAGCTAAAAGGCTGGAAAAGGCTGCCGCTGAGGCATACGACAAGCGGCGCGAGGCGATCGTGGAGGCACATGCTGCAGGAGCCAGCTACGCCACCATCGGCAAACACCTGGGGATCACCCGCGGTGGTGCTCAGTCGATCGTTCGCACCCGACGAGCATCCGAATAGGCAAGTGCCGGGGTGCGGCCGCAATAACACCCATGAACGCACAGACCCCCGGACAGCAGGTAACAGCCCTGGTGACACGCCCCTCATGGGCGACCCAGGACGATACCGCTGACCGCCGCCCCTTCGCTGACCTGGAAATAGCTACCCTCAATCCGGACCCCCGATACCTCCCGGAGCACTACCTCATGCCCGGGGAGAGCCGCCTTCTGGTGATTGAGCTGGCTCCAGACTTGGCTCTGGTCGCTGGGTCACATGCTGGATCCACCGGTCCCAGTACCTACCAGCACAGCGTCAAGCCCAACATCGCTGCCACTGCGATCATGCACTCCCACGCTCCCGGATGCCGAGAAATCACACTGCACGGAGATGTTGTCTTCGTCGGTGGATACCAGGACCAGATGATCTCCATCAATCCTGGGCTGGCCGATGGTCTTGTTGCCTGGCTGAACACCTCTGAGGCCGAAGAGAATACGGCTGCCGGCATCGGCGCACACCGTCACTGAGAACGAGCCTTGTACCCATCGGTACAGGGCGTATCGAGGCCTTCGCCGTTGAGCCCGCGTATGCACATCAACGGCGGTCCCGCCCCCTTAGCTTCAATTGGCAGAGCGGCTGATTTGTAATCAGTAGGTTGCGAGTTCGAATCTCGCAGGGGGCTCGCTGCAGGAGAGCGGTTCGAATCCGCAGGGACGAGACCTGATCCCCTCACCCATCAGTTGGCACACTCCTCAGCAGCTGCAGGTAAAGGGTTCGATTCCCCAGCCAGTGCAATGATCACCGCTGGCACCCCTGGCGATCTGCCTGCAGTCCACCCTCTATAGCTCAGCTGGTAGAGCAGCAGAGAATCGGCAAGACGCAGGTTCGAACCCTGCTGGAGGCACAGTAAAGGCGCACACGACAAGTTTCCAGAACTTCAGCCACATCCACCTCAGGAGGACAGCAACCATGGGTAGAGCAGAGAAGCTACTGCAAACCCTCAGCTTCAAGGATGACGTCCATCAGGTGGAGGAAGAGAAAGCCTCACTACTGGCCAAGTTCGACGCGTCGTGGGATGGGGAGACTGAACGGATTGATGTGCTCATCCGGGTAAAGAGTCACATCGACTACGAGACACCATCGGTACTTCCGGGAAAGAAATCTGTCGCCACCATCGCTCTAGCAGGTGACTGGCACTCCAATACTCACGTCGCCGCCGCGCGCTTCCTACAGGCCCGTGATGCTGGGGCTGATGTGCTGGTGCATGTGGGCGACCTGGGAGTCTGGCCTGGACCCGCGGGGGCACGGTTCCTCGCAGCCCTTGAGTTCTTCGCAAAGGAGACAGGAATCCCGCTGTACTTCATTGACGGCAACCACGAGGACTTCGACCAACTGGACAGTGCAATGCGAGAGTGTGGAGAGCACGCAGAAGTTGGAGTGCTTCGGCCCTGGGTCTACCACCTGCGCCGCGGCAGTGTCTGGCACTGGGGTACGACCGGATTCGCTGCACTGGGTGGAGCACCCTCCATCGACCGTCTACAGCGCGTGCCAGGACGGTCCTGGTGGGCAGGGGAGCGAATCACCCAAGGCGACATTGACCGCCTGGAGCGCAACACTGAGTCCCACATGCAAACGCACGGGGACGTTGATGTTCTGCTCACCCATGACGCGCCAGCACGGGCACCACTGCCCAGCCGCCGTTTCCCCCTGCCCTCGATCATCGAATGGGAGGCCGGCCAAGGCCGAAGAATGATCAGTCAGGCCGTAAGGATCACCACTCCCGGACTGATCGTCCACGGGCACTACCACGAGTCACGGCGCTACCAGCTAGGCCCCGGAATCAACGGTCTATGCATGAACATGGAGGACCAGCCGGGAGCCTTGGCGGTGATTCACCTAAGCAGCTGAGCATCTCAGCTCGTACGGCACTCCATCGGGGTATGAATGCGCCCCCGGCCACAGTACGCACCATGAGCAAAACTGGCGGCGGACGCGGCACCAACCAGCACAAGATCAAGGGCACCTCCCAGGCTCGCAGCACCATTACTGCAGCTGGAGAGTCCACGATAGCCCTTGACGAACAGGGCACTGACCCTCGAAGCAAGCCTTCAGAGGAAGCCTTTCAGCGACGGCTCAAGGAGATGACTGGGGCGCGCCCGACGATGCGCGCTCGCGCCGTTGCCCAAGAGATGACTGACTCCGAGATCCGCACTACGTTGCGCGATCGCGGCATGGACCAGGCCACCAAGAAGTTCGACGCTGAGGCTGGCCGCTTCGTGGCGATGAACAGGGAAGAGCTGGTCGACTCCTACGTCGAGCACACCGCGGGAGACCACCAGGACAGTGATGGGCGCCCACGCGAGCTCAGCGAAGCCGAGGTGCGTGCTGCAGCCTCCTGGGCAACCCGCACAGCCGGGATGGAGGAGATGTTCAAGAGTCTGACTCGTCGGCACGCCGAGCATCGAAGCGGGCAGTCTCTACTGGCCGCCTCCCAGCGTCTAGCAGCTCAGGGCTTCTCCAAGCAGCGCCTGAACGCATCAGTCCACATCGACGAAGAGGACTTTCATTCCGAGGTGCTCACAGACCTGGTCCGGTCCATGGCTAATGATGTGAAGGCTGGCCGGGAATCCCGCATTCGCAATGTGGGTGCGGCGCTGGGAACCATGTCGAACTCCGGATATGCGGTGCGCTCCACTAAGGAACGTTGGTCCTTCACCACTGACTCCGCAATGAAGATCTACCGGCAGAATCGGGATGCCTTCGTGGAGATGGAGGGGCGTGAGCCCACCTCTAAGGAGGAGGACCAGATCATGGAAGAGATTCGGGAGAACTGGACCGAGTACTACCCGAACGTGAAGTCCCCCGCACCCTCCCCGCGCCTGCACCGTGAGCACTACGCCATGACCCACCAGTCAAGGTTTGAGGAGCCTTGGGGGTCTGATGACGCAGACAACAGCTTCATGGAGCGCTCACCTGCATTGGGCGTGGAGTTCGACGAGTCCGCTAGTGACAGCACTATTGCAGCACTTGAGGCCATGGAATCCGGGAAAGCACTGACCGTCGACCAGGCGGCCACAGCTTTTCATATTGCCTCTGGCGGTGCCCCGGTGCGACCGCGCGCAGCACGCCTGTCCCCTCAGCAGCGCACCCAGGCGGAGACCGCGATCGAGTCACGAGTACTCCAAGCATGCGCGGACTGGGAGAACGGAGAGGACGGCACTCACACTGCCGCGCTGCTGGAACCTTTCGGTGGGGACACACTCTCCATCCGGGATCAGCAGACAGTAGTTGAGACCATCAAGGCCGCGCCTGGCGAGCAGGCCGCTCACCGGCTGTGGGGATTAGCCGCCGATGCCGCAACCGCAGCACGGGCCTGAACATCCCCGGCCACAGTCACCACTATGAAGCGAAACAAAACCGGCGGCGGCGTCGGCACGAACCAGCACCGAATCCGAGGCACCTCCAAGGCACGCGGCCTGGGAAGCGCCAACGGGGAGTCGAAGGTGGTTCTTGCCGACTTCACCCGCTCCAACACGCCAGTAGCCACCAACGAGGAAGCAGCGGAGAAGCTGATCAGCTTCATTCACCGCGGTGACGAGCTTGCCGCCCGGCGCGCGGCTGCATCCTCGTCACCTCTCCTGCGCACGATCGCCCGTCACAGCGGGCTTGTCGATGAACGGTCTGGAAAGCGCACCGCCGCCGACATCGCAGTAGAGGACGCCATCGCTTCCTGAATTTTTCCTCCATGAGTCATATGCACATGGGGTGAAACGAAGAGCCCGGGGACCCTGCCTTCGGCTTGTGAATCAACCACTCGCATCGCAGTGCCGGAGGCGGCCTGCACCTTGAAAGGAAAGGGATATGAACCAGCTGCTGTACGGGTCTTTCAGCACATTCACTACCACCGTGGCTGCGTCGATTAACCAGCGGACGAACTTCTCCGACGCGTGGTCCAGGGTTTGGAACGCGATTGTTCGAGGCATCGGCGGCGACTCGCTGAACCTCATCATGAACTCGATCGGCATCCTGCTGATCCTTGCCGCGCTCATTGGCTACTTCTGGCAGCACCGTCGCGGCACTGGCTGGGGCAACGGGGCTACCGGGATCGTCGGTGCCGGCGTGATCGGTCTGGTGCTCCTTGCACCGAACATCATCCTTCCGCTGGCCCTGCGGATCGTGGACTGGGTCGTGAACATCGTTCTGCGACTCTTCCGCGGAGCCATCAGGAACTCCAGCGGCACTGGCGCGTTCTACGACGTCGGCGGTGGTGGCATCCTGCCCGGGCTGGGGCTCTAGAGTCCCGCCTCCGGTTAATACAGGCGCTGGCTCCCTGCACCAGCGCCTGTATCCAGACTCTCACTCACCATTCAGGAGGTCCGATGAACAACCTCTACATGCTCACGCATCTCACCGGCCAGACCTCCCAGACCGAGCGCACCGCAGTCATCGGCTTTATCGAGATGCGCCGTCGAGTCCTGATGATCCTGATCTTCTCCGGGGTGCCCGGACTCCTGGTCATGCTCATCCTCACACCCATCCTGAAGGCCTGGGCCATTCTGGCCCTTCCCATCATCATCTTCACCGCCCTCTGGATCTTCGAGTCGCGATCACGGCGAGGCCTACAGCTACGCACCTGGCAGCACCTGACAGAGAAGCAAAAGTCAGCCCGGTCCGGGGAAGTGTTTCACCAATGTGGACGTCCTGTCAGCGTCGGAGATCACTGGATGCGTCTGGTCCCCGCGTCAGTTCCGGTGCAGACATTCGATCCCGAACCCGAGGACCCCTTCACCACATTCAACTTCCACTCTGCAATGAACTCCTAGGGTGAGTAGTGGCCGCCCAGAACCTCTCTTCAAGCACGCCTAAGGACAACGCTCAGCGCGCCCTGGAACTCTCCCGTAAGACATCGCTGTCCAAGACAGGCGACGCGGTGAAGAACCGCGTGGGTGATGCAGCCTCTGGCGCCGCCGCAGAGGTTCTTGTAAACGGTGCAGCAGCAGCAGTTGGTCAGGCCGCACGTGATACCACCACTGTTGCCTCAGAGATAGCCAAGGGGGCCGCTCAGGGTGCCACAGTCGCTGGTGTCGGCGCTGTTGCTGGCGCTGCTAAAGGCGCGGCGGTGGGGCTGGCCAAAACTGAGACAGCAAAGAAGACCCTAGCGCTTGTCATCACCGCGATAGTCCTGGTCCTCGCCCTACTGGCAGCCGTTCTTGCCAGCACCGTGTTCCAGGCGGCACTGTTTAACCCGCGTCAGATGGAGATTCAGGGTACTGCTGAACGTGCTGCACTCAATGCCCACGAAGACATTATGGAGGTTGCAGGCCCAGGTGTTGGTGGTGATATTCCCACTAACGTCGCCCAGTACCAGCAGACAGCACGAGACGCTGGAGCAAACCATCTCGTACTGCAGGCAATCGCCCTCGCCAATGAAGAGCTTCGCCAGGGCGGGACTCTAGGATCCGGAGGGGGAACCTCAGGATCGGATGGACCCTCCGGAGGTGGTGTTGGCACGGTTCCGCCTGGGGAGCTGACCTGCGCGCCGGTTCCGCACATACCCAACTGGTCTGCCGGTTCAGGATCGACTAAAGGCTGGAAGTACTACCACCCGGCACCCATCGAGGACGGCCTCAACGACAACGCGGCCCACGGAGTGCGCTGTGCGGACGAAATGTGGGGCGCAAAGGTCTCGGGATACCACGGTGCCCGCCACGTCAACGACTCCGACATCGGTGACGCATCTGACCACGTAAGAGGCGACGCGCTGGACCTCTCCTTCGTGGGAACAGGTTCATCGATGGATTACCGAACCGCCGAGGGGCGCGCGTTCGGAGATGAGGTAGCCGAGTGGTTTGTCACCCACGCCGCTGAGATGAACGTCGACTACATCATCTGGTGGGAGAAGGTATGGCGAGCGAACACCGGCACATGGGGACCGTATGGGGGAGAGGTCTACGCCAACGGCGCCGGCAGTGACACCGCCGCCCACCGTGACCATGTCCACGTCAGCTTCCACGCTGGTGACTCCACCGGCCCAGTCGGCTCTAACCAGGGTTCCGGCACGGCAATCAACGCCTCCACTCACGGTTACGAGGGTGAGATGCTGCTTCGGAAGGACATCAACGCCCCAGGCTCGCAGCTGGGAATCGTGGCGAACAGACTGGCCCAGGCGGAGGCTTCCTCGTTCTCAGGATCCTCACTGCCGCAGAACATTGATGCCGGTTACGGCTTCCTCAACCCCAACGATGCCTCCCGCAGCGAGACTGAGACTGGCGAGGATATTCGCAAGAGAGTTCGCGAGCGCTGGGTGAAGGCCATTGAATCAGTGCCTACAGCCGCTAGTGAGCAGGCCCCCGAGTACGTCTTCGATCTAGCCCTGTCCTGGTCACTAGGTGAAGCTCGCACTGAGGTGTGTAAGCCAGAACCCACCACCGTGCCAGCAGGCGGGACCGGCTCGGGCGGACTGGAAATACCGAGTGAATACAAGCCGTATCTGGAAGCCGCCGCAGTGGAGTCCGGCTTCCCGGTTGAGCTCTTGGCCGCGCAGCTGCAGCAGGAGAGCTCGTGGAATCCACAGGCGAAATCAGCGGCAGGCGCCCAGGGCCTGGCCCAGTTCATGCCCGCCACTTGGGCGGCGTATGGCAACGGTGGCGATCCTTTCAACCCCCAGCACGCCATCGCAGCGCAGGGTCGATACATGCGAGCACTGGCCGATACCGTCAGGCATCTCGCCTCCAGTGATGAGGAAGTGGTAGTCCTCACCCTGGCCGCCTACAACGCCGGGCCGGGCGCGGTTCTGCAGTACGGGGGAGTCCCGCCTTTCGAGGAGACGGAGCACTATGTGGTGGTCATCCCGAAGATGGCTGGCAATGTCAGCTTGGTCACCGGATCCTGTGGAATCCGATCTGATCTAGTCAATGTCCCGGACCTGGACGGCATCACCTGTGATGCACGCCCCGACATCCAGGACTACGGCACCGGGAGGTCGGTGGAGTCTGGACTGGATGGTGCAGCGCTACCAGGATTCCGGTGCGGAGTCGGCGCGTTCCATCCTGACCACGGCGGCAACTTCGCCTCATGGCACGGTCTACGCTCGGGTTCTGGTAGCTCCGACCATCACTGGGGTGGAGCACTGGATATCTCTAGCTCCCACCTGGGAGTGGGACAGCCGCCAGCCGAGGCTGTGGCCGTAGCTGAGTTCTACCTCGCTCACGCCCAAGAACTCAACGTCAATTACGTCATCTTCTTCGAGCGGATGGCTTCGGCCAGCGAGGCTGGCAAGCCGTTCAGCGAATGGGGGCCGTACCACCACGCCGGTTTCGGCACCACATGGTGGCCAGGCGGCGGCGACCATTCGGCAGCACACCGTGACCACGTCCACGTCAGCTTCAACAGGCGGTAAGGAAGTCATCATGCGCAAACACCTGGCTCTGACCACAGTGGCGGTCACAGCGCTACTACTCTCATCTTGTGCTCACCCGGAGACTGCTCAGTATCAGGCGGCAGGAGCTGATCCCGTGGCGGTACCCACTGCTACGGACACAACAGCGCCTGCCCTCAGCGAAACAGAGCAGTTCCGTCTTGATGCCGTCCAGCAACTAGTCAGTGCCACCTTGCGCAGCGGCAGCGCCTCAGAGGCCGAGCGCAGTATCGAGCACCTCTTCACCGAGGACCTGCGGAATCAGCGTCAGCAGCGATGGAATGTCGGTGAGTATGGGCTAGACCTCGCATTAGCCAGCGAGGGGTTCGACGCCGCTAATGTGGAGGTCGCTGATGATCATGCGGTCTTGCTCACATGGAGCGGTACAGCAGCTTGTGGGGTTCAAGAGGACCACAGTGCAGTGGTATTTATTGAGACAGTAGAGGTCGACGGTGAGCTGCAGCTCTCGCGGTTGGACCACTCCGTGACTTGTAGCTGCGCGACCTGTATGGCCTAGCGTCTCACGATGCGGCCGCAATGAGTCTCACATACTGAGATTCACCCGAAAGGAGCAATCATGAAGACGCAGGCACTGACCACCGTCATCCTCACGACCTCACTGGCACTGACCCTCAGCGCCTGCGGATCACAGGATGAACCACCGGTAGGCGGAGAGATCGTCGTCGACCCCCAGTTGGATGGCAGCACTGCGACCCCCGAAGCTGAGGAGTCCACGGCAACACCAACACCAAGTGCCACCGAGACTACTGACCAGCCATCACCCGGAGCACCTGACTCCACCGAGGAGGGCTGGTACGGGTACGACGATGAAGCGCTACCCATCTCCACTGACATCGATGAGGAAGTGGGCTTCGAAGTGCTGGACACCGACGCGCCTTCTAGCGCTGAGGAAGCGATGGAAAGAGCAGAAGAGGCCTCGAAGCAGCTGGCTAAAGAGTTCGACCACCCCGAGGGCATGGCTCCTGGACAGCTGAGCTCGCAGGAAGCCGCCTCCGAAGCAGTGGACCGACTCCACAAGGTGGAGCTTGAAGCAGGGCGCATCATCGCCACGCACTACCCGGCCACGGACTTTAACCGGGATCAAGCGACCGTGCGCGCCTCGCACTTGCTCTCCGATTCAGCTCGGTTCGGCATTGCCGACCGTCCTGTGCCCGCCAGTGACGCTTCCTGGTCCAGCGCTGCGGAATGCAAGGCGCGTCCCGAGGTACAGGTGCAGCCAGGGTCCACGGAGATTCTGGTGGATGAGCGCGGACGTTCCACCGGCCCAGACGGCTACACCCGCATCCTCGCCCAGTACCGCTGGGTCGATGGTGAACCGGGCTGCCAGCTGGTGCAGCCGGATCACTTCTACGAGATCAAGTTCTCCGGAGGCGACTTCGAGAAGATGCTCATCGGCGATGTCACCGTGGAGCGCCGCGACATCGCCAGCAACGGATCACCACTCTTCTAGCAAGCCAGCACGAGCCCCCGCCGCATCGATATTGGCGCGGCGGGGGTCTCGTGCATGAGGATGCGGCCGCAATTGGTCTCCATGGGTGAATACACTGTTTCCGCCGTCCAGATGGACCACGGCTGGGAAGCTGACCTGAGCGCTATCGGGATCACACTGACCGCACCCACGCTTCCCCAGCTACGTCAACAGATCATTGATGTGATCGCAGAGTCCTTCGACGAGGCTCCCGAAGCAGTCGAGCTGACACTGCAGGCGAGAACGCAGCCCCGGGACATTGAGTCACAGCAAGAACCAGCCGCGACGAACGCGAAAACGCCGCGCAAGCGTGGTCGTCGTCGAAAGGCTCGTGAGAAACGCCGCAAATTCGACCCAGAGGATCTCAAGCTGGCCGCTCTGCCCCAGGGAGAGGAACGCCAAGATCCTATGCGCTGGTACATGTGGCTGCGCACCAACTTCCTGGCCTTCGCTTTGATCGGACTCATGGTGGCAGGCCTACTTGCAGCAGTCCTGGATTACTAGGGCATACAGCAGAAGACCCCAGCTTTCGGGCCGGGGTCTTCTGCTGTATGCCAGGCTAGTAGGGGAGCCTGACTGGATTGATCAGGGGCGCTGGCCGCTGATGATGGACTGAGCCGCGGCGCTACCTCCTGCCGGGCATCCGTAGCCACCGGGGCGGCCTGGCTCGGGCGAGTATCCCAGGGCGATGGCGATGCAGTCGGCGTTGTGCTCTAGGCCCATAGTGCCGGAGGTGCCGTGAATCTCGTTCATGCGGTTCTGTGCAGCTGCGAAGTCTCCGCTGAATGCTCGGTGCTGGAGAGCGTGCGCACACTCATGGGCGGCAACATAGTTCATGTGCATCTGAGACATGCCCTGGCGGTAACCGTTGATCTTCATGCTCGTAGACCCCCACTGGTACTCACCTAGGCGGTAAGCACCGAGGTCAACCCACTGAACAGATGCGCCGCAGACGTTGCGCGCGACGGACTCGGTGGCCTGGCGGCTAAACGATGCCTGAGGAGCCGGAGCCGGAGCCGGAGCCGGAGCGGACTGCTGGCTGCCGGTATTGGTGGGCGCTGGCACCTTCTGGGCCTGCTGGGACTGGGTCTGCTGTGTCGGGGCCTGCTGGGCGGCACGCTGAGCCTGTTCTGCGGCAGCGGCAGCGGCTTCGCGCTCGGCCTTGCGCTGTGCTTCTACAGCGGAGATCCAGCCGAGGTGATTCTCGAAGGCCGCAGCGTTGACATTGCCGTGCTCATCGACGAGTGCGGGGTTGTCGAGCACGATCTGATAATAAGTCTGAGTGTCACCGGAGTAGCCGGGTTCACGGGTTGATGCATCAGTGATCATGGTGGCGAGCTTCTCGTCCAGCTCGTCGAACTCCAGGATTGCAACGACATCAGCGTCGTCGTCCTCCTCCACATCTGCCTCTTCCTCGGCATCCGCGGAATCCTCATCCTTCACCTCAGAGGATTCAGTCTCGTCCTGGTCGAGTTCTTCGGCTTCAGTGCCCTTCTCATAGTCGTCGTCATAGGTCTCCTCGACGAGGATCGTCTGCGAGGGGGAGGGGCTTGCCTCCGTGGTCTGGGCCGAAGCCGATGAGCAGGCAGTGGCTCCCAACGCCACCAAGGCGGCGAGAGCAAGGGCGGTGTGACGTGACATGTGGTGGGTCCTTTCCCTGTTGTCGGTGTTGACATCAGGGACTGCGGCCGCACCCCGACCGGAGCAGGGGATACCAATCGGTGAGCTTCGAACTGACTGCACATGGGAGGAGGCAATGACAAGACAGAAGAAAGGTCCCAGGTGTCAGGTATCGAGCGCGCCACAGTGAAAGTCCCGGAGAGCTTCGACCCGGAGAACGACAAGCATCGGCAGAAGGTCCTGCAGAAAGTCGCGGCCAGCTATGGGGAAGGCTTCTCCATCGAGGCGTTCAACGCCGATGACCGCGAGGTGATCCTCACTCGCAAGACCACCACGAGCGTTATCGCCTCACATGCCGGCCAGAAGGCCAAGTCCATCAAGCTGCTTTCCGACGTTCGGCCCACCGAAGCTAAGAAGTACGCGGCCAAATACGCCGACACTTACCCAGGATTCGTGCTCACCAGCTTCGAACCCTGGCGAGGCCGAGCCATCATCTCCAAGCTCGATGCAGACGTCGTCAAGGCCCGCGATGCGCTAGCGAACGCTCTACGCTGCGAACCCTGGGATCTCCAAGTCGCCAAGCGAGCCGACGGCGGCTACGACTTCACCCTGCCGACCAGCTATGTGCCCTCTAAGCACGACGACGGTCTGGACGAGGTGGCCTCGTTTGTTGTCGGTGAACCGGGCTGGTACAAGGACGTGGATGTGAAGGCTCGCCGCGGTGCCATCATTCCTGCTGAGCTGAAATCCTTCGACGCGTCCTACCCCACACCAATCGACTACGACATCGATCCCTTCGACCACACCAATCCTGAGCACTTCAAAGTGCCGCTGGGGATGACACTGCCGGATCCAGGGGACGACCACCAGCAACTCTATTTGGACCTTGGCGCAGCACCGCACACCCAAATCGGCGGTATCTCGATGTCGGGTAAAAGCGTCACCATCAACGCCTACCTCTCCTATCTGCTGGCACGAGGGTGGGACGTGGCCATCATCGACACCCCGGCCAAGAGTGTGGACTTCATGTGGTGCAAGCCCTGGGTGATGGAGCACGGCTGGGGATGTACCTCTGTGGAGCATGCCGCCACAGTCGCTGAGTACATCCGCAAGATCGGCAATGAGCGAGGCGAATACCTGCGTGCTCGTGGCGTCCAGTCGTGGCGCGACCTGCCGGCAGGCCAGGGACTGACCCCTATCGTTGTTGTGGTCGACGAGGTCACAGCGCTGTTCAGCCTGAGGAAAGTGCCCAAGACCACCAAAGACTCCCCGCAGAAGCTTCTGGACCTCAAAGACGAAGCCGAGCAGGAGAACTTCTCTAAAGAGCTGCTGATTGCCGCGATCACCAAGATCGCCGCCGAGCTCCGGTTCGTGGGAATCCATCTGCTGATCTCGACCCAGATCGCCACCCAGGCCACCGGCATCGGTACCGATCTTCGCACCAACCTGGGCCACAAGATCCTCATGGGTGCCAAGCCCACCAGGCGCAACCGCGAGAACATCTTCTCCAACGCCGACGGCGTACCTGAGGTCCCGCAGCATGTGCGTGAAGACGCTAAGGCCTCTCGTGGCGTGGGAGCTGCGGAGCTGGAGGCCACCCCGCCCACAGTCTTCAAGTCGTTCTTCGCTACCACCGAGACCTACCGAGCCTGGCTGGAGCACCTGCAGATTCCTACTCGCAGTGAGACCGCGGTGCTGCCCACCGCGAAGATGCTCTACGACACCATCGGCGATGACGGCATGGACACCCGGGACCCCAACCCTGGCGGCACAGACTGGACCAAGAGCGAGGAGATCGCAGGAAAGCCAGCCGCTGAGCCCGTCTTCTCCGGACCCGCTGGCCACCTGGCCAAGGCTCAAGCCGAGGCCCTGGAGCTGTGAGGAACGCGGCCGCAGTGAGGGCCATGTCTAACCACCTGCTTGCTGAGAACCCCCTACTTTCCACCGCCATCCCCACCCCTGATGGATGGACAACACTGGGGGAGGTGGAGGTGGGAACCACGCTCTTTGGCAGGCAAGGTGCCGCCACGACCGTCATCGAGGTAGAACCCGAGCGCGACGCTGAGGTCTACGAGATGGAGCTGGCAGATGCTCAGCGACTAATGGTCTCAGGCACCAGTCGCTGGACCGTTTACGACCTGGTGGAAATGCGTGAGCGCACCCTGAGCATCCACGATCTAGCAGAGGCCATGCTCACCCGTGGTGGTGACGAGGAGAGGAAGCTGCCTCGTTACTCGATAGGCCTCACCCGGGCAGTTCCGGGGCGCAAGCTTCAAGGGGTCACGCTGGGGGAGATCACTGAAGCCGGGCGGATGCTCATCATAGACGAGCGCCCCAGCATCCCAGAGGAGTATCTGAGAGCTACCGTCAAACAGCGCGATGCCCTGCTGCGCGGAATCCTCACGCAGGCCCCTCGCGTTTCCCCGCTCAAAGGCTGGGCCTTCTCTTCAGACCTGGTGTGGGACGTCGCCGAGCTGGCGCGCTCACTGGGCCTGTTCGCCCAGGTACACGATCGCCCACAGGCAGGATTCCGGCTCCGCTTCCGGTTCGCCAATGGGAAGCCCGACCCAATTAACGGACGGATTGAGATTGTGCGACTAGCCCACTTGGGCGCAGCTGAAGGTCGATATCTCAGCACTGCTGCCCCGGAGGACGGCTATCTAATCGGCGGATTCATCCCAATGTACGCGCGGCCGCAATGAGCCTTAGGCAATCACGAACCGCGAACGAGAAGGGACCTCGACATGGCGACCATCGCAACCTGCGACCTCTGCGGAGAACCAGCACAGCAGACAAGTGTCTTCGATGAAGGTGACGCACTGTGTGAGCGAGACCTTCTCGTCATGGAATGGAGCATTTTTCACAGCCCTGATCAGTGCGAGGAAGCACCTGAGTCCGCTGTGACGGTCGAATGCACCCGAGACCACCAGGCAGAAGGCGAGCACGACCGTGCTGAGACTGTGCGAGAGCTGGTGATGATCTAATGCGCGCCCTCGACCTTTTTGTCGCCGTCCTGCTTCTGGTCTTTGCAGCAGGTCTGTTCATACTTATCGGTTGGGAGGACCTGAGAACACTGGCCTTCGCTCTGATGTTCTCTGCTGCAGCTGGCTCATCCCTGATCGTGCTGCACCCCCAGTACAGGAGCGCAGGTCGAAGGACGACCGATTGAAAGCATCGTTCCTGCCGGATGAGCGGGTGCCAGCGGTAGAGCTTTCCTTCAACCTGGGAGAGAAGACACTGCGGGGCACCAAGCTCCTGGATGCGGTGAAGAAGCTCCCCGGCAGGCAGTGGGAGCCGAAGACGAAGACCTGGCTAATCACAGGCACAGGTATCGCAAAGCACCCCAATGATGTGCTCGATGAGCTGGGTATCCAGCTGCCGGGCGAGCCTGACCTCTCCGACCTGTTCTTTCCCGTCATCGAAGCCGACGGTCCTGGGCAGTGGGCCGTTTACCCTCGGTTCGCCGGCACTGAGGAGGTCGAGAAGATCATCGGCTACGGCGCGATCTGGGATAAGACGCGCCGCTGCTTCATCGTCGACACTGCCGACCTGTGTGAAGCCGACGATGATGATCTGATTATCGCCCCAGAGGAAGCCTGGGATCACTATGAGAACCCCGGACTCTTCGAAGTGCAGGATGAGGACCTTGTCGCCGACCTGGCCGACTCACTCGGCGAAGACGACCTGCTGGCCGAGGCAGCAGAAGTCTACGGGGAGATTCCTGAATCCTTTGGGGTTGAAGGTTTCCAGCTGCGCGCCTTCCAGAAGACTTCTGCCTACGCGGTGGCTGCGGGTCGTTTCTGCATCTGCCACGACATGGGTGCTGGCAAATCAACGCTTTCGCTCGCTGCCGCCGCTGTGGCCGGTGCCAGCAGGATTCTGCTGGTAGTGCCGCCGCTGGTGACCACCAACTGGGTGAAAGAGACGGCGAAGTCGATCGAACCCTATCTGCGCCACGTGGCACCCGGACAGACCACCCCACGGTCGCAATCCAAGGCGTTCGAGCACGGCCCTTATATCCGTCGCATTCAGGCCGGTCGCAAGATACCGGAGAACTATTTGGAAGGATTGGAGGCCGGTGCGCTCATCGTCCCGGACTCGTTGCTGGGCACAGAGGCCGTGGAGTCTGTCATCGCAGACTTTGAGCCGGACTGCCTGATCGTCGATGAGGCCCACCGCTTCCGGACCTGGGACTCTCAACGGTCCCAGGCGGTGCGTCGTCTGGCGCGCAGCCTGCCTATGGGCCGCCGTTTCGCCGTCACCGGCACCCCCATGCTCGCCCACCCGGGGGAGATGGCAAACCTGCTGGCGATCACAGGTCAGCTGGAGACCCATTTCGGCTCCTACGGTCAGTTCCTGGACCGCTACACCAAGAGGAACAAGTTCGGCCAGTTCAAGCCCAATAAGAAGCGCCTGGAGGAGCTGGGCGAGATCATGAGCGAACTGTGGGTACGGAAATCCAAGGCCGAGCTTCTTCCGCACCTGAAGGGGAAGATCCACGATTGGCGCTGGGTCGATGTGGACCTGAAATCCTACAGAGTCTCACATGGTGAGATCATTGACAACGTTATCGAGAAGTGGGGCGGCTCGTCGGAGCTTGCCTCCGCCCCTGACGAGGACCTTGTCTCATATGCTGAACAATCGGGTGTGGGTCTGCTCTCGCCCATGCGTCGCGCGGCAGGCCTGGCGAAGGTCGAGGCTGCTGTGGATCTGATCGCCCAAATGATGACTCAGGACCCAGACTCGCCGCTGATCGTCTTCGCCCACCACACCGAGGTGGTCGATGCCCTGGCCGATGCCATTGAGGATGAGGGGCTCATCGTTGATGTCATCGACGGCAGCGTGCCAGCCTCCAAACGTGGAGCGATCGTGGATGACTTCCAGGACGGACAGATCGATGTCCTGGTCGCCTCCATCGTCGCCGCAGGCGTGGGCATCACCCTCACCCGCTCGCACCGGGTGGTCTTCGTCGAACAGGACTGGACACCAGCGCTCATGAGCCAGGCAATGGACAGGGCGGATAGGCAGGGCCAGACCGAGCTTGTCGAGGTCACCTACCTGGTTGCCACAGGAACCCTCGATGACCAGATACAGAATGTGCTGGCGCGCAAGATTGATACCTTGGAGCAACTGGACAGCAGCACCGAGGCCGGCCAGGCCATGGAAACCGAGGTCACCGCCGAAGAACTCGTGCTGGATCTGCTTTTCGAAGCCCGCAACGTCGCAAAGAAGCAGCTCAAAGACTGAACCCGGCAGTGCTGCGTCCGCAGTGAAGTGAAGCGCAGCTCCTTTCGGTCCGCCTGAACCACCTCGTATCGCGAGTTCCCCGACCACAGCCACCACCATGAGCAAAACAGGTGGTGGCATCGGCACCAACCAGCACAAGATCGAAGGCACCTCCAGGGCACGGCAGTCCGCCGGCATCAGCGGGGAATCCTCCATCACTCTGGGCGAGACCCTCACAGCGGGGGACCAGAGGGGGAACTCGCTAAGAGCTGACTAAGCAGGTGTCCAGGCCTACGCGCAGCGCTCCCCAACAGTGCCGTTGTTCATGACCGCCTGGATCACGACAGATTCGCGCCGAGATAGCCGGGATTATGAACCGCCAGGGCAAGATAATCGGCTGCGACAGTGAGGTTCCGGGAACTCCAACGCGCGATTCTAAAACGATCCGGCAGACGGGACAAGTATTGTTATCAGGATGTTACGGTTTATAAATTGACTGTATTCCTTGACTCGCTAGATATCTAGATATAGATTAGCGTTCATGCCGCACTTGAGACTCAAGTCACATACAGTTTCGATAGGCGCGTTATTAGGGGTCTGTTTACTGTCGACGGGCTGTTCCGGCATGAGCCCCTATGAAGTCTACTTTTCGTCCGAACAGGGCCCTGATGACTCAATCCCTAGTGACATAGCCCAACAGCTAAACATCGATCCCTCTTCGACGCGACACATTGAAACTGAGTTTTCGAGCGCGCTCTATATAGCCAGAGGTGCAGACTCTAGGGAGGTCTGCCTGGCTGAGAATAGCGCCGAGGACAGTGCGTCATGGTTCAGTTTCTGTACCTTCGAGAACTCTCCTGCATGGGGTGGGGTTGGCGACATAACCTACCAACTCAATCCCGGAGATCCTGCTGACAGCGATTTCATAGAAATAAGCAAAAATATATATGCTAAACAAGGATAGGATAGCTGATCACGATGTCTATTGGAACCAATTTTCTGACTCTCGCTAGCGTAGGCGCTCTATCTCTAGCCGGTCCTCTGGCAACTAATCCTGACCAGAACGACGATCAAAGCAGCCAAGCGGCATCTAGTATCACTAACGTCCGATATCACTTAGCAGGCCCTGTAGCGCCTCGTGCAGTGTCTAACAGCAGGATCTATAATCTCACTTATGGTGGGTACGGGGCTATGAGTTTAGACACCCATGGTATGGGTTTCTATACGTTCCACATCGTAAGCCTTGACCGCAACAACAACGGGATAGGTCACGCTTCAAGTCCGACTGGACAACAGGTGCAATATAGCACCGTTCCCGCACAAGCAGGACGAGGAGGTTGTTACTGGGTAAACAACACTGCTCGCAATGATCTTGTCAGCGATATGGACTGCATCATCCGGGTCGCTTCCAGCGCCCTTGCATCCGATATAGACGATACCGTCTCGGCGGAAACTGCTGCTGAGCACGATGAACTGCTACTCGATCCCAGTACTTTCGATGCGGTGAGCACTGCGCGTGGCAATGATGACCACTATTCCTGGTCAACGTTTGAGTCGAGCTCAGGGGAAGTTTGCCTGAACGGTACCTCCAAGATCGAGCCCGGCTATGCAGTCACCACCTGCGCTTCTCCCGATACTGTCAAAGAGCGTGGATTGTCAGTTCGCTTTCAATCAGCTGATGGCGGTGATGAGAGGGCATATTTCATGCCATCATCCGAGAGCGCTGAATCTCGTGCATCGTCTTCTAGTCTCGCCACTGGTGAGATCATCGTTGCAGACGACCGACCCTCTTCCACCATGGCGCGTAACGGAGACCCTTCTCTCTTCGAGATGACTTCGAGTGATGGGCGTGAGTTCACGTTCCCTTACTTCGACCTGGACCAATACCCAGATGTCATTGGTGACTAAGCGTCGGGGCTTCTAGCATACGGAGGGGTGCTCACCAGCTTGGCGGTGAGCACCCCTCCGTATGTTTAATCTGCTCCAAACGGCAGATAATCTTGGCTGCTGGCTGTGCGGGACATGCCTGTGGTGATCGCTATTCTCGACGGCGAAATGACCACGAAGCGATCGCGGATCACCAGTAGGGGGTAGGTGGGTAGATCACCGTCTGGATTGAGGTTGAGGGTCCCAATGGCGAGCGTCTCCAGGGCGAAGTGAAGCGCAGATCTTTTCGGCCCGAATAAGCCCTCGCATCGCCGGTGCCCCGGCCACAGTCACCACCATGAGCAAAACAGGCGGTGGCATCGGCACCAACCAGCACAAGATCAAAGGCACCTCCAGGGCACGGCAGTCCACCGGCACCAGGGGGAATCCTCCATCACTCTGGGCGAGACACCTCACAGCGGGGGACCAGAGGGGGATTCTCTAAACGCTGAGCAGCGGCGCAAAGAGAGCGAGACGAAGACCGCACAGCTTGCGACCTCCGCAACCCAGGACTACGAGCGCGCAGGAGAGAAGCAACAGCTCGTGACAACACTGGCAGCCCACAATCTGCTGGAAGACATGCGAGACGCCGACGTGGCATCGCTGCGAGTGGTCGAAGGCGACACCGGAGCGTCCTTCTACGTTAGTCACACCAATGACATCGACGGGGACGTTGTGGAAGAAGAACCCGATGAGTGGGAGGACCGACTCCGCGACGTCACCATGGACTTCTCCGAGATGGACCGGCTCTTCGAAAGGGATGACGTCAACGATCAGGTCAAAGGGTGGCGTATCGATGCCGTGGCGTACAACTCCGGGGAACCCATCGACAGGATCGACGGCATGACCCGCCAAGAGGCCGAGGCCCGACGCGACCAGCTGCTGGATGCGGCCCAACCCAAGGGGCCGCGCGAGACCTTGGCGGAGGCCTGGCGCGCTCAGGGCAAGAGCGAAGAAGCCATCGCTGAGGCGCGATCGGTCCTTGACGACCTCGACGGACTGGATAGCTATCCCAACTCCTGGACTGACACCATCGATGATGAGTTCCCAGACGACATTGACCGCCGCCGGGCGATGAGGGACATCACAGCCTCCCTGGAGGATGATCATGACCTCGACCCTGACAGCCTGGAGGACAGCGCGGCCTTCGAGCATGCACTGGACCTAGTGCGCCGCGGGAACACCGACGCAGCCTCCATCGCTGATCGCGCAGTCGCCTACGCCAAGGGCGTGAGTGAACTGGAGTACGAAGGTGCCCCTGACCGCTCACGAGAGAAGCAAGCGCTGAATTACTACTATGACCAGATCGACGAGGAGTTCCCTGGTCCTGAGAATGCTGAACTGCGCCGTCAGGGCTATGAGCTGGGCATCAACTACGCCACCGAGAACGCCGGACGTGGTGACGGTTCCATGTTCAACTCCGCGTCCCGCTCATTGATCAACGAGCTGCGCGCGAGCAGGGGTTAGGCCCCTCAGGCGATCGTGCGGCCGCAGTAGGAGATGTCACAGGGGTACATCACCACAGTTGCACGGCGGCATAAGGTCTGCCCACGCGGGGACAAACTGACCGCCACCCCTCCGCCAGTAGCTCAGCTGGATAGAGCTGCCGATTTCTACTCGGCAGGCCGCGGGTTCGAATCCTGCCTGGCGGACGAGGTGTCAGGACCCTGCACTGCGTATTACCGCATTGAGGTCCCCAATCTCACTCCAGCCTGGATGGCAGTCCGGGGGACGAGGTTATTGGGATCGCTGAGAATGCGGATGGGCCTCCAGCACGAGCCGAGGGTTGAGCCTCGGTGGCCTCCGGGCCGGCAACGTGAGGACTGCCATCTGATCCGAGCCTGTGCTGGGTAATCGCCAGTAGCTCAGCTGGACAGAGCTTCCGACTCCTACTCGGAGGGTCGCAGGTTCGAATCCTGCCTGGCGAACGAGCCCCGCCCGGGGCGCATGGGAAAGATCGGGCAGAGCCCGGCGGGTCCTGGGGAAGATGCGCACACCGGGCGGGGTCTCAACGCGTCTCTCGTCTCTACCGGAGCTGATGCGGCCGCAGTAGACGGCATGACTTTGGCTTCCATAGAAACTGAATATCCCCCGCCCGCGCCTAGGCAGATCACCGCCGCAGACGGGTTTGCAGGACCAGGCGGTTGGTCGCTGGCATTACAGCTCCTCGGCGTCCAGGAGAAGGGCATTGAGTACGACGACGCAGCCAACGCCACGCGCCGCACCTGCGGATACGCGACCATCGAGGACGACATCCTCAACGTCACACCCTTCTCAGCAGAACTGCTGATCATGAGTCCCTCCTGTCAGTCATTCTCTACTGCGGGCAAGGGAGCAGGACGAAAGGCCCTCGATCAAGTACTGGCAGACGTTCAGGCCATCGCCGAGGGTGCGGACTTCAAGCCCGATAGCTACGACGACGTCCGTACCGCCCTGGTTCTCATCCCGTTGGTCTGGGTGCTTCGGATGCATCAGGCAGGGACACCCTACCGGCACCTGGCCTTCGAACAGGTACCCCCGGTCAAGCCGGTCTGGGAAGCCATGCTGGCGGTCTTTGAGAAGCTCGGATATCGCGGCGAAGTAGGGCTCCTGCAGGCTGAGGCCTATGGTGTGCCGCAGACCCGCAAGCGAGCCATCCTGGTTGCCAGCCTGGACAAGCGGGCCACACTGCCAGCCCCACGCACTCCAAGTACTACTCCCGCAGCCCGGAGAAGCTGGATGAGGGCGTAAAGAAATGGGTGTCCATGGCAGAGGCCCTCGGATGGGGCATGACAGACCGCCCAACCATGACCGTGACTGGAGGTGGAGGCTCCAACGGAGGCAGTGAGCCTTTCGGAAACGGCGCCAGGAAGTCCATCAAACGCGAGCGTGACGCTGGGCGGTGGGTGGATGGGCTGGTACACGACACCAACAACACCACCCGGTGGGGGAAACCGGATGAGTCCCGATATCAGCGGCCTGTGACCCACCCGGCAGCGACGATGACCTCCACCTCATCCCAGGACACCATCGGCCCGGCAGGGTTCAGTACAGAAGAACGCCGCAATGCCCTAAAGATGCAGACCAACGCCGCGACGGCCAAAGACTCCGAACAAGGAGAGTCCTATCTCCAGGGCAATCAGAAGCCCACCGGAGAGAACTACCAGCGTCGTGAAGGACACCAGCCAGCGATGGCCGTCACTGGCAAAGCAAACCTCTACAAGGTCGGCGGTGAAGCAGCGAAAGATACTCCCAAGCGGGCCTTGCGCGTCGGGTCGCGTGCCAACTCCACCAGGCGCGAAGAGGACCATCCGGCTCCAACAATATTCTGCTCGCGGTCAGGAAATCTCCAAGTCGAGGACCCCTACGCTGACGGTGCTGAGGGGTACTCGCACATCGAAGCTGTTGGCATGCGGGGCAAAGGGATGATTGAGCGTCACGGGGATCGCCCCGGGCGACCGGCCAGTGCCCCAGCGCCCACTGTGCGCGCCAACGGAGGTTCCAACGCCAGTCCTGGCTTCCAGTGGAAGGACACCGACTTCGACCCTGGCGCAAAGATCACCCCAGCGAAGAACCCGGTCCTGCGTCCATCCCCGTACGCCGGCATGCTTTTCAACGGCGCTGGAAGACCCACTGATCCCAGCAAGCTAGCACCAGTGATGACTGCTAGTGCTGGGGGCAACCGCAGTCACATTGTGGATGAGAGCGGTGGGGAGTTCATCAAGGAATACCACCGGGCGCTCTCCGCGGGATTAACCCCGCCGCCCCTAGAGGATGCACCACTGCGACGCCTGACGATCGAGGAGGCCGCAGTGCTGCAGAGCTTCCCGGTGGACTATCCCTTCACTGGAACCAAGACCAAACGCTTCGAGCAGTGCGGCAACGCAGTGCCACCGCGTCTTGCCGTCCATATTCTGGGCCATCTCTTGGGGATCGAGCGATATCAGGAGATCGCAGAGATCCTCGACGGTCGGCCCCTCTACACTGCTCCCGCCATCTCCGAGAAAGCAGCATGATGACACTCAACGCCCGCATCCTGACCATCGCCGCTGAGGTTCTCAGTCGCCTCACCGAAGAGGAAGCATCCCAGACCAAAGTGTCCCTGGAGACCGGATTCCCGCACCGCCTGAAGCTCATCCGCCCCGATGGGGAGCAGCTCACCATGAGCTTCGCAGCAGGGGAGGAGGGCTCACACATGCTTGAAGTGGCGCGCCAGTTTGATGAAGGAAACTCCTCAGTGGAGCACTTCAAGTGGGCAGAAGGTGAGGACGAACCCGAAGCTGTCTACGCCGCTCTGGGCGACTTCGCCGGACCGCTGGCCATCGAGAAGTAGCCCTACATCCCTCACAGGCCTCCCGGCCACAGTGAGTACTACCCGCACCAGCGGGACCAGCAACCGTCACACCACATGAAGAAAGGCATATCTGTGAGCTCACTTGTCCCTAGCATCACCGTTTACACCAAGCCCGCATGCGTCCAGTGCAACGCCACCTATCGGAAACTGGAGAAAGAGGGCGCTCAGTACACCGTCGTCGATGTGACCGAGGACGCTGAGGCACTGGAGTACATCCGGTCATTGGGTTACTTACAGGCTCCGGTCGTGGTCACCGAGAACGACCACTGGTCCGGCTTTGACCCGGACAAGATCATTGCTGCCGCAGCTGCTCAGCGCGAGAACATGCTCGCCGCAGCCTGATCACTGCTCCACCCTCAGAACGCCCCGCCATGGCAATGAGCCGACGGGGCGTTCTCGCGGCCGCAATAGAGCTTATGAGCACTGGAGTCTATGGAAGGCCCGGCGGATCGCTGGGCACCAAATATGGAAGCACCGGGGAACACGGCGCCGGGGGAGAGCGACGAACCGCCGCTGTCTTGGCCAAGTACTCACACGATGCCGCGATCATTCACGACATCATCGTCCCGGGACTCTCCGCAAACCTCGACCACCTCATTGTCGCCGGCGACTCCATCCTCGTGCTCGACTCAAAAGTCTGGCGGGACGGCTTCTATCACTGCCTGCTGGGAAGCACACTGCGCCGAGGTCTAACACCGGTGGACCATGACCGCCGAGAGGGTCTGGGCCGCATGTGCCGGATGCTCGCCGAGCACGTGGACGCACCCGTCACGCCGAAGCTGGTGGTCTGGCCCTCCTCAGCCAAGCAGCAGGTCATGATTCACCCCTCACTTGGTCGCCAAACAATTCCCATCTTCGGCGCACGCCACATACCGGAGCTGGTGGAAGACCATATCCGTCGGCACGACACCCCCAACCCCCGGCTCGTATCCGAATTGAAAGACCTGATGTACTGATGATCACTGCCCTGATCCCGCCCATCTGCCTGATGGCACTCATCCTGGTGAAGCTGCGATTCAAAGACCAACACACCGCGTTTCTGATCCTGACCGCACTCGGCGCAGGCGCAGCACTCGGGACACTTAGTCGGCTGGGGATCCCGGATTACGGAGACGGGTGGGAGGCGGCTCCACGGATAGTGCTCAACATCATCATGATCGCCTCCGCCGTCGCAATCGGATCCTGCTGGAGAGCAGTGAACCCCATCGCGGGGCCAACGACCGGCACTGGCGCCACAGGTCGCGCCTATCGATATACGGCAGACGACCACCAGGCGCTGCGCCTGGCTGGCCTTCTGCTCAAGGAGCAAAACCTCCTGGTGCAGGCAATCGGCTTCACGGCCATTGCAATGTGCACCTTGGCTGTAGCGCTAGGGCTACTGGCAGGCGATGACGGAACAGTCTTCGCCCTCAGCCTGCCGTGGGGAAGCCCTCCGATAAGCGTGACGCTGAGCCTGGAGGACCCGAATAGCTTCATCTACCTACCCGTACTGGTTCTCGGCGCCACCCACCTGAGCGCGCTCATTGCCACACTCATCTCCCAGTTCAGGACCAGCCGTGGCTGAGCCGCAACAGGATGCCTCAAAGCACCGCAGCGTCAGTCTGCCGTGGTTCGTAGTAGTCACCGTGGTCGCCCTCACAGTGGGCGGCTTTCTAGGCGCGCTAGGTCACCACCACCTGGGTGAGGAGCAGCCAGAGGCCGGCCCAGTACCCTCGGCCGATCAGGAGCACGCACTACAGGTTCTGGAGCGTGCCTCGGAACTTCAGGAACAGCTCGACGCAGTGGAGGCCGAGGCCGAAAAGAACGAGACGGAGTTCCAGCGACTAGCCGCACTCAGCGATCGGCTCGCTGAGCGTGAGGCACGCGCTGGTGAACGAGAACAAGAGCTGGAAGACCACATTCATCAGTGGGAAGAACACGGCGAAGAGCTCCAACGCCGGCAGCAGCACCTTGAGGAGACCGAAGCCGAATGGGCACAAGCTCTAGAGGAGCTCCAGCAGCGCGAAGCCGATGTCACCGCCCGTGAACAGCGCGTCGCAGACCTCGCCGAAACCCTCGCCGCAGACTCCCAGAACAAGTCAACGGCAGAATACGACACACTCATTGCTGAACTCAGGCAAGCACTCCAGGGCAACCAGGAGGACTAAGGTCGGCGCCCGCCACCGCAGTTCATTACCAGTGAGCCCGAGTTAGAGAAGCGCGTGCACACACTCATCGTGAGCGTCACGCAGCTGCCCTGCGCCACCTTGTGACCAGGGAGCCAGCACGCTCATATCGGCTGAGCCGGCGGACCGCCTCCGCTCCGTAGGCGACAAGGCAGGACGGGGCACCGCAGTTGGCCGAGGCCCGTGTGCCATCGACGTGATGGAAGAACAGCCGCTGATCGAAGAAGAAGATCGCATCAGCCTTATCCCAGACCTCAGCGCAGAAGCCGCTGGTCTCCGTTCGTGCAAAGATCAGGGCGATGCCGCCAGCAGGATGATCAGCCAGCTTCGCCAGCCACTTCCAGGTCTCCCGACCATAGGGCGGGTTACACCAGACGAACTCCCACGGCAGCCACTGGCTGGCAAGCCCGTCATCTTCAATCGTCAGGTGCCTCTGCGCAGTTGCCCAGGGCCGATTGATGGGGGAGCAAGGGTCCAGGTCAAACGGCCCCAGTGCCTGGGTGATCTCCGGGGGAGTCAGCCATTCATCCTTCTGCGCCCGAGCACTGTGATGACCGCCCATGCCGGTGACGCGGGACTGTGCGGCGCTCATCCGTGCACCGGGCAGTTCGACGAATTGCGGCACGGTGCGCCAGACCGAGTTCGCTTCCCGCAGAAGCCAGTGGACTTCACCGCGGGACGAGCCTTCACCCGGGAGGAGCGAGAGGACTCAGCGCTCTTCTTGGACTTCTTGTGCTGCTTCTGGCGCTTCCTGGCCGAGGCCTCAGAAGCGGTGATCAGCTCACGAATCTCCTCCTCAGCCCGGCGCTGGCGACCCATGCGCTCACCCACAGAGCGTGAGAATCCGAATCTGCGGTTGTGCTGAGCTTGCTTTACTCGATCAAGCTCAGCGCTCTCCACCAGCTTCAACAGTCGCTGACGATGGGCCGCGTCCTCAGCCTCATATGCGTCCCGGTCAGCATCGGTAGCCTGAGGCAACATCTTCTCGATCCGCGCATCAAGTGCCGTCCGAGTATCAATGTTGTGAAGGTTCTGGATATATCCCCGAACATGGTCAGATGCCCACGCTTCGACCGCAGCATCACGCTCACGTTTCACTGACTTCAGCGTTCGGGACTTCGGTGGCCCCTGATAGCCGACAGTTCGACCACCCAGATAGATGGTGCCGTCTGGCTTGCGCCCCTTCTCTGCTTCACACTTCTTTGCGGTGAGGTCCTCAAGCCGCTCAATCTCATCGGCCTTCGCATCGCAGTAGGGGACTTCCCAGCTACTTCCGGGGTTGGACCCCTTCCAGGAGCGCCGTGCCGCTTCCGATGTGGGGTGTCCCGTGGAGACAAACTGGAACGCATTGTGGTCGAAGTCGTCGTCCCACTCGGCGTCGTAGTCCGGGTCCGTAGTGTTGCCCGGGATGCGTTCGTAGAAGCCTAGATTCCAGGTCATGTCCGGCGACTGCCAGATGACGTTCTCGTGGTGAAAGCTCATGCCGCCACCGCCTTGAGCGCGGTGGGGGAGACCCGAGGCATGTTCGACTCCACCCAGGCGTACTCTTCGCCGGTGAAGGACTTCAGTATTGCCTCAAAGATCACCGCAGCTCCACGCGGCGGCACAGCCATGCCGATCTGCTTGCGCACCGACTCCTTACCGCCGACAAAGACGAAGTCATCGGGGAAAGACTGCAGGCGTGCCCGTTCTCGGCTGGTCAAGGGGCGAGGCTCGTCCCAGTGATAGATGTGATAGCCCCCGCCACCGCCGCCAGTGACCGTATAGCTGGGCTTCTCCGGGTCCAGGCGGCGATACATCGAGGGGATCTTGGTGTTGGTGTTGATCCGAAGGTGCTCAGGCAGCTCAGCCGTCCAGGCGTTCTGGCCCGGATTGATGCATCGCAATCGCGCCACCGTCGTGGGACTGGTGCGGGTGGGCTCATGGTTGCCGGCGTCTGCCGGGATCCCGCAGAGCGCGGTCCGCACCGAGATATCAGCCTCCACAGGTGCGGGGACCTTGAACTCAACGTCGAGGTCATTGCGGATGCCCACGACAATGACGCGCCTGCGCTTCTGCGGGACACCATAAAGGGAGAAATCGTAATAGTGCGGATAGAGACGATAACCAGCGGCCTCAAAATCGGCGCAGATGCGTTCGAAGTTTCCTCCACGAATACCGCCGACGTTCTCGAAGAGAAACCACCGGGGCTTGTGAGACTTCAGAACTTGAACGCCATATGAATAGAGCGGCCCGAAGTCGCCTTGGAACCCTTTCTTCTCACCAATCTGGCTGAAATCGTTGCATGGAGCGCCGAAAGCCAATGCATCGATGGGCGGCAGAGAGGAGATGTCGTACTCGCGGATATCCGCATGGATGACACTCGGGGGTAGGAAGGACCACTCGGTTCCCTCACCGCCGATGACGTTGCGCGAGTAGGTCTGACAAGTGTCCAGGTCGTAGTCACTGGCCCAGGCGTGCTCAATTGCTGCGCCTTCCACCCTCGCGCTGGCCCATGAGGCACCGAGTCCAAGGCCGCCGGGTCCGGAGAACAGTTCGCCGAGTCTATAGAGGTAATCCACCCCCAGCTATTGCGGCCGCAATAGAGACCATGGACAGCTCAACCCCGGCCACAGACAGCAGTATGGAAACACCTGCTGGAACACCCAGCACCCCGTTGGCCGTGGCCACGACAGGGAATCCGCTGTACCCAGACAGCGAAGCGACCCTGCTCGCCTATGCAGTGGCACGTGCAGACCTTCGAGATGCGGTGGAGCGCGCGGAGTATCTGCCTGATGACCAGCGGCTCAGTGATGCCCGCGATAAGGCCGAGCAGATTTACCTACAGGCCATGAAGCGTGCTGCTGCGACTGCTGAGGGGCGCAACCACTTGAACCGCGAGCTTCGTGCTGCCCAGCAGGAGCTGGAGCAAAGCGTCGCCCCGGGAATTGACCTCGCCCAGCTGAAGCAAAGACAGAACCTTCGGCTGGCCAGTGGTATCGCCTCTTCGCACCCAAAAGCGATCAGTTGGGGTGAGAGCTACCAGAGAATCTCGGAGGCTCTTGCTTCGCAGGGCTACGGCGCGGGCTCGACAGTGGTGCCCGGTAGCGAGGCGCTACAGGAGATCGCCAACTGGGGAGAGCACGACGTCCGCTTCCTCATCGGACCCTCCCGCGAACCCATCACGCGCACTCTCATCAATGTCAGCGAGGACAGCCTGGCGTTCCACGTCAGAGCACAAGGATCGCTGCGATCCCACACGGCGTACATACGCATCCAGCCAGGGCAGGTGATGTACCGCGATGCACGTGGGAACTACCTCACCGCACAAGCCCACACCCAGGGCGGTCTGCCCTACGCGATCTACAGCCCGAAGGAGTCCTGACCATGTCCAAGACCGGCGGCGGCATCGGCACCAATCAGTACAAGATCAAGGGCACCTCGCAGGCGAAAGGCCGGACCGGTGCGCAAGGAGAATCCGCCGTGACCCTCATGGATGGCACTGACGATATTTGGGGCCTGGACGTTGAGGTCACCACACCGGACTATTACGCCCACCCCGACGCGGAGAAGGTGCTGACAGTTGACGCTGATCAGCAGAATGTCGAAGACGTGGCACGCACCGGCGTTCTCTCCTCTGAACTTGCCCAGCTACTGGGGATGACCTCTTATGGAGGCCCCGGAGCAGTTCTGGGGCGAAAGGGTGATTACTCCCAGGTCCACGGGCATCGAACGTGGATTGATCAGAACGTCTACAAGCCGATGGCCCTGGAGAAGTTCAAAGAACAGCGGGGGCTGGCAACCCGTCGGGCTGGCCTACTGGCCTCCAAAGACCTTCCCGAAATGCTGGCGGATGTGGATGCTTTCACCTCCGACGGGGGAACCGTCACTGTGCGGTGCTACCGCAGTGGCTCCACTGATGCGCACACCTGGCGCACCGGCCAGCTGCCTTCTGAGCAGTACTGGGCGGCTCAGCAGGATATGGCGGTGACGGGCAAGGGCCATGCTTATGCAGTCGGCTACAACGTGGGCACCGGCGAGATGCACACTATCCGCGTCGAGCGTGATGACAACGCCATCGATGGCCTGCGCACCGGCATTGAGCACTACTGGGATCTCTATGACCGTGGGGAGGCCCCTGAGCCAGAGGGCCGGGAGGATATCTGGTTCGACAAGCTTCCTCGCGGTGAAACT
The DNA here is from genome assembly GCF_039544555.1 of Nesterenkonia rhizosphaerae. Lineage (NCBI taxonomy): Bacteria > Bacillati > Actinomycetota > Actinomycetes > Micrococcales > Micrococcaceae > Nesterenkonia > Nesterenkonia rhizosphaerae. The sequence goes on from NZ_BAABLW010000007.1 coordinate 1,222,708, forward strand.
CGGCAGCTCTCACCGGATGAATCCGAAGAGACTGCGCAGCTACTGCAGGCACTGGCTTCGACGGAGGCTGAGCTTAAGGATGTCGAGCAGGCACGAGATGCCGCCCAGGCCAGGCTTCTATACGCCCTCCGAGGGGCCGAGCGGCTGGTCAGCGATGATCAGGTGCTCGTGTCCAACACTCATAAGGCCACGAAGAAGGGCCTGGCCTCACCCTCGTTGACCTCCCTGAGGGCATTCGATGAGTCCCTGGTTGAGCACTACATCAGCACAGTCGAAGGCAACTCCACGGTCATCGATGCTGACAAGCTGGTCGAGGATGATCCTGACACTGCGTGGGCGGCGACCCAGCGGACTCTGGATCCCCGAACACCGAGACTGGCTGACCCGATCCCTGGAGTCAAGCGACTGCGCGGTGCCCCCAAGGGAGAGAAGCCAGGTGATGATCTGGGTGACCGGCGGTGCCCCGACGCTCGACTTGTCCTGCCGGCAGATGTCGATCACAACGATCCCCGCTGGCACGCCGAGCGCACCAAGGGCTACGGAGGCTCCGACGCGGCAAAAATCATGGGAGACTCCAGCTACGGGGGAATTGCCACCGTCTACGACGAGAAGACCGATGCCGCACCAGTGAGCTTCACCGGCAACCACTACACCGCCGTCGGACACGCAGTGGAGCCTCTTATCGCTGAGGAGTTCGAAGCCAAGACCGGGATCCGTACGCGTCGTGCTGGCACCATGGCCGCTAAGAGCCGCGACTACTTCCGGGCTAACGTAGACCGGCTCACCGCCGATGGGGGAGTGCTGGAGATCAAGTCCTTCCGCAACCACTCCAAGGTGGCCGAGGACTGGGAGGCAGGGTCCATCCCGAAAACCGCCTGGTGGCAGCTCCAGCAGTGCATGGCCGTCACCGGTCGCCAGCATGGCTACGGCATTGGAATGAACGTGGAATCGGGCAAGAGCTTCATCGTGGAGGTCGCACGCGATGAGGAGGCTATCAGCCGTCTGACGGAGCGTGTGGACTACCTGGAGAACTGCCGGGTTTCCAGCACCCGTCCAGCACCAGACGCAGCTGATCTGGCCCTAGAGACTCGCCACGCTGCTAAAGCACCCACCGGCAGCACCCGCACCATCACTGAGGATGAGGCTGTCGGTGTTCGTGAGGACATTGCCGTCCACCGCAGTGCCACAGAGCGCGTCGAGGAGCTCAGCGCACAACGCGAAGAGACCCGGGAGAGGCTGAAAGCACTGGCAGGCACCGCTGAGAAGGTCGTTGACACCGAGGGCAAGATCCTGGTGAGCAATCGGCCCCAGAAGAAGATCAGCGGCACCATATTGAAGGCCCTGGACAAGGAAACCCCAGAGAAGAACCTCATGAAGACTTATTCCTCCATGAAAAAGGTGGAGCGCCGCACCCTGGATGCTGAGCGGCTCAAAGCTGAACGTCCTGACGTTTACCACGCATCCATCCCGCGGAAATTCCAGACCATCTGAGCACGCGGAAGAACGTCCCTGATCTGTCGCGGCGGAACGTGACCGACACTGACAGGGCCTGCGGTGGATGACCGCCGTCATGCACATAGGGGAGTAAATGTGACCAGCCCGCAGATCCTCCGCCAACGACCAGCCAAGCCTCACCGAGCACCCCGGGTGAGAGCTGTTGCTGCAATGACCGCCTGTCTCACGGTGGTGACCCTGCCCGTGATCACCACCGAAGCTTCATGGAACGCTGAGGCGCAGGCCGGTAGCGTGTTCAAGACATGGAGCATCACCCCGGATAGCTTCCTCACTGATTTCACCTGCGAGGACCCTGATTCGTTCGGGAGTATCTGCCACTGGGTCGATGGAGGCGGCGGGGCAGATCCGGGGGCACGAGGGCAGAGCTTCGACGTTGTGCCGGCAGACACGCCCAGCGGGAAAGCGCTGCATGTGAGAGGTCCGCTGCGTATCGCTCGCCCGTTAGTGCTGAATCCGTCGGAGCTGCAGGCTGGTGATGTCATTGTTGCCACCATGAGGGTTCGAGGAACAGTTGGTGATGGCAACGGCGCAAACTTCAGGCTCGCCGCCGGCAAACTGCACAGCAGCCCTCGCTATGACTATTTAGACATTCTGAGGAGGGAATATTCGGAGTGGACCGATGTAACTCTCCGTTTCAGAGTTCCCAGTGACTTCGGTCGCGAGACCTGGATGCGACTCGCTTTTGGTGAGCCTGCCAACGTTACACATGATCTCTATATTGACAGCATCACCGCCTCGATTATCCGGAGATAAAACCAGCTCCCGCACGGCACAATTCTCCTGGCATTCGTTCCGAAGAGTCCATCCGTTGCGCAGTGCAGAAAGGTGCCCGGATAGTGCTTGGGTCAGCGGCGCACCATCCGACGCGCCTTCTTCATCTCATCCTGCATCCACGCCTGGACATCCTCAGGCAGGAAATGCAGACGGTTGCTCCACGGAACTGCTTTAGGTCCCCGGCCAGCAGCACGCCAGTTATACAGGGTCCCTCGCGAGATACCGAGGGCCTGCGCTGTCTCATCAGCCGTCATCAGCCTGGGGAGGTCATCTTTTGTCAGCTGCTTGCGAGTGCCCTTCGTCGCTGAACCGGCAGTGGTGGTAGATGTCATAGTCCCTATTGCGGCCGCATGCCCCCTTGGCGCAGGTAGCCGCGTCACATCAGCGCAGTGAGATGCAGTGAAGTGGAGTGAAATCGTGACACTTTAATGACACTCGCTCTGGGTGAAATGGGGTGAAATGGCGTGAACGGGCGTGAACCTATAGGCTATTCCGCTGTAGGTACGGCGGTAGCCTTGAAGACCGGAGAGACCCGCGAATATCCGCGAGAATCCAAGGAAATCAGGATCGCTGCTGTGAATGCGATCGGGACATAGCTCAGCTTGGTAGAGCGCCCGCTTTGGGAGCGGGAGGCCGCAGGTTCAAATCCTGTTGTCCCGACGGTGAAGAATCGCATCGGCTGCGAATGTCTCCGGTGCGATGCATCCGAATAACCCCGAACACCTTCCAGGAGCCCCCACGTGGTCAAAAGCACCGTCGAAGAACTGAACCCGACTCGAGTCAAGCTCACGGTCGAGGTCTCGAGCGAGGAGCTCGAGCCCAAGATTAAGGCCGCTTACCAGAGCGTTGCCCAGCAGGTTCAGGTCCCGGGCTTCCGCAAGGGTAAGGTTCCGGCCGCCATCATTGACCAACGGGTCGGTCGCGAATTCGTGATCCAGCAGGCCATCAATGACGGTCTGCAGGAGTTCTACCAGGCCGGTCTTGCTGACGCTGAGCTGATCCCGCTCTCCCGCCCTGAGGTTGAGATGGAAGAGATCCCGGACGTGAAGACCAATGAAGGTGTTCTGAAATTCTCCGGTGAGCTGGACATCCGACCAAAGGTCGAACTTCCTGATTACGCTGGCCTTGAGGTCGAGGTTGAGGCTCGCGAAGCTGACGATGATGCCGTGCAGAAGGAACTGGATGCTCTGCGCAGCCGCTTCGGCACCCTCAAAGAGGTGGAGCGCCCGGCCGCAACTGATGACTTCGTGACCATCGACCTGCTGGCCACCGTCGACGGCGAAGAGGTGGATTCCGCTACCGGGCTGTCCTACCAGGTCGGCGCCGGCACCATGCTCGATGGCATCGACGAGGCCCTGGAAGGTCTCTCCGCTGGCGAGGACGCTACCTTCGAGACCACCCTTAAGGGCGGCGAGCACTCCGGCGCTGAAGCTTCTGTGAAGGTCACCCTGACTGCAGTCAAGGAGCGCGAGCTGCCCGAGGCCGACGACGAGTTCGCTCAGCTGGCCTCTGAGTTCGACACCATTGATGAACTCAAAGAAGACCTGAAGAAGAAGGCAGAAGAGAACCTGATCCAGGAGCAGGGCGTTGAAGCCCGCGACAAGGTCCTGGAGAAGCTGCTCTCTCTGGTGGAGGTTCCGGTTCCGGCATCCGTCGTCGATACCCAGGTGGAGCAGCACTTCAGCTCCCAGGGTCACTCCGAGGGCGACGATCACGACACCGACGAGCACCGCGATGAGATCCGCGAGCAGACCGAAGAGGCCTTCCGCAACGAGGTCATCCTGGACCTGGTCGCTGACAAGGAAGAGATCGGCGTCGACCAGGGCGAAATCATCGAGTACCTGGTTGCCACTGCTCAGCAGTACGGTATGGAGCCCAACCAGTTCGCCCAGATGCTGGATCAGGCCGGCCAGATCCCCATGATCATGGGTGAGGTTCGCCGCCGTAAGGCACTGGCGAAGGTCCTGGAGCTGGCTAAGGTCACCGACACTGAGGGCAACACTGTTGACCTGACCTCCTTCGTGACCCCTGCCGATGAGCAGGACGCCGAGGAAGCTGCGGAGTCCGAGGAGCAGTAATTCCTCGCTAGTCATTGCGCGATGCCCCGGTGCCGTCTGGTGCCGGGGCATCGCTGTATCTGGGCCGCGTCCTGAGCGTGGCGGGCCCCCGTGGGACCAACCTTTAGGTGTGATGGCGAGCGTCGGCTCGCCGAGTGGAGCCGTGACGTCAGGGACCCGTGCCGTCCGCTGCGCGGAGGTGCGGGCCACGTCATGGCCGTGGCGGGTTTCCCCGCCCGCGGAACCAACACTGTGCCGACGGCGAACAGTCCCGCGGCGGGCGTCGTCGTCGTCTCCTTCTCCAGTAATGTTCTGGATACGACATCGACGACTGACAGTGGAGGCAATCCGTGTCTGAGCACCCCACCGCGGCGGCCACAGTGGCTCCGGAATCCCAGGACAACTACATCTACAACCGCCTGCTGAAAGAGCGCATCATCTGGCTCGGCAGCGAGGTTCGCGACGACAACGCCAACGCCATCTGCTCGCAGATGCTGCTGCTTTCGGCCGAGGACCCTGAGGCGGATATCTACCTCTACATCAACTCGCCCGGCGGCTCTGTGACTGCTGGCATGGCCATCTACGACACCATGCAGTTCATCCCCAACGACGTGGTCACCGTCGCTACCGGCCTGGCAGCATCCATGGGGCAGTTCCTGCTCTCATCCGGAACTCCCGGCAAGCGCTTCGCCACTCCGCACGCTCGCATCCTGATGCACCAGCCTTCCGGCGGCATCGGCGGCACCGAGTCGGATGTTCGCATCCAGGCCCAGCTGATCCAGCACATGAAGCAGGTCATGGCTGAGCTGACTGCCGAGCAGACCGGTCAGTCCGTGGACACCATCCTGAAGGACAACGCCCGCGATAAGTGGTTCACCGCAGAAGAAGGCCTGGAGTACGGCTTCTTCGACAAGATTGCCCAGCGCTCCTCGACCGTCTCCGGCGGCGGCGGAGTCTGAGAGATCACCACGGCTTTAGAGACAACAGGAGCACAGCTATGAACTTCGATTTCTCCCAGACCCCCTCTGCTATGCCGCAGCAGGGCCCCGCCGAGGCTCGCTATATCCTTCCGCAGTTTGAAGAGCGGACTCCTTACGGCTTCAAGCGCCAGGATCCCTACGCGAAGCTCTTCGAGGACCGCATCGTTTTCCTGGGCGCCCAGGTGGACGATGCCTCCGCTGATGACGTTATGGCCCAGCTGCTGGTGCTGGAGTCCATGGACTCCGAACGCGATATCACGCTCTACATCAACTCTCCCGGTGGTTCCTTCACCGCGATGACCGCTATCTACGACACCATGCAGTTCATTCGCCCCCATGTGCAGACAGTGTGCCTGGGTCAGGCCGCTTCGGCAGCTGCTGTCCTGCTGGCAGCTGGTACTCCGGGTAAGCGCCTGGCGCTACCGAATGCTCGCGTGCTGATCCACCAGCCGGCCATGGGTGGCGCCCGCGGTACGGCCACCGACCTGGCCATCCAGGCTGATGAGGTTCGCCGCATTCGCACCTGGATGGAGAACGTGCTGGCGCAGCACACCAATAAGACTCCTGATGAGATCAGCGAGGATATTGATCGCGATAAGTTCCTCTCCGCTGAGGGGGCGAAGGAGTACGGCCTGGTGGATGAGGTTCTCTCGTCCCGCAAGCTGCCGGTCTGATTCGCCCACTGCGTGGGCGGCAGGCCGCGCTGATACTCACGGTGACCGCCAGTCAGCTTCATGCTGGGTGGCGGTCACCGCGTATGTCAGGGCAGTACCGTAGGCTTATTGCAGTGTTCGTGCGGGACTCCCGTGCGAGATGACCGTCCGATGCAGTCCTCAAGGGGTAACCTTCCATGGCACGAATTGGTGAGAGCGCTGACCTGCTGAAGTGCTCATTCTGTGGCAAGAGCCAGAAGCAGGTGCGCTATAAGCTCATCGCTGGCCCAGGGGTCTACATCTGCGACGAGTGCATCGAGCTGTGCAACGAGATCATCGAGGAGTACCTGAACGAGGTTCAGGAGACCGATGACCTCGAGCTGCCCACGCCCAAGGAGATCTTCGAGTTCCTGGATGAATATGTGGTGGGCCAGACCCGAGCTAAGCGCACTCTGGCGGTCGCGGTTCACAACCACTACAAGCGGATCCAGGCCAGCGGATCAGCCGGTAAGACAACCTCCCTGGAGAAGGGACCCTACGACGACGTCGAAATCGGCAAGTCCAATATTCTGATGGTCGGCCCCACCGGTTCCGGCAAGACCTATCTTGCACAATCTCTGGCGAAGAAGCTGCAGGTTCCGTTCATCGTTGCTGACGCCACCAGCCTGACCGAAGCCGGTTATGTGGGCGAGGATGTGGAGAACATCCTGCTGAAGCTCATCCAAGCCGCCGACGGGGACGTGAAGAAGGCCGAGCAGGGCATCGTCTACATCGATGAGATCGACAAGATCTCCCGTAAGTCGGAGAACCCCTCCATTACTCGTGACGTCTCCGGCGAGGGCGTGCAGCAGGCACTGCTGAAGATCCTTGAAGGCACGACAGCCTCGGTAGCTCCGCAGGGCGGGCGCAAACACCCCCAGCAGGAGTTCATCCAGATCAACACCTCGAACATCCTGTTCATTGTGGCCGGCGCCTTCGCCGGGCTGGAGGAGATCATCGAGTCGCGAGCCGGCCGTAAGGGCATTGGCTTCGGCGCACCATTGAGCACCATCACCCGCGGTGAGGTCAGCTACGCCGACGTTGAGCCCGAGGACCTGCATAAATTCGGACTCATCCCCGAGTTCATCGGCCGTCTTCCGGTGGTGGCCACCGTGGACGAACTCGACGACGCCGCGCTGACTGACATCCTCACCAAGCCACGCAATGCGCTGATCAAGCAGTACCAGAAGATCTTCTCGCTGGATGACATCGAACTGGAGTTCACAGATGAGGCGGTGGCCGCCGTCGTCGAACTTGCTCAGGCCCGGGGTACCGGCGCACGTGGTCTGCGCTCCATCCTTGAAGCAACTCTGGGTTCAGTGATGTTTGAGCTGCCCGGCCGAGATGACATTGCGGCAGTGACCATCACCGAAGAAGTCGTCCGGGATGCTGCTGAACCAGTCCTTCTCACGCGCAACGAGGCTAAGAAACTCCGCAAGAAGTCTGCCTAGGGCGGCACCAGCCCCGTTTCTCCAGCAAGTCCAGCTTACGTCCAGGTCACATGCCGATGATGTGATCAGCGTTACCTAGATGGATGGCTGGAGAAACCATGACGACAACTGGAGGCGCAAGGCGCCGACGAGGTCACATCGGCATCGGAGCCGTTGCCATGACCGCGGCTCTGCTACTGACTAGCTGCGGCGACGGCGACGACACCCCAGTACTGACCTGGTACATCAACCCAGACGACGGCGGCCAGCAGGCCCTTGCAGAAAAGTGCACGGAGGAAGCCGACGGCGCCTACCGCATCCAGACTTCGCTGCTGCCCAACGATGCCCCCTCACAGCGAGAGCAGCTAGCCCGGCGTCTTGCGGCAGGGGACTCCTCACTGGACATCATGTCCCTGGATCCACCGTTCATCCCCGAACTGGCCGAACCCGGGTTCCTCGCTCCAGTTCCCGACGATGTCGCGGAGCGGACCACCCAGGACACCCTGGAAGGCGCCCTGGCAGGGGCCACCTGGAACGACGAGCTCGTCACCGTCCCATTCTGGGCCAATACTCAGATTCTCTGGTACCGGAAATCGGTGGCTGAAGAGGCGGGGCTGGACATGAGCCAGCCAGTGACCTGGGAAGAGGTCATCGACGCCGCCATTGAGCAGGACAAGTACCTGGGGGTGCAGGGCATCCGGGCCGAGTCCATGACCGTCTGGGTCAATGCACTCATCGAATCCCAGGGTGAGTCTGTGATTGTTGATCCGGCCGCCTCAGCAGAAGAGTTAGAGACCAACCTCGACTCCGAGGCCGGACGAAACGCCGCTGAGATTCTGGGGCGAATCGGCTCTGAAGGACTCGGCGGCCCAGGCATCGCGTCTATGGACGAGAATCAGTCGATGCTGCTCTTCCAGCGTGACAGCGGTTCCTTCATGGTGAACTGGCCCTTCGTCTGGGCAGCTACCAACGCTGCGGCAGAAGAAGGCAGCTTGGACTCATCCCTGCCCGAGGACATCGGCTGGGCACCCTATCCGCAGGTGGATGAAGACACTCCTGCCGCGGCACCGCTGGGTGGCATCAACCTGGGCGTGGGAGCAGAGTCCGAGCACCCAGATCTGGCATTCCAGGCGATCGAGTGCATCGTGACCCCGGAGAACCAGGCAGAATACTTCGTCACCAACGGCAATCCGCCGTCCTCCGCGTCAGCCTTTGAAGATCCCCGGATCGAGGAGGACTATCCGATGGCCGACACCATCCGCGAGGCACTGGACGGGGCGGCACCCCGGCCGCAGACCCCGTTCTACAACGAAATCTCCGAGGTCATTCAGGAATCCTTCACTCCGGTCTCCGGTGTGGACCCCGATTCCACTCCGGCCGAAGCTGACCGTTACATCACTGACGTCCTGCGAGGGGAGCGCCTGCTGTGAGCACAACCTCCGAATCCAAGCGCGGAAGCATAGCCCGGGCAAAGTCCCGCCGGGCCCGCTCGGAAGCCCGGCTCGGCTGGCTGCTGGCGGGTCCCGCATTCTTCCTCATGGTGGCGGTGACCGCCTATCCCATCGCGCAGGCCGTCTTCGACTCGATGTTCGCCTTCCGACTGACCGCGCCGGATGACCGAGCCTTCGTCTTCCTGGACAACTACATCCTGTTGTTCACTGACTGGGGTTTCTGGCGTCCGTTCCTGGTCACCGTGGTCATCACTATCATCACTGTGGCGGTGGAGCTGGTCTTAGGCTTCGCGCTGGCGATGGTGATGCACCGGGCGCTGAAGTCCCTGCGGGGCATGCTGCGCACCGCAATCCTGGTGCCCTACGGCATCATCACCGTGGTCTCAGCCTTCGCCTGGTACTACATGTTCGACATCAACTCAGGTTTCATCAATAACTGGTTCTCCTGGGTGCCAGGCATCAGCGCCGAGCTGGATTGGTTCGCCAATACGTGGACGGCGCTGTTCGTCATTATGGCCTCCGAGATCTGGAAGACCACGCCGTTCATCGCGCTGCTCCTCCTGGCTGGTCTGGCGCAGGTCCCCGATGAACTGGTCGAAGCAGCCAAGGTCGACGGCGCTACCTGGCGTCAGCAGCTGACCCGGGTGATCCTTCCCAATATGAAGGCGGCAATCATGGTGGCGGTGCTGTTCCGCGCACTCGATGCCTTCCGCATCTTCGACAACGTCTTCATTATGACCGGCGGTTCAGAAGGAACTGAAGTGCTCGCCCTGCTGGCATACCGGCAGTCCATCTCGCGGCTTGAGATCGGCCTTGGTTCAGCAGTCTCGGTGGTCCTCTTCGCCTGCGTGCTGCTGATGTGCTTCGCCGCCATCAAGCTCTTCAAAGTCGATCTGGCCAGCGGTACCGACGCCTCCGGCGGGAAGAAGAAAGAGGGAGGCAAGTAGTCATGGCGACATCAAAACTCAGCACACGTCAGCGGCTGAGCTGGGCGATCCTGACGATCCTGGTCCTGCTGTACGCGCTGTTCCCGGTGGCCGCCATTCTGGCCACCAGCTTCAAGACTCCGGCCGACCTGGGCAACCAGTCATTCCTTCCCAACACCTGGACCTGGGCCAACTACGAGATGATCCTGACCGGCAGCGCACAGGGACTGTTCCTCAGCGCGCTGCGCAACTCCATCGGCATCACCCTCATCTCCACCGCCATTGCGGTGGTGCTGGCCACGCTGGCCGCCTATGCCATCGCGCGGCTGAACTTTCCGGGCAAGCGGCTCATCCTGGGCGCTGCCCTTGCGGTCTCGATCTTCCCCGTGATCTCGGTGGTCACACCGCTGTTCAACCTGTGGCGCACTATCGGGCTATACGACACCTGGCTCGGCCTGATCATTCCGTACCTCTCGCTGACACTGCCCATCTCTATCTGGACGTTGTCGGCCTTCTTCCGGCAGATCCCGTGGGAACTGGAGCAGGCCGCTCAAGTGGACGGGGCTACGCAATGGCAAGCCTTCCGCAAGGCAATCGTCCCGCTGGCACTGCCAGGGGTGTTCACCACGGCGATCATTGCGTTCTTCATCGCATGGAATGACTTCGTCTACGGCATTTCGCTGACCTCCACCGAAGCCGCCCGGCCGGTGCCGGCAGCTCTGGCGTTCTTCACCGGCGCCTCACAGTTCGAGGAGCCCACCGGGGCGATCTCGGCGGCGGCGATCGTGGTGACCATCCCCGTCGTCGTACTTGTTCTCCTCTTCCAGCGGCAGATCGTCGCAGGCCTGACCCAAGGCGCCGTCAAGGGATAGCTGATAAGGATCTAGATATGGCATCAATCACATTGAAGAACATCGTCAAGAAGTACGACGACGGCTACCCGGCAGTCAACGATGTGTCTATCGAGATTGAGGACGGCGAGTTCGTCATTCTCGTGGGGCCCTCAGGCTGCGGAAAATCCACTTTGCTGCGCATGATCGTGGGATTGGAAGACATCACCGAGGGCGAGCTGCTGATCGATGGTGAACGCGTCAATGAGCAGGCACCGCGTGAACGCAATCTCGCCATGGTCTTCCAGAACTACGCGCTGTACCCCCACCTGACTGTCTACGAGAACATCGCGTTCCCGATGCGACTGGCCAAAGGGAAGTTCAGCCAGCAGCAGGTAGATGAGAAGGTCCGCCGAGCGGCAGCCATGCTGGAACTCGAAGAACACCTGGAGCGCAAACCTGGCAACCTCTCCGGCGGCCAGCGTCAGCGCGTGGCCATGGGCCGTGCCATTGTGCGTGACGCCAACGCCTTCCTCTTCGATGAGCCGCTCTCCAACCTCGATGCCAAACTGCGCGGTCAGATGCGCGCAGAAATCTCACAGCTGCAGACCAAACTGGGCACCACCAGCGTCTACGTCACCCACGACCAGACTGAGGCCATGACCTTGGGCGATCGGGTGGCCGTCCTGAAGAAGGGCGAACTGCAGCAGATCGCTTCCCCTCGGGAACTCTACGAACAGCCGGTGAACCTGTTTGTCGCAGGGTTCATCGGCTCCCCATCGATGAACTTCCTGCCCGGCACCGTAGAAGGCCGCACGCTGAGGACACCGCTAGGTGACATCGAACTGAGCGAAGACACCGCCCGCGCCGGCCAAGGGCGAGACATCGTCCTGGCAGGTATCCGTCCGGAGTTCTTCGAAGATGCTGCCACTCTGGCTGAGCCGCAGCTCTCGAAGGGTTCTGTTATCTCCGCCGAGCTGAGCCACACCGAATGGCTCGGCAACGAGCAGTACGCCTATGTGTCCTACGAGAACGACCCTCGGGTGGCAGAAGCACTGCAGAACCTCGCCGAGGAAATGGATGCTGACGAACTGCGTACTCAGCTGGTCGTGACGTTGGACGCCACTTCCAGGGTGCGCGGTGGAGAGGTCGCCGATCTGTGGATCGATACTCGCCGTATCCATCTCTTCGATCCCGCCACCGGGGAGAACCTCACCCGTGACGCAGAAGCTGGTGCAGAGCTGACTCAGCGGGCCCGAGAGGAACGCAAACAGGATCAGGAGCGCGCTTCTAGAAGCTGACACCGCCTGCCAGGGATGTCTCGAATCTACTTCGGGAGGTGCTAAGTTGTGAGGAGATACACAGGCACCAACCAGGAGCGGAGTACACCCTCATGAGCAGCATCCCCGCAGATCTGAAGTACAGCGCCGAGCACGAGTGGGTGGCTCCGGCAGGCACAGAGGGTGTGGTGCGCATCGGCATCACCGATTTTGCTCAGGACGCCCTCGGCGAAGTGGTTTACGTGGAGCACCCTGAGGTGGGTTCCGCCGTCGCCGCCGGTGACGTGGTCGGAGAAGTGGAGTCCACCAAGTCTGTCTCGGACATCTACGCGCCCGTGGCCGGTGAGATCGTGGCAGTCAACGAAGCGCTCAGCGACGAGCCGCAGGCTATCAACGCTGACCCCTATGGCGCCGGCTGGCTCTTTGAGCTGAAGCTGGCTGCTGAGTCGGGTGTTGATAGCCTTCTCAGTGCTGACGATTACACCCGGCAGGTCGGCTGACTGCTATATAGTGGTGACCCGACCCGAGAGCAACATCTGAGAGGAGGTCGCCGTGGAAGCTACACGACCTGGCCACGACGAAAGCGCCAGCGAAACCACATCAATTTCGCTCCCGCCTACCCAGGGAGGCCCCACAGAGGCGAAGGTCTCTGAGCAGGACACCAAGGCCATCGGCGCCCTTCCGAAGGACTCCGCTCTGCTGATCGCTCACTCCGGAGCCAATCAGGGCGCTCGGTTCCTCCTTGATCAGTCAGTGACCACTGTGGGTCGCCACCCAGAAGCTGACATCTTCCTCGATGACGTGACAGTTTCGCGCCGTCATCTGAAGTTCCACCGCGTGGAGGGCGGATTCGAGCTCGAGGATCTCGGCAGCCTTAATGGCACCTATGTCAACCATGACCGAGTTGACCGCTATGTACTGAAGACCGGCGATGAGGTGCAGATCGGCAAGTTCCGGCTCACCTACTACTCCGGCACCAAATAACCGGGATTTGTTGGACGGCACGCTATTCTGGGGCTGACTTCTTTCCTTCCCCTGAGCCCGAAAGAGGATACGCAGTGAGTGCCTCACCCGCACGCGAGCCTAAACCGGCGGCCGACGTCGGCGACCCAGCCAAAACCCATGTCTTCACTATCTCCGAGGTACTGCGCGAACTTCAGCATGAGTTCCCCGACCTCAGCGCTTCCAAGCTGCGTTTCTTGGAGGAACGCGATCTCGTAGAGCCTGCCCGCACTCCCTCGGGTTACCGCAAGTACTGTGCCGCAGATGTAGAGCGGCTGCGCTTCATCCTGGCGTTGCAGCGGGACCGGTATATGCCCCTGGATGTCATCAAGCAGACCATGGATGCCATTGACCGCGGGGAAACACCGGAGGCGCTTCCTGAATCCGCCCCGGTAGGCCCGCGCGAGGTCACCGGTGAGATGGCTGCAGCTATTACCGGACGCAGTAGGCCCATGAGCCGAAAGGAACTGCGCGCACTTTCCGGGGCGACCCGGGGGATGCTGGACACCCTGGAGAAGTTCCGGATCATCACGGCCGATGCACAGGGCAACTACAGCCATCACGACCTCAAAGCCGTCAAGGCTGTTCGGGTGCTTGCCCGCTACGGCCTTGAGCCCAAGCATCTGGTCGGCATTCGCCGCTCGGCCGACGGCGAGCTGGACCTGATCGCCCGTGCCATGGCTCCACATGCGGCACGCAAAGACGCAGCTGCGCGGGCCAGGGTGGCGGAGTCTTCTAAGGAGATGCTCCAGTCGCTGAAAGACTTGCGGGCATCCATCATGGACTCCGCAGTCGAACAGATCGACAAGAGCTGACCCCCCCCCGGAAGCCACGGGTGCCTGCGGGGAGTTTCAACCTCTACACTGAAAGTTATGGATGACCGTCAGGTCCGACTCAGTGTGGTCGGTGTACGGGTAGAACTGCCCAGCAACCAGCCCGTGCTGATCCTGCGCGGTGCAGCGCCAGAAGACCACAAGCACCATGTGGCAATCGTGGTGGGCCCCGCCGAAGCGGCCGCGGTAGCTCGTGCGCTGCAGGGTGAGACTCCGGTGCGTCCCATGACCCACGATCTTCTGGCAGAGAGCCTAGAGCTTCTGGGTGGGGGAGTGGTCGCCATCGAACTTGGCCTTCTGGATCCCAGTACTTACTTCGGCAGCATTCGGTTGGGGACGGGCCAGGTTCTCGATGCACGTGCCTCTGACGCGGTGGCCCTGGCGGTCCGGGTGCACTGCCCGGTCACCATGAGCCGGGAGACTCTCCTGGAAGTCTCGGTCTCACCGCGCTACAGTCCCTCAGCTCGAGCGGACCAAGAAACTGACAGCCCGGCAGCGGCAGGAGCCCACGAAGGGCTGCCCAACCGCCGGGGCCCGATCTCCGAGGAAGAGATCCGACAGTTCCATAAATTCTTGGATGAGGCGGGGCCCGAAGATTTCAAAAATTCGTAATACGACGCGCAGAAACCATAACGCCATTTTATGGTCCTGCGCCGATACACTGGATAAAGATCGCAAGCACGAGCGCTGTCACAGCGCACGTAGAGTACGGAAGGTGACCGGTGAGTCTGGATTCAAGCGCTGAGACGCGCAAGACTGCGCAGCCGAGAGCAGCCGCCGCCCAGGAGCCGCTCTTCGTAGACGGACTGCCTGATCTCAACGAAGAGATGGGTTATCGGGGCCCGGTGGCGTGCGCTGCCGCAGGTATCACCTACCGTCAGCTGGACTACTGGGCACGCACCAAGCTGGTGGAGCCATCGCTGCGCAACGCCGCCGGTTCCGGTTCAGCGCGGCTGTACTCTTTCCGGGACATCCTGGTGCTCAAAGTCGTCAAGCGCCTCCTTGATACCGGCGTTTCCCTCCAGCAGATCCGCGCGGCTATCGAGCACCTGCGTGAGCGCGGGGTCGAAGACTTGGCGCAGATTACTCTCATGTCCGACGGCGCGAGCGTCTACGAATGTACGTCCTCCGACGAAGTCATCGACCTGGTCCAGGGCGGTCAGGGCGTTTTCGGCATCGCCGTAGGCCGCGTGTGGCGTGAGGTGGAAGGCAGTCTGGCTGAACTCCCACGCGAACGCACACAGCAGGCAAAGCCAGTCCTGGACGCTTCAGTCCACCATGGCGATGAGGCGCTGAGCGCTCAGGACGAGCTAGCAGAACTGCGGGCTCGCAGGCAGCAGGCGTCTTAACACTCACCGGCTATGAAAAAAGGTCCTCCCGAAAGGGTAGGACCTTTTTTCATAGCCGGAGGATGTTCATTACTGAAGGCCAGCTGAGGAAATAACCTCAGCGCATTGCTTTGGCTGGGACCAGCTGTTTCAATAGTTCATCAAAACTCTTGGCCATATCGCGTACCTGGTCGCTGGGCCACTGGTGAACCGGGTAGGCAGCCCCCTGGATCTGCTGCCACGAGGGGTTCTCCTCCAGAACGGGGAGCATCAGCTTGTCCTGATACAGCCGCTCCATCTCCAGTAGCCGGTACTCGTGCTCGACGGAATCGGCCCGTGCCCGATTGACCACTACACCGGCCTGAGTCAGCTGCGGGGCGAACTCATTGGAAAACATGCGAATAGCGCGCATGGTGCGTTCAGTGCCGGCCACAGAGAAGAGGCTGGGTTCCGCCACTAGGAGAACCTGGTGTGCTGCCGCCCACGCGATACGAGTCAATCCAGAAAGCGACGGCGGGCAGTCAACGAGAACCAGGTCATAGCCGCTCAGCCCGTGCAGCAGAGTCTTCAGGCGCTTCATATCCTTGTGTCGGATATCCGGGCGGTCAAAGGTAGCTGAGAGCGCGGAGCCGACAATGACATCGAGCACCGCAGAGGAGCGCTGGTCTTCAGGCAGCAGATCTACCCAACCGGATCGGACAGCGTGCTCGGCGATATTCGCCCGGCGGGCTTCCCGGAGGAGCAAGCCTGCCTCACGGCCGGCCCCGCGGGACACAGACAGGCCAGTGGTGGCATCAGCATGGGGATCCAGGTCTATTACCAGGGTCCTGACGCCGCTGTTGAGGGCGGCAGAAGCCAGGCCCATAGTGACCGAGGTCTTCCCGACCCCGCCTTTCAGACTGGACACACTCAGAATCTGCACCCTTCCATCATAGGGATGAAGAAAGCCCCCGTGGTGGACCACGGGGGCGCGCCCTTCAAATGCGCATCAGCTGCTCGACAGAGCGCTGTCTTTCAGCCGCGCGAAGAGGGTGTTAGTCGATCTTCATCTCGCCCATTTCATCCCAACCATCGCCCTCAACCTGACGGGAGACGATCTTCGGAGTGGAGGCCAGCGCCTGGTACATGGGGCCCTCAGGGGAGATGGCCCTCTGGAAGTGCTCGGAGGTCACATGGGGTTCCGCGGCGTCGTCGTCAAATGCCTCAAGCAGCACATATTCATTCGGGTTCTCCAGGCTGCGGGACCATTCGAACCACTTATTGCCCGGCTCAGCGCGAGTGGCCTCAGTGAACTCCCTAACAATCTCAGGCCACTGTTCGGCGAACTCCGGCTTGGTCTCAAACTTCACGGCAATGAAAATCATCTTTTCTCCTCATAGTGGGCAGGGGATGGGTTCGTCATGTCACTTTATGAGACATAGTGGGCGTTCATGAAGCTCCGCGGTCCTAGGATGGGCGTATGGCCCTCACACTGCGTCCAGATCTGGCAATCATCGGTTCAGGCTCCGGAAACTCCCTGATCACGCCCTTTTGGGATGACAAGCAGGTGGTGCTGGCCGATAAAGGCATCGACTCCACCGGAGCGTTCGGCGGCACGTGTCTGAATGTGGGCTGCATTCCCACCAAAATGTACGTCCGGCCCTCAGCTCTGTCCCGAGTACCGCAGGAAGCAGCCCAGGTGGGCGTCACCATCGGCGCTGCAACAGCGGACTGGCCAGCTATTCGGGACCGGATCTTTGCCCGCATCGACGCCGTCTCGGAAGGGGGGCGTGAGTACCGGGAGAACCTGGACAACGTCACGCTGCTGAGTGAAATGGTCACGCTCACCGGGCCTAAGACCTTCAGCACACAAACTGGTGGTTCCGATACCGAGGTGCAGGCCGATCAGTTAGTGATCGCCGCAGGCTCCCGGCCCATCCTGCCGGATATTCCCGGTATGGATCTGCCCCAGGTCCATACCTCGGAGACCATCATGCGCCTAGAAGACCTGCCCGGCCGGGTCCTGATCGTGGGCGGTGGGTATATCGCCTGTGAGTTCGCCGGTATTTTCTCCGGGTTGGGTAGTGACGTGGTCCAGATCAACCGGAGTCAGGGGCTGATGACCCAGCTCGACGACGACATCTCGGATGCCTATTCCGCCGAGGCCGAGAAGAACTGGAGCGTGCGGTATCAGCGCACCCTGGCCGCCGTCGAACCATTGGAGCGGTCAAGCTCGGGACAAGGCGAGGGGCCTGGGGGCGTCCGCGCACATCTGGTGACCTCGGATGGGCGCGCAGAAGAACTGGAGGTGGACATTATTCTGGTGGCCATCGGCCGGAAGCCCAACAGCGACTTGGTCGGAGCCGCAGAAGCCGGACTGGATCTGCATCCCGATGGCCGGATTGCAGTGGACGAATACCAGCGCGTGCTCTCCGGGGGTCAACCGGTGGAAGGGCTCTACGCATTGGGGGACATCTGCTCCGAAGCCATGCTTAAACACGTAGCCAACCATGAAGCACGGGTGGTGGCCCACAACCTCGAGAACCCGCACAACCTTCGTCCGGTGCGGCACTATGCCATTCCCTCAGCGATCTTCTCCTACCCGGAGATTGCGCAGGTGGGGCTCACCGAGGCTCAGGCAAACGAAGCCATCGGCGCTGAGAACGTGACGACCAAGACTCAGAAGTACGGGGATACCGCGTACGGCTGGGCCATGGAGGACAGCTACGGAATCTTCAAGGTCATCGCCGATAAACGCAGCGGTGAAATCCTCGGGGCCCACGCTATGGGCTACCAATCGTCAAATCTGATCCAGCCCATCACCCACGCCATGAGCTTCGGACAGGATGCTTACACAGTGGCCCGCGGCCAGTACTGGATCCACCCGGCGCTGATGGAAGTCACCGAAAACGCCTTGCTGGGCCTTGATGTCCCGGTACCGGAGAACGCTCCGCTTTAGGGAGAGCGGAATGACAGCGAGGAGCCTGCGGTTGGTCACTGATGGAACCATCCGCATGAACCTCATCACAAGGAACTGATTAAGGAGCTGCAATGGCTGAGCGCGTTGATTTCTGGTTCGATCCCCTGTGCCCCTTCGCCTGGGTGACCTCCCGGTGGATCCTGGAGGTGGAGAAGGTCCGCGATATTGAAGTGCACTGGAATGTGATGAGCCTGGGTGTCCTCAATGAGGACAAGAACCCTTCGCCAGCACAAGACCCAGAGCAGCTGGCGCGCTGGACGCCGTCGCGGGCCGCAATCGCCGTGGAACTGGCCCATGGTGAGGAGAAGGTGGGCGAGTTCTACACGGCTGCCGGAACCGAAATCCACAACAACGGCAATAAGGACTACATCTCCGCTACCGCTACGGCGCTTGAGGCCATCGGCGCCGAGGCCGCGCTGCTTGAGGACGCTCAGACCGAGAAGTACGACGAACGTCTGCGTGCCTCGCATGCGGCCGGAATCTCCAAGGTCGGCACCGATGTGGGAACGCCCATCGTGGCCTTCGGCGATACCGCCTTCTTCGGCCCGGTCATCACCCGTATCCCGCGTGGAGAAGAAGCCGGGAAGATCTTCGACGGTGCCGTGGCGCTGGCCCAGTACCCGTACTTCTTCGAGCTCAAGCGCAGCCGCACGGAGTCCCCGCAGTTCGACTGAACTGAATCCGCCGAAAACGTAAAGAAACTGCCGGAACTCGACCCAAAACAGGGGGAGTTCCGGCAGTTTCTTTACGCAATTCCTCAGGGTGTGGGCCCGCAGCGTGGGCGGCCCGCTGAAGTCTCAGAGCTTGCGGATGACCTTGTGCTGGGCGGCCTGCGCCACCGGACGCACCACCACCTGGTCCAGGTTGATGTGATGCGGCAGTGTCACCGCGTGAGCGATCACCTCGGCGACGTCCTCGGCCACCAGCGGCTGCTCCACACCTGCATAGACCTTCTCTGCAGCAGCGGCATCACCGCGCAGTCGCTTGGCCGAGAACTCATCGGTCTTGACCATGCCCGGCAGCACCTCGATGACGCGGATGTTGTTCTCCGCTTCTTCTAAGCGCAGCGCTCCGGTCAGCGCATGCTCACCGAACTTCGCCGCGTTGTATCCGCCGCCGCCCTCGTAGGCGACCAACCCCGCGGTGGAGGTGACGTTCAGAATGGTGCCCTCACCATGGGCCCGCAGCATCGGCAGGAATGTCTGGATCATATTCAGCGCGCCCAGGACGTTGACCTCATACATCCAACGCCAGTCCTCCGCGGCCCCTTCAGCTACTGTGTCCAGGCCCAGCGCCCCACCGGCATTGTTGATCAGGGTGTCGATCCCGCCCTCAGCGGTGACCTTCTCCAGGGCCGCGGCCACCTGCGCGGGATCAGTCACGTCGCAGACCACCGGAATGATGCCCTCCTGCTCGGCCAGATGCTCCAGCTTCTCGGTGCGCCGTGCGACGGCGAAGACCTGCCATCCCTCTGAGGTCAGCCGGTGGGCGGTGGCGGCCCCGATACCTGATGAGGCGCCGGTGACAAGTGCTCTGCGCGTGGAGAGTTCCTGAATCATGGTCCAAGGGTAGCGGCAGGAACTTGAACGAGGGTGTTGTCGTTGGTGTATGACGTGCCCAGCCGGCACCGCCGCTCATGACAGAATGGCACCCATGGCCGAGAACATTCAGGACACAGACACGTCCACCACCAAAACTCCAGACGTCCCCGAGAAGCCCGCCCTTGAGGGACTGGAAGCCAAACTCAACGCTGCGTGGGCCGAAGAGAAGCTCTACCACTTCAACCCCGAGACCACCCGCGAGCAGGTCTACTCGATCGACACCCCGCCGCCGACCGCCTCCGGGTCCCTGCATGTGGGACATATGTTCTCCTACACCCAGACAGACGTGATGGCGCGCTATAAGCGCATGTGCGGATACAACGTCTTCTACCCACTCGGTTGGGATGACAATGGCCTGCCCACCGAGCGCCGGGTGCAGAACTACTACGGCGTGCGCTGCGATCCCTCCCAGCCCTACGACCCGGACTACCAGCCCCCGGCTGCCCCCGCCAAGAATCAGCGTGACTGGGACGCGATCAGTCGGCAGAACTTCATTGAACTGTGCGAAAAGCTCACCGTCGAAGATGAGAAGGTCTTCGAGGACCTCTTCACCCGGCTGGGACTTTCTGTGGACTGGCGGCAGACCTACCGCACTATCGAGGACAGCTCCCGGGCTGCCTCCCAGCGCGCATTCCTCAGGGATGTGCACAGCGGCAACGCCTACACCGCTGAGGCCCCTACGCTGTGGGACATCACCTTCCGCACTGCAGTGGCCCAGGCGGAGCTGGAGTCCAAGGAACGCCCCGGCGCCTACCACCGCTACCCATTCACCACTGCCGAGGGGGAGAAGGTCTTCATCGAGACCACCCGCCCGGAACTGCTGCCCTCCTGCGTGGCCTTGGTGGCCCACCCCGACGACGAGCGCTATCAGCCGCTTTTCGGCAAGACCGTGACCTCACCGCTCTTCGGCGTAGAGGTGGAGGTCAAAGCCCACCGGCTGGCAGATCCGGAGAAGGGCTCCGGCATCGCCATGATCTGTACCTTCGGCGATATGACCGACGTGACCTGGTGGCGCGAACTGCAGCTGCCCACCCGTGCGCTCATCGGCCGCGACGGACGCTTCACCCGTGAGGTGCCTGAATGGATCACCACCGACGAGGGGCGCGCCAACTACGAGCAGCTGGCCGGCAAGACCGTGCACTCGGCCAAAGAAGCCGTGGTGCAGCTGCTGCGCGAGAAGGACCTTCTCGACGGCGAACCGAAGTCGATCACCCATGCGGTGCACTTCTACGAGAAGGGCGATAAGCCGCTCGAGGTGGTCACCTCTCGGCAGTGGTACATCCGCAACGGCGGACGCGACGCTGATCGCCGCCAGGAGCTGCTGAACCGCGCCCAGGAGATCGACTGGCACCCCGGCTTTATGCGCTCCCGCTACGAGAACTGGGTGGAAGGCCTCAACGGAGACTGGCTGATCTCTCGCCAGCGCTTCTTCGGTGTGCCGATCCCGGTCTGGTACCGGTTGGACGAGGACGGCAACCCGGACTACGAGAACCCGATCCTGCCCACTGAGGACCAGCTGCCCGTGGACCCGGCCTCCCAGACAGCACCAGGATTTGATGAGTCGCTGCGCGGGGTCCCCGGTGGATTCATCGGTGAAGAGGATGTGCTCGATACCTGGGCGACCTCATCGCTCACCCCGCAGATCGCCGGGCAGTGGGAGCGCAACAACGAGCTCTTCACCACCGTGTTCCCCTATGACCTGCGTCCGCAGGGTCACGACATCATCCGCACCTGGCTCTTCGCCACGATGGTGCGCGCCCATTCCCTGCACGAATCGGTGCCGTGGACCAACACTGCGATCTCCGGTTGGATCTTGGACCCGGACCGCAAAAAGATGTCCAAGTCCAAGGGCAATGTGGTGGTCCCCAACGATGTGCTGGATCAGTTCGGCACCGATGCGGTGCGGTATTGGGCGGCCTCAGCACGGCTCGGCGCGGACACTGCTTATGAGGTCGCGCAGATGAAGATCGGTCGCCGCCTGGCAATCAAGCTGCTCAACGCCTCCAAGTTTGCGCTGGGTATGGGGGTCACCGAGGCGCATATCCTGAAACCGGGCAGCGCTGAAGCTGCTTCTCTGGAGCCGCTGGACCAGGCGCTGTTGGCTGAACTGAAGACTGTTGTGGAGCAGGCCACTAGCCATTTCGAGAACTACGATTACGCCCGTGCCCTGCAGGTCACCGAGTCCTTCTTCTGGCGCTTCACCGATGATTATGTGGAGCTGGTGAAAGACCGCGCATACGGCGGACGCGGCGAGGAGGCCCAGGCTTCGGTGCGCACAGCTTTGGCCACGACGCTGGACACCTTGCTGCGGCTATTCGCACCGGTGCTGCCATTCGCCACTGACGAGGTCTGGCGCTGGTGGCGTGCGGGTTCTGTCCACGCCGCGGCATGGCCGCAGGCTGCCGACCTCGACGGCGTCCAGGGCGACCCAGCCATGCTCGGGTCAGTGGGCGAGGCGCTTTCAGGCCTGCGCCGGGCCAAGTCCGATGCGAAGGTCAAGCAGCGCACTGAGATCCTGACCGCGCGTATCACCGGCGCGGCCGAGACACTGGCGCATCTCCAGGCCGCCCTGGACGACATTCGCGGGGCCACCCGGGCGCGCAGCCTGGAGCTGGTCAGCCAGGATGGTGCCCAGGAACTCGCCGTCAGTGAGGTGGAACTGGCCGAGGAGGAGTAATCCGCAGCGGGCCGTCCTAGCAGGCCCTCCTGATGACGACGACGGCGCTCCTGGTCTCCCCGGGGGTGCCGTCGTCGTATCTAGAGCCGCGCCCCCGCCGTCGGGAGTTTGGTATCCCACCCGTTGTTGCGCGAAAGCCCCACTTTTTGTCCTCAACCGCAACATCGGAGGGGATTCGGCGCAGTCTGGGTCGGTCTATCCCATCTGTTGTTGCAACGCCTGCGAGGATCCGTCCCTCAGTCGTGGTCCTGTTGGACGCTGCGGACTTCGTGGACGCCGTCGATCTCGCTGAGTCGACGGAAGAGCTCCTCATCGGCAGACTGCTGCCGCCGGGTGAAGCGCATGGTGGCTTCCACCACCGGATTGTGATCACCCTGGCGCTTGGCGTGGGAGAGCGCAGCCTCATAGCCCAAGTCACTGGCGGTGCTGAGAATATCGCGCAGAATCCCGTGACCATCTGCGTAGCGCAGCGAGTAGAGCCGGGTATGGCCATGTTGGGGCAGCTTCCGCACCATGGCGGTGACCAGGGTGACCGCCACGACGTAGAGGAGCACGGTCAGCGCTGCGATCACCGGCATACCGGCTCCGCAGGCCATTCCCACCGCGGCCGTCACCCAGATGGAGGCCGCAGTGGTCAGCCCGGAGATGATGTTCTGCCGCACAAAGATCACGCCAGCGCCGATGAACCCGATGCCGGAGACGATCTGAGCGGCGATGCGCGAGGGATCCAACATCACCTCATCGCCCAGAAGGTGCGAAAACCCGTAGGCGGAGACCAAAGTGAAGAGCGCCGAACCCATACCCACCAGGATGTGAGTGCGCACCCCAGCGGACTTCTGGCGAATCTCGCGCTCCACACCGATGACAGCAGACAGCACAAAGGCGCAGATCAGCAGTAATACTTCAGTCAGCAGCGAATCAGGCAGAAGCTCAAAATCCATAACAGGAGCCTAGGCGGCAGTGAGGTACAAGAACAGAGGCCAAGAGCAGAGGCGCCAGAACAGTGGCATAGGATCGCCGCCGGCGGAAAAGGTCGGATTACGGGTTCGAGCTCCAGGACCGGATCACGTAGACTTTTCCCAGCAGCGTTGACCCGGCTATCACCGGCGAGCTTCCGGAAGAACAGGCGTGGGCGTCCACAGATGCACCAGACCTCAGTAGAACCGGACGGGTAAGCCCGTCACAGCAGTCATGGAGAGGTCCAACGACGGCGGCGCTTAGCCACCGGCGCTGGGCAAGCAAGGTGGTACCGCGCTGAAGTACGGCGACTTACACGGGTCTGGTCCGTAGGGTTGCCGCATCACGCAGCGTCCTTGCGGATGAAGACAACAGCCGACTGTCACAACCGTAAGCAGGATGGACCTTCCATGACCGAGAACTCCGCTCCCGTCTACCCCCGCGCTGCCACAGGTGAGCGTAAGGTGCCGACCTCTGTGCGTTTCCCTGAGATCGAACAGCGGATTCTGAAGTACTGGGAGGCTGACGGCACCTTCAAGGCCAGTATCGAGAGTCGGCCGGACACCGAGGAGTTCGTCTTCTATGACGGTCCGCCGTTCGCCAACGGCCTGCCGCACTACGGCCACTTGCTCACCGGCTACGTCAAGGACCTCGTCCCGCGCTACCAGACCATGCGCGGCAAGCGTGTGGATCGCCGCTTCGGCTGGGATACCCACGGTCTGCCTGCTGAGCTTTCGGCTATGAAGGAACTCGGCATGACCGACAAAGCCGAGATCGAGTCCATGGGCATCGAGCACTTCAACGACGCCTGCCGCGCCTCAGTGCTGAAATACACCAAAGAGTGGGAAACCTATGTGACCCGGCAGGCTCGCTGGGTGGACTTCGAGAACGACTACAAGACCCTCAACGTGGACTTCATGGAGTCCGTCATCTGGGCCTTCAAGCAGCTGCACGAGAAGGGCCTGACCTATCAGGGCTTCCGCGTGCTGCCATACTGCTGGAAGGACGAGACCCCACTGTCCAACCACGAGCTGCGCATGGACGACGACGTCTATAAAGACCGCCAGGACCCCTCAGTGACTGTGACCTTCCCGGTCACCGGCGGCGGCCAGCTCGGGGACACACTCACCGGAGTGAACCTGCTGGCGTGGACCACCACACCCTGGACTCTGCCCACGAACTTCTCCATTGCCGTGGGTCCGGAGATCGAATACGTGGTGGTGGAAGCTCCCGCAGACGGGCCGCTGCCGGGTAAACACATGCTCGCCGCCGAGCTGCTGGGTGCCTATGCCAAGGATCTGGGCTTCACCGACTCAGAGGATCAGACCGCCGCACAGGCCGCGGTGGCCGCCGTCGTCGGCCGGTACCAGGGCCGTGATCTGGTGAATCTGGAGTACAAGCCGCTGTGGAGCTACTACACCGATACGCAGAAGTGGGGCACCGAACACGCCTTCCGGGTGCTGGTGGAGGACTATGTGACGACCAGCGACGGAACCGGGCTGGTCCATCAGGCCTCCGCCTACGGTGAGGAGGATCAGCGGTCCTCTGAAGAGGCCGGCATCCCCGTGATCCTCTCCGTGGACTCGGCCGCGAAGTTCCTTCCGATGTTCGCTGAGCCGACTCCTGAAGGTGATGCCCCGCTGGCGCAGATCGCCGGCGTGCAGGCCTTTGACGCTAATCGCACCATCATCAACCAGCTCAAGGCCGATGGCCGGTTGGTGCGCGAACAGTCCTATGTGCACTCCTACCCGCACTGCTGGCGCTGCCGCACTCCGCTGATGTACAAGGCCGTGACCTCCTGGTACGTAGCTGTCACTCAGATCAAGCAGCGGATGCTAGAACTCAACGAGCAGATCAACTGGATCCCGGAGAACGTCAAAGACGGCCAGTTCGGGAAATGGCTTGAGAACGCACGTGACTGGTCCATCTCGCGCAACCGCTACTGGGGCAGCCCCATTCCGGTGTGGGTCTCCGATGACCCCAACTACCCGCGCACCGAGGTCTACGGTTCCCTGGAGGAGCTCAAGGAGGCCTTCGGTGACTATCCGCGCAATGCCGCCGGAGAACCGGACCTGCACCGTCCGTGGATCGATCAGCTGACCCGGCCGAACCCGGATGACCCCACCGGCCAGTCCAAGATGGTGCGAGTCGAAGATGTGCTGGACGTCTGGTTCGACTCCGGCTCCATGCAATTCGCCCAGGTGCACTACCCCTTCGAGAACGCTGAGTGGTTCGAGAACCACCACCCAGCAGACTTCATTGTGGAGTACATCGGCCAGACCCGCGGCTGGTTCTACACCATGCATATCCTGGCCACCGCGCTCTTCGACCGCCCGGCCTTCACCAACGTGATCAGCCATGGCATCGTGCTGGGCTCTGACGGGCAGAAGATGTCCAAATCGTTGCAGAACTACCCGGACGTCAACGAGGTCTTCGACCGCGATGGCTCCGATGCGATGCGCTGGTTCCTGATGTCCAGCCCCATCCTGCGCGGCGGAAACCTGATTGTCACGGAGGAAGGCATCCGCGAGGGCGTTCGTCAGGTGCTGCTGCCGATGTGGAACGCCTGGCACTTCTTCGCCCTCTACGCCAATACCGCCAATGGGGGAGCGGGCTACCAAGCTAAGAGCGTGAAGGCCGACGACGTCGAGAACCCCCTGGATCGGTACATCCTCGCCGCGACCGGTGATCTGGTCCGGGACGTCACCGCGGCCATGGACGACTTCGCCGTGGCTGGTGCTACTGATGCTCTGCGTCGCTATTCCGAGACTCTGACCAACTGGTACATCCGGCGTTCCCGCCAGCGGTTCTACGACGAGGATTTTGCTGCCTACGATGTGCTCTACACCGCCCTGGAGACCTTCACCCGGGTAGCTGCCCCACTGCTGCCGCTGATCAGTGAAGAGATCTGGCGCGGCCTCACTGGTGGCCGTTCGGTGCACCTGGCGGACTGGCCCAATCCGCAGGACTATCTGAAGGATGAGCGGGCCGTGGAACTGATGGAGCTGACCCGGTCCATCACCTCCGCCGGATCGGCGCTGCGCAAACAGGCCAAGCGGCGTGTCCGCCAGCCCCTGTCAGAACTGACGGTAGTGGTGCCTGAGGCGGTCGCCTTGGCCGGAACCTATGAGCAGATCATCGCCGATGAGCTGAACATCAAATCCGTGGTGCTGCGGGATCTTGCAGAAACCTCGGCCGAGGCCTATGGGATCGGCCAGCAGCTGGTGGTCAATGCCCGTGCTGCGGGCCCGCGGCTGGGCAAGCAGGTGCAGCAGGCCATCAAGGGCGCCAAATCCGGCGACTGGTCGGTGACCGACGGGGTGGTCACCGCCGGTGGTCTTGAGCTCGCTGAGGGCGAATACACCCTGACCACCACAGTCTCTGAGGAACTCGGGGATAAAGCCGTCACCGTGCTCGAACAGGGCGGTTTCCTGGTGCTCAACACCGAACTGACCGAGGAGCTTGTGGCCGAGGGCACCGCCCGGGATGTCATCCGCACCATCCAGGCTGCCCGTAAGGATGCAGACCTGCAGGTTTCTGACCGAATCTCCACCACACTGACAGCCGCCCCGGAGGTCATCAGTGCGGTGGAAGCGCATCAGGAACTAGTGAAGTCCGAGACTCTCACCGTGGAGCTGAACCTGCTGGCCGGGGAGATGCAGGAAGAGACCAAGGTCAGCGTCGCCGTCGTCGTAGAGGACACTCATGCCTAGCTCAGATACGCCCAGTTCAGAGATGCCCAGTTCAGGACCCTCCGGAGCTCAGCCGCTTGATCACTTCTCCGTGGCCAGTGTCTATGCGGAGATGCTGGCGCGCGCGCCGGAGAATGACATGCAGCCCCGCCTGGAGCCCATGCAGATGGCCATGGATGTCCTGGGGGAGCCCCAACGTTCGGCGCCAGTGATCCATGTAGGCGGCACCAACGGCAAGACCTCTACCGCCAGGATGATCGAAGCCGGTCTGCTAGCCCATGACCTGCGGGTGGGACGGTACAGCTCCCCGCATATGGGGTCGGTGACCGAGCGGATCAGCGTCGACGGCAAACCAGTCTCGGATGAGACCTTTGTCCGGGTATGGGATGAGATCCGGCCGCATATCCAGCTGGTGGATCAGCAGCTCTCGGCCCGCGGTGAAGTGCCCCTGACGCTGTTTGAGTGCCTGACGGTGCTGGCTTTCGCGATCTTCGCCGATGAGCCAGTTGATGTGATGGTCATCGAGGTGGGATTGGGCGGCACATGGGATGCCACCAACGTAGTGGAGCCCGCAGTCCAGGTGATCACCCCCATCAGCTTGGACCATACGGACTTATTGGGCGATACCGAACGCGACATCGCTCTGGAGAAAGCCGGAATCATCAAACCCGGTGGCTTCCTGATCTCCGCGGCACAGATTCCTGAGGCGGCTGATGCGCTGCTCGAAGCTGCCCGGACGGCCGGGGTGGAGTTCCGCTTCGAGTCCGTGGAGTTCGGCGTTGAATCCCGTACCCCGGGGGTGGGCGGACAGCAGCTGACCATCCAGGGGCTCGCCGGCCGCTATCCAGACCTGCTGCTGGCGCTGCATGGACCCCATCAGGCAGAGAACTTCGCGCTGGCCGTCGCCGCGTTGGAGGCTTTCCTCGGGGGAGGGGAGAAGGAACTCAACCTAGAGAACCTGCAGTTGGCCTGTGAGAACATCACCTCGCCGGGTCGGCTGGAGACCTTGCGCACCGGTCCGGCCGTCATCGTTGACGCCGGGCATAACCCCGCAGGCCTTGAAGCCTCCGCGCTGGCGCTGAAGGAGAGCTTCGGGCTCACCAAACTGGTACTGGTGGTGGGAATCCTGCAGGAAAAGGACGCCCCCGCCATGCTGCAGACCCTCTACACACAGTATGAAGGTCTGGCTGAGGAAATCTGCTTCACCGAGTCAACCTCCCCGCGCGCCATCCCGGCAGCGGACTTGGCCGAGCTGGCACAGGACGCCGGATTCCGCGAGGAGGATATCCATATCACCGAACGACTGGATGAGGCCATCGACTGGGCGGTGATGCGCGTGGATGACTCCGGGGAGACCGCCACTGGCGGCATTTTGATCACCGGATCCATCACTCTGGTGGGCGAGGCTCGCACCCTGCTGGGAGCAGCCTGATGGGACGACGGCTCAGCAGGGCACAGCAGCAGTGGCAGCCGGGACAGACCCGACCACCCCGCTCGGTCAGAGTCCTGTTCTCCTCTACGGTACTCAGCCTGGAGGCGGCACTGATGCTGTTCTTCGGCCTAGCCGCCTGGGGGCTTAATCAGCACGAATGGTACGCGTGGTGGATCTTCGGCGGATCCCTAGTGGTCGCGGTGGCCTGCATCATGACGTGCGCGCTACTGCAGAAGCCGCTCGGTTACATCATCGGTTGGGCGCTGCAGGCAGTCATCGTCGCTGGTTTTCTCGGTACGGCCCTGGTCACAGAGCAGGGACTCTGGGCTCCGCTTGCGCTGCTGCCCGGGCTGGGGTTCCTGGCCTGCTGGTGGTATGCGGTGAAAAAGGGCGCGCAGATTGATGCGGAAAAGATGGAAAGATACAGACTGGAACAAGAATATGCCGGTGAGTCTGAGGGCGCACCGGGGGAGAAGTGAGGAGCTTTAACGTGACTGAACGCACTCTGGTGCTGATTAAGCCCGACGGCGTGCAGCGGGGACTCACCGGTGAGATCCTGCGCCGCATCGAGGCGAAGGGATACACCATCGCTGAGCTGAAGAAGCTGCAGGCCAGCGCTGAGCAACTGGCCGCCCATTACGCTGAGCATGAGGGCAAACCGTTCTACCAGCCGCTGGTGGACTTTATGCTCTCCGGACCCGTGGTGGCAGCCATCCTGGAAGGCGACCGCGTCATCGAGGGCTTCCGCTCCCTGGCGGGCACTACTGATCCCACGACGGCGGCACCGGGCACCATCCGCGGTGACCTGGGCCGCGACTGGGGGGAGAAGGTCCAGAAGAATCTGGTGCACGGCTCGGACTCCGTGGAATCTGCCGAGCGGGAGATCTCCATCTGGTTCTAGGCGTCACAGCTGACAAAGAAGCCCGGTGCGGTCATGTGACCACGCCGGGCTTCTTTGTACCTGGAGGTTTATCAGCCCGCTCGAGTGGGGCGGGTGCCCTCGCTGAACTCCAACTGCAGTGGTGCCAGCTTCAGCAGGGTGCGATCGTAGACGATCTGTGCGGAGCGTTTACGGTCATTGGATTTATGCGAGGTGTACTCCTCGTACTGGGAACAGACCCACTCCGGATCTCCGTCGGCCAGCAGCCGTCCCTGTTCGATCCAGATCACCCGGGTGCACATCTGCTTGATCGTGCCTAGCGAGTGCGAAACCAGGAAGACGCAGCCGGCCTTGGACCGCACCTCATCCAACCGCTGCTTGGTGCGGGCCCGGAATTGGGCATCGCCGGTGTTCAGGGCCTCATCGATGAGCAGAATATCGGGGTCCACGGCTGTGGCGATGGCGAACTGCAATCGGGAAGCCATACCTGAGGAGTACGCCTTCAGCGGCATGTCCAAGGCGTCGTGGAGACCGGAGATCTCCACGATCATGTCGAACTTCTCAGCGGCCTGCTCGGGGCTGAGCCCCATGGCCAAGCAGCCAAGCTTGATGTTCTCCCGGCCAGAGATGGTCCTTACCAGTGCGGCGTTTACGCCGAGCATGACCGGGGTGGAGGTTGCGTAGACCTCGCCGGTGGTGGGACGGACCTTACCGGTGAGCAGCTTCATCAGGGTGGACTTACCGGAGCCGTTAGTGCCGATGACACCTACTGACTCGCCGCGGTTCACCACAAAGCTGACTTCGTCCAGGGCGGGAATCTCGGCCCAGCCTGAGCCGGTGACCTGCTTCACCATACGGGCGAAGCGGTTCTCGGCCTTGAGGTACTCCGTGGAGGAGCGCACCCGGTAGACCATGGAGACACCGTCGACCGCTACAGCGATCTCCTTGGAGTCCGCGGTCTCCACAACAGGGGCGTGATAGGTCAGCGGTGCGGAGTCCCAGGCGATCTCTTCGATGCTGTCGAAGTCATCGAGAGCCTCGGGGTCGACGTCGAGGCCACCTGCGGTGGCGTTGGAGGAGGCCAGCCAGTTGGCACGACGTGGAGTGTACTCAGATGCGGGAGTGCTCATCGTTCCTTCCCGTAGGACTCTTCGCCGGCCCAGAAGACAATGAAGCCAATAATCAGCGAACCGAATGCCCAGATGCTCAAGACCACCCAGCGCTGGGGGTCGGCGAAGCCGTCGTAGAGCCAGGCGTGGCGGACGATATCCAGGACACAGAACAGCGGGTTGTGCTCCACGATGGTCTTGACCCAGGGGGCACGGTCATAGCGTTCGATGCTGAAGAACACGCAAGAGGTGTAGAGCAGAACTCGTGTGCCGAAGGTGATCAGGTGTTTGGTGTCGTTCCAGTGGTTGACCAGACGGGCCAGGATCATGCCGATGCCTGCCATGGTCAGCAGCGCCAGGAACACTGCCGGGAAGAACAGCAGCCAGTGCCAGGTGAGCTCAACCGGGTAGGCGTTCTCCTCGTCCGGGGTGACCTGGTAACCACCCAGGAAATAGGCCAGCAGAGCCATCACCACAAAGACCGGTACGGAAGCGAAAAGCTCCCGGACGGCAGCTGAGAGTGGCAGCGCCGCCCGAGGGAAGTTAAATGCCTGGACCACGCTCTGATTCCCGGCGATCGAGTTCGCCGCACCGGTGATGGCAGAGGTGAAGAAGCGGAACATGAAGATGCCAATCACCAGGTAGCCCAGGAAGTTGGCGATACCGCGTGATGACTCGAGGATCAGACCAAAGACTGTGAAGAACGCCAGACCCAGCAGGATGGGGTTGAAAACCATCCACACACGGCCCAGAGCGTCATAGTTGTTCTGCGCTGAGACGCGGGAACGTGAGTCGTAGTAAAGGAAGTGCCGGAATTTCCACAGCTGCTTGATGTACTGGCCCAGTGTGGGGCGAGCACCAACGCGTACCAGGCGTGAACCGTCCAGCTGCACTACGCGACGTGCACCGAGAGCATACTGCGATGCTTCGGTGGTGGATGTTCCCATGAAACGTCAGTTCCTTCCGGTTTGTCGTTGCCGCGCGCAGAGCACCGGCAAAGCGCCTGCCAGTCTATCAGCGGGTGCCGTCAAGCCGCGGAAACTCGCACGAACCTCGGCGGCGTCTTCAGCGAGTGACGCTCTTAGCAGCGGCGCGGTACACCTCGGCATACCTTCTCGCAATCACCTCTGGATCCCGTGCGTCCAAGTCAGGCCGCACTGAGCGCGGCAGGGCTCGCGCCTGAGCGACAAGTTGATCAATGCCCTCAGCCGTCACGGGGCCGTCGAAGCAGTTGATCCAGCCAGGACCTACCTCTGCCCCCAGCTCACGTGCCAACTCGCTTTCGGGCAGCATCACCGGCCGGTCCAGCGAAAGAGCTAGGTAAAGCAGGGTCATATCCTCCAGGGAGGTGACTTGCGGCAGAATCACGAACTCAGCAGCATCAATCTCGCGAACGAGCTCTGCGTCGGAGAGGAGCTCCGTGCGAGCTGAGACGGAACCCCCCGCCCGTCGCACAGCACGCGGAATCAGTTGCTCAAGAGCTGGGTCTTCGTCTCCAACGACCCGCAGTGATAGTTCAGGGGTGTCGGTGACAGAGAAGACTTTTAACGGTCCTTCCGCAGAGCGAGATAGCTCTGATCGCGCCACACATAACAATCGCCCCGCTACTTCATGCGCGCGCGGGTAGCCGAAGAATCGGCTGCGAAAGTGGGCATGGGGGACTACAACAGTTCGTGACGCATCCGGGGTCGGGGTGTGATTGTCGAGGACGATGAAGGTCTCAGTGGCCTCGTTAAGAATCTGCTGGGCAGCGTCGTCGGCCGGAGTGCTATCCAGGATGGTCTGAACCAGTGCGGTCCTCTGCTCCTGAAGTGTCTCGACGAAGCTCTTGGCTTCCGCCACTCGAGTACTGTCTTTGGTGGATTCACCTAGGAGAGGGTTGAGATCCATGATATGGACGACTTCTGCTTCCTGATTGCGGAAAGCCCCGCCGAAGTAGCCGAAATCGATGCCGTGAGTCTCCTCACCGATGACCTGGTCTATGTAACGAACCTTTGGTGCTGGTGGTCGGTGGCCCACAAGTACGCGAAGAGTACGGCCATTGTGTGGACTAGGATCATCGGGGAGCACAGAATAACTATATTAGAGTAGACGCGATGAGCGAAAACAGCGTGCAGGACGTTTTTATCCACCTCGGCGGCCAGGACGACAACCTCGGTGACTCCGCCCTGAGGGCGGCCTACTTTGAAGCGGCGCAGGGACCAGGACGCCAGTTCCACGTGCATTTCGAGGGGCAGACCACTGATTACTTGACCGGCATACCTCTGAAGCCAGAGCACAAGGTCTATAACGACCGAGATGAATGGATCGCCGCAAGCAACAGCTCCAAGGGCGCAGTGATGCTCTTCAACGCTGGTGAGATCAATCCCGGCCGTGCCTACCCGCCACGGCACACCGCGATTCAGTTACGCAATATCGTGGACCGCGGCGGAATGATCATCATGGCCGGCACCGGCCTTAAGGACCCGTCCAAGCTTGACGCCAGCGGTATCCATCCGCTCCTACGTGAAGCCAAAATCGCTTCATGGAGAGATAAGCCTTCTCGGGATGCGGCCGGTTTCGGGACCTGGGCGCCGGACTGGGCCTATGCCCTGGGAACACCGACCTCGCAGTGGGCACCGGCGGAGGCCCGGCCCCTGCTTGCGGTTTCGCTTCGCTACGATCGTCCGCTGCCCGGTGCTGAGTGGATCGAGGGCGTCCGGGCGTTAGCTGCACAGACTTCCAGCGAAATCGTCACCCTCGCTCAGGTGGCGCGGGATGCCCCCCGAGCTGTTCAGCTGGCACAGATGCTGGACGGCGAGTACCTCACCCCGCCAAGCATGAAGCATGCCGACCTCGACGCCCACGCCCGGCACACGTATGGCCAGGCTCTGGCAGTGATCAGCGATCGTGCCCATGGTTTGATCATCGCTGCTACCGAAGGCGCGTACCCCATCGGCTCGGCTGCTAACCCCCAGAAGATCAAGCGGCTGCTTGCGGCTGCCGACCTTGGGGATCTGGTGGGACGCTACGACCAGCTCCAGGAGTTCTCTGCACGATTTGATGCCCAGCTTCCGGAGTTCAAACCGGCTGTGGACACGGCCCGTCAACGGCTCGCTGAGCTGACACGCCGCATCAACGACGCGATGGACTCCATGCGCTGACGCAATAGCTTCCGCCAGAGAGCGACAGTGAGGAGGGGTTCGGCGCTGCCGGACCCCTCCTCACAGGTAATCCGGTGTTTAACGGCCCAGCAAACGCTTCACCCGGCGCTTGACCGGCCTCAGAGCCGGAGCAGCCCGGTCCACCCGGTTGAGAGCACGGCGCAACAGCGTTTTTTCACCGGCAACGGAGCCCCGCCCGCGGCGGCCGGGAATACCGGTATGGCGCTCAGTGAAGAAGACGATCCAATCGATGATCTGCTGAGCGTCTCCAAGGGTCGGCTCCGGTGAATACTGCTCAGGCAGCGACCCTGTGACCAGCTGTTCGTACAGCCGGGAGAAGTCCAGGCTCAGTGCCCGTTGCGCGGCCTCCGCAGAAGCTTGTGAATACTGGGCGTAGAGGTCGGGGTCCCCAGCGACGGCCTTAATCTTCCTGGCAAGGCCTGCGGCGTCGCCCTGCGCGGCAGGAATGATCCCTCTGTTCTCCTGCACGAGGGTCAGCCAGGGCAGCTCGTACATCGCCGCCGGTAGCCCGCGCGCCTGTGCCTCCGCGAGTGTGAGCTGATAGCCCTCGAGGATGCTCGTACTGACGAACATATCTGCGGCATCGATGGCATTGAGCAGATCCTTGCCCTGCAACGGACCTACCAGGTCCACGAGGTCCTCGACGTCGCGGCTCTTAGCGCGCGTCTTCAGGTCAGCGGCGGTAA
Source organism: Nesterenkonia rhizosphaerae (assembly GCF_039544555.1). NCBI lineage: Bacteria > Bacillati > Actinomycetota > Actinomycetes > Micrococcales > Micrococcaceae > Nesterenkonia > Nesterenkonia rhizosphaerae. Next base: position 1,256,963 of record NZ_BAABLW010000007.1, read on the forward strand.
GTTCCGGTGAGTCTGGCCCAATGATCGTAAGCCGGAAGTTCACATCGAGCTGCCGAAGCTCAGCGGCAATCTCGATGAGCTGGCTGACCTGTTTGGTGTGTTCTTCGAGCCGACCCCACCAGATGAGCTTCAGCGCGCCTTCAGGTGCGGACTTCTTTGCTGCAGAACCTGCGGACTCCAGCAGCATCGGGGATCCTGGGTTTGGCAGGTAGCAGGTGTGCGACACACCCTGGAGCTTCCAGAATGAGACGTCCAGCGGCGACAGTGTGACAACGGAAGCCAGGCAGTTTGCCTGCTTCCGAATGAAGGAAATCATGTCTTTGAGGTCGTAGACCGGGCGCAGAGCGAAGCTGTGAATCCATCCAATCGTAGGAACGCCTACGGCCTCTGCCATGAGGGCATAGGAGGGCCAGCTCTTGCTGTAGAGAACCTGGTGCTCGATGATCACATCGATGGATTCGGTTCTGCAGATTTCGGCCCATTGTGAGAGCCGGGTCGAGGCGCGTCGGCCCGTGATCTCTACGAACTTCACACCTTCTGGCAGCCCGTCCAGCACGCTGCCGCGGCTTTTAGCGGCAATCGTCACCTGGTAGCCCGCCTGGGTGAGGTATTTCGCCTGGGCGAGGAGGACTAATGAGACCCCACCAGTGGTGATGACCTTTGTGGTGAGCAGGACATTGCGCACCTCTCGGCCTGTGAGGTCGGCCCTCGTGCTGTGCTTAGCCAGCACCGGAATGGCGTCCGGGGCGTAGTCAGCGGCGGCGAGCACGACGTCTGCCTTGCTGACCAAGGAGTAGAGATGCTCGAGATAGTCCTGGTAGAACTCCTCGCTTGCGCTGGCGAGCAAATAGCCCAGCACGTTTCCGATGATCGACAACCGGGCTGTTTCGTAGCCGTCCAGAATCGGCTCAGGATCAGGAGTCTTCCGCGCTAGGGTCCGCACAGCGCCGGCCATGCTCTCCAGAGATTCGATACCTCGGCAGTAGAACTGGAACTGCTCAAGGCCGGCGACTTGGTGTCCACTGCCTCCGCGGCGGAAGTGATACCGGTAGAGAAGGTCGGTCATCGAAACATAGCGTCGGGCAGAGGCCAGCGCCAGGAAGGTGATCGGCAGATCATTGACGCGGCTGAGAACAAGGTCTTCTGGCAGGAGCGAATAAGCTTCACGCAGCAGATCAGTGCTGAATAAGAACCTCCACAGCTGGCCCTGCGCGGGCCGCCCGACGGGGAAGAGCCCCTTGAGAATCTCCTCGCCCTCAAGGGATGAGTGTTTCGGCATCAGACGCCGTTGGTATCCCAACACCGCGTTCCCGTTGGGACCAAGCACCGCGACGCCGAATCCCACGAGGTCTGCGTGCGTGGACTCCGCCTTAGCGACAGCTTTTTCAGCAGCCCGCGGATCCAGCTCGTCGTCGCCGTCGAGGAAGAGAATGTACGGTGCGGATGACTCAAGAATGCCGACCCGGCGGGCCTGGAACGCAGAGAGATTAGCCGGCTGGCGGACCAGCCGCACGCGCGGGTCTTTCTCCCGATACCGCTCGATGATCTGCGGGGTGTCATCCGTGGAAGCATCATCTACGCAGATGACCTCGATCTCCTGCAGAGTCTGGCTCAGGCAGCTTTCGAGCGCTTCGGCGATCCAGTCTTCGTCATTGAAGACAGGCATCACGATCGATACCTGAGGAGAGTCTTGCATCGTAGCTCCATCGTTAGACAACAGGGCGCGAGCAGTGCGCCACCAAGTGATCATCGCCGCACAGTCCATGCCCGGCGGGCAGCCCAATACTATATGCGCCAGCCTGACGCAGCGGCAGCGACAATCCCAGCGTGCCATATCTCACCCGGGCTGATTCACAACCGTTATCGAGGGTGGTCTCTCGGCGAGGTAACTGTCAGAATGACCACATCCGCGGGACGACCGCACCGAGTTGACCGCAGAGTCGACCGAGCCACCATTTTTTCGAGGTGAGGACTGTGCCAAGCTCTCCCGAGGTTTCTATCATTGTTCCGGTCCATAACAACGAGGAACAGGTTGAAGCCGCCCTGAAGAGCTGCCGGGCGCAAACGTTGGAGAACATTGAGATCATCTGCGTCGACGACGCCTCTACGGACCGCTCTGCTGAAGTGATAGACGCTGCTCAGCAGTTGGACCGGCGTATTCGGCTGCTCCGGCTTGCTGTGAACTCTTCTCCCTTTCAAGCGCGTAGGCGAGGAGTACAGGCAGCGCTAGCACCGTACGTGCTTTTCCTCGACGGTGACGACGAGCTGTTGCCCGGGGCAGCGGAGAAAACGCTCCGGCGGGCCCAGGAACTCAACAGTGACTTGGTGGGCTTCGGAATCGATGTCGTGGCAGCGAGCAGAGATTCAGTAGCCGATTTTGAACGCAGGCTGCAGCCTCGATATGCGGAGCTATCCCATGAGGCGGTTCTGCCGGGCCTGTTTCCTCCCGAGGGTCCGGTGCAAATGCAGGTGTGGCGCTACCTTTTCCGCACTGAGCTCGTGCGGCTGGCGTACTCGCGCCTTCCTAGCACGCTACGCCTGTACCGGGCCGATGACCTGCCCATCTCGTTCCTCGCCGCCGCGGCAGCCCGCCAGTATTCCTCCGTTCCAGACAAGCTCTATCGGTACCACTTCCAACGCGGGCCCAGTGGCCGACGCGTGGAGACGACGGATCAGTTCGCGTTCTATCTCCACTCGATTGACGCCCTTGATGCCCTCACGCAGATTGTGCGTCAGCAGGCGGCGCATGGGGGTTCCTCGGGTGAGACTCTCCTTGCAAGTTATGAGGCGGCTAAGCTCACCGTGATAGGAAACGTGGTGAAGTACCTTCCCGGACTGGAGAACCCCAGTCTTGCTGCCAGCTGTCTCGAAGTTCTTCATCAGCGGGTATCAGAACAAGATACGGTCCGCGCCATGGAACAGCGAAGCTCCGGTCCGCAGCCACGGACAGCGCCGGAGATTCAACCACTCACAGGAAGCACGCAGCAGCTTCGTTAGGATTAGGCCTGTCTCCCGGGCGTATGAATACCGTCGCCGGGATGCAGCAGAACGGCTGATCAAGCCATTGACTGAATGTTATGGAGCGTACCCACCAATGCCCCCCTTGAGTTCCCCAGCAGCACAAGACCCGCGCCTGGCGGTGATCGCAGATGAAATCCTCTCTGTGCTGGGAGATCCTGACACTTCATCGCAGGCGGAGCGGCTAGGCCGACTCGAGGCGCAATATCCGGCCGCAGATCTCGTCCTCGCCGCGACTCAGCAGGGAGCCGATGCCGTCAGCCTGCTGGCACGTCTGGGCACTCGCGTACCTTTGGGCGAACGTGAGGTCCGTACCGTTCTGCTGACTACCAAGACGGTGACCACTGGTGGGGTCTCCATGGTGCTCCTCTCGCAGGCCAGGTACCTCCTCGAGGCTGGCTACCGTGTGGTCATTGCCGCTCGCGGCGAAGGCAGCGACCAGCATGCCATCCCCGCTGGGGCTACGTTTCTTCAGCTGGGGGCCGCGAACTCTTCGGATAAGGCGGCTGAGTGGATCCAGATCTGCAGCGAGCACGCCATCGACGCGATTATCGACCACCAGATCCTTTATTCCCGCGACTGGCCGGTGTATGCGCTGGCTGCCCGGGCTCTTGGCATTCCGACAATCGGGTGGATTCACAATTTCGCCGGGCGGCCCGTCTACGATCTCAGTGGCCTGACATCCTTCCTTACCAACCATATGAACGCGCTGGCCCAGGTTGTGACCTTGTCGTCTCTGGACGCCGTCTATTGGAAGCTCAGAGGGGTGAAGCACGCGGCATACCTGCCGAACCCCGTCTCACCGATGATCCTGGACTCTGCGGCAGAAGAGATCTCCAAGCCGGCACCACATGGTCGGCGGGTGGAACTGATCTGGTGGGGCCGCCTCGACGAACACACTAAACAGGTCCGTCAGCTCCTCGCTGTGGGAACAGAGCTGAAGAAGCTGGATGTGGATTTCCGTCTCAAGCTCATCGGGCCTGAGTGGCGTGGTTTGACTCCAGCTAAGCTCAATGTTGAGGTGCGCAAGAAGGGGCTCGAGGATCTCATTGAGGTCGTGGGCCCATTGCACGGTCAGGAGCTGATCGACGCCGCAGACGCTGCCGATATATTCGTCTCGACCAGCGTGATTGAGGGTTACCAGCTGACTCTGCTTGAAGCGCAGGCGCGGGGTCTGCCCGTAGTGATGTATGACCTTCCATGGTTGCTCCCGGTTCAGGACAACGCTGGGATCGTCTCTGTCCCACAATCTGACCCATTGGCCCTGGCCCGTGAGGTCAAGGCTGTATCGGAGGACCCAGAGCGTTATCAGCTGCTCTCCAGCGCATCGCTAGAGGCGGCGGAGCAGGCACGAAAGTTCAGCTTCTCAACCGTGTATCAGCAGTTGGTGACCGGGAAGCTTCCTGCGGAGTTCTCGCCGGACCCGACCCTCGCAGATGCTAAGGAACTCGTTGACCTGCTGCTGTTCTATGTGGAGAGGCACTCAGGAATCAGGACTCGGGCGGCGAAGAGGGGGGCCGAACAGAAGCCGGGAGACCCGGCTGCCCCGGCACAGTCCTTCGCGCGACGCGCGTTGCGAAGCGTTGCCCGCAGGGCACGCCCTTATGGGCATCTGGCCCTTAGCGTTGCCCCAGGTTTGAAGCCGCTGGCGCACCGAGTCAACTATGCGCTCAAACGGCGCCTGCCCTTATAACTGACGGGAGCTCCGTCAGGTTGCGCTTCATCAAAGTCTGCAGCCTGACGGGGGCGCTCATCGGCGGCGTCGGGCCACCTCGCGGTAGATTTCAGCGTACTGCTTGGCCACAACATTCATGTTTCGCGCCATGAGTTGTGGTGGCCGCTGCGCGGGCCCGGACTGCAGCGCGTCCATGACACTGTCAATGCGTTCTGCCGTCAAGGCCCCATCGTGGGTGTGAATCCACCCCGGTCCGACTTCCCTGCGAAGGCTCTGCACCGCCGGGCTGTCCTGGACGAGCACTGGCCGTTCCAGAGATAAGGCCATGAAGAGCATGCTCTCGTCGGCCAAGGTCTCAATCGCGGGGAGCAAGACCAGCTCAGCCTCGGAGATTTCCTCGACCATCGCGGCGTCTGAGAGCAGTTCCACACGGGAGCTGATCCTCTCCTGCATCCCTGTTGCCGCCCGATCAATGAGCAGATCAACCGCGGGGTCCGGACCGCCGGCCACGCGTAGCGACAATCCCTCGGTACTAGTCAGCTCAAAGACACGCAGCGGGGCTTCGGAGACTGCGCCTAGGCGGTGTGGGGAAATACAGAGCACACGTCCCGAGAACGGTTCGGACATCGGATAGCCGAGAAAGCGTTCCCGATAATGAACGTGCGGGATATGGACTGTTCGGTCCGGTGCCGGTGTATTCGTGTCAGCATCGAGGGTGACGTAGGCATCGGTGGCGCGTTCGAGGATTCCACGCCACCTACCGGTACCGCAGTGGTCTTTGCCGTGTACCGTCTGGACCAAGGCGGTGCGATGCTTCCTGAGGTTGCGTACTACTCGCAGCGCTAAGGCCGACAGCACCAGATCATTCTTAGGCAGCGGGTCGCCGTCGGTTTTTCCGCCAAGTAGGGCACAGGGGTGATGAACGTGGACGATGTCGACGTCATAGTTCCGCAGGAGACCAGTGAAGTAGCTGAAGGCGATGCTCTCCTGGCTCTCTCCGACTATCTGGTCAACATATGAGACATTCGGTCGAGGAGGCCGGTGACCGATATGGACTCGTAGCGCGGCGGAGTGATCTTCAGGAGTAAGAGCTGGCGGCACCGGCCCAGTATAGACTGGCCTGCAATGGGTGCCCGCAATCAACAAGAAGTCTTTGTCGACCTCACCGGCCAGGATGACAACCTCGGCGATTCGGCACTACGAACCGCTTACCTTCGCGCACTTCGGCGGGAGGACCGCCGTTTTCACATTTTCTTCGATTCGCCGACCGCTGACTATTTGTCTGGCTTTGAGCTGCGCGAGACAGATTGCATTTACACTGAGCGAGGAAAATGGGTCAGAACCAGCGTTTCTACACCGCGCGCAATCCATCTCTTCAACGCTGGCGAAATCGATCCGCAGGGTGGAAAGTATCCGAATCCACAGCGCACCGCTGAGCTGAGATATGGGGTGCGTGCCGGGGGGACACTGATCGTGGCAGGCATAGGTTTCAAAGATCCGCAGGCTGCCCAGGGCACACAATTTCCGCGAGTCTTCAGGGAGGCTCCGGTGGTCTCCTGGAGAGACCAGGGTTCCCGCGAAGCCGCAGGGTTCGGCAACGTCGCTCCGGACTGGGCTTTTTCTCTCGGCACAGAGACCACTGAATGGAAGCCGACTGGCTCGCGTCCACTTCTTGCGGTCACCATGCGCTTTGACCGACCGTGGCCTGAGGACTCGTGGTTCGGCGCTGTCGCGGGTCTCGCCGCTGAAACATCTGCACAAATCGTCACCCTGGCTCAAGTGGCCCGGGATGCGCCTAAAGCCGTGCGTCTGGCCGAGGCCCTGGGGGGTCGCTACCTTGTACCGCCAAGCATGAGCCACGCCGTGCTGGACGCGTATGCCCGAGAGATCTTTCGGCAATCCATCGCAGTGATCAGCGACCGAGCCCACGGACTGATTATCGGAGCCACGGAAGGTGCCTACCCGATCGGTTCAGCGGCCAACCCGCAGAAGATCACACGGATTCTTGCCGCCGCAGGACTGGGGGATCTTGTTGGTCGGTACGATCAGCTAGGCGATTTCTCTTCAAGTGTCGCGGAACGAGCGCGGCAGCTGCCGCACGCGGTGGAAAGAGCACGGAAGACTGTTGCTCAGTTGCAGAAACGGATCGATACCGTCATCGACTCTGTCTGAACTATCTTCGCCCGGGACGACGGCGGGTTTGCTAGACGTGAGCCCGGCGAATCATGGCTCGTGCCACGTACTCAGCTACCGGCCGGGGCTGACCGATCCAGGGGAAATGGTGGACTGCAAGATTCGCCTCGACGTCAATCTGGAGCACCGCCGCGCCTTCCGCCGAATCCAGCTGAGGTGCCACCAAATCCACCGCTGTCACGGGTATCCCCGGTACGGCCCATGCGGCTCCGACTGCCAGCTTCTGCAGATCAGACCCAAGGTGATCTGTGATGTCCACCGTCACCCCGCCGTACTCCATGCCAACTCTCTCCGACAGCACAAGTATCTCGCCCCGGGGCGGCACATGCGAAGGATCCACGCAAGAATCCTGGAGGATCTGGTGCACGTCCAGTGAATATTCTGAGAGAAAAGGATTGCGACGTCGGAGGCGCACAGACCGCACCGCAAGCTCTTCAACTGTCTTGTTGCCGTCGCCCACGATGAACATAGGAATTCTCGCTGTGGCGGCAACTACCCGTTCCCCAGCGATGAAGGCGCGGATACTGATACCTTCAATCTGCTCCTCGAGCAGGATCTGATTGCTACTGCCGAGACCTCGGATATAGACCGCACGGGCGTTCTCCCAGGCCGCCTTCAGATCCTGCTCTGTGCGGACATTCGGCGTGATGCCGCGTCCTCTGGAGGTATGTGCTGGCTTGACCAGCAGCGGAGCCTCGTTGTGCTGCTCGAGATACTCGAGTGCAGCCTCGTACTCCCGCGAAGAGAATGCCCTGCCGGAAGGGACCTTAAGACGTGCAGCGCGGAAATACTCATAGGCCAAAGTGGCAGACCTAGATGCCTCATAGCCGTCCACGCTGGCGAGGCTGGTGAGGTTGACCTGGAAGCCACCGACAGTCTGCTGGTTCTGAATCACCACACGCTGTTTGCCCGACACCGCAGCGATTGAGCCGCCAAACCGTCTAAAGGCAGCCGGGAAGATACCTCTTGGGCGCTGCGCACGGCGGCCCTCAAGTACATACGCGGTGGGTTCCACCGACGCTGCATGTTCAGCGATGAAGCGAGTCAGGATGGTGTTCATTCTTCTCTCAGTCGGCTCCTTCGAACTAGCCGACGCAGGTTCTGCCGGTAGGAGCGGGGGCCTTTAGCTGAGCAATCACGAGGACTATCTTGACACACCGCTGTGCCTGACAGGTTCGCTTTGCGGCAGAATGGTGGGGATCGCGCCAACTTGAGGGGAGGACACGCCGCTGTGCATTTGAAGACACTGACCGTCCGCGGCTTCAAATCCTTCGCCTCCGCCACCACCTTTGAATTCGAACCGGGCGTCACCGCCGTCGTGGGGCCTAACGGGTCTGGCAAGTCCAATGTGGTCGACGCCCTGGCCTGGGTCATGGGGGAGCAGGGCGCAAAGTCACTACGCGGCGGGACCATGGAGGACGTGATCTTTGCCGGCACCGCCGAACGGCAGCCGCTGGGACGTGCGTCTGTCTCGCTGACCATCGACAATTCCGACGGCGCGTTGCCCATCGACTACTCCGAAGTCACCATCTCCCGCACCATGTTCCGTTCAGGGGGCAGCGAGTACACCATCAACGGTGCCAAATGCCGTCTGTTGGATATTCAAGAGCTGCTCTCAGATTCGGGCCTGGGCCGGGAGATGCACGTGATCGTGGGCCAAGGCCAGCTGGATCAGGTCCTCCATGCCACGCCCGAGCAGCGCCGCGGATTTATCGAAGAGGCCGCAGGCGTGCTCAAACACCGACGACGTCGTGAGCGTTCGGTCCGCAAACTTGAGTCCATGCAGGGCAATCTCGAACGACTCGAGGACCTGATCTCCGAGCTCTCGCGCCAACTGGCCCCCTTGGGCCGCCAGGCCAAGGTGGCGCGCAGAGCGCAGCACATTCAGTACGAGCTGCGCGACGCGCTGTCCCGGCTAATTGCAGATGACCTCGTTCAAGCCGCTACCGCGCTCCACGCTTCCAGCCAGGGCGAACAGCAGGATCATGAGGCTGCAGAGGAACTGCGGGAGAAGCTGCGCAGCCAGGATGAACAGATCAGCGCGCTCGTACAGCAGAGCGAGGCACTGCGTGACCGCTCTGAGCGGCTGTCGTCTGGCCACCATCGGCTGGCTCAAGTGCAGGAGAAGCTGCGTTCGGTGGCCTCCTTGGCGGCAGAACGTGCCAGCAGCCTGCGCAGCGCCGCAGCTATGGACACCAGCAACGGACGTGACCCTCAGCAGCTGCGCGATCAGGCCGAACAGGTCGCAGCTGAAGCGCAGATGCAGCAGGAACAGCTCGACACCGCACGCGAGCACTTGGAGCAGATCACGGCCCGGCGCACTGCCGCCGAGGAGGAACTTAAAGCGGAAGAGACCCGAATCACCGAGCAGCTGCGTGCCGTAGCTGACCGGAAGGCGGGCCTGGCTACGTTGCGCGGTCGTGTAGAAACAGCTCAGGGCCGTCAAGACGCCGCCCAGAGCAGACAGCGTCGGGCTGTGGAGCAGCAGGAGATCGAGCAGATCGCTCTTGAAACGTCTCGGGTTGAACTGGCCGAACTGGAACAGCGGATCACCAGCATCACCTCTGGTGAAAACGGACTCGATGAGGCGTACCGCCAGGCGCAGACCCGATATGAGGATCTGCGCGCTGCACATGACGAACTTGCTGCGCGCCAACGGCAGTTAGAGATCGTTGTCAGTGAGTTCCGCGCTAGGCTCTCGGGACTGGAAGCCGCTCGCAGCCCGCGCGACGGTGCTGCGGCGCTGGCCAAACACCCCGCTTCCATCGTGACCGGAAGCTACGCTGAGAAGCTAGGTGTAGACCGCGGGTGGGAGAAAGCCATCGCCGCTTGCCTCGGCAGCCTCGACGCCGCCCTACTGGTTGCCAATGCCTCGGCCGCAGCAGAAGCGGTGAGCTGGCTCGCAGAGAATGACGGCGGACGAGCTCACGTGGTCTATCCGACTGAGGCCTCCACTTCTGCTGCCACCAGGGAAAAGCTACCCGCGGGTACCCACTGGGCGCTGGACGTGGTCCACGCGCCACGTGACCTCAGCGCCCCCGTGGAAGCCGTTCTAGCGGGCGTCGTCGTTGTTGAGGACCAGAATCAGGCTGAGGAGCTGCTGAGCCGCGACGATGTTCGGGCCGCAGTGACAGCGGACGGGGTGATTCTTCGTCTGGGAGAGCGGATCGGCGGTACTGCCGTGGAGAACGCTGAGGTCGCTATCACCGCGCATATCGCACAGATCACCGAAGAACTCGATCGGGCCGAGCGGGACCTCACCGAGATCACTGCACAACTCGCCCACAGCCAGCAGGAAGTCAGCGCCGCCGAGCTGGGCGCCAATGAAGCTCGCGAGGCCGCCCAGGCCAGCGACAGGGCTTTGACATCGGCCCAAGACCAGCTCAACAGGCTCAAGGCGGAGATCACTCGTGCCCAGCAGCGTGTAGCCGGGTTCGATAAAGAGATGGCAGACGCGGCGGCCAGCGCAAAGGACGCCGAGGACCAGCTCCAGGAGATCACGGCACGTCTGGACGCCGCTGAGAACCAGGAGACCCTCGAAGAGCCCTCCACTGAGGAACGTGACCGGCTCAGCGAAGCAGCATCGGCTCTGCGCCGGGAAGAGGTAGATGCGCGACTGGCGCTACGGGCGGCCCAGGAACAGCACAAGCAGCTTCTTGAGCGGGCGGCATCTCTGCGCCGAAATGCTCAAGCTGAAGAGCACCGCCGTGAACAGGCACGCAAGGCAGCCCAGCTGCGTCATGACAAGGCACAGCGGGCCGAAGACATCCGTGCCGAAGCAGAGCGCGCCGTCGAGCGTTTGGCAGGAAAACTGAAGGCCGTGGAGGGGGCCCAGACAGAAGTGCGCCAGGGCTACGCCGACCTCGCTGAACAGATCAGCGCGGCTAAACAACAGCGCAGCAGCTCTGCCACTGAGCTGGAAGAGATTACGGCGAGGCTGCATCAGGCGGAGCTGCGTCAGACGGAACTGCGGTTGGCTCTGGAGGCCGCCGAGCAACGCGCTGAAGAAGAACTCAGCCTGACCCCCGAATATCTGATCGAGCATTACGGACCAGACCAGCCTGTACCGGATCCTGAGAACGAGGACGACGACGCACCGGGGCTGCCGTATCAGCGCCGAGCACAGGAATCCCGGCTGGCCCAAGCACGCCGTGACCTCAAATCCCTGGGCAAGGTCAACCCCTTGGCGCTGGAAGAGCACGCCGCGCTGGAAGAGCGTCACCGCTACCTGCAGGAGCAGCTGGCAGATCTGAAGAAATCTAGGCAATCCCTGCTGGATATCATCAGCGAAGTCGATGCCACCGTCCAGAAGGTCTTCACTGAGGCCTGGGAGGACACCCGGGTGCAGTTTGAACGCGTCTTCTCCCGGCTCTTCCCAGGGGGTGAAGGACGTTTGGAGCTCACCAATCCTGAAGACATGCTTAACACCGGCATCGAAGTCCACGCGCGTCCGCCGGGCAAACGCATCCGTCGTCTCTCGTTGCTCTCAGGTGGCGAACGGTCTCTGACAGCAGTAGCGCTGCTGGTAGCCATCTTCAAAGCGCGGCCGAGTCCCTTTTATGTGATGGACGAGGTAGAGGCAGCCTTGGATGACACGAATCTCTCCCGTCTACTGGTCATCTTTGAGGAACTGCGCGAATCTTCGCAGTTGATTGTTATTACTCACCAGAAACGCACTATGGAGATCGCCGACGCGCTCTATGGAGTCTCGATGAGGCAGGATGGTTCAACCCGTGTGGTCTCCCAACGCCTGGCTCGCAGCGATTCCGCATAGGCGGGAACAGGGCGGGCACTGTCGGCGTTGAGCACACTATGTGATCACTGAGGCCGAAAAAACAGCCAAAACGCCCATCCCTTCAGAACTGAAGGTGATGATCCTCTCGGCGTTCATCATCGCCATTGGGTTCGGAATCGTGGCACCGATCCTGCCGCAGTATGCCTCGGACTTCGGGGTTTCCGCGTTGGCGGTCTCAGCAGTGGTCTCTGCTTTCGGCCTGTTCAGGCTGCTATTCGCTCCACTCTCGGGTCGGCTGACAGAGAAGCTGGGGGAGACCCCCGTCTACGTGGTGGGCCTGCTCATTGTGGCAGCCTCAATGGTGGCCACCGCTTTTGCCCCCAGCTATGAACTGCTGCTGATCTTCCGGGCTCTGGGCGGTATAGGCTCCACCTTCTTCACGGTCTCCGCCATGACCTTCCTGGCTCGCAAAGCCCCGCCGCATATCCGTGGCCGGGTAGCCGGCGCGTATGCTTCGGCATTCCTCATCGGTAATGTGGCTGGACCGCTGGTGGGCTCAGCGTTGGTGGTACTCGGCCCACGTGTACCGTTTCTGGTCTACGGCGGCGCGCTGGTTGTCGCGGCAGGCGTCGTGTTTGTGATGCTGCGAAAGTCCCGGCTGCAGGACCGGCTCACCCGGGACAGCCGCAGCCGGGCTAGCGTGGCTGAGGCGTGGGCTCGTCCCAGCTACCGCGCGGCCCTGGCTTCGGGCTTCGCCAATGGTTGGGCCAGCTTCGGAGTGCGTAACTCCGTGGTGCCTCTCTTTGCCGCGGGAGCTTTCGTCGGCGGCGGATGGATTATCGATTCTGCCCAGTTGGCCGGCATTGCCCTGGCAGTTTTTGCTGCCGGAAACGTGAGTGTGGTGCTGACTCTGGCCAAGCGCTCCGACCAGTGGGGCAGACGTCCGCCGATCATCATCGGGCTCACCATCGCCGCGCTAGCTACAGGCACACTTGGTTTCTCACCAGATCCCTGGACGCTGTTGGCGCTTAGTGCCGTCGCCGGGGCCGGAACCGGCCTGATTGTTCCAGCGCAGCAGGCAGCAGTGGCCGATATCGTGGGCGAAGGCAGGAACGGCGGCAGCGTGGTCTCTGTCTTCCAGATGACCCAAGACTTAGGTTCTATCGTTGGTCCGCTGTTGGCGGGCCTGATCGTGGACCATTTGGGATACACCTGGGCGTTCGGGTTAACCGGCCTGATCATGCTGCTGGCAGTGGGAGCCTGGGCGGTGGCGCCTGAGACTCTTCCTGCAGCAGCGCAGCGCGCGGCATCGGATACCGAGGATGATGAGCCGAATCCCAGGTCAGCGACGTAGCTGACCTACCAGAACGCTCTCTTAACCACCGGGAATTGAAAAGCCGGGGCGGCAGCGACAGTGAGTCTGTCAGCTTCCGCCCCGGCTTTTGCAGGACAACGATCTGCGATGCAGAGCGCTACGGGTTACTTAGCGGCAACGCTCTCGTTGACGTAGGCGCTGGTGTGGTGAGCGATCTCATCGATTCCACCCTCCTCGACCTCGACGTCCACGCGGAAGCCGATGGTCTTGTGGATGACCATGCCGATGATGTAGGTCGCCACGAAGGCGAAGACCAGGGTCACCGCACATGCCACGAGCTGCGAGATCAGCAGATCGAATCCGCCGCCGACGAAGATGCCGCTGCGGCCTTCTCCGAAGATGTCCTCGTAACCGAAGAGACCGATGGCCACGGTGCCCCACAGGCCAGCGACGAAGTGCAGACCCACAACGTCGAGGGTGTCGTCGTACTTACCGTATTTGAAGTCCACCGCGAAGCAGCAGATCACGCCGGAGACCACACCGAGAATAATCGCGCCCAGCGGGTTCACGTGGGCCACCGCCGGGGTGATGGCCACCAGGCCGGCCACGATTCCTGAGGCCGCTCCCACCGGGGTTGGCTTCTTTCCGCGGGCCCATTCGGTCAGCAGCCAGGCCACTAGTGCTGCGGCAGGGGCCAGCATGGTGTTGATCCAATTCAGCGAAGCTTCCACGCCGTCGCCTGCTTCACCAATGTTGAAGCCGAACCAGCCGAACCACAGGATCGATGCGCCCAGCAGCACGAAGGGAACGTTATGCGGCTTAGTCGGAGCGAAGTTGCTGCGCGGTCCGATGACCAGGACCAGTGCCAGTGCGGAAAGGCCTGCGCACATATGCACCACTAGGCCGCCGGCGAAGTCCACTGCTTCACCCACTACAGAGCCCACAGCACCATCGGCGGTCAGCAGCCCGCCGTCGCCCCATACCCAGAAGGCCAGTGGTGCGTAGACCAGGGTGAGCCAGACTGGAACGAAGATCATCCATGCGGAGAACTTTGCTCGGTCGGCGATAGCTCCGGAGATCAGAGCGGTGGTGATGATGGCGAAGGTTGCGCCGAAGCCGACCCACACCAGAGTGTCATCGCCTGCGGCGAAGGACTCGAAGAGTGCGAAGTCAGCAGCAGGGTTACCGAAGAGGCCGCCAGCGATGGGCTCCGCGCCAGCGATGGCGCTGCCCCACAGTGCCCAGGTCAGTGCGACCAGGCCCATAGCAGCGAAGCTCATCATCATCATGTTGACAGCGGATTTGGTCTGGGAAAGACCGCCGTAGAACAGTGCAAGACCGGGAGTCATGAACAGCACGAGTGCGCCGGCAACGATCACCCATGTCACGTCAGGTATTTCCATGTGTCCCTCCAGGAAACATCACTCACCGATGTATCTCACCGGTGCGAGCTGGATTCCATAGTTCTCCAGCCGTGTTTCACCCGAAGGGCCCAAATGTAACGGAAGCGTTAAATCTTTCCGCAGGAAATCAATTTATTGCTTCACGCAATGGGTCAGGCAGTCTCTTCCAGCAACGCGTCCACGAAGGTCTCGGCTTCAAATGGCGCAAGGTCATCAGGACCTTCGCCCAGCCCGATCAGCTTCACCGGCACACCCAGCTGGCGCTGAATAGCCACCACGATTCCGCCGCGGGCGCTGCCGTCCAGTTTCGTCAGCACGATTCCGGTGACATTCACCACTTCGCTGAAGACCTTGGCCTGGCTCAGTCCGTTCTGGCCGGTCGTTGCGTCAAGGACCAGCAGCACTTCATCAACTTCAGACTTCTTCTCAATGACGCGCTTCACCTTGCCCAGCTCGTCCATGAGGTTTGCCTTGTTCTGCAGGCGGCCGGCGGTATCCACCATCACGACGTCGGACTCTAGTTCCACGCCCTTGGCCACAGCCTCGAAGGCCACCGACGCCGGATCTGCACCTTCGACATCCGAGGAGACAGTGGGCACTCCCACGCGGGAGCCCCAGGTGGTCAGCTGCTCCGCTGCGGCGGCCCGGAAGGTATCGGCAGCACCGAGGATGACGTCCTTGTCCTGTGCCACCAGTACACGGGCGAGCTTGCCCACAGTGGTCGTTTTACCCACACCGTTGACGCCCACCACCATGACGACGGCGGGCCGTCCTGCTGCCTCGGTGTTCAAACTACGATCCAGCTGGGGGTCGATAAGTGCAATCAGTTCTTCGCGCAGCATGGCCTTGACCCGAGCGGGGTCCTTGGAGCCTTCCACCTTGACGCGCTCGCGCAGCCGATCCACCAATTCCATCGTGGGATCAGTACCGAGGTCAGCCATCAGGAGAGTCTCTTCGATCTCATCCCAGACGTCCTCGTCGATTTCATCCTGGCTGAGCAGAGCCAGCAGGGATTTGCCGAAAACGTTATTTGACTTCACCAGCCGGGCGCGCAGCCGAGCCAGGCGACCGCCTACCGGTTCAGGAGTCTCAGTAACTACTGGGGCTTCGGCTTCGAGCTGTGTTTCGGGTTCAGCTTCTGGACGCTCGGGGGCCAGCACGGCTGTGCCGTCACCCTCACGATCTGCATCCCCAGCAGCTCCCGGAGGTACATCATCGGCATCCCGAGTGGTGGGATAGCGCCTAGCGGTTTCCCGCGAGCTCAGCGAACGACCGCTGACAAGCAGGAAGGACACTACGCCCAGCAGAACGACGGCAAGGACAGCGAGAGTAATCACAACTGATGAATCCACCCGGTCAGTCTAGCGGGGGGAAGGAACACCAGGGTGTTGAGATGCTGACCGGGCTGGTCAGTGAAGCAGCTACGTTCTAGCGGCGAAGCCTGCGTGCGACTTTGCTGAACGTTGTCTTGGCCTGCTGGGCTGCCGGGCTGACTCGTTCAGTGAACCGGTGGAGGAGGCTGGAACCGGTCTCCTGGGCTAGTACTTCGAGCAACTCATGAGCTTCCTCCGCAGAACGGGCCGTCTGCTGAGCTGACTTCTCCAGCTCATCGAGTCGTGCTGTGAGCGCAGCAATTCGGGCATCGCGCTCGGCAAGCTGAACTCGCTGGTCCGCTGTGCTCGCGCTGGTGCGAGCATTCTGGTCAGCGCTGAGAGCAGAGTGCTCCTCCACGGAGGCAGCAAGCGCATCAGTACGCTCCTGGAGCAGTGTCAGCCGCTCCGGTACATCCGCTACCGAGTGCAGTGCCTCATCAACTTCGATGCGCAACTGGGCATATTCCACCTCTCGGACCTGCTCCAGCCTCGAGTAGACCTCCTGCAGCTCGAGCACCAGATCGCGCTGATGTCTCAGCAGCGCCAGCACCACCTGGTGAGCGTTTTCGCCGAGGTCTTCGGGTGCTGCGATCTCCGCAGGCTCGTTCTCTGCTGGCTCGCTCTCCGCAAGCTCGCTGTCCGTAAGCTCAGCAGCATCGTCCTGCTGGGTTCCCGCGTGGAACGACTCGAGCTCTGCGGCGTCCTGCGTTGTGGAATCGAGCTCTGCGGCGTCGTGTGCTGCGGAAGCGGATGATGCAGTACCGGCAGTACCCTCTGGCGTCTCAGTCTGATCTCTCATGCCTGTCTCCCCTCGAGCGGCTTTTCATCAGCAGGTGGCTTCTTCGAAGAATCCTACGTGGTCCGTTCAGCGCCTAGAGCTGCCCCAGCCGTAGATCACGTCGAAGAAGCTGCGGCCGCGTGCTGAGGGCTTGGGCGCGGGAGCGGTGGGCACCGGGCCCGGAGCGTCGGCGTCGTCGCGCTGGCTCTTTTTCTCATCCGCTGCGGTTGGCCGTTCCGCCTGCGCAGTGGGGCTCGTGGCAGCAGTCCCGTGCGGTTCTGCAGGGGCCGATTCCGCAACCTCTGGCGTCGCAGCGACTGGCGCGGCGGCCTTACCAATGTGCTCTGGGACATGCAGGGTCTTTATATCGTGGGCAGAGAGCGCCTTCAGACCGGCAATCGGAAAACGCGTGAGCTCCTCCAGGAAGGCCGCACGCTGAGCGTAGGAGGCGCAGCGTGCACGGTGCGCGGCGCTGAGCATGATGCGTTCAGTCGGTGACAAGCCGTGCACAGCCCCGGCTGGGGGAGTAGTCTGCTGTGCTGCGGCACTGAGAGACAGTGCGCGGGCAGCGCGACGGTGGCCGATCTCCACTGCCTGCATAGTGGTGAGGTGCCCGACCAGGGCTGCCTGGATAACTTCCGCATCATCAACTTGGTGCACATTGTTACTCTAGAGCTTTGGGCCGCAGGCTGCGCGAGGCTGACACCGCTTCGAGGATGTCCACGCCGGTGCAGCCGCTGCGGCGCCCACGAGTTTTACGACGACAGACAGCGAAGGAACCGACGCACACGTGTTCAACTCCCTCTCCGATCGCCTGACAGCGACGTTTAAGAACCTCCGCGGCAAGGGGAAGCTGTCCGAGGCTGATATTGACGGCACCGCCCGCGAAATCCGGCGTGCCCTGCTCGATGCCGATGTGGCTGTGCCCGTGGTGCGCGAGTTCATTTCGCGGATCAAGACCCGTGCGATGGGTGCGGAGGTGTCCGGTGCGCTGAATCCCGGCCAGCAGGTAGTGAAGATCGTCAACGAGGAACTCGTGGGCATCCTCGGCGGTCAGACTCGCGAACTGCAGTTCGCCAAGCAGCCGCCCACTATCATCATGCTCGCTGGTCTGCAGGGTGCAGGTAAGACCACCCTGGCCGGCAAGCTTGCCTTCCACCTGAAGAGCAAGGGCCACGCCCCGCTGCTGGTGGCCTGTGACTTGCAGCGCCCCAATGCGGTGCGTCAGCTCCAGGTCGGCGGTGAGCGTGCCGGCGTTCCGGTGTACGCCCCGCATCCAGGTGTTTCCTCTGAGGCTGAGGCCCCCACCGGTGACCCAGTGGCGGTTGCCCGCGAGGGTGTGTCCACCGCCCGGGAGAAGCTCCATGATGTGGTGATCATTGACACCGCCGGTCGTCTCGGCGTCGACGCTGAACTCATGCAGCAGGCTGCCGATATTAAGGCTGCCGTCGGGGCGCATGAGACGCTCTTCGTCATTGACGCGATGATCGGTCAGGACGCGGTCAACACCGCCCAAGCTTTCAACGAAGGTGTGAACTTCACCGGAGTGGTGCTGACCAAACTCGACGGCGACGCCCGCGGTGGTGCGGCCCTTTCAGTGGCCTCGGTCACCGGCAAGCCGGTGATGTACGCCTCCACGGGTGAAGGACTGAAGGACTTCGAGGTCTTCCACCCTGACCGGATGGCGCGGCGGATCCTGGATATGGGCGACGTTCTCAGCCTCATCGAGCAGGCCGAGGCCAGCTGGGATAAGGCCGAGGCCGAGAAGATGGCCCAGAAGTTCGCCGATCAGGAGGACTTCACCCTCCAGGACTTCCTCTCCCAGATGCAGCAGCTGAAGAAGATGGGTTCCATGAAGAAGCTGCTGGGCATGATGCCCGGCGCTGCAGGAATGCGTCAGCAGCTGGATCAGTTCGACGACTCCTCAATCGGGCGTATCGAGGCGATCATCTACTCGATGACTCCGCATGAACGCAATGCCCCGAAGATCATCAACGGCTCACGTCGTGCCCGCATCGCCAAGGGTTCCGGAGTTCATGTCTCCGAGGTCAATATGCTCCTGGAGCGCTTCGGCCAGGCCCAGAAGATGATGAAGAAAATGGCCGGCGGGGGCGGTATGCCGGGAATGCCCGGTATGCCTCCTATGCCCGGCATGGGCGCAGGTGCCGGTAAGAAGAAGCCGGCCAAGGGCAAGGCTAAGAAGGTCAAGGGCAAGTCCGGCAATCCCGCAAAAGCTGCCCAGCAGGCCCGCGAGGCCGAGCTGCGCCGTCAGCAGGGTGCCAAGCGCATGGATGGCTCAAGCTTCGGCGCAGCCGGACAGGACTTCAACCCAGACGACCTCAGCCTGCCCAAGGGCTTCGAGAAGTACCTCAAGTAGCCGCGGAACTCTTCAGGCGTGAAGGCCGCGGCCACTGTACGCGGCCGAGAGGCGAGCGCTGCGTGTACGCGCCGCCGGAACTAACGCTGAATCGCGCCGGAGCTCGATCTCTGGCACAATATGTATGTACTTTGCTCGGCCTGTGGGCACCCTCTATTCTCACCGGCCGGTCAACGTTCTTTAGTGGTCGCACTGATCCGGCAGCAAGATCCCCACACTGCCTCAGTGCCTGGCCGCGCCAAAACTCAGATACAGGAGTAACCACACAAGTGGCAGTCAAGATTCGTCTCAAGCGGTTCGGCAAGATCCGCAGCCCGCACTACCGCGTCGTCGTTGCCGATTCCCGCACTAAGCGTGACGGTAAGGCGATCGAGGAGATCGGCAAGTACCACCCCACTGAGGAGCCCTCGTTCATCGAGATCGACTCCGAGCGTGCCCAGTACTGGCTCTCCGTGGGTGCTCAGCCCTCCGAGCAGGTCCAGCAGCTGCTGAAGATCACCGGTGACTGGCAGAAGTTCAAGGGGATCGACGGCGCCGAAGGCACCCTGAAGACCAAGGCCGCCAAGGAGGAGTTTGTCGCTCCTTCCAAGGGATCTGTCATCGTGGAGCAGTCCGCAGCCCCCAAGGCTGAGGAGCCCGCAGCAGAGGAGGCCCCGGCAGCGGAGGCTTCCGAGGAGAACGCTGAGTAATCATGTCTGAAGCAGTGATCACTGACGCGTTGGAGCACCTGGTCCGCGGCATCGTCGACTCGCCTGATGAAGTTGATGTGCGCCGCAAGAACGGACGCCGCTACGACACCCTCCAGGTTCGGGTGCATCCCGATGACCTGGGCCGGGTGATCGGCCGCGCCGGCCGCACTGCTAAGGCTCTGCGCACTGTGGTCGCCGCACTGCCCGGCGGAGACAATGTTCGTGTCGACGTCGTCGACACCGACCGTCGCCGCTGAGCGGCCTGGAGCTACACGCTTCCATGGCACACACTGAATACGACGCCGACCCGCAGCCAGCCCCCGGAACAGGGGAGCGGCTGCGGGTCGCTCGCATTGGCAAACCCCACGGCATCCGCGGTGAAGTCACCGTCCAGCTGTTCACTGATGACCCCACGCAGCGGCTGGCTCCCGGGGTCGCGCTGATCCGTGAACCCGGCAAAGAGACCGCTGACCGCGGTACCGCGAGCCTGACTGTCACCGCCCAGCGTTGGAATAAGCAGATCTGTCTGCTGCGGTTTGAAGAGATTAATGATCGCGACGCCGCTGAAGCGCTGCGCGGCTCCTTCCTCTACATTGAGGCGCCGGCTGAGCCGGATGAGGATGAAGGCTGGTACAGCCACGACCTCGAAGGTATGACCTGTATCGATGCCTCCGGTACCGCACTGGGCGAAGTCGCTGAGCTGATCACCGGCCCCGCCCAGGATCTTCTCGTAGTCACCACCGCTGACGGCGAAGAGGTCATGGTTCCCTTCGTCGAAGAGATCGTTCCGGAGATCGACGTCGAGGCGCGCACCATTCGGCTGAACCCGCCCACCGGTCTTTTCTAGAGAGCCGCAGCATGCGCATTGACGCCATCTCCATCTTTCCTGAGTTCTTCAACGTCTTAGACCTTTCCCTGATCGGCAAGGCCCAGCGCGATGGGCTCCTGCAGCTCAACCGCATCCAGCTGCGTGACTATGCCTTCGATCGCCACCACAGCGTGGATGACACTCCCACCGGCGGTGGCGCCGGAATGGTGATGAAGCCAGAGCCGTGGGCGCTGGCCCTGGAAGATGTGCTGGCCTCCGACGACGCCGCCGTTCGTCCCACATTGATCATCCCCACACCCTCGGGTGAAGTGTTCACGCAGAGAGTCGCCGAGGAACTCGCCGGACGCCAGCACCTAGTCTTTGCTCCGGGCCGCTTTGAAGGCATTGACGAGCGGATGAGCCACTGGGCGGCGGAGCATTTTGATGTCCGCCGGATGAGCATCGGTGACTATGTGCTCAACGGGGGCGAATCCGCCGTCGTCGTCATGGTTGAGGCCATTACTCGGCTGGTACCGGGGGTGATCGGCAATAGCGAGTCACTCGCCGAGGAGTCGCATTCCGGTGAGGGCCTTCTGGAATATCCCGTCTATACCAAACCGGCCCAGTGGCGTGGCGAAGCAGTGCCTGAGGTGCTGCTCTCCGGGGACCACGCGAAGATCGCTCAGTGGCGACGGGAACAGCAGCTTCAGCGGACCCGTAAGATCCGTCCCGACCTCTGGGCCAAGTACGTAGTGGCGCAGGAAATGGCGAACGAGTAAGATAAACAGCTGTGCCTGCTGGACGCCGGCTCTGCCATGGGGGAGCAGCGTCAACAGACAGGCCCCGGAGTCAACACCCGTTGGCACCGGATTCTTAAGCCTTTGAGGCTCACCACCTGCGTATCGGCAGATTCCGGAGAGCCTTAAGAACGTAAGGCGCCTGACCTATGGCAGACGTCTTCAGGAGCAAACGATGCAGAAGCTTGACTTCATCGACGCAGCATCCCTGCGCAACGACGTCCCGGACTTCGGTCCTGGCGATACCGTCAACGTGCACGTGAACATCGTCGAAGGCAAGACCACCCGTGTCCAGGTCTTCAAGGGTTACGTGCTCGGCCGCCAGGGCGGCGGTGTTGGCGAGACCTTCACCGTTCGCAAGGTGTCCTTCGGAGTGGGCGTGGAGCGTACCTTCCCGGTGCATTCCCCGGTCATCGAGAAGATCGAGGTCCTGGCACGCGGCGACGTCCGCCGCGCCAAGCTGTACTACATGCGTGACCGTCACGGCAAGGCTGCTCGCATCCGCGAGAAGCGCGAATCCGCTGTGGCGCGCTCTAAGGGCAAGACCGCGTAAGGCACCAGCCTCGCGTTCGAGTCTTTAAGCACATCACGTGAACCAGAACCCCGGCTCTGCTGACCCTTCGTCAGCGGGCCGGGGTTCTGCTCGTTCTCCAGAGAACACGCGTTCAGCCAGAAACCCTCGTTCAGCCAGCAACACTGTGCGGCGGCTTATACCCGGCAGCTGGCTCGGCTGGTCTCTGGTCATTCTGGTAGCTGCTGTGCTGATCAGCGGATTCATCCGCGTAGCAGTGGTGGATATCTACACCATTCAGCAGCAGTCCATGCGGCCGACACTTCACGACCGGGAAAAGGTCGCAGTAGACAAGCGCTATCCTGATTCGCACGGCAGCTGGAGGGGCGACGTCGTCGTCTTCAACGGTGAAGGCTCTTTCGCTCCCTACCGCGGCAGCTCTGAGATCCTGGCGCGCACGCTTGAGCAGAGTGCCCATTGGCTGGGGTTGGGCTCACCGGAAGAAGTCTTCGTCAAACGGGTGATCGGCGTCGGCGGTGACACCGTGGAATGCTGCGACGACCAGGGTCGGATCATCGTCAACGGCGAAGCCCTGGATGAGCCCTACCTGCCCTACACAGTCACTGACGCAGAGCCTGCCTCAGAGCTGGAGTTCCACGTGGAGGTGCCAGCAGGCAGGGTCTGGGTGATGGGTGATAACAGGGCGCACTCAGTAGATTCACGCGCCCTGCTGGGGGCACCCGGCGGCGGTATGATCAGCGAAGATCGCATCATCGGTCGCGCCAGCCACGTCTTGTGGCCGTGGGGCCAGAGGCGCAGTATCCAGGAGGTCCCGTATGAGCAGTGAGCAGCCCCACCAGGACAACGGCGACCTCACCGACCCCGCAGAGCCAGCGCGCCCGATGCCGGAAGAGGCAGAGACCAGGCCACGACGGCGCAAACGCAGTCCGCTGGGCGCTTTCATCATCGAGCTGATCACCATCGTTGGTCTGGCGATCCTGATCTCATTCCTGGTCAAGACTTTTCTGCTGCGCGCCTTCTACATCCCTTCAGAATCGATGCAGCCAACACTGGAAGTGGATGATCGCATCGTGGTGAACCTGCTGGCCCCAGGGATCATGGATGTCGAGAGGGGCGACGTCGTGGTCTTTGAAGACACTCGCAGCTGGTGGGGCTCTGGCGGCTCGACGGAATCCAACCCCGTGCAGGACGCGCTGATCTTCATCGGCCTGTTGCCTGATACCTCCGCACACTATGTGGTCAAGCGTGTGGTGGGCACCGAAGGCGATACCGTTGAGTGTTGCGATGAATCCGGACGCATTCTGGTCAACGGCGAACCCGTTGACGAGCCATATCTGTACCCCGGCAACGCCCCCAGCGACACCCCCTTCGAGGTCACCGTGCCCCAGGGGCATGTGTGGCTGCTGGGTGACCACCGCGAGGCCTCGGCTGATTCCCGTGCCCATGTCACTGAGCCGAATTCCGGGGCGGTGCCGGTGGAGGACATCATCGGGCGCACTGCGGCCATCGTCTGGCCCTTTGACCGGATGTCCGGCGGCGGGTCAGATCGTGACCCCTTCGAGAATGTCCCCGATCCTGTTCAGTAAGCTGATCTGTCATGCCTGCTAACGCCACTCTGCTGCCTGAATTCGCGCTGCGCCGGGAGACTGGCGCGCGCCTGATCGCAGGCATCGACGAAGTCGGCCGGGGTGCGCTGGCCGGACCGGTGAGCGTCGGCGTCGTCGTGATGGACTTAGACAGTCAACTGCTCCAGAGCGTGGCGGAGGAGACGGGAGTCTGTGAGCAGCTCGACGGCGTGCGGGACTCCAAACTGCTCAGCGCCGTGGCACGGAATCGGTGGCAGCCGCAGATCTGCGACCATGCCCAAGCCCATGCGGTGGAGCACCGCAGTGCTGAGTACATTGACCGTCACGGCATCACCGCGGCACTGCGCGACGCCGGCTTGGCCGGTCTGCGAGCGGTAGAAGCTGACCTTGGCCGGCCGCTGGACATGGTGATCCTTGATGGCACCCATGATTGGCTCACCGGCGGCAGCTCCCCGCGAGTGCGCACCATGCGCAAAGCGGACACTCTCAGCCTCACCGTGGCATGCGCAAGTGTGCTGGCCAAAGTGGAGCGGGACAAGCTGATGACCCAGCTGGCCCAGCAGCATCCGGTCTATGGGTGGGATTCCAACAAGGGCTATGGCTCAGCAAACCATCGTGATGCTATCCAGGAGGCCGGGGTGACCGCGTACCACCGGCGGTCCTGGAACTTGGGACTCCAGGCGCTGCCGGGCCTCTAGAACATAGGTCTCTCAAGCGCAGGGGAGTTTTCCCCAGCTGAGGTGCCGAGACACGCCACGCGGATACTTCCACATCGGCAAGTGATGTCGGTGTCTGGTGATCACAGATGCCCCAGGCTGGTGCTCCAAGGAAAGGAGCACCACGGATGCATCCTAAGGATCACACCGGTCTGATCGGTGAGCAGCAGGCGGCGGAGTACCTGCAGGCCCGCGGGCATGAGGTACTAGAACGACGCTGGCGCAGCCGACACGGCGAGCTGGACCTGATTACTCGGGATCAGCGTCAGCTTGTCGCAGTGGAGGTTAAAACCCGCCGAGGAATCGGCTACGGACACCCCTTTGAAGCCGTCACTGATGCGAAGCTGCGTCGGCTCTATCTGCTCTTGCGCGAATACGCTGCGGAACACGGCCTGCTGAGGGTGCCGCGGCGAGTGGATGTGGTGTCAGTGTTGCTGGAACGGCGTGACACTGCCCTACCGGAACCTGCCCCGCGGATCGAGCACCTTAAGGCCGTGGCCCTATGAGTATGGGCAGGGCACGCGGTGTGGTGCTGCTGGGGATGGAAGGCCACCTGATTGAGGTAGAAGCAGATATTGGTCAGTCGCTTCCTGCGTTTATCCTGTTGGGCTTGCCGGATGCGGCACTGCGCGAGAGTCAAGACCGGATCCGCTCGGCAGCGAAGAACGCCGGACTGGACTTACCGGCGCGACGGTTGACGGTGAATCTCTTTCCAGCTTCCTTGCCGAAATCCGGTTCAGGGCTGGATCTGGCGATACTGGTCAGCGCTTGGGCCGCTGATGGTCTGCTGCGCGGCACCCAGGACGTGCTGTTTCTTGCTGAGCTCGGCCTCGACGGGCGGTTGCGTCCGGTCTCTGGTGTCTTACCTGCGGTGGCCTCAGCGGTGAACGCAGGGGTGCACCAGGTAGTGGTTGCCCAGGAGAACGCCGGGGAAGCTGCACTAGTGCCTGGTTCAGATGTGCTGGCAGCTTCCCATGTCAGCGAAGTCGCCGCGGCCTTTGCCGCCCCTGGTGCTAGTTCGATTCCCCGTGAGGCGCTAAGCGGGTTGACCCGAATGCACGGAGGAGTCGCAGAGCAATGCGAGGCCGCGTCAGAGCCAGCAGGACCAGATCTGGCTGAAGTGCGGGGGCAGCAGGAGGCCCGCTTTGCCCTGGAACTGGCGGCCGCAGGGGGTCATCACATGCTGTTGGTAGGTGCTCCTGGTGCGGGGAAGACCATGCTGGCCGAGCGGCTTCCGAGTATTCTTCCGCCGCTGGAAGATGAGCAGGCCATGGAAGTGACGGCCATTGAGTCCATCAGTTCCGGAGCCCGCAGTGTGACGAGGCTGCGTCGTCGGGCGCCCTTTGAAGCACCTCATCACAGTGCCTCAGCTGCCGCCATTGTCGGGGGAGGGGCACGCCTTGCGCGGCCCGGGGCGGTGACTCGGGCACATCACGGTGTGCTTTTTCTTGATGAGGCCCCAGAATTTCAGCGCCCGGTGCTGGATGCGCTGCGCCAGCCACTGGAGACCGGGAAGATTGTTCTCCACCGTGCTCGCGGGGCGGTGAACTACCCGGCGCGGTTCCAGCTGTTGATGGCAGCCAACCCTTGCCCCTGCGGACTCAACGTTGGATCCGGGGCAGCCTGTACCTGTTCAGTAGCCCAGCGACGCGGGTACTACTCACGCCTGTCCGGCCCCCTGCTGGATCGAATCGATCTCCAGGTTCATGTCCAACGCCCGCGCTCAGCCGCAATGGCTCTTGAAGAGCCCGGAGAAAGCTCCGCTCAGGTGCTGGCCCGAGTCATCAGCGCACGTCAAGCTCAGCAGGCGCGACTAAGTGCCTTGGGAAAGGAAGGCAGTCCCAGCATTGAAAGAAACAGCCAAGTGCCGCTGCCGGTGCTCACCGGGGCCCTGCGGCTGCCCGCAGCTGCATTGCGCTCTCTGGACACCGCGCTGGATCGTGCCGCGATCTCGCTTCGCGGATACGTGAGAGTTCTTCGGTTGGCATGGACGGTAGCCGATGTCACAGGGGCTGCGAAACCAGGTGCGGATGAGATCGACATTGCCATGCAGCTTCGCTTGGCGGCAGCCAGATAGGGGAGAACTATGGAATGGGGCACTAAGGAGACCCGATGCTGCCGGGCCGAGCTGAGTCGGCTCATAGAACCTGGGGACCTCTTGGGTGCGGTGATGGTCCAGGAGTTGGGACCAGAACATGCACACCGGCTGGTGACGGCAGGGACAAACGCTTCTGCAACGGAGCAGCAACGAGTCGGGGAAGCCGCAGAGGCAGCAGGGCTGGGGCCACGTCAGCGCCAATTGCACACTGCCCTGCAACGCTGGCGGGTCAGACTGGGCCAGCTGCACGGAGATAAAGATCTCAGGAGTTTGGATTCTCTTGGCGGTGGACTGCTGATCCCGGAAGATTGCGCATGGCCGGAGACGCTACGCGATCTGCGTACCACCGCACCTATCGGGCTCTGGTTCCGCGCGAGCCATTCGGCACAACACGGGCCCGGGCCCTACGAGGTCGCCGCAGCGCGCATACCTGCGCGGGGGCGAAGCATCGCACTAGTAGGTTCCCGCGAAATGACTGACTACGGCGCCAGGGCTGCTGCGGAGATCTCCGAAGAGCTTGCTGCCCACCAGGTGTGTGTCGTCTCAGGCGGGGCATACGGCATTGACGCAGCAGCACACCGCGGCGCGCTGCGCCCTATTCAACGCGCACTGAGTGAGCATCCGGCAGAGTCGGAGGCCGGGACCGACACAGTGCCGGGACCAGCCGCCACTATTGCGGTGATGGCCGGAGGACTGGACTCCCTCTACCCGGCCGGGAACGAGCAACTGTTGAAGAACGTGGCCGCATACGGACTGCTCCTCTCCGAGCTGCCGCCGGGATCCTCACCGCAGCGGCACAGATTTCTGCACCGGAACCGGCTTATCGCAGCCCTCTCTGAGGCTACCGTCGTCTTAGAGGCCCGATCCCGCAGCGGAGCGCTCTCCACGGCCAACCATGCCCTCGCGCTGGACAGGCCGGTAGGGGTGCTGCCAGGCAGCATCTACTCCGCGAGCTCAGCGGGGTGTCACCAGCTGTTGCAGCACAGTCCCGCCCAGCTGATTACAGACACCGCCGACGTCCTGCAGCTCGTGGTGGGCCGAAGCGCCCCTGAACAGGACACCGCAGCCGCGGAGGTCACGGTGCCCATCGGGGAACTTGCTGCCCATGACCGGAGGGGCCAACAAAACGCCGTTCGGGAGGGCACGGGTCGGCAGGACACGGTGCGGGAGGGCGCCGCCCGGCTGGACGGGCTCAGCGAAGTGGATAAGCGGCTCTATGACGCGCTGCCGGTGCGCAAGCTGACCACAGTCAGCCGACTCGCCGCAGTAGCAGGGCTGCCCGTACCGCACGTTCTGGCAGGCCTCAGTCGTCTGCAGCGCCTCGGTCTGGCGCGCCGGGACAACGACCAGTGGGCCATCGCCCGGGAGGGGAGATAGCTAGGGGAGGGAGGCAGCCGGGGCTACACTGCCTTTATGTCCGAGGGAGCAGATACACGGCAGTCAGGATCGGGCTCGGGATCGCATCCTGCAGCCGAGGCTTCACTGACACTGGATGCCCAGAGCGCTGCCCTGCTTGATGAATTCGGCGCCTACCTCCACTACGAACGCGGACTCTCAGAACACACGTGCCGGGGCTACCGCAGCGACGTTGAACAGCTCGCCCAGCACGCCGGCGGTTTACTGTCCCTCGACCTGAGCAAGCTCCGGGAATGGTTGGCAGCCCTGCACGGAAAGGGCCTCAACCGGGCCACGCTGAACCGCAAAACGGCCTCCGCGCGAGCCTTCACCAGCTGGGCACACACCCGCGGACACCTGGCAGAGGATCCATCGGTACGCCTGCGCACCGCAAAACGCAGCGCCCACCTGCCCGAAGTGCTTCAGAAAGGCCACGTGCAGGAGCTCACCGACCAGCTGCAGAAGCAGATCAATCAGACCAAGCACTCAGCACATGAGAACCCGCAGGCATGGGCTGTAGCGCTTCGAGATGCCGCACTGGTGGAACTTCTCTATGCCACAGGTATCCGGGTCTCCGAGCTCGCCGGTCTTGATCTGACATCTGTCCAGCCCCGGTCTCGCCTGCTGAAGGTCCTGGGCAAAGGCAATAAAGAGCGCATGGTTCCCTTCGGGCGCCCGGCTGAAGCCGCACTGGAGAAATGGGTGCAGCTTGGCCGACCACTGCTCAGCACCGCGGCGTCCGGCCAAGCACTCTTTCTCGGTGTCCGCGGAAAGAGAATAGATGTACGGGTGGTCCGCAAAGCTGTTGACGATTCCCTGGAGCAACTAGGCACCACCTCTGCCCGCGGCCCCCACGCCCTGCGACACAGCGCCGCCACACACCTGCTGGATGGCGGAGCGGATCTTCGAGCGGTCCAGGAGCTGCTGGGACATTCATCCCTGGCCACCACGCAGATCTATACCCATGTCTCGGCCGAACGGCTTAAGCAAGCCTATGTGCAGGCACATCCGCGGGCTTGAGCCTGGACTGCACACCAGAGACAAGGTGGTACCCTAAAGGCGCATTCTCAATCAGCTGCACACCGGTCGTAGGGGAAGACGTACCGATGACGCACTGTGGAGGATGGATATGTCTGAATACACGCTCGTCAACGAGCACGGGGCTCGTGGTGTCCTGCACATCCACTCAGCCCCTGCAGCGCTCTGCCCGCACATCGAATGGGCGGTAGCGTCGCTTATCAATGCCCGGGTGGACTTCTCCTGGTCCCCGCAGCCTGCTGAGCCTGGAAGCTACCGCGCAGAGCTGAGCTGGACGGGCAGCCAAGGTTTGGGCGCAAAGTTGACCTCCACGCTGCGCAGCCTCTCGCATCTGCGTTTTGAAGTCACGGAAGAAGCCTCTCCGGGCTGTGATGGTTCACGCTGGTCCCACACTCCGGAGTTGGGGATCTTCCACGCGACTATCGATACCCACGGCAACATCATGGTCTCCGAGGACCGGATCCGCTACGCCTACGAGCTGGGCGCGGGAGACCCCAGCATCGTCTACCAAGAACTCTCGCTGGCTCTGGGCGAGGCCTGGGATGAAGAACTCGAGCCTTTCCGGCACGCGGCAGAAGGTGCCCCGGTCCGCTGGCTCAGCCGCGTGGGCTGAGCGAACGCCCAGCAATAAAGATGCGGCCCCAGCACTCTAGCTGGGGCCGCATCTTTATGTTCTCGGCTGATCTCACTCGGCACGTGAGATGCCAGGCGCGTTACACAGTTCGGAACGCCGCCACAGCGTTGTGGCCACCGAATCCGAAGGAACTGCACACTGCGACCTGGTCCCCGGCGGGGAGGGTGCGCGGGGTGCCGGTCACCACATCCAGCGGAATGCTGGGATCCTGGTTCTCCAAGTTGATGGTCACAGGAGCCAGGCGGTCAGCAAGTGCTTTCACGGTGAGCACAGATTCCACGGCTCCGGCGGCACCAAGCAGGTGACCGGTCTGGGACTTCGTGGCAGATACGCACACATTGTCTACATGAGCGCCGAAAGCTGCCTTCATTGCGGTGTACTCCGGCTCATCGCCCTTAGGCGTGGAGGTCGCGTGGGCGTTCACATGGGTAACGTCTTCAGCAGATGCCTGGGAAGCGTCGAGGGCCTTACGCAGTGCCCGGGTTGCGCCAAGTCCCTCAGGATCGGGCGCGGTGATGTGGTGAGCGTCGGAGGTGACTCCGCCGCCTGCCAGCTCTGCATAGATATGTGCGCCACGTGCTTTGGCGTGCTCTTCGGTTTCGATGACCAGCGCTCCTGCACCCTCGCCCATGACAAAACCGTCTCGGTCAATGTCGTAGGGCCGCGAAGCCGCGGCAGGGTCATCATTGCGGCGTGACAGGGCCTGCATATTGGCAAAAGCGGCAAGTGGCAGCGGATGGATAGCAGCCTCGGCGCCGCCGGCCAGGACCACATCCGCCTCACCGGAGCGCAGCAGATCGATAGCCAGCGCCAGGGCCTCCACACCAGAGGCGCAGGCAGAGACAGCTGTCCGGGCACCTGCGCGGGCGCCCAGGTCCAGGCTGATGGCACCAGCAGCACCATTAGGCATCAGCATCGGAACCGTCATCGGAAGAACCCGGCGGGGGCCCTTCTCGCGAAGGGTGTCCCAAGAGTCCAACAGAGTCCAGACACCGCCGATACCAGTGGCGAAGCTGACCGCGAAGCGGTCTGCATCAACGTCCTGCTGATCCAGACCGGAGTCCTTCCACGCCTCACGGGCTGCGACCATACCGAGCTGAGTGGAGCGGTCCATGCGCTTGGTCTCCGGACGGGTCAGAACCTCAGCCGGCTCGACGGCGACCTCAGCGGCAAAGGTGACCGGCAGCTGGTACTGCTCGACCCAGTCGTGCTCAAGCGTCTTGGGGCCGGCGGTCCCTGCCAGGGCATTGGCCCAGGTTGTGGGCACATCCCCGCCGATAGGGGTGGTGGCACCGAGACCGGTGATGACAAGGCGTGACATGGTGTCCTTCTCCTGCACAGTAGGGGTACAGCTCGAAGCTGGCGCCCGCGCCGCGTGGGGTGAGCCACGCGGCGCACTGGCAGCCTGCGTCTTCAAGGCTTGACAGGGCGTGAGCCCTGGCGGTTTTTAGCCCTGGGCGTTAGCGATGTATTCGACGGCGTCGCCGACGGTGGCCAGGTTCTTGACCTCCTCATCGGGGATCTTCACATCGAACTTCTCTTCGGCGTTGACCACGATGGTCATCATCGAGATGGAGTCGATGTCCAGGTCCTCGGTGAAGGACTTCTCCAGCTGGACCTCTTCGGTCTCCAGGCCGGTCTCTTCGTTGACGATCTCGGCCAGGCCAGCGAGGATCTCGTTCTTATCAGCCACTGTGGGCTCCTTTCGGTGGGTTGGGTGATTCGGTGGTGGGAAAGCTTAGGGGATACGGATGACCTGGGCGCCGAACACCAGGCCAGCTCCGAAACCGATCTGCAGGGCGAGCCCTCCGGAGATTTCCGGGTTTTCAGCGCGCAGGCGGTGCAGCGCCAGCGGAATCGAGGCGGCGGACGTGTTTCCTGCATCGGCAATGTCGCGGCCGATCAATACGCTCTCAGGCAGTTTCAGCTGCTTGGCGAGCTCATCGATAATGCGGATATTCGCCTGGTGGGGGACAAATGCGGTGAGGTCTTCAGCGGTGATGCCGGCGGTATCCAGTGCCTGCTGTGCGACCTTGGCCATCTCCCAGACTGCCCAGCGGAAAACGGTCTGGCCATCCTGGCGCAGAGTGGGCCACAGGCGTTCCTCAGCATCGAGCAGCCGGGACGCGTCACCGCTGCGCTGGGCCTCGGTGAGCGCATCACGTAGGCGCAACAGGGAGTTATCCATGGAGACTGTGCCCCACTTCTCCCCATTGGAGCCAAGCACGGAAGGCGAGATGCCAGGAGTCTCGGAGGGGCCAATCACGGCAGCTCCGGCACCATCGCCCAGCAAGAAGGAGATGGTGCGTTCGTGGTTGTCGATGAAGTCGCTGAGCTTCTCCACACCCACCACCAGTACGTACTCGGCCAGTCCTGAACGCACCAGGGCATCTGCCTGGCCGATGCCATAGCAGTAGCCGGCGCAGGCGGCGGAAATGTCAAAGGCCGGTGCGGTGATGCCCAGCCGACCAGCCACGTCAGCCGCTGCAGAGGGAGTGGAGTAAGGATGCGTGACCGTAGAGACCACCACAGCGCCCAGCTGGGAAGCCTCAATGCCGGCGTCGGCAAGAGCTTCCTGCGCGGCGTCGAGTGCCATATCCACCACGGAGACCTCCGCACGGGCCCGGTGCCGGGTCACAATCCCGGTGCGCTGCCTGATCCACTCGTCGGAGGAATCGATCCACTGGCAGATCTGCTCATTGTCGATCACCACATCCGGGCGATGGACGCCGAGTCCCAGAACGGCTGTACCTGAGATGGGGGTGGGCTGCTTCAGTGCTGCGGTCACGTGTCTGTCTGTGCCTTTCAAGAAGGGGCTCCGGATTGCTGTGCGGGCTCCGGACTCAGCCGGTGTGCTCGGCGATGAACTCGCCGGCGGCCTCGAGATCCTCGGGGCTCTTGACTGCGAAACTGGCCACCCCGCGGAGTCCACGCTTGGCCAGTCCCACCAGCGTACCGCCCGGCAGCAGCTCCAGGACACCGGTCACCCCGGCTTCACGCATGGATTCCATGCATGCGTCCCATCGCACTGGACGGGTGACCTGATCCACCAGCTGAGTCAGCACCTGGGAGCCTTCGACGACGGCGGCGCCGTCGCGGTTGGAGAACAGGGTTACCTGCGCATCCTGCGGTGTCATCTGCGCGGCAGCAGCGGAGAGAGTTTCACCCGCGCTGGCCATATACGAAGTATGGAATGCGCCCGCCACCTTCAGCGGGATGACCCGGGCTCGTGCCGGGGGGTTCTGCACCAGCTGCTCAATGGCACCGGTAGCGCCGGCGGCAACTATCTGGCCACCGCCGTTGATGTTGGCGGGGGAGAGGCCCGCCGTCTCAATGGCCTCCAGAACCTGATCCTCCACTCCGCCCAGCACGGCGGCCATACCGGTGGGCTCCGCGGCGGCAGCATCGGCCATCGCGGCGGCGCGAACGGAAATCAGTTGCAGCGCCTGCTCCTCGGTGAGGGCGCCAGCCAGTGCTGCGGCGGGAATCTCACCCACCGAGTGGCCGGAAAGAAGCACCTTGTCACCAAAACCTGCCAAGCGCTCGGCAGTGAGGCCAAGACGATGGGCGGCCAACAGCGAGGCCGCCACGATGAGCGGCTGGGCCACGGCGGTGTCCCGGATGGTCTCCTCATCAGAGATGGTGCCGTGGGTCAGCAGGTCAGTCTGGGAGTACTCGGAGTACTGCTGTACAAGAGCCTTGCTCTGCGGGTCTTCCAGCCACGGGGAAAGCAGGCCGGGGGTCTGAGAGCCCTGTCCTGGGCATACGATCGCTAGCACACCTCCACCTTTCCATCTTCGACCTCATAGTGCAGGGATATCCGTGGACCAAGCTCACCGGGTGCCCTTGTAGAGAACCTACAACTCAGCGAGGTTTGAGCTCAGAGTTTGCCCAGCGCCAGGGCGGTCTGCAGCACATAGGCATCGCGCGGAGTCATCGGGTCCCAGCCGGTGACTTCAGTCACGCGCTTGAGCCGGTAGCGCACGGTGTTGGTGTGCACGAAGAGTTCCCGAGCGGTGGCTTCCAGGGAATGCCCGGTGCTGACATAGGCCTCGACGGTCTCAAGCAGCCCATGGCCGGCTTCGTCCAGAAGCCTGTAGATACCGGAGACCAGCACTTCCTTGGCCTGTGGGTCACCTGCCAGGACACGTTCTGGCAGGAGATCCTCTGCTGCCACCGGCCGCGGCGCTTGGCTCCACGCCGGGGCCGCTGTGAAACCGGAGAAGGCTGCAGCGGCGGCACGCGAGGCGTAGGCGATGGGCCCGTCATGCTCGCTGTAGACCACCTGGCCTTCGCCAAAGGCTGGCAAGATCCGCTCCAACCCGTCCTGGAGACCGGTGGCCCCGCCCAAGAGGAGGATCAGTCGGTCGCCTTGAACACCCACCACAGCGTCGGCTGAGAACCGGATGCATTGCCGCCGCAGATGTGACATGAAGACCGCGTCTGCCTGTTCTGGGGCTGAACCCACTATGACGACGACGCCGGTGGGACTCTGCCATCCCACGGCAGCTGCCCGGGAGGCAATCTGTTCCGTGGGCTCGGCGCGCAGGACAGCATCCACCAGCAGTGCTTCCAGGCGAGAGTCCCAGGCGCCTCGTGACTCGGCTGCACGGGCGTAGACATCTGCGATAGCGAAGGCGACCTCGCGCGAGTAGCGCAGCACCGCCTCCAGCATCAGCTGGCGGTCTGCGTCGGGCATCAGTCCCGGCAGGCGTTGCTCGACAGCTTCGACAATGGTGCGGATCAACTGCAGCGCACGCTGCAGGGAGATGGTCCGCATGAGGTCAGTGGGCGCGGGGCCCAAGAGCTCATTGACCAGTGGGAGCGAGCGCGAACGGGGGTCCTGGAGCCAGTTGACCAGCCCTTGGATACCGCGCTGGGCGATCAGCCGCAGTGAAGCGCGTTCCTCTGTGCTCAGCTGCCGGTACCAGCTCAGCTTCTCCTCCAGATGGCGACCGACCAGTGTGGTCAGCGGCCCGGAGTTGCTGCGAAGAACCTCCAGCGCCTCAGCTGACACTGCCACAGCGTCAGGAAGCCGACCGCTATCAACACTCATGGGCTTCACTCTATGAGGTTTTGGAGAGTTCCTACAATGCCGACGACGGCGGCCCCCGGATGTGGGGACCACCGTCGTTGATACTCAGCTATGCCGCGGGACTCTTTAGGTGTGAAGGCGGGCAACACTTTGCCCGCCGAGTGGAGCCGTGACGTCAGGGACCCGTGCGTCCGCTCTGCGGGTGTGCGGGCCACGTCATTGCCGTGGCGGGGTTTCCCCGCCCGCGGGACTAGCTCATCAGCCTCAGATCGCTCAGGCGTCGCCACCTGCGGTGCCTGAGGTTCCAGCGTTGGCATTGAGCAGGTCGTACTTCTTGATCGCCTCGGCGGCCTTGTCCTTCTTGCCCAGCATCTGCAGGGCGCGAACCACCATGGAGTGGGCATCGATCTTGAAGTGACGCCGAGCTGCTGCGCGGGTATCGGAGAAGCCGAAGCTGTCTGCGCCCAGGGTGGCGAACTCATTGGGCACAAACTGGCGGATCTGATCCGGCACCGAGGTGGTGTAGTCGGTGGAGGCGATGATCGGGCCTTCGGCTCCCTCAAGCTGCTTGGTCACAAACGGGACCTCAGGCTCGCGCTCAGGATCCAGCATGGCGGACTGCTCCACATGCAGGGCCTGACGGCGCAGCTCGTTCCAGCTGGTCACCGACCACACATCGGCGGAGACACCCCAGTCTTCAGCGAGAATCTCCTGCGCTTCCAACGCCCAGGGTACGGAGACGCCGGAGGCCAGCAGCTGAACCTTCTCGCCCTCAGCCTCAGAGGCCTTGAGCTTGTAGATGCCGCGCTTGATGCCCTCGACGTCCACGTTCTCCGGCTCGGGCAGCTGGAACACCGGCTCGTTGTAGACGGTCAGGTAGTACATGACGTTGTGGTCGCCGTCGTGATCTCCGTACATCTCGAACAGGCCGTTCTCGATGATGTGGGCGATCTCGTAGCCGAAGGCCGGGTCGAAGTGCTTCACCGCCGGGTTGGTGCCCGCCAGGATGGGGGAGTGCCCGTCAGCATGCTGCAGGCCTTCACCGGTCAGCGTGGTGCGTCCGGCTGTTGCGCCGATGATGAACCCGCGGGCCATCTGGTCAGCTGCAGCCCAGAAGGAATCGCCGGTGCGCTGGAAGCCGAACATCGAGTAGAAGACGTAGAACGGGATCATCGGCTCACCGTGGGTGGAGTAGCTGGTGCCCGCGGCGGTGAAGGCGGAGGTCGCACCGGCCTCATTGATCCCCGGATGCAGCAGCTGACCCTGCGGTGACTCCTTATATGCCAGCATCAGCTCACGGTCCACCGAGAGGTAGTTCTGGCCCTTGGGGTTGTAGATCTTCGCAGTGGGGAAGAAGGAGTCCATACCGAAGGTGCGGGACTCATCGGGGACGATCGGCACAATGCGCTTGCCGAACTCCTTATCCCGCATCAGGTCCTTGAGCAGACGCACGAACGCCATAGTGGTGGCGGCCTTCTGCTTACCTGAGCCCTTCTTGGCCACCGCGTAGGTCTTCTCGCCGGGCAGCTGCAGCTTAGTGCCGTCAGTGCGGCGCAGTGGCAGCGATCCGCCGAGCTCCTGACGGCGCTTGCGCATGTACTTGATCTCTTCAGCGTCCTCACCGGGGTGGTAGTAGGGGACGTTGTACGGATCGGCTTCGATCTGCTCATCGGTGATCGGGATGCGCAGTGTGTCGCGGAAGCGCTTGAGGTCCTCCACTGTCAGCTTCTTCATCTGGTGGGTCGCATTGCGTCCCTCGAAGCTGGGACCCAGGCCGTAGCCCTTAATGGTCTGGGCGAGGATGACCGTGGGCTTGTCCTTGGTCTCCACTGCCGACTTATAGGCGGCATAGACCTTCTGGTAGTCGTGGCCGCCGCGCTTGAGGCCCCAGATCTCGTCGTCGGACATCTCCGCGACCATCTCTTTGGTCTTCTCGGAGCGGCCGAAGAAGTGCTCGCGCACGAAAGCGCCGGACTCGGCCTTATAGGTCTGGTAGTCGCCGTCGAGGGTCTCGTTCATGATGCGCACGAGCTCGCCGTCGTCGTCCTTCTCCAGCAAGTCGTCCCATTCGCGGCCCCAGAGGACCTTGATGACGTTCCAGCCGGCGCCGCGGAAGAAGGCCTCCAGCTCCTGGACGATCTTGCCGTTGCCGCGCACCGGGCCGTCCAGGCGCTGCAGGTTGCAGTTGATTACGAAGTTCAGGTTGTCCAACTTCTCGTTGGCAGCCAGCTGCAGCAGACCACGCGATTCCGGCTCATCCATCTCGCCATCGCCGAGGAAGGCCCAGACATTCTGGTCAGAGGTGTCCTTGATGCCGCGGTTGTGCAGATAGCGGTTGAACTGGGCCTGATAGATGGCGTTCATCGGGCCCAGGCCCATGGAGACCGTGGGGAACTGCCAGAAATCAGGCATCAGCCGCGGATGCGGGTAGGAGCTCAGACCATAGGGAGCCTTGGAGACTTCCTGGCGGAAGCCGTCGAGGTGCTCCTCGGTCAGCCGGCCCTCGAGGTAGGCGCGGGCATAGTTGCCGGGGGAGGAGTGCCCCTGGAAGAAGACCTGATCTCCACCGCCCGGGTGGTCCTGACCGCGGAAGAAGTGGTTGAAGCCCACCTCGTAGAGGGTTGCCACACCCGCGTAGGAGGAGATGTGGCCGCCCACAGAGATGCTCTCCTTCTGAGCACGGTGGACCATCACCGCGGCGTTCCAGCGCAGGATGCGGCGGTAGCGGCGCTCCATCTCTTCATCCCCGGGGAACTCCGGTTCCTGGTCCACCGGGATGGTGTTGACGTAGTCAGTGGTGGTGACCATAGGTACGCCGATGGACTTGGCGCCGGCGCGCTGGAGCAGACTGCGGATGATGTATTCGGCACGCTCAGTGCCGTGGGCCTCGACGAGCTGGTCGAAGGATTCCAGCCATTCCTGTGTCTCTTCGGGGTCACGGTCCGGCAGCTGATTAGTCAGCACACTGCGGATGTGGGAGTTCTCTTCGCCAGCGCTCACGGTGGGCACCTTTCTGAAGGTTCTAATCGTGCAGGTCCCGGGTGTTGCCGGGCCTTTCGCGGTCAAGACAGCCCTCTTATGGGGTGGTAGAGGCCTGCGTTTCGCCCCAACTCTACCGGGTTCAAACGCTTCGGGAGGGTGTGGCACTTCCCGCTGACGTGCAAATCCACGTAACGTTGGCTCTGTGGCAGAGTCACAGACGAAAGGAAGGGAACCGGCGGTGAGCCAAACAACAGCCGGCCGAGAAGCCAGCGGCACGGCGACGGCGCAGAAGTACGACGGCGCCAAGAATGTAGTGAACTTCTCCAACCTGCTCAGTGAGCTCGGGCTGAAACCCGATGCCTTGGTGCAGGAGATCGGAGTGGACGACGACGTCGACGACGATCTGCGTGATGCCCTGGAAGACCAGCTCGATGAACCGCTCATTGATGAGGACGAGCAAGAGGTAGTCGACGCGGTGCTGCTGTGGTTCCGCGCCGGGGATGACGATCTCACCGACGCACTGGTGGACGCGCTGACCACCCTGGACGACGGCGGAGTGGTGTGGCTGCTGACCCCGCGTTCGGGGCGTGATGGTTACGTGCCTCCGGTGGAGATCCAGGATGCTGCGCCCAATGCGGGACTGCACGTGACCAGCTCGGCGGGAGTCAGCCCGCATTGGGCTGCGACCCGTCTGGTTCCCCGGAAGTCCTAAGCGTGGCGGTTCCCGGGCTGCCTCAGCCGGTACCGCCGCGACCGTTGGGGTTGCGCCCGGCGCACGGGGCACCTGCGCCCGACTTCACCGCGCGCACCCACCACGGGGAGCACCTGCAGCTTTCTGCGCTGGCTGCAGGACCGGTGCTGGTGATGTTCTATCCCTTCGCCTTCAGTCGAGTCTGCGGTTCCGAGCTGCATGAAATGGTCAGCCGCTGGTCTGAGCTGGAACCCACTGGAGTACGTGTCCTGGCCATCTCCTGCGATGCGGTGCACACTCTGCGCGCCTATGCGGAGCATCTGCAGTTAGGCAGCCTCCCTGCAGCTGCGAGCTCAGGCGGGCCCGGCAGGGCAGAGCTGAGCCTGCTCAGTGACTTCTGGCCCCACGGTCAGATCGCGCAGAACTACGGTGTATTCAACCCGGTGACGGGGGCGCCGTCGCGGGTGAGCTACCTGTTGGATGACCAGCTGGTGGTGCGTGAGGTGATCGAAGCTGACGACGGCGACGCCAGAGATTTTGACCAGATCCTGCACCGGTTGCGCCGTTTGGAGTGAAGACCCCCTCCCGTGCGGTCCATCATGTGGAAGATCTTCGCGCCGGAGTGGGCCGGTGACGGCAGCCGATGAAAGAATCTGAACGTGGACAGTGTGGACCGTGCAATCATCGAGGTACTGCGGACTGAGGGGCGTATTTCTAATGCTGCGCTGGCTCAGCGCGTTGGCCTGACCCCTGGACCGTGCCTGCGTCGGGTCCAGAGACTTGAAGCCGACGGCGTCATTCTCGGCTATGCCGCTCAGATCAATCCGGCGATCCTGGGGCAGTCCTTTGAAGTCGGTGTTTCCATCGAGCTGAAGCAGGGGGACCAGGAGACCGTGGAGCGCTTCGAGTCCACTATGGCCGGTTTCGAGGAAGTCCTGGAGCTGCTGCGCCTTTTCGGCACCCCGGACTACTACGCTCGCGTGGCGGTGGCTGATCTCAACGCCTATGAGCGCTTCCTGACCAAGAAGCTGCTGACTATCCCCGGAGTCAGCGAGACTAACTCTGCCTTCCCGATGAAGATCATCAAATCTGCACGTCCGCACCCGCAGACCAGCAGCGATGACTGAGCGCGGATGAACGGGCATGGAGCCTGGTCCCAGCGCGGTCAGCGGCCACAGGGCTTGCTGCTGATCCTCACGGTCATGGTGGTGGCCGCGAACCTGCGGCCAGCCATCACCGTGGTCGGACCGTTGATCGAACAGATCGGCGCCGAGACGGGACTCAGTCCCACCGCGCTGGGAGTTCTCGGTGCGGTGCCGGTGCTGGCCTTCGGGGTTGTTGCCCCTTTCGTTCACCGGCTGGGGACCCGGTGGGGACCTGATCTCACTATTGCTATGGCACTGACGGTCCTTGCCGTGGGCACCGCGCTACGCTCGTTGATTCCGCATGAAGTCGGCCTGTATCTGGGGACCGCTCTGCTCTCGGCAGCCATTGGTGTGGGTAATGTGCTGGTCCCTGCGGTGGTCAAGCGGGACTTCCCCGACCATGTGCCGATGATGACCGGTCTCTACACGGCTGCGCTTGTGGGCTCGGCTGCCGTCTTCTCCGCAGCAGCTGTGCCGCTGGCCCAGTGGACCGGCTGGCAGACGGCCCTGGGCTCAGCAGCAGTGCTGGCGATCCTGGCTGCGGCGATCTGGTCCCTGCGGCTGCTGCCCAGCACTGGTGCCCCGGCACGTGCCGCGGTGAAACCGGCTGCGCTGCTGACCGGGGTGCCCGCCGCTGCCCCGGTGAACGTATGGCGTTCCCGGCTGGCCTGGCAGGTCACCGCCTACTTCGGATTGCAGTCCGGGCTGTTCTACATGCTGCTGACCTGGCTGCCGGCAATCCAGACCTCACATGGTGCCCACGAGGCAGCTGCCGGACTGTGGCTAGGGGCCTTTCAAGCGGTAGGAATCCTCGCCAGCCTGATCATCGGTCAAATCATGCAGCGCGCCCCCGACCAGCGACGGGTCTCCTCCGTGGTCGCGCTGTTCATGGTGGTTGGCCTGCTGGGTATGATCTTCGCGCCCTCGCTCATGCCGCTGTGGGCCCTGTTAGCAGGAATCTCCACGGGCTCGGCACTGCTGCTGGCGCTGACCTTTATTTCGCTGCGAGCACGCACCACCGCCCAAGTGGGACAGCTTTCGGGAATGGCGCAAGGAGTCGGCTATCTTTTTGCCGCCGCCGGTCCGGTGCTGGCAGGTGCGCTGTTCCAAGCCGCCGGGTCCTGGACACCGGTGCTGTGGGCGGCCCTGGGGCTGTGCTTGGCACAGGCCGGGATGGGGTTGCTGGCCGGCCGCAGCATCCGGCTGGACTGAAGTTGTGCGTTGGACTGCATGCCCGGCAGATCAATGTCCCTGCGACTTGCTAGGTTTGGACCTATGACGATGACGCCCCCTCAGCCGCCTGCTGGCGTGCACCTGGCTGCCCAGGAGAAGCGATGAATCCGCCGCGCGGTGCGTCGCGGGCAAAGGGTTCTCCGGCCGAGTCCGGAGCTGACTTCCGCTCAGTAGAGCCTGCCCCGCTGATGCTGCTCAAAGGCTCGGAGGACTATGTGGCGGCCCGGGCACTGGACCGGATCAAAGCCGCGCTGCGCGCTGAGCACGCAGACCTGGAATACACCCGCCTCGACGTCGCCGAGGCTGGTCCGGGAGAGCTGTCCACCCTCGCCTCGCCCTCACTGTTTGGCGAGCCGCGGCTTATTCTCGCCGAGGATCTGGCCCAGATGAGCGAGGCTTTCCTCGCTGACGCGCTGCGTTATCTGGAGGAAGGCGGGGATCCGGATGTGACACTGGTGATGCGGCATACCGGGGGGAACCGGGGAAAGAAGCTGCTGGACGCGTTGAGTCGACGAGCCGTCGTCGTTGACTGCTCCCCGGTGAAGAGCGATTCTGACAAGCTGAACTTCCTCCGCCAGGAGTTCCGTGCTGCTGGCCGCACTATCCTGCCCGATGCCGCACGTGCCCTGGTGGCAGCAGCAGGTGGCAGCCTGTCCGACCTGGGTAGCGCGAGTCAGCAGCTGATGCGAGATGTGCCCGGAGATATCACTGCTGAACAGGTCGACCGCTACTTTGGCGGACGGGTCGAAGCCAGCGCATTCAAGGTTGCTGATGCGGCCTTTGAGGGCAGAGCTGAAGCAGCGGCCCGACTCTACCGTCACGCCGTGGCGACAGGTGTCTCCCCGGTGGCCATCACGGCGGCTCTGGCGCGCAAAGCCCGCCAGATCGCTGCCCTAGTAGATCACCGCGGCCGTCACGACCAGTTAGCCTCAGCGTTGGGGGTTCCGCCGTGGCAGTTGAAGCAGGCCGCCGAGACCGCGCGCCGCTGGACACCTTCTCGGGCGGCTGACGCCGTGGAGGCCGTGGCGCAGGCCGATGCTGAGGTCAAAGGCGTCTCCCGGACACCGGAGTACGCAGTGGAGAAGGCCATCGCCCTGATCGCCGCCGGCGTGGGCAGATAACTGCTGCAGATGCTAGACTTGCACGCAGTGTCTATTGGTCTGTGAAGGACCATGCACTCCCTGCGGCGGCAAATACAGCGCGAAGCTTATGGGGCCCTCTACCCGACGAGCCGAGCGAATCGCCATGGCACCCCACGCCACTGAAGTCTCTGACGTCGCCGCGTCATAAGGGAGAGCTCTCACCAGTGAACCCGAGACAAGGAAAGACAACACGTGGCAAACATTAAGTCCCAGAAGAAGCGCATCCTCACCAACGAGAAGGCCCGTCAGCGCAACCAGGCTGTGAAGTCTGAGCTGAAGACCGCCGTGAAGAAGGTCCGCAACGCCGTGGCCGCAGGTGATAAGGACGCTGCAGTTGCCGCAAACCGTGAGGCAGCACGCAAGCTGGAAAAGGCTGTCTCCAAGGGAGTCATCCACAAGAACCAGGCAGCGAACCGCAAGTCGGGCATCGCTAACCTCGTCAACTCCCTCTGAGTTAGTTCCCTGGACGGGGAAACCCCGTCCACCCTCGGCGGGCAAGGTGTTGCCCGCCCTCACGACTGAAGGTAGTTCCGTGGACGGGGAAGGCCCACCCGCGGCAAGCTCAGACGGCACGAAGGTCCCGCACGATAAAACGTGCGGGACCTTCGTCGTAGTATTGAGGGTCAACAAGTCTGTACGCGAGCAAAGGACGTTCTCCACCGTGTCACCAAAGGCCCGCACCCCGCTGGTGCCCGCCAAGACTGATCCTGGCGCGATCCGCAATTTCTGCATCATCGCCCACATCGACCACGGCAAGTCCACACTCGCGGACCGCATGCTGCAGCTCACCGGGGTGGTCACACCGCGGGATATGAAGGCCCAGTACCTGGACCGGATGGATATCGAGCGCGAGCGCGGCATCACCATCAAGTCCCAGGCGGTGCGCATGCCCTGGGAGAAGGAAGATCAGACCTTCGCCTTCCACATGATCGACACCCCTGGTCACGTGGACTTCTCCTACGAGGTCTCTCGATCGCTGGCCGCCTGTGAAGGCGCCCTGCTGCTTGTCGACGCTGCTCAGGGCATCGAAGCCCAGACGCTGGCGAACCTCTACCTGGCCATGGAGCACGACCTGGCTATCATTCCGGTGCTCAACAAGATCGACTTGCCGGCAGCGCAGCCGGAGAAATACGCTGCCGAACTCGCCGGTCTCATCGGCTGCGACCCAGACGATGTACTCCGTGTGTCCGGAAAGACCGGAGAAGGCGTTGAGGCACTTCTCGACCGGATCGTCGAGGAGATCCCCGCCCCAGTAGGCGACGTCGACGCCCCCGCCCGCGCCATGATTTTTGACTCCGTCTACGACACCTACCGCGGAGTGGTGACCTATGTCCGTGTGGTGGACGGCAGGCTCGGACACCGCGAGAAGATCCAGATGATGTCCACCGGCGCCACTCATGAGCTGCTGGAAATCGGGGTGTCCTCACCGGAGCCGGAGGCCACCAAGGGGCTCAGTGTGGGTGAGGTGGGCTACCTGATCACCGGTGTGAAGGATGTCCGGCAGTCCAAAGTGGGCGATACCGTCACCACCGCGGCCAAACCCGCTGCTGATCTCATCGGTGGCTATGAAGAACCCAAGCCCATGGTCTTCTCCGGGCTGTTCCCCATTGATGGCAGCGATTTCCCGGTGCTGCGCGAAGCGCTGGAGAAGCTCCAGCTCAACGACGCCGCCCTGAACTTCGAACCCGAAACCTCCACGGCCCTGGGCTTTGGCTTCCGGGTGGGCTTCCTGGGGCTTCTGCACCTGGAGATCACCCGCGAACGGCTGGAATCCGAGTACAACCTCGACCTGATCTCCACCGCACCTAATGTGATCTACCAAGTCACCGCTGAGGACGGCGGCCTGCATACCGTGACCAACCCCTCCGAGTTCCCCGAGGGCAAGATCAACGAGATCCGTGAACCAGTTGTGGATGCCACCATCATCGTCCCCGCCGACTACATCGGTGCAGTGATGGAACTGTGTCAGTCCCGGCGCGGCACCATGGAAGGCATGGACTACCTCTCCGAGGACCGGGTGGAGATCCGCTATAAGATGCCGCTGGCCGAAATCGTCTTTGACTTCTTTGACCAGCTGAAATCCCGAACTAAGGGATATGCCTCGCTGAACTGGCAGGCTGCAGGTGATCAGGCAGCCGATCTGGTGAAGGTGGACATCCTGCTGCAGGGTGACAAGGTTGATGCCTTCAGTGCCATCACCCACCGTGACCACGCCTATGCCTACGGTGTGCGGATGGCCTCGAAGCTTAAAGAGCTCATCCCGCGCCAGCAGTTCGAAGTGCCCATCCAGGCTGCCATCGGTTCGCGGATCATCGCGCGTGAGAACATTCGCGCCATCCGAAAGGATGTGCTTTCCAAGTGCTACGGCGGTGACATCAGCCGCAAGCGCAAGCTGCTGGAGAAGCAGAAGGAAGGTAAGAAGCGGATGAAGATGGTCGGAACTGTAGAGGTTCCGCAGGAAGCATTCATCGCCGCACTGAGCTCTGACGAGGGCAACGGCAAGGAAAAAGCCAAGAAATGAGTCCGTCGGTGAGATTCGACTCACCGGCAGAGAACGAGATCCATGCCTTCTGTCCTGCCCCTGGGTGACCCTGTTCCTGCCGACGGCGGCTTTCCGCCCTCGGTGCTGCAGGAACTGCCGACCCGCGCGGACAAGCCCCTAGGGCTCTACGTTCATATTCCGTTCTGCTCGGTACGCTGCGGCTACTGCGACTTCAATACCTATACGGCTTCAGACCTCGGCCCTGGTGCCTCCCGACAGTCATATCCCGACACCCTGATTGCCGAACTGGAGTTCGCCGCCAGTGTGCTCGAGGCCTCCGGTGCACCCGCCAGACAGCTTTCCACGGTGTTCTTCGGAGGCGGCACACCCACCCTGCTGCCAGCAGAAGAGCTGGCCCGAATCCTGGGGACCGCGCAACGGCTC
Organism: Nesterenkonia rhizosphaerae; assembly: GCF_039544555.1. Lineage (NCBI taxonomy): Bacteria > Bacillati > Actinomycetota > Actinomycetes > Micrococcales > Micrococcaceae > Nesterenkonia > Nesterenkonia rhizosphaerae. Next base: position 1,301,277 of record NZ_BAABLW010000007.1, read on the forward strand.
TTCGGATTCGTACCAGGTGCTGAGATCACTACCGAGGCCAACCCGGATACGGTGACTGAGCACTCAGCTGAAGTGCTGGCTCAGGCGGGATTCACCCGGGTCAGCCTAGGGATGCAGTCTGCGGTGCCCAGTGTGCTGGCCACCCTGGACCGTACACATAATCCGCAGAATGTGCCCGCTGCCCACGACGCCGCCCGTGCGGCAGGTCTGCAGACCTCAGTAGATCTGATCTACGGCACCCCGGGGGAGTCCCTGCAGGATTGGCGCAGCAGCCTCGAAGCCGCGATTGCCCTGCAGCCAGACCACATCTCGGCGTATTCGCTGATTGTGGAAGACGGTACTGCCATGGCCGCCAAGATCCGCCGCGGCGAACTGCCCGATATTGACCCCGATGACCAGGCGGACAAATACCTTCTCACCGACGAACTGCTCCAGCAGGCCGGCTACCACTGGTACGAAGTGTCCAACTTCTCCACCGCACGGGCTACCCGTTCCCAGCACAATCTCAATTACTGGCTGGACTCGGACTGGTGGGGCGCCGGCCCCGGGGCGCATTCGCACGTAGCCGGGCTGCGCTGGTGGAACGTCAAACACCCGGCCGCCTACGCTCAGCGTCTGCATGCGGATACCTCTCCCGGGCATGGGCGGGAGATTCTCGATGCTGAAGCCAAAGTCCTCGAGCACCTAATGCTTCGGCTACGCATCGCAGAGGGGCTGGATATTGCTGAGTACAACGGGCTGCCTGCACGAACTGCGTCCGGGACCGCGGCGATCAGCGCAGCTGACCTGCAGAACCTGGTGCGCGAGGGGCTCATCGAACAGGAGCCGGCGCGCCCGTCGTCGTCGGCCCCCGAAGGCCGGGCCGTCTTGACGCTGAAAGGCAGGCTGTTAGCCGACGCGGTGACCCGGCGGCTGCTGGGCTAACGGATGAAGCGGAAGTTCATGGCGTAGCGGTAGGGGCGGCCCTTATTGCACTCAATACCGCCGATCAGCCCGGAGATCGCCATGAAAGCCCAGATGAAGACGGCGCCTAAGCCGCCGATCCAGTCGATCACCGGAATAAAAGCCAGCCCGTAGAACAACAGCATGATGATGGTCAGCGGAAGCGTGTAGTTCAGCGCTTCCTTCGATTCCTGCGCGGTGAATGGCCCGCGATCCCGGAACACCAGCCAAATCACTAGTGCCGGCACGCACCCAGAAACGCCGCCAAAATGCGCCAGAGTAGCCCAGCGGCGGTCCTCAGCCGGTGTCAGCGGGGGCGCAGCAGCATCCGAACCCCTCAACTGCGCAGATGAGGTTGGGCGCGGGTCGCGACCTGCGGACCCTTGCTTGCCGTGCGACTGAGCCAACTGACACCTGCGCTTTCTGCTGGTTCCGGGGGTGGATTATGCGGAGACGCTCCGCCTACGCCTCTAGATTTTACGCAAGGTAGCTTGAAATACCCTGGCCCGGCGCGGTGTGTCAGTGAACACGCCCCCGGTGGGGCCGGCCGTCAGGGCTAGTCCACGGTGACGAAATCGATCAGTTCCTCCACGCGCCCCAGCAGCGTTGGCTCCAGATCCGCATAGCTGCGAACCCGCCCCAGAATCTGCTTCCAACCATGGGCGATATCGCGCTGGTTGGCATGCGGAAGCCCCAGTGCCCGCAGCGTCCCGACCTTGATGTCCGTGCCGCGTGGGATATCCGGCCAACGCTGCAGACCAACCCGCTGAGGCTTCACCGCCTGCCAGACATCCACATAGGGATGACCCAGGACCAGAACATTGCCCGGCGCCCCGGGAAGGGACATCGCCTGCTGCGCGATCCGGCTCTCCTTGGAACCGGGGACCAGATGATCCAACAGCACCCCGATGCGCCGCTGCGGACCGGGCTGGAACTCTGCGATGGCAGCCACCAGATCATCAGCACCGTGCAGCGGCTCCACCACTATGCCCTCGTGGCGCAGATCTTCGCCCCAGACTTTCTCCACCAGTTCTGCGTCATGGGTGCCCTCCACCCAGATGCGCGAGGCCCGTGCGGTGCGGGCCCGCTGGCGCTCCACTGCCACGGAGCCAGAAGCGGTGCGGCGCAGGCCTGGTTCCGGCTTCTTCGGCACCGGAGGCACGAGCTCCACGGGTTCGCCGTCGATCAGAAAACCGAAGCCCAGCGGGAAGGCGCGCACTTTGCCCCGGCGGTCCTCCAGGCGCACCACTTTCATGCCGCCGGAGGCCTCGACGCCGATCACAGCCCCCACCCAGCCGCTTGCTCGCTCTTCTACTACAGTGCCTGCTTCTGCGGGGGCCTGGCGCACCTGCCGAATCTGCTGGCGTCGTCGTGCCGAGAGGTCCTGGGCACCCCAGGAGGAATAGTCTGTGGGGAAGTTGGGCGTCACAAGCACCGGAGCCTAGCAACCGTGGGCTCAGCTATGGGCTGAGAAACACCGTGGACAGCTCAATCCTCGCCTCTGGTGCCATCAGCACCTTGTAGAATTAGCAGTCGAAGATCGTGAGTGCTAAGCACCGGGAGTCCCGGTGCTTGATCCATCAGCCAGGGGAGGTGCGAGGATGTCGGATACCCGGCGGCTGCAGGTGCTGCGCGCGATTGTGGAGGACTATGTCCACACCAGGGAGCCGGTGGGCTCAAAGGCCCTGGTAGAGCGCCACAATCTGGAAGTCTCACCAGCTACCATCCGCAATGACATGGCCCACCTGGAAGAGGAAGGGCTCATCGCAGCCCCGCATACCTCTGCCGGCCGCATCCCCACTGATTCTGGCTACCGCGTCTTTGTGGACAAAATCACCGAAGTCCGCCCGCTGACCCGCGCCGAGCGACGCGCCATGGACACACTGCTGGAGACCGCAGATGACCACGAGGCCATGCTGGAGCAGACGGTGCGGCTGCTGGCGATGCTCACCAATCAGGTGGCGGTGATCCAGTATCCGCAGCACAGCACCGCCAAGATCCGGCATATCGATGTAGTGAAGATGCACCCGCATAAGGCGCTGACCATCGTGATCCTCTCCTCGGGGAGAGTGGAACAGCGTATGGTCACGCTCTCCGACGAGGTCGAGGAAGAAATGTTGGCCAGGATCGGCCAGCGGCTCTCGGAGCAGCTCTACAGCCGGTCCGTCTCAGCGCTTCCGCTGCCCATCGATTCGCTGATCGGCTCCATCGAGCCGGCCGCCCAGCCGGCTATGGCGGTGATCGCTCAGGCCGTGGAAGCCACCCTGGAGGCAGGGCGCGTAGATCGCATCATCATGTCCGGTACTGCTAACCTCGCCAAGTCGGGCGGCGACCTGGGTCCCTCTATTGCTCCCATCCTCGAAGCGCTCGAGGAGCAAGTGGTGCTGTTGAGACTGCTGCATGAGATGCAGCAGGAACATCACGGACTCTCGGTGCGGATCGGCCGCGAAACCAGTCATGACTCCCTGGCCGAAACCGCCGTAGTGGCTGCCGCCTACGGGGAGGCCGACGGCGCCAAACTCGGCGTTGTGGGACCCACCCGAATGGACTACGGCACCACGATGTCCGCCGTGCGCGCCATGGCCCGATACCTGTCCCGAATACTCTCCGAAGGGTGACCAAAAAGTTCGCATGAGCTCTGACTACTACTCGGTGCTGGGCGTTGAGCGCAGTGCCTCCACTGACGAGATCAAGAAGGCCTACCGTAAGAAGGCCCGCAAGCTTCACCCCGACGTGAACCCCTCCGATGATGCTGCTGAGCAGTTCAAGATGCTGGGCCGGGCCTATGAGGTGCTCTCTGACCCGGAGAAGCGTCGCAACTATGACACCACCGGCGACGAGAATGGCCGCCCTGCAGGCTTCGGCGGTGCAGGTGGCGGCGGTTTCGGTGGTTTCAGCGATATTTTCGAGACCTTCTTCGGAGGCGGTTCCGCAGGTGGACCGGCCTCCCGCACCCGGCGAGGTCAAGACTCCCTGATCCGCGTCCGCATCGACCTCCAGGATGCCGTTTTCGGCACCACCAAGGAGATCGAGGTCGAAACAGCGGTGACCTGCAGTGTGTGCAACGGCTCCTGCATGCGCCCCGGCACCACACCCACCACGTGCCCTGACTGCCACGGTCAAGGCCAGATCCAGCGCCCCATGCGCTCAATCCTGGGCACCGTCATCCAGACCCAGACCTGCTCCCGCTGCGCTGGCTTCGGCAACATCATCGAAGACCCCTGCCAGGAGTGCGACGGCCAGGGGCGGGTCCGCGAGCGCAAGACCCTGAAGGTCAAGATCCCTGCCGGTGTGGACAAGGGCAACCGCATCCACCTCGCCGGTGAAGGCGAAGCCGGTCTGGCAGGTGGCCCCGCCGGTGACCTGTTCATCGAAGTGGATATCCGCCAGCACCCGGTGTTCACCCGGCGCGGCAATGACCTCCACGCAACAGTCACCATTCCGATGACCTCAGCCGCCCTGGGCACCACGGTAACCCTGGAGACCTTCGACGGCACCGAGGAGATCGAGGTCCGTCCAGGCACGCAATCCGGTGAGGTCATCACCCTGCGCGGCAAGGGCGTGGCCCACCTGCGCGGAATGGGCCGCGGTGACCTTAAAGTCCACTTGAAGGTGGAGACCCCCACAAAGCTCAGCGATAAGCAGCGCGAACTGCTGCGCATGCTGGCAGAGGAGCGCGGCGAGAAGCCGGGGGAATCCTCCACTGAGCACCGCGGAGTCTTCTCCAAGCTGCGCGAAGCCTGGCGGGAGCTCTGAGCAGAGTATGACCGCACCGCTGTTCCACTTAAGTCCCGGAGCGCTCGAGGGTGCTGCGGTGGGATCCTCCATCACCCTCACTGGAGCAGAGGGACACCACGCTGCCACGGTGATGCGCCTCGGTGTTGGTGAGCAGGTACTGCTCTCCGATACCCAGCAGACCCAGGCGATCGGCGTCGTCGTGGCAGTGGGCAGTGGTGAACTGACCATCCAGCTCAGCGAACTGGAGATTCAGCCTGCTCAGCTGCCGCGCCTGGTGCTGGTGCAGGCACTGGCCAAGGACAAACGCGACCTGCAAGCCGCAGAATCGGCCACCGAGCTGGGGGTGGATGCGATCATCCCTTGGCAGGCCGAGCGTTCCGTGGCGCGCTGGAAACCCGGACGCGAGGAGAAGAAGCACGCCGAATGGGTGAACCTGGTAACTGCCTCGGCCAAACAGACCCGGCGCACCTCCATCCCAGAAGTCCGGCAGCTTTGCACCACAGCGCAGTACTGCCAGCAGATCGCTGGGACACAAGAGATCGGCGTCGTCGTTCTTCATGAAGTCCAGGAACGCTCTCTACGCAGTTGTCTCACCGATCTAGGCGCACTGGAGACTAGCCCCGCAGTGCAGGAACTGCACCTGGTGGTCGGACCCGAAGGCGGGATCAGTGAGCGGGAAATCGAGCAGCTGACGGCCGCCGGGGCATACCCCGCCCGGCTCGGAGCCCACGTGCTGAGATCCTCCACTGCCGGGCCTGCTGCAATTGCCGGGACCCAGCTGCTGCTAGGTCGCTGGGAATGGGACTAAACTGACACCACCATCCGCACTGAACTAGCGAGGTTCTCATTACTGAGGCAACCACTGCCAACGTCACCGAGCGCGAAGTCCACTTCGCCGACGCCGAGACCATGTTCCGCACTCTCGGGGCCCAGGACATGGCCCTGCGGATTCTCGCGGGGCTCTATCCCGATGCCAGCATCGGGCTGCGCGAAAAGCTCATCACGGTCTCCGGTCCCGCCACTGATGTCTCTCAGATCGTCGAGATCCTGACCCAGCTGAAGACCCTTGCGGCATCAGGCACTACCGCCACCGAAGAGATCATCGAGCAGATCGCCATGATGGTCCGCGCCCAGGCAGCCCGCGCCTCTGCGCGAATCGTGGCCACCAATATCCTTTCCCATCGCGGCCGCAGCATTCGCCCCAAGACCGCCAATCAGCAGCGCTATGTGGACACTATTGATGAGTCCACCGTGGTCTTTGGCATCGGCCCCGCAGGTACCGGTAAGACCTATCTGGCGATGGCCAAAGCCGTTCAGGCCCTGCAGGCCAAGGAGATTAATCGGATCATTCTGACCCGACCGGCAGTGGAGGCCGGTGAGAAACTGGGCTTCCTGCCCGGCGGACTCAGCGAGAAGATCGACCCCTATCTGCGGCCGCTCTACGACGCCCTGCACGACATGCTGGATCCCGAATCGATTCCGCGGCTGATGGAATCGGGCACCATCGAGGTGGCACCGCTGGCCTATATGCGCGGACGTACCCTCAACGACTCCTTCATCATTCTGGATGAGGCCCAGAACACCACCGCTGAGCAGATGAAGATGTTTCTGACCCGACTGGGATTCAACTCCAAGATCGTGGTGACCGGCGATATCACTCAGGTGGATCTACCGCGCGGCACCGATTCCGGGCTGCGCACTGTCTTGGAGATCCTTGAAGACGTCGAGGACATCAGCGTGTGCCGCCTCACCAGTGAAGACGTTGTCCGCCACGCGCTGGTGGGACGGATTGTGGATGCCTATGAGAAGCATCAGGCCTTGACCTCCGGAGGAGCCCGCGGGCCCCGGCGGGACGGAGGTCGGCGGTGAGCATCAGCATTGAAGATGTCTCAGCCTCCGGTCTGGTCAGCGCTGAGGATCTTGCGGAGCTGACCGATCTCACCGCCTACCTCTACGCGCAGCTGGGCTTGAGCGCAGCCGTGGAGCTGTCTCTGAGCCTGGTGGACGAAGCAGAAATGGAGCGCCTCCACCTGGAGTGGATGGACTTGCCCGGCGCCACCGATGTGATGAGTTTCCCGATGGATGAACTTCGTCCGGGGAGTCCCGAAGCTCCGGTCAGCGAAGGTACCCTCGGCGATATCGTGCTCTGCCTGGCAGTGGCCCAGGCCCAGGCCGAAGCCGCAGGACACTCCATCACCGATGAGCTATGCCTGCTGACCACCCACGGGGTACTGCATCTGCTGGGCTATGATCACGACGACGCCGCCGAGCGCGCGCAGATGTTCGGGCTGCAGAAGCAGCTCCTCGAGCAGTTTTTGGGCAGGGAAGCTCCTGTGCCCACTACTGACTGATCATGACCATCACGATACTGATCTTGGCTGCGGTGACCGCTGCAGTGCTTGCCTTCCTGCTGTCCACCGCTGAGGCCGCTTTCATCCGCCTGAGCCGACGCGAGGCGGAGGACATCGCCCAGCGTCACGGTTCCCGCGCGGTGGAACGGATCCTGGCCGATCCGGTGCCACATACCCTGGCGCTGCAGTCCTGGCGATGGGTGCTGACTACCGCCGTGGTGGTGCTGACCACTGTCACTGCCGTGCTTGCCATAGGTGAGCTGGTGCTCGGAGCGGTGGTGGCCGCCGTCGCCCTCGCTGTCTCTGGGCTGGTCAGCGCTGCGATTTCCCCGCGGAAGATCGGGCGTGCCCACCATCTGCTGATTTCCGCAACCACCGCCCGTATGGTCCGCGGCTTGCGGCTGAGCCTAGGCCCCCTGCCGGAGTGGCTGTCCCGAATGGGGGCGAAGCTGCTGCCGGGGACCGCAGGAGCGGACCAGGGATTCTTCGACGACGACGAGCTCCGCGAGTTCGTGGCCCGAGCCAACGAATCGGACCTGATTGAAGACAGCGAAGCCGAGCTGCTGCAGTCGGTCTTCGATTTCTCCGCCACCCGTGTGCGCGCGGTGATGGTCCCGCGCACCGATATGGTCACCGTAGCCGCCGACGCCAGCCTGGAAGAGGCCATGATGCTCTTCCTCGGCTCCGGCTACTCCCGGGTGCCGGTCACCAGAGGGTCTGCTGATGACATCACCGGAATGGTCTACCTCAAAGACGTGGCCTTCTTAGAGCACATGATGCGCATCGGCAGGGCACCACAGGCCTTTGCCGGTCGGGACTCCACCGCCATCGCCGTTGAAGAGCTCCAGCGTGATGTTCGCTATGTGCCCGAATCCAAACCAGTCAGCGAACTGCTCTCCGAACTTCAACGCGAGTCCACCCATGTGGCGGTGGTGATCGACGAGTACGGCGGCACCGCAGGCCTGGTCACACTGGAGGACCTGATCGAAGAGCTGGTCGGTGAAATCGTGGATGAATATGACCACGAGGACGCCGAGATCGAGGACCTCGAGGACGGTCAGCGTCGGCTTTCGGCACGAATGAGCATTGATGACTTTGCTGAACTCTACGACCTCGATCTCCAGGACGAGGAAGAAGTAGATACCCTTGGCGGACTGCTGGCCAAAGCTCTAGGGCGAGTGCCCATCGCCGGATCCGAGGTCCAGATCCGCGGGCGCAAGGAGTCCAGCAGCGTGGTGCTGCGCGCTGACCGTCTCACCGGCCGGCGCAACCGGGTCAGCCATGTGCTGGCCTGGGAAGTAGAGGAGTATCGCGGCGCCAGAGGCGGCGTCGGCACTGAAGACGAACAACCTTCCCTGCATGAGGAGTACGCCCATGAGCGAGTATGAGACCACCGATCCGGCTTCAGCGGCGTCGCTGTTCCCCGAATACGGCGAGGACTACCGAGCGGGATTTGCCAGCTTTGTGGGTCGCCCCAATGCAGGGAAGTCCACGCTGACTAACGCCCTGGTGGGCGAGAAGGTTGCTATTACCTCCTCCAAGCCGCAGACCACCCGGCACACCATCCGTGGCATTGTGCACCGTGAGAATGCCCAATTAGTGCTGGTGGACACCCCCGGTCTGCATAGGCCGCGGACCCTGCTGGGCAGCCGACTCAACGATTTGGTCATCGACACCCTGAGCGAGGTCGACGTCGTGGGCTTCTGCCTCCCAGCCGATGAGAAGATCGGACCCGGAGACAAGTTCATTGCCTCCCAACTTGCCAAAGTCTCGCATAAGCCGGTGGTGGCCCTGGTGACCAAAACCGACAAAGTTGGACGCGATCAACTCCCTGAACAACTCATCGCCGTAGACCAGCTCGGGCGGGAACACCTGGCCAAAGAGGGAAAACAGGCTGAAGGCTTCGCCGCGATCATTCCGGTCTCCGCCGTCGAAGGCAAGCAGGTCGAGGTGGTGGCTGAGGAACTCATTGCCATGATGCCGAAGTCCCCGCCGCTGTATCCCACCGGCGAACTCACCGATGAACCAGAAACCGTGATGATCGCTGAGCTGATCCGCGAAGCCGCCCTCGAAGACGTGCGTGATGAGCTGCCGCACTCCATAGCCGTCACCGTGGAGGAAATGCTGCCGCGTGAGGACCGGCCCGAGGACAAGCCATTGCTGGATGTCCACGCCACCATCCACGTGGAGCGCGATTCGCAGAAGGCCATCATTATCGGTCGCGGCGGCTCACGGCTGAAGGCCATCGGCAGTCAGGCGCGAGAAGGCATCAAGAAGCTCCTGGGCACCCCGGTGTATTTGAACCTGCATGTCAAGGTCACCAAAGAGTGGCAGCGCGATGCCAAGAAGCTCAACCGCCTGGGGTTCTGAGCTAGTCCCGCCGGGGGCTGTCCACATCCTGGACCGGCTGGGCAGGGGAGTTTCTCGGCGTCGTCGCCCGTGCTAGGTTCTCACACGTGCAGAGCATTCATCACAGCGCACTACTACTAGAGCTTCTCCGCCGCAGCGGGGAAGAGCTTGTGCGCGAGTAGCACACCGCGGGCAATCTTCCAGGTCGAATCCCCGCTGCGGAGTCACCGGTCACTCACCGGTTCATCGGCCCCGCAGACACTGAACTTCACCTCTCACCTGAAGGAAGATCCATGCGAAAGCTCCAGAAGCCCTCCCAGATGTCCTACCAGCGGTACACCCCTTTCCAGGACCAGATCAGCGTCACGCTGCCGGACCGCACCTGGCCGGACAAGGTCATCAGCAAAGCGCCGCGCTGGTGCGCCGTGGATCTGCGCGACGGCAACCAAGCACTGATCGATCCGATGAGCCCTGAACGCAAGCACCGGATGTTCGATCTGTTGGTAGCCATGGGCTACAAAGAGATCGAAGTGGGCTTCCCCTCGGCCTCGCAGACTGACTTCGACTTCGTGCGTCAGCTCATCGAGCAGAACAAGATCCCTGAGGATGTCTACATCCAGGTGCTCACGCAGTCCCGCGAACACCTGATTGAGCGAACTTTTGAAGCGATCGACGGCGCCCCGCGCGCCATCGTCCACCTGTACAACTCCACTTCGGTACTGCAGCGGGAAGTGGTGTTCAAACAGGACAAGGACGGCATCGTCGATATCGCCACCAGTGGGGCAAGGCTGTGCAAGAAGTTCGAGGAGAACCTCACCCACAACACGCAGATCGTCTATCAGTACTCGCCAGAGTCATTCACCGGCACGGAGCTGGACTTCGCCGCGCATATCTCTGATGAGGTTGTGGAGATCTTCGGGGCCACCCCGGAGAAGCCGGTGATCGTCAACCTGCCGGCCACCGTGGAGATGGCCACCCCGAACGTCTACGCCGATTCCATCGAGTGGATGCATCGCAATCTGCGCAACCGGGACTCCATCATCCTCTCCCTGCACCCGCATAATGACCGCGGCACCGGGGTTGCGGCCGCCGAGCTGGGCTACCTGGCCGGGGCAGACCGGATTGAGGGCTGCCTCTTCGGCAACGGTGAACGCACCGGTAACGTGGACCTGATCACCCTGGGCATGAACCTCTTCAGCCAGGGAGTCGACCCGGAAATCGACTTCCGCAATATGGACGAGATCCGCCGCACCGTGGAGTACTGCAATCAGATGCCAGTGCCCGAGCGTTCACCCTATGGTGGGGATTTGGTCTTCACCGCCTTCTCCGGCTCCCACCAGGACGCCATCAAGAAGGGCTTCGACCATATGGATGCCCGGGCCGAGGCACTGGGCGCAGACCGCGATGAGATCACCTGGGCCGTGCCGTACCTGCCCATCGATCCCAAAGACATCGGGCGCAGCTATGAAGCGGTGATCCGTGTGAACTCCCAGTCCGGCAAGGGCGGGGTGGCTTATGTGCTGAAGACCGAACACGGCATTGATCTGCCGCGCCGGGCACAGGTGGAGTTCTCCGGGGTGATCCAGCGCCGGGCCGACGACGGCGGGGGAGAGGTCTCCCCAGCAGAGATCTGGCGGATGTTCCAGGACGAATACCTTCCGGTGGATGCCGAGGACCGCCAGTGGGGCTACTACCGGCTGGGAGAGGTCAACACCTCATCCACTGCCGCTGGCGAGTTCTCCATGGAGGTGGAACTGAAATCCGGTGGCAGCGTGCGCACCAAGCACGCCGAGGCCAATGGTCCGATCGCAGCACTGCTGCAGATCTTCGCCGAGGAAGGTGTGGACGTCCGACTGCTGGACTACACCGAGCATGCGATGAGCCAGGGCGGCGATGCCCAGGCAGCCAGCTTCGTGGAGCTTGCCATCGGCGAACGTGTTCTCTGGGGTGTGGGCCTTGATCACAACACCACTCTGGCTTCGCTGCAGGCGGTGATCTCCGCGGTCAACCGCGCCATTCGTGATGCTTAAGCACTGCCAGGAGTAGTCTTAGGCCTCATGGCCGGTTCCACCTTCGCCTCGCGCAGCTACCGTGATCTTGCGATAGTTCTGCGCACCCAAAAGTTGGGCGAGGCTGACCGGATTATTACCGTGCTGACCGCGTTCAACGGACTAATCCGCGGGGTTGCCAAGGGCGTGCGCCGGACAACGTCAAAGTTCGGCGCCACCCTTGAACCGTTCATGATGGCCGATGTCCAGTTCGTCCACGGACGCAGCCTAGAGATCATCACCCAGGCTCAAGGCCGGGCCGCCTACGGGACCGTGATCGCAGCAGACTACGAGAAGTACATGGCGGCCAGCGCGATGGCCGAGGCTGCTGAACGGATCGCTGAACACGACGTCGTTCTGCCTAGCGGATCCACTGCGGGGGACCCGCGCCGGGGCGGCCACCGCAACGCAGGAAGCAGCGGACCGCAGTTCGACCTGCTCCACGGGGCTCTTGCGGCACTGGCCCGTGATGCCCATGCCCCGGACCTGATCCTGAGCTCATACCTGTTGCGCTCCCTGAGCGCGGCCGGATGGGCGGTGACCTGGTCGGCCTGTGTCTCCTGCGGTGCACCCGGCGGGCACCTCGGATTCCATTCCGGAGCCGGGGGACCCGTATGCGCCGACTGTCGACCACCAGGCAGCCGCACCATCCCGGCAGGAACTGCAGAGTTCCTCCATGCCCTGCAGCACGGGGCATGGGAACACACCACCGGAGTCTCAGCAGATATCAGACATGAGGCCGTAGCAGTGGCATCTGACTACGCGCAGCACCACTTGGAGCGCCGGCTGACCTCACTGAACACGCTGCGCTGATCCAGTGCTCCGCAATGCTCACCGCCTGAGAGAATGAAGACGATGACGCACCACAGCTTTGGCCCCGACAACTACGCCGATCCCTGGCCGCACCCAGAGGGAGCGCAGCCGCCGGCACTGCCCGCAGAACTGATTCCAGGACATGTGGCGGTAGTGATGGACGGAAACGGACGGTGGGCCAACCAGCGTGGGCTTCCGCGGACCGAAGGCCACCGGGCAGGCGAGCATTCGCTGATGGAGGTCGTCGCCGGGGCCATCGAAGCCGGCGTCAAGCATGTCAGCGTCTATGGATTCTCCACTGAGAACTGGAAGCGTTCACCGGAAGAGGTGCGCTTCATTATGAGCTACTCGCGCAATGTGCTGCGTCGCCAGCGCGATGTGCTCCATTCCTGGGGAGTGCGCATCCGCTGGAACGGACGCCGCCCTAAACTCTGGCGATCAGTGATCAAAGAGCTGGAAGCAGCAGAAGAGCTGACCAAGGAGAACACCCGCTGCACGCTGACCATGTGCGTCAATTACGGCGGACGCGCCGAGATCACCGACGCGGTCCGCCGGATCGCTGAGCGGGCGGCCCGCGGCGAGATCAACCCCAAACATATCCGTGAAGCTACAGTCGCTGCGTATCTGGATGAACCGGACCTGCCCGACGTCGACCTCTTCCTGCGCAGCTCCGGGGAGCAGCGGATCAGCAATTTCCTGCTCTGGCAGTCTGCCTATGCAGAGCTGGTCTTCCTGGATGTGCTCTGGCCAGATGTTGATCGGACCACACTGTGGGAGGCGATTGAGATCTATGCCAAACGTGACCGTCGCTACGGTGGAGCCGTCGATCAGGTCACCGGAGCGTAAGCCTTCAGCCAGCGGGTGACTTCGGCAAAGGCGCTTAGTCGTACGCTTTCCTCCGAGGCGAAGACATCATGCATGGCTCGCGGCACCCGGACTACTGTGACGCAGCGGCCCAGCTTCACTGCCCGCCGGGCCAGCAGCTCCACATCGAGCACCCCGTCGTTCTCCTGGTACTCCGGAGTCCAGTGCCTGCGGTAGACGGTGCCTGAGGAGATCAGCACCAGTACCGGGAGCTCTAAGTCCAAGCCCTTGTGCACCTGGCGATGACCAGCGAAGACTGCCTTCAGCCAACCCACTGTCATAGGGAAGGGCTGGCGCGGACGCCATAGCGGGTGGAGCTGCCATTCGCCATAGGCCTGACTCGAGAGCGACTCCCAATAGGTATCCACCCTGGGGAGCTTCAAGGTGGCGGTGGGGTTAAGGGCATTGACCGGGGAAACCAGACCCTCGGCCGCCGTCCGAGCTGCCACATCACCGGGAACCTCCAGCCACGGGCTGTTAAGCACCAGCGCCCCCACCGATTCAGGATGGCGCTGCGTATAGAGCGCGGCAATAAGTCCGCCGGTGGAATGAGCGTGAAGAATAGGCGATGGTGCATCGGGATTCTCTGCCCGGATGACCTCCAGGGCTGCGTTGATCTCGGCGTCGTATTCTGCCAGGTCCTCAATATGCCCGGGGCTCTGCCAAGCGCGGAGACTTCGGCCGTATTTGCGCAGGTCTAGGGCGTAGAAGCGGTGTCCGGCTCCCACCCATTTCTGGGCAATGGGCAGGTTGTAGAAGTAGTCTGACCAGCCGTGGATCTGCAGCACTGGCGCAGCGCCTTGGCTGGCCGGCTGCTGGTCAAGGCGCACCAATGTGGCACTCAGCGGGCCCTCGTCATCAGCTTCCAGGGGCAAGGACTGGCGCGAGCATCCGGGCAGATAATCAGCCACCCACGTCCTGGCCGGTGAGTCTTCCAGGAACTCTTCTGTGAGCTGCCCGTTGGAGTGGTCCGGGCTGATCGTCGACTCCGCTGCTTCAGTGCTGGGGGAGAGCGGTGCAGATTCTGGCATAGGCAGCAGTCTATGAACTGCTCCTGAGCGAAATCTGCAAGCTAGGATGAAGACCATGCCAACCCCTGCTCCGGTCTATCAGTTCGTCTTTCGGCACGTGTTCTCTCGAATGGACCCGGAGCGGGCCCACCATCTTGTGGTGACCGGACTTCGTGCAGCACACCAAAGCGGTGCCGGTCGTGTCCTTGAGCTGCTCAGCAAGCCCGATCCTGTGCTGAAGACGCAGGCGCTGGGCATGGAGTGGCCCTCACCCTTCGGGCTCGCTGCAGGCTTCGACAAAGGTGCCACCGCAGTGCTGCCGCTGGCGCAGCTGGGATTCGGGCATATTGAAATCGGCACCGTCACCGGTCAGGCTCAGCCAGGCAATGAACAGCCTCGGCTCTTTCGCCTGGTACAGGACGCAGCGCTGATCAACCGGATGGGTTTTAACAACGACGGCGCAACGGCTGTTCGCCAGCGCCTTCAGCAGATCCGCGCACGCCGTCGTGCACTCACGCGCGCCGGGCGTCACGTGCCGGTAGTGGGAGTCAATATCGGCAAGACGAAGATCGTGCCGCTGGAGGGTGCGGTTGAGGACTATCTGGTCTCGACCAAGGCACTGGCACCGGTAGCTGACTATCTCGTGGTCAACGTCTCGTCACCGAACACCCCGGGGCTTCGTCAGCTGCAGGATATTCAGGCGCTGCGTCCGCTGCTGCGCGCCGTCGGGGAGGAAGCTGACGCCGCGGCGGGCCGACACGTCCCGCTTCTGGTGAAGATCGCCCCGGACTTGGCCGACGAGGATATCGATACGGTGGCCGAGCTTGTCCTGGAGCTGAAACTGGATGGCATCATCGCCACCAACACCACGATCTCCCGGGACGGTCTGCGCACCGACGCCGCAGATGTTGAGTCCAAGGGGGCGGGAGGCTTAAGCGGCCCGGTGCTGGCAGAACGTTCCAAGCAAGTCCTGGTCCGGCTGCGAAAGAAGCTGCCGGAGAGCATCGCCATCATTTCCGTAGGCGGAGTCAGCACAGCAGAAGACGTCGCTGAGCGGCTCAGGCTGGGTGCAGATCTAGTTCAGGGCTATACCGCGCTGATCTATGAAGGCCCCTTCTGGGTACGCAGGATCAACCGCGGACTGGCAGCCCTGCGCCGGCAGGGCCGGGTCTAGCTGGGGTACTGACCGCGCGATACCAGCGGCTTGGGCAGACGAAGCCGGCGCATCTGCAGCGAACGCATGGCAGTGTAGAAGCGCAGCCCGCGTTCGCGGTTCTCGCGCCCGAACTTGGCATCAATCCGCTTGGCTACCTGACGGCCCACCCACCAGCACTCGATGATGACGGCGATCATCAAGGCCCAGAGGGAGAAGGCCACCAAGGCGCGGGCTTCTTCGGTCATCAGGAAGGATGCGAAGAGGAAAATCAGCACAACGATCAGCAGCCACTCGCCGATGCCCCAACGGGCGTCCACGTAGTCGCGCGCGAAGCGCTTCTGGGGACCGCGGTCACGGGCAGGCAGATACTTTTCATCGCCGGTCTCCATGGCCATGCGCATCTTTGCGCGCTGGTCCTGAACGGCTTTGCGCTGGGCAGCGCGGGCTGCTTTGCGATCATTGTGAACCAGCGGTCGCTTCCGCGCTGCTTCCTGCTGTCGGCGGGTGGGTGTTGGCACCCCCTTCTTCTCCGGCAGCTTGCGGGCAGGCTGGCTGGGGGCTTCGGGCTGCGCAGCGCTGCGCGCCTCAGCGTCGAGGATCTGGTTCTGGGTCTTTTTGCTACGTCCAAGCACCACGCCAGTCTACTGGGCATGGGAATGATGCTGTGCCAGCAGGCGTTGGTAGTCTGCACAGGACATCAATTCGCATCGGCGAAAGGTAAGAAGGCATGAGCACTCCCACTCAGGAAGTGAACGAGACCGCCGAGATCCGCGGCAACGCCGTGGAGGATTTCAAGACCCACCAGGTTCAGCTGTCAGAGACGGCTGCTCAGAAGGTCGCCTCCCTGCTTGAGCAGGAGGGCCGTCAGGACCTGCGCTTGCGCGTGGCTGTTCAGCCCGGTGGCTGCAGTGGTCTGATCTACCAGCTCTACTTTGACGAGCGCCTGCTCGAGGGCGACGCGCTCCGCGAGTTCGACGGCGTGCAGGTCGTCGTCGACAAGATGAGCGTGCCCTACCTCGATGGTGCCAGCATCGACTTCGAAGACTCCATCTCCAAGCAGGGCTTCACTATCGATAACCCCAATGCCGGCGGCTCCTGCGCCTGCGGCGACTCCTTCCACTGATAACAATGCCCTGAAGCCGGAGTTCTCTCCACCGAACTGGAGTGACCTGGCCGGCCAGGCCGCCGTCGTCACAAATGTGACATGAAACGACGACGGCGCAGTGGAGACGCGTTCCTGCGAAACCCCGCTCTGCATGCTGTTCTACAGCGTGTAGAAGCGGGGTTTCGCTGTTTTCTACGCCCTTCCGTGCCTCATCACCGGCCTGTGTGGCCCGGATCGCGCTGAGTGTCTGTCCTGCCGGGCTACTACAAGACGTAGTAGTCTTGGGGCAGTACCCAAGTGTTACGTGCGTGAATCGCTCGCACACCAAAATCTGTGAAGAGGAAGGGCCGTCTGTGAGTTCGCAGAAACGAACCGGCAGCTTCAGTCCTGCGGTCAAGGCAACCGCCCTGGCCGGAGTGGCGCTGCTGGTGCTCACCGCCTGCGCCGAGGACCATCCCGCACGTCGCGGCTGGCTGCCAGGCGATCGGGACACCACCAGCAACACCGCTGAGCTGACCGACCTGTGGGTCAATTCCTGGATCGCTGCCTTGGTTGTCGGCGTGCTGACCTGGGGGCTGATGCTCTGGTGCATGATCGCCTACCGCCGTCGCAAGGGCGAGACCGGCTACCCGCGCCAGCTGGCCTACAACATCCCGCTGGAGATCATGTACACCATCGTGCCGCTGGTCATGGTGGGCGTGCTCTTCTTCTGGACCGACCAGGTCCAGCGTTCAGTGGACGAGCCATACGCCGAGCCGGACCTCGTCGTCGAGGTCTACGGCAAGCAGTGGTCCTGGGACTGGAACTACACCTACACCGCCGATGACGGCACTGAATACGAAGTCCATGACACCGGCATTCAGGCCCACCTGACGGGTGAGGAGGGCGTGCGCGAGACGCTGCCCACTATTTATCTGCCGGTGGATCATGACATCACTTTCGAGCTGAAGTCTCGTGATGTCATCCACTCCTTCTGGGTGCCTGCCTTCCTGCAGAAGCGCGACATGGTCCCGGGACGTACCAACTACATGTACCTGAACCCGCAGGAGCTGGGCAGCTTCGACGGCAAATGTGCCGAGCTGTGCGGTGAGTACCACTCTGAGATGCTCTTCAACGTCGAGGTCGTGGAAGCCGACGAGTTCGTCGACTACCTCGAGACTCTCGATGAGGGACACCTCGGTGACGAGTACAACCGCAACCCGAACCTGCATGACCGCGAGACTCTGACCGGAGGGGATCACTGAGCATGACGACCCTTGAATACACCGCCGAGGATTCGCGGGCTGTTTCCCGCGCTGTCCCGGTCTCAAAGGGCAAGGTGGTGGTCAACTGGCTGACTACTACCGACCACAAGGTCATCGGGTACATGTACCTGATCAGCTCCTTCCTGTTCTTCTGCATTGGCGGCGTGATGGCGCTGATCATTCGCGCCGAGCTCTTCGAGCCGGGTATGCAGTTCCTGCAGACCAAGGAGCAGTACAACCAGCTGTTCACCATGCACGGCACGGTGATGCTGCTGATGTTCGCCACCCCGCTGTTCGCAGGCTTCGCCAATGTGATGATGCCGCTGCAGATCGGTGCTCCCGATGTGGCCTTCCCACGTCTGAACGCGCTGGCCTTCTGGCTGTTCCTCTTCGGCTCCCTGGTGGCGCTTGCTGGCTTCCTCACTCCTCAGGGTGCAGCCTCCTTCGGCTGGTTTGCCTACGCGCCGCTATCGGACACCACATATTCACCGGGTGTTGGTGGAGACCTCTGGGTGCTCGGCCTGGCGCTGACCGGTTTCGGCACCATCATGGGTGGCGTCAACTTCATCACCACCATCATCTGTATGCGTGCCCCCGGTATGACCATGTGGCGTATGCCGATCTTCACCTGGAACACTCTGATCACCTCGATCCTGGTGCTCATGGCCTTCCCGCCGCTGGCTGCAGCGCTCTTCGGCTTGGCCCTTGA
This sequence comes from Nesterenkonia rhizosphaerae, assembly GCF_039544555.1. Taxonomy (NCBI): domain Bacteria; kingdom Bacillati; phylum Actinomycetota; class Actinomycetes; order Micrococcales; family Micrococcaceae; genus Nesterenkonia; species Nesterenkonia rhizosphaerae. The sequence continues at coordinate 1,319,606 of NZ_BAABLW010000007.1, forward strand.
TCGTCGTTTCGGCGGCCATATCTTTGATCCCGAGTCCGGCGGTGCCATTCTGTGGCAGCACCTGTTCTGGTTCTTCGGCCACCCCGAGGTGTACATCATCGCGCTGCCGTTCTTCGGCATCGTCTCCGAGATCCTGCCGGTCTTCAGCCGCAAGCCGATCTTCGGCTACAAGGGCCTGGTCTACGCAACCATCGCCATTGCTGCGCTGTCTGTCACCGTGTGGGCGCACCACATGTACGTCACCGGCGCCGTCATGCTGCCGTTCTTCGCGCTGATGACCATGCTGATCGCCGTTCCCACGGGAGTGAAATTCTTCAACTGGATAGGTACGCTCTGGCGAGGCTCGCTGACGTTCGAGACACCGATGCTCTGGAGCCTCGGCTTCCTGGTGACCTTCCTCTTCGGCGGACTCACCGGCATCATCCTCTCCAGCCCGCCGCTGGACTTCCACCTCTCTGACACCTACTTCGTGGTGGCGCACTTCCACTACGTGGTCTTCGGCACCGTGGTCTTCGCGATGTTCGCTGGCTTCTACTTCTGGTGGCCGAAGTGGACCGGCAAGATGCTCAACGAGCGGCTGGGCAAGATCAGCTTCTGGATGCTGTTCATCGGCTTCCACGGCACCTTCATGATCCAGCACTGGCTGGGCGTGATGGGTATGCCGCGTCGTTACGCGGACTACATGGTCGAGGACGGATTCACCGGAATGAACCAGTTCTCCACCGTCTTCTCCATGCTGCTTGGTGCGTCGCTGATTCCGTTCTTCTGGAATGTCTGGATCACCGCCCGCAAGGGCAAGAAGGTCCTTGTGGACGATCCATGGGGCTTCGGCGGATCGCTCGAGTGGGCCACCAGCTGCCCGCCGCCACGCCACAACTTCTACTCGCTGCCGCGGATCCGTTCCGAGCGCCCCGCGCTGGATCTGCACCACCCTGAGCTCTCTGAGCGTCACAGTGAGCACTCACCTGCCGGTAAGATCTTCGGCCCGGCTGATCAGAAGGACAAGGAAGGTATCTGATGAAATCCTCCGTTGTACTCTTCGGCGGCATCGGACTGTTCTGTCTGGTGGTGGCCTTCATCTACGGTTTCGTCACCGGATTTGATGAGCTCGCGGGTTTCCCGCTGCTGCTGCTGACCGCGGGCCTGGGGTTCATGCTCTGGTGGTACCTGCGCTCCACTGACAAGCACCACGGTGTGATGGACGGTGATAACCCTGAGGGCGAGATTGCCGATATGGCCGGCACATACGGGGAGTTCGCTCCCTGGAGCTGGTGGCCGATCGGTCTCGGCGCCTCCGCTGCCTTCCTGTTCTTTGGCCTGGCCATTGACTGGTGGGTGTTCTTCCTCGGCCTGATTCCCGGTCTCTTCTTCGTGACCGGTTGGGTCATGGAGTTCAACCGGAAGCGCTACGCGCACTGATCAGCTGAGACTCCAAGAAAGAAGCCCGCCAGGTCTTGAGGACCGGCGGGCTTCTTTCTTGTCTAGATAGGATTCAACACATGGCCATCAGACCGATCGTGATCCACGGCGAGCCCGTGCTGCATACCCGTGCCCAGGACGTTCAGAGCATCGATGATGAGATCCGCGCACTTCTTGCGGATATGGATGACACACTTGATGCCTCGCACGGGGTGGGTCTTGCTGCGCCGCAGATCGGCGTGGGACTGCGCATCTTCAACTGGAAGTACGACGGGGACACCGGCGGCGTCCCTCATCGGGGCGTGGTGATCAATCCCCGCCTGCGTCTGATCGGCAAGGTCTCCCAGGAAGATCCTGACCCGGATGAAGAAGTCGAAGGCTGCCTGTCCGCGCCGGGCTACGGGTACCCGCTCAAACGTAGCGACCATGTCGAGATCATCGGCCTAGATCGGGAGGGAAACCCGCTGCAGTTTGAGGCGACCGGCTGGTTCGCGCGCATCATGCAGCACGAGTACGACCACCTCGATGGCTACCTCTACATCAACCGGCTAAATCCCAAATGGGCTAAACGCTGGAAGAAAGCGCTGAAGAAGGAAGGTTGGACGGTGCCGGGGAACTCCTGGCTACCTGGAACAGACCCAGATCCTTTCGGGCACGGCGAGGACGCAGACTGAGGTCACATCACTGCGGTGTCGATCAGCTGCGGCTGAAATCAATCCACCGCTGCAGCACAGCGGCAGCAGCACCGGAATCGAGGGACTGTGCTGCCAGAGCCATATTGCGGCGCAGGCGCTGATGAAGATCGCCCTCTGCCGTCTCGTCCCAGGCGGTGAGGCCTGCGGCGGCATTGAGCAGCACCGCATCTCGTACCGGTCCTGTCTCACCGGCTAACACGGAACGAACCACCGTGGCATTGTGCTGCGCCGAACCTCCACGCAGATCTTCGACGGCGCAGCGGGGGATGCCGAAGTCCTCTGGATCGATGACGTGATGAGTCACCCCTGAGCCGCGGACCTCCCAGAGATCAGTGCTGGCAGAGGTGGTGATCTTGTCCCGGCCATCCTGTCCGCGGAAGACCATGCCCCGGGTACCCCGAGCTGCAAGGGCCTCAGCCATCCTGGGCGCGAGATCTTCGCTTGCGCATCCCAGAGCCTGGGCGGACACCCCGGCAGGATTGGACAGCGGTCCTAAGAAGTTGAAGACCGTGCGAACTCCCAGTTGCTTGCGAACCGGCCCTACGTATCGCATCGAGGGATGGAACTGCTGGGCGAAGAGGAAGGTAATGCCCACCTGCTCTGCGGCCTCGGTAACGCGGCCCACGGGTATGCTCAGGTCCACGCCCAAAGCCTCGATCACATCTGCCGCGCCTGCAGTGGTTGAAGCGCCCCGGTTGCCATGTTTGACCACACGAGCACCGGCGCCCACTGCCACCAAAGAACTCATAGTGGAGATGTTCAAAGTCCCCAGTCGATCCCCGCCGGTACCCACAATGTCCAATGTCGGGCCGGTCACAGTGATCGGTTCGGCCTTCGACATCATGGTCTCGCTCAGCCCGAGTAGCTCTTGACCTGTCTCACCTTTGGCTCGCAAGGCCAGCAGGAACCCTGCGATCTGCGCATCGGAGAGGTCCCCGCTCATCAGCTGTTCCATAGCCCAACTGGCTGTGTCCACAGAGAGGTCGAGGCCTGTCAGCAGGTCCTCCAGAAGTTGTGGCCAGCTCAGATGCTCAGGGAAGGATTCAGCGCTCATGGCATAAGCCTATAAGCAGTTGAAGCAGGCTCTGGAGGAGGGGGAGAGTCGAGTTCTTCGACAACGTGTAGAAATATTTGTGCAACTTTCAGCTGGCTCGCCGTCGCCGCATCCTTATAAATACGCGGGAACAGCCCTATGACAGGCTGCGATGGTTGCGCCACACCCCGGCGGTGCGATGGCAAAGCGGTCTCATTTCAGGACATAATGTCTCTGTGACGACTGCAACCCAAGCCCCCAACGTACCGGCACGCACGCTGCCGAACCGGCCGAACATGGTGTCCGTAGGCACCATGGTGTGGCTGACCAGCGAGCTGATGTTCTTCGCCGGACTGTTCGCAATGTTCTTCACTCTGCGCTCCACTCAGCAGGAGATGTGGGCAGAGTACAGCGGCCGACTGGACGTGGTTCTGGCCACGATCATCACCGTGATCCTGGTGGCCAGCTCGGTGACCGCGCAGTTCGGCGTCTTCGCTGCTGAGCGTCACCAGCCTCGGCGCACTGGCGGGCTGCTGCAGTTCAAGAACTGGGGCATGGTCGAGTGGTACATCGTGTCCTTCATCATGGGAGCGATCTTCATCGCGGGTCAGTCCTTCGAGTTTGCTGAGCTCGTCTCCCACGGTGTCGCTATTCAGACCAACGCTTTTGGCTCCGCCTTCTACATCACTACTGGCTTCCACGGCCTGCACGTGATCGGTGGTCTCATTGCGTTCCTCTATGTGATTGCACGCGCCTACTTCAGCGTGAAGTTCACACACCGTGAGGCGCATGCCGCCGTCGTCATCTCGTACTACTGGCACTTCGTGGACGTGGTGTGGATTGCGCTCTTCGGCGTGGTCTACATCCTGCCGCTGCTCGTCTAACTCGACGACGCACCCATCCAAGCTTTAATACCGCACCGAGAAGAAAAGGAACCGGCACACGTGAAGGCACTCTCACAGAAGCGCCGCCACCCGTTCGCGTTCGTGGCACTGCTGCTCCTGGGGCTGCTGGTCACCGGCGGGCTCTACGCCGCAGCGACCACGGTGAACCAGGCGCAGGCCTCCAATGTCCACACCGGCTACAGCACTGAGGATGTTGAAGAGGGTCAGCGTCTGTTCGTTGCCAACTGTGCAACATGTCACGGCATGAACGCTGAAGGTACCGATGCCGGACCGTCCCTGGTGGGCGTGGGCGCAGCGTCGGTGGACTTCCAGGTCGGCACCGGCCGTATGCCCATGCAGATGCAGGGCCCCCAAGCCCAGCAGAAGCCTCGTCAGTTCAACGATGAGCAGACTGGTCAGCTGGCTGCCTACGTTGCCTCTCTGGGCGCGGGCCCCGCAGTTCCCGATGACGAATACCTCGACATCGATCAGGGCGATCCAGCCCGCGGCGGAGAGCTCTTCCGCATCAACTGCGCCATGTGCCACAACGCAGCAGGAGCTGGCGGTGCGCTGACTGAAGGTAAGTACGCCCCCAGCCTGCACGGCGTCGAGGAGCGGCACATCTACGAGGCTATGACCACCGGCCCGCAGAACATGCCGGTCTTCAACGACTCCAACATTCCGCCGGAGGATAAGAGGGACATCATCGCCTTCCTGAAGACCTACGAATCCCAAGGAACTCCTGGCGGTTTCTCTCTGGGCTTCATGGGACCAGTCGCAGAGGGGCTCCTGATCTGGACTCTCGGCCTCGCACTGCTGATCGGCTCCATGGTCTGGCTGACCTCGCGCTCCTCCTGAGCACTAGAAATCACAAGCACCAAATACCGCACTGAATGACAGCAAAGGACGTTAACCATATGGGCGAGCACGGTAACGGCGACCCGAAGTCGGGCGCCGTCATCACAGCCGGCGAGGGGGAGTCAGGCAAATACGCCCTGGAGAACCCTGGTCTGCCCCCGCACCGTCCGCGGCTCGCAGATGTGGATGAGAAGGCGGCCAAGCGCGCTGAGCGCCAGGTCTCAGTCCTGTTCCTCATCTCCATCATCGGCACCGTGGTCTTCTTCATCGGCTACTTCGTCGTGGGAGTCACCGAGGGTGACCTACAGCTGCTCCGCCTGCAGAACACTCTGCTCGGTCTGGGCTCCGCCTTCGCCATGCTGGGTATCGGACTGGGTGTGGTCCACTGGGCCAAGACCCTGATGCCCGATCACGAAGTCGTTGAAGACCGTAAGCCGCTGCGCGCTGAGGCTGACCGTGAAGAAGCGCAGAAGATCCTCACCGAGGTGGTGGATGAGACACAGATCGCTCGTCGTCCGCTGCTGCGCAATACGCTGATCGGCGCCGCACTGCTGGCACCGCTGCCGGCAGTAATCATGTTCCGCGACCTCGACCGCAGCGAGAACTTCGGTGTTGAGCGGATGCGCCACACCATCTGGGAGGAAGGCGTCCGCCTGGTCCGCGACCCCACCGGTACTCCCATCCGCGCTGCTGACCTCACCATCGGTTCAGCCATGCACGTGATCCCTGAGAACCTGCGCGAGATCCAGTCGCACGGCCAGCGTCTTTCGGAGAAGGCTAAATCGGTCGTTCTGCTGATGCGTATGAACCCTGCAGACTTCAAGCAGGTCTCTCCCGGTCGCGAGGACTGGACCTACGAAGGCATCATCGCATGCTCCAAGGTCTGCACCCACGTGGGCTGCCCCGTGGCGCTCTACGAGCGTCACACCCACCACCTGCTGTGCCCCTGCCATCAGTCCACCTTCGACGCTTCGCAGGAGTTCAAGGTCGTCTTCGGCCCCGCCGGACGCCCCCTGCCGCAGCTGCCGATCACCGTGGACGAGGAAGGCTTCCTCGTGGCGCGCAGTGACTTCGTTGAACCTGTCGGCCCGACCTACTGGGAGCGTGGCAACGCATGAGCGCCTCTAAAGAGAAGTACACCGAGGAACAGTACCTCGAGGTCGGCAAGTATCAGCCGAAAACCCCCACCGGCAAGATCGCCAACTACGTCGATCAGCGCGTAGGCGGTACCAGTATCGTCCGCGAGTTCGGCCGCAAGGTCTTCCCGGATCACTGGTCCTTCATGTTCGGTGAGGTGGCCCTGTACAGCTTCATCATCGTGGTTCTTTCCGGAGCGTTCTTGACGTTCTGGTTCGATCCATCGATGGCCTCCACCCGCTACTCAGGCTCCTATGCGCCGCTGCAGGGTCTGGAGATGTCGATGGCCTACGCCACCGCCTTGGAGCTCAGCTTCGATGTGCGCGGTGGTCTGTTCGTCCGCCAGCTGCACCACTGGGGCGCGCTGATGTTCATCCTGGCGATGAGCGTCCACATGCTGCGCGTGTTCTTCACCGGGGCGTTCCGCAAGCCGCGTGAGATCAACTGGGTAGTCGGCTGTGCTCTGCTGATTCTCGGCCTGGGAGCTGGATTCACCGGTTACTCGCTGCCGGATGAGGTGCTCTCCGGCAACGGTCTGAGAATCATCGACGGCATGATGAAGGCCATCCCGGTGGTCGGTACCTACATCTCCTTCTTCCTCTTCGGTGGTGAGTTCCCGGGCAACGAGGTCATTCCTCGCCTGTACTCGCTGCATATCTTCATCATCCCGGCCCTGATCCTGATTCTGATCGCGGTCCACCTGTTCCTGGTCGTCGTCCACAAGCACACCCAGTACCCCGGCCCCGGTCGTACTGAGCGCAATGTGGTCGGTTACCCGGTGGGACCGGTCTACGCAGCAAAGGCCGGCGGCTTCTTCTTCGTGGTGTTCGGCATCCTGTGCCTGATCTCCGGTACCTTCCAGATCAACGCGCTGTGGAACTACGGGCCATACGATCCTTCGCCAGTGACCGCCGGTGCGCAGCCGGACTGGTATATCGGTCCCTTCGAAGGTGTGCTGCGCCTGATGCCGGGCTGGATCGGGGACTTCTCGCTGGAGCGTGTTATCCCGACACCGTGGGGAGGCAACTCCCTAGCACTTCCGGTGCTGATACCCATGGTCCCCGTAGCGCTGCTGTTCCTGGGCCTGTTCGTCTGGCCCTGGATCGAAGCCTGGATCACCGGTGATAAGAAGGAACACCACCTTCTGGATCGTCCGCGCAACGCCCCCACCCGTACCGCCGTCGGTATGGCAGTGATGACCTTCTACATGATCATGTGGGGCATGGGCTCCAACGACCTGATCGCTACACACTTCCAGCTGTCGCTGAACGACATCACCTACTGGTCGCGTGTGCTGATCTTCGTCGGCCCGGTCATTGCCTACATCCTCACCAAGCGCATCTGTCTGGCACTGCAGCGCAAGGACCGCGAGACCGTGCTCCACGGTCATGAGGCCGGTGTGATCGAAGTCAGCGCAGATGGTGAATTCCATGAGCGTCACACGCCGCTGAGCGAGTACGAGGCATGGAGCCTGGTGTCCTACGAGGCTCCGGCACCATCTCCGGCACGTCCGAATGCCAAGGGCAAGATCACTCTGGCAGAGAAGACCCGTGCACGCCTGAACCGGATGTTCTTCGAGGACCGCGTGGAGCCCGTCTCCCGCGAGGAGTACCTCGAAGCACTCGAGCACGGCCACCACGAACCCAAGGGTCTGGCACCGGCTCCCGGAGGCGCAGGCGAGATCGAGTCCGGACGCCACTGAGTTAGTCCCGCTTAGTCCCGCGGGCGGGGAAACCCCGCCGCTATACGAGAACGGCCGCTCACCTAGTCAGGTGAGCGGCCGTTGCCGTCTTGAGGGGGGGGTATAGCCTGTCTTTCGATAGTGGCTCAGCGGCCGCGGATGATCTGCCGCAGCTTCTCCAGACGCTCGGCCACGGCGCGCTCCTGTCCGTTCTGTGAGGGGGAGTAGTAGTTGACGCCTTGGAGGTCATCAGGGGCGTACTGCTGGGTGGCCACATGGTGCGGCTCATCATGAGCGTAGATATAGCCTTTGCCGTGACCCAGTCGGTGGGCACCTGAATAGTGGGCGTCCCGCAGGTGCGACGGTACCGGCGCGCCCTTACCTGCTCGGACATCAGCTATGGCAGCATCTAGTGCCTGATATGAGGCATTGGATTTCGGAGCTGTGGCAATATGCACCGTGGCCTGGGCCAGAATGATGCGCCCCTCGGGCATTCCGATCAGCTGAACGGCCTGTGCCGCCGCGACGGCAGTCTGCAGAGCTGTGGGGTCCGCCATCGCGACTTCTTCGCTGGCGGCAATCACCAAACGTCGGGCGATGAAACGCGGGTCCTCACCGGCCACGATCATCCGGGCCAGATAGTGCAACGCGGCATCCACATCTGAACCGCGCAGGGACTTGATGAATGCTGAGACGATGTCATAGTGCTGATCACCGTCTTTGTCGTAGCGTTGCACGGCGAAGTCGGCGGCTTGCTCGGCATCTGCTGCGGTGATACTGATGACTCGAGTCTCGAGGTCCCCCGCGCCTGCAGCACGTCCTGCTGCCACCGCGGCAGCGGCCTCCAAAGTGGTCAGTACTCGCCGGGCATCTCCACCTGAGACTCGCAGAATGTGGTCCTTGGCTTCGTGGTCGAGCTCGAACTCATCATTGAGTCCGCGTGGATCAGCCATGGCCCGGTCGATTAAGGAGGCAAGATCCTCTTCAGTCAGCGGCTGCAGCGTCAGGAGCAAGGACCTGGAGAGCAAGGGCGCGACTACGGAGAACGACGGGTTCTCTGTGGTGGCCGCAACCAGGATCACCCAGCCGTTTTCCACCCCCGGCAACAACGCGTCCTGCTGAGCTTTATTGAACCGATGGATCTCGTCGAGAAACAGCACTGTGGTGATACCGCGCAGGTCTCGGTCTGTCAGAGCCTGATCCATCACCTGGCGGACATCCTTTACGCCGGCGCGGATGGCGGAGAGCTCCACGAACTTCCGTGTTCCTCCGCGCGCGATGACATGAGCCAGGGTGGTCTTACCGGTCCCGGGAGGGCCATACAGGATCACCGAGGAAGCACCAGCCCGGCTGGAGGTGCCTTCAGCGAGCACCCGTAGGGGCGAACCAGGTTTGATCAGATGCTGCTGCCCAACTACCTCATCAAGACTTCGCGGCCGCATTCGCACTGCTAGCGGGGTATGACGGCGTCCGGATGGCCCTACCGCGTCAGAGGCGTTGCCACTGGGCTGATCATCATCCTCGTGATCAGCAGAGAAGAGGTCAGCAGTCATGCACTCAAGGGTAGTCCAGGGCACTGACATTGTAGATCCATCCCTGACGGCAGCGCTAGAATATCCAGCGGACCGCAGGTATCAATGTCCTGTAGTCATCGACAAGTACTGACGGGCGCTCCGCCCTGAAAGGAGTCTGCGGCCTCCATGGCCTCCACTGTCTCTGGCTGAACCGTCGCGCACCTTAGCGACGGCCCGCAGGCATGACCGGAATGATCCGGCGGCATGCCTGAAGAACTGTGCTATCCACTGCCAGTTTCACCTCACTCAGCCAATCAACAATGGAGACAACCACCATGGAGCCACTTCGCTCTGCAGACCTTTCACGTGCACTCATCAACGCATCCCGAAAAGAAGCAACCAGCCTCAAAGTCCCCTTTGACCTAGAAACTGTCCCATGGGAGCGGCTGGACTACCTGGGCTTCAGCGACCCGAAATCACCTCAGCGCGCGTATCTATTCGTGCCAGTCGACCAGCAGGTCATCGGCGCGATACTGCGTGTCACCCCCGCCAGTCGGAATCAAGCGTTATGCAGCTGGTGCGAGGATGTCACTGAGACCACCGGGGTGCGTATGTTCACAGCGAAGCGCGCAGGGGCAGCCGGGCGGTCAGGCAATACTGTGGGAACATTGCTGCACGCTGATTTCAGCTGTTCGCAGCATGTACGACGCAAACCCACAAGTTTCGAGGGCAAGCACGATCCGGATCGCTTCATGGCCGACCGGATCACCGCGCTGAAGCTGCATGCTGAGCAATTCATGCGCAGAGTCAGCACCCAGGTCTAGACGTGCTCTGAAGAACCTTGCGCCGCGTCATCCTTCAGCGTGGTGGCCGAGAGCAGCCCGGGGAGACCTCTGCGATCTCGGGTAAAGAACACGGCCACCACGCTGAGGACCACGAACAGCAGATCCGCAGGCGAGAGCAGCCCCAGCAGCTGGAATCCTCCTATCCCGGCCACGAACCGCAGCGCGTACTGCAGCGGCACCCCAGCACCGGTCCAGGTTCCGCTGAAATGCAGCCGTACAGCGTGATCTCCCACCGTCCTGCCGGTGGTCACCGTCAGAACACCGACGACGACGAAGGGGACCCATAGCCCGAGCTGCTGCGTCAGATTTTGGTCCAGTTCAGCCGCGTCCCTGCTCAACACATAGAGTTGCCATGCATTGCTGGCCACTGCCACTGCCGTGCCCAGTAGGACCATGGCCAGTCCATCGCAGACCATGCCAGTCAGACGCCGCGCAACGGTGATCCGTGGGCTGACGCTCTGGGGCCGGTCCGGGTAGATCCGGCGACGCAGAGCGGTCAGCAGCCCCGCTAGCGCCGCTCCCAGCAGCGCACCTGCGGTATTGGCCAGCAGATCGTCAACGTCGAAGAGCCGATAGGAGCACGGGTAGATCCCCCAGACCCCGGTCAGCTGGGTTGTTTCGATCAACAGCGTGAGACCGAATCCCACCGCCGTCGTCGTGATGATGCCCCGCCCCCATAGCGCCTTCAGGAAGAACCCCAAGGGAACAAAGAGCAGCACATTCAGCGCCACCTGAATAACCGCCGGATTGTGAAGAACCGCTGAGGGGCCAGCGATGTCATAAGCCTGGATGTCCTGCACGAACTGGAAGGGACGTAGCTGCGCGGTGGTGCAGCGCAGCTGCTCCGGGTCCGGCAGCGGCAGCAGCGTGTAGGTCCACAGCGCCATGGCGTAGACCAGGAACGCCACCCACAGCAGGATCCGAGTTGGACTGAGTCTGCCGTGCCGGCGGTAGTTGATGAAGACGAAGGGGACGAATAGAACCAGCGCCAGGATGGTGCCGGCCAGGAACGCGATGAGCGCGGAGAGCGCCTGATCGAGCATTGTTGTTCCATTCCTCCTCTAGTGGGTGCATTGCTCAGCCCCTCGGTGGTTACGCCTGCTTCTCCTCCGGCTTGGCGTCCACGCCGGCTTCCTTGCGCTGCTGCTCTGTAATAGGCGCCGGCGCGGCGGTCAGCGGGTCATAGCCGCCGCCGGTCTTGGGGAAGGCGATGACTTCGCGGATGGAATCCTCTCCAGCCAGCAGAGCAACCACGCGGTCCCAACCGAAGGCGATGCCGCCATGCGGGGGAGCCCCGAACTTCATGGCATCGAGCAGGAAGCCGAACTTCTCGCGTGCCTCCTCCTCGGCGATGCCCATGACCTTGAAGACCCGCTCCTGCATATCCTGACGATGGATACGGATAGAGCCGCCACCGATCTCGTTGCCATTGCACACCAGGTCGTAGGCGTAGGCAAGGGCTTCACCGGGTTCGCTGTCGAAGGTCTCCGCGAACTCCGGCTTGGGCGCGGTGAACGCGTGATGAACCGCGGTCCAGGCACCGGATCCGACGGCGACGTCGCCAGCTGCCTGGGCGTCGGCGGCGGGTTCGAACATCGGGGCATCTACCACCCATACGAAGGACCAGGAGCCATCCTCGATGAGACCCACCCGGGAGGCGATCTCGTTGCGGGCCGCGCCGAGCAGAGCACGGGAGGGGGTGGTCTCACCGGCGGCGAAGAAGACGCAGTCGCCGGGCTTGGCACCCACGGCCTCGGCCAGACCCTCTCGCTCGGCCTCGGAAAGGTTCTTGGCCACGGGGCCGCCTAGTTCGCCGTCCTCCTGAATGAGGACATAGGCCAGACCTTTGGCGCCACGCTGCTTGGCCCACTCCTGCCAGGCGTCCAGTGTGCGGCGTGGCAGGGAAGCTCCGCCGGGCATGACGACGGCGCCCACATAGGGTGCCTTGAAGACGCGGAAGGGGGTGTCCTTGAAATACTCGGTGAGCTCAGTGAGCTCCAGGCCGAAGCGCAGATCCGGCTTATCCGAGCCGTACTTGGCCATGGCCTCGCGGTAGGTGATGTGCGGGATCGGGGTGGTGATCTCCACGCCGATCTGCTGCCACAGCTTGGAGACGATCTTTTCCGCCAGGGCGATGATGTCTTCCTGCTCGACGAAGCTGGCCTCAATGTCCAACTGGGTGAACTCGGGCTGACGATCCGCGCGGAAGTCCTCATCACGGTAGCAGCGGGCAATCTGGTAGTACTTCTCAATTCCGCCGACCTGCAGCAGCTGCTTGAACAGCTGCGGGGACTGCGGAAGGGCATACCAGGATCCCGGCGCCAGGCGTGCGGGCACCAGGAAATCGCGGGCGCCCTCCGGAGTCGAGCGGGTCAGAGTAGGGGTCTCTACTTCGGTGAAACCCTCGGCGTGCAGCACCTCGCGTGCAATCCGGTTGGCTTCGGAACGCAGCCGCATCGCAGCAGCGGGACCTTCGCGGCGCAGGTCGAGATAGCGGTGCTTCAGTCGGGCTTCCTCGCCCACCTCAACGTGGGTGTCGATCTGGAAGGGCAGCGGGGCGGCAGTATTGAGGACGACGACCTCATCGGCGATGATCTCCACCTCGCCGGAGGGCAGATTCGGGTTCTCGTTGCCCTCTGGGCGGCGCTCCACAGTTCCGGTGATCTTCAGCACGAACTCGTTGCGCAGGGGATCAAAATCCTCTTCCTCACGCACTACCACCTGGGCAACACCGGCGGCATCGCGCAGGTCCAAGAACGCCACGCCTCCGTGATCACGACGGCGTGCTACCCAGCCGCTCACAGTGACGGTCTGGCCAATGAGTTCGGCGTTGATTTCGCCGGTGGTGTGTGTGCGGAGCACGGTGTCCTCTCAGACTTTGGTGATGTTCTTCAGGTGTGAAGGCCGCGGCCGCTGCAAACGGCCGAGAGCGTGGCGGGTTTTCGCCGCCCGCGGGACAAACTCTAGTGCTGAAGCTGTTCAGACAGCGTCAGTGTTACCGATGATTCTAGGTGCCAGATCCTCCGGCGCTGGAGTCCAGGCCACCGGATCGGCATCGACCTGCTCGCCGGTGCGGATGTCCTTGACCTGATGGCGGCCCTCGTCGTCAGTGAACCAAACAAAGGGAATGCCGCGCCGGTCGGCGTATTTGATCTGCTTGCCGAACTTCTCGGCGCTGAAGGCAACTTCGGCACTGATCCCCCGCGCCCGCAGCTGGTCAGCCACGTCTTCAGCGGCGCTCCAGTCGGCGTCGCTGCGCAGAGTGACATAGACAGCCGCAGGCACAGACCGTGAAGCGCTCAATGCTCCAGAACCGATCAGGGCCGACACCAGACGGGTCACGCCAATAGAAAGCCCGACGCCGGGGTAGGTCTTCTTGCCCTTAGTTGCCAGGGACTCATAGCGTCCGCCAGAGCAGATGGAGCCCAGGCTTTCATGACCGAAGAGCACCGTCTCATAGACGGTGCCGGTGTAGTAGTCCAGACCGCGGGCAATGGACAGGTCGGCCACCGCGCGCCCCGGAACACGCTCGTTCAGAGCCGAGATCACCTCTGTGAGCTCAGCAAGACCCTCTTCCATAAGCTCAGTTGGCGCCTCAGCGGGTACAAGGGCTCGGACTTTGTCCGCGAAGCTGACATCCTCAGTGCGGATCTGCGCCAGGGCCAGGGCCGCCGCTGACTGTTCAGCAGTGGCCCCCAGGGTCTCAGCAAGCTCCTGCTTCACCCGGTCAGCACCGATCTTCTCCAGCTTGTCCACTATGCGCAGCACTGCTGGCGCGTCCTGGAGCCCCAGCGCGGTGTAGAAGCCCTGGGAGAGTTTTCGGTTGTTGATCCGCAGCTGGAAGTCACCGATCTTCAGTGCCTCAAGTGCCCGTGCGATCACGACGGCCAACTCCACATCGGCGCGGAAAGGCAGGGCGCCGTCGCCGACGATGTCCACATCGGCTTGGGTGAACTCGCGAAAGCGTCCGGCCTGCGGTCGTTCCCCGCGCCAGACCTTCTGGATCTGGTAGCGCCGGAAGGGGAAAGCCAAGTATCCGGCGTTCTCCACCACGTACCGGGCAAAGGGAACGGTCAGGTCAAAGTGCAGGGCCAGCTTCGACTCTTTGGCGGCGTCGTCGGCGTGAATGCGCGAGACTGCGTACACCTCTTTATCAACTTCGCCCTTGCCCAGCAGGGTCTCCATGGTCTCGACGGCCCGGGACTCGATGGAGGCGAAACCATGGGATTCGAAGACCTGGCGCAGCGTATCCAGCACATGCAGCTCCACAAGACGCTCCTCGGGAAGAAGCTCAAGATAGCCGGAGAGCGAGGCTGAACGTGCCATAAGTGCAGGACTCCTGTGGTGGGGATTGGATCGGCGGGTTCGGGGCGAAAATGTGCGCAGCCCAAACCTGACCATCATAGCCGGTGGCTGTGAAGCGGTACCCTGGTGCCATGAGCCCTGCAGTGAAGCCCACCTATCACCAGACCTCTCTGGAAGAAGCCCGCCAGCTGGCCCGAGTGGATGCCGAAGGACATGTCTACCTCACGCCCGCCGAGGGGGAGGAGACCTATATCGGCCAGTTTTCCACCGGCGGTGGCGAAGATGAGGCCCTGCAGTACTTCACCCGGAAGTTCGATGAGCTCTACAACCGGGCCCTGTTGCTGGGCGCCCGGGTGGCCACTCAGGCGGACTCGTCCTCCGCGCTGCGCGGCAGTCTCAAGTCTTTGGAGAAGGAACTCGACGGCGGCACCTGGCTTGGTGACGTCAACGGTCTGAAAACCCTGCTGGGCGAGATCAGCGCTGGCATTGACGAGATCGCCGGACTCGAGAAGAAGCAGAACGACGAGGCCGTGGCTGCGAAGCTTCAGGTGCGGGAGAACATTGTGGCTGAGGCTGAAAAGCTCGCCGCTGCCGACCCGGAGAGCCAGCACTGGAAGAGTGCACAGGCACGTATGGAGGAACTCTTCCAGACCTGGAAGACCGAGCAGCGCACCCCGCCCCGGCTGAGCAAATCACAGGAAGACCCGCTGTGGAAGCGATTCCGAGAGGCGCGCAGCACCTTCGAGCGCCACCGCAAGGCCTTCTTCGTGCGCCGCGATAAGGAAGCAGCCGAGATCAAGAAGGCGAAAGAAGCACTGATCGCTGAAGCCGAGTCCCTGCAGAATTCCACCGACTACGGTGCTACCACCAAGGCCTACCACCGGCTGATGGACAGTTGGAAGGCGCTCGGGCGCGGACCCCGGAAGACTGAGGACGCGCAGTGGACACGTTTCCGCGCCGCTCAGGATGTGTTCTTCAACGCCCGTGACGAGGCCAATAAGCAGATCGACGCCGAATACGCCAACAACCTGGTGGCGAAGGAAGAGATTCTTCAAAAACTGCGCGATCTGATGCCGTTCACCAAGCCCCAGGCCATCAAAGAACAGTACTTCAAGCTGCTCGATGAATGGGATGCCGCAGGACGCGTGCCGCGCAACGATGTCAAGCGCATGGAACGGGCTATCACTGAGATCCAGGACGCGTTCCGGGAGGCGGAGGGTGCCCAGTGGAAGCGGGCCGACCCGGTGAAGAATGAGCGCCAGAACGATATGGTCACTCAGCTCGAAGAGACTATCGCCCAGTTGGAACAGGATCTTGAGCAGGCGCGTGCCGCAGGTGATGCCACCGCGCAAAAGGAAGCAGAAGATGCACTGGCGGCTCGACAGAGCTGGCTGGAGATGCTGAAGTCCTCCTGAAGATAACGAATGCATTACACTGGCGAAAGCTGTGGATGGGCCCTGCGCTCACCTGCACCTGCACTTGCCGTCGATATGTCCTGTGAGGAATCTGCGTGAGCGATGAACAGACCCCCGAGGCGGGTTCTCGGCGTCGTCGCCGCGAGATTCGCGAGGCCCGCGAGCGCGAGCGCGCCGCCGCGCGCGAACGTGAATCCGCGGTCCGTCGACTGAGTAGCGCCTCGACGGCCGCAGATTCTCCGCCGCTGTTCGACCAAGAAGCACAGCGCAAAGCGGCAAATCTGGACAACGCAGCGCAGGGCCTCCCAACCGGACCGGTGGCTTCAGATCCCAAGCAGACCAGCGGGCAAGAGCCCGACCCTCGCAGGACAAGCCGCAACGGCCCAGCACAGAACAGCGCAGCCCAAAACCGCGCAGCCCAGAACAGCACAGCACAGAACAGCGCAGCCCAGAGCAGTGCAGCGCAGGGCGCCGCAGCAAAGACGCCCGGTATGCCGGCAGTTTCCCGCCGCGCAGCAGCAACACCTCCTGGCCAGCAGGACACTCCAAAGGCCTCAGCAAAGAGCAAGCCTTCATTCCTCTCCCGACGCACTCAGCACCAGACTTCGCAGCAGAAGTCGGCCGCGTCTGAGGGCACAGTCCCCACTCCCGCGCCTATTCCGTCAGACTCACCGGCGCCACGTGCCTCCAACAGTCCTTCTACCCCTTTTGAACAGGTCGTAGCAGGCAGCCCCATCTCGCCCGAGCCATCAGACACAGAGTTTGGGCATGATGACGGTGCGGAGTACTACAGCGAGCACCATGGGCAGGGCGCCTTCGATCCTTTCGGTGACTACAGCGAATGGGACGAGGACTATGAGGGAGAAATCGAACATGACGAGCATGGGCACCCCGTCCTCGTGGGGGCTTCCGGCTTCGGCCGTGGCTACCAGACTGTGACCCCAGTGGATGGCCGGGTGAGCCTCAGCGTGCTGAAGCAGCGCCAGGCCAAGCGGCGTCGTCGAAACATCACACTGACCTTCGCACTGGCGGGCTTCGCCGTGATGGTCATCGGCGTCGTCGTCATTATCAACTCCCTGCTGGGACGCGGTGGGCCGCAGGATTACGAGGCTGCCAGCGGAGAGACCATCACCTTCGTCATTAATGAAGGCGAAGGTTTCGAGTCCGTGCGGAACCGGTTGGTGGATGAAGAGATCATCGCCAGCGCGGATTCCTTCAACACCGCGCTTGCCGATATGGAGGGCGAACCGGCGATCCACCCGCGCGAGTACCAGCTGCGCGAGCAGATGCCCGCGGCTGATGCTGTGAACATCCTCTTCGGAGAGGGCGAAGTGGACTTCTATACATCGGTCACGCCGGGCGCACGTATTCAGGATGCCCTGCGTGAAGTCGCCGAAGGCGAGAACAGTCAGATCCCCTTCAGCTATCAGGAACTTGAAGCTGCGGCGCAGGATCCCCAGCAGTACGGCCTGCCGGAAGAAGCACGCACGCTCGAGGGCTTCCTCGGAGCCGGTGAGTACAGACTCACTCCGGAACAGGCTGAATCTCCGGAAACTGTTCTGCAGGCCCTAGTGGACCGCACCTTCAATTTGCTCGAAGAAGCCGGTGTGGAAGATCCAGACGAGCAGTATGAAACCATCATCGTGGCGTCGTTGCTGACTGCCGAGGCTAATAACACCATCAGCCCCGAGCGTTCACAGGAAGAGCGCATGGACGACTACCGGACTATGGCCGGCGCCATCCATAACCGCATCGAGAATCCGGAGCATGAAGGCACCGAGGGACACCTGCAGATTGATGCGGCGGTCAACTACGGACTCAACCGCACCGGCGATGTTCACTTCTCAGACGAAGAGCGCCGTGATGAGTCGAATGAGTACAACACCTTCGCCCATCCGGGACTGCCCCCGGGGCCGATCGCGGCGCCTATCCACGACACCATAAGAGCTGCGGCAAATCCGAACCTGGACACCAACGCCTATTTCTGGGTGACCGTCAACCTCGAGACGGGGGAGACCCGCTTCAACGAGTGGTATGACGAGCACCTCGCAGATGTCGCGGAGTTCAACCAGTACTGTGCTGATAACCCGGGAGTCTGCAGTCCCGCGGAGGTTGAGTCCGCTGAGGAGGAACTCTCCGAATGAGCGGCGCTACCGCGGTGCCGGCCGCTGCGGGAAAGCTGCGGGCTGCAGTTCTCGGCTCACCCATCAGCCACTCGAAATCCCCGCAGCTGCACGGTGCTGCCTACCGGCACCTGGGGTTGGACGTTGACTACACCCGAGTCCAGGTGGATGAGTCCACCCTGGGAGAGTTTCTCCAGGAAGCTGGTACAGGGCCGGACTGGCTCGGCTGGTCTGTGACGATGCCGCTGAAATCGGCCATGGTAGGACACATGACCACAGTCTCGGACCGCGTTCGAACCCTCGGCGTGCTGAACACCGTGGTGCATCGCACCGGCGAGGATGGCGCGAGGCGCCTGCACGGAGAGAACACTGATGTTGATGGGATCATCAAGGCTTTCGCCGAGGTCTCTGCCGGCGCGGACGAGCCGAATCCAACACCGCCAGCTACGGAGCGGATCTTCGGCCTCATAGGAGCCGGCGGCACTGCTGCTGCAGCATTGGCAGCCGCAGCGGAAATGGGCTTCGGCTCCGCGGTAGTGTATGCCCGCTCTCCCGAGCGGGCGGCTTCCTTGGAGCCAGTCGCTGACGCTCTTGGCCTGGTCTTGCTGCTGCGCCCCCTGGAGCTGTTCCATCAAGACTTGAGCAAGGGATTGGTACCGCAGGCACTGGTCAGCACCTTGCCGCCGCGTGCCGCCGATCAGCTCGGAGCTGATCTTCCCACCCTGCCAGCTGGCACGGCGCTGCTGGACGTGGCTTATGATCCCTGGCCTTCGGCGCTGGCCACTGGCTGGGAGCGTTCCGGCGGCGTCGTCGTCAGTGGCCTAGCGATGCTGCTGCATCAGGCGGTGCACCAGGTGGAGCTCTTCACTGCGGACACAGCGCATCCGGCTGGGCCGCTGAGCGAGAGTTCACACGCTCAGATGGTGGACAGCATGCGGGCCGCGCTCGGTGGCGGTGCTGCGCTCAACTAGGATGGAATCCATGTTGCGCTGGCTGACTTCCGGAGAATCACACGGCAAATCCCTCGTGGGCATCATCGAGG
Organism: Nesterenkonia rhizosphaerae; assembly: GCF_039544555.1. Lineage (NCBI taxonomy): Bacteria > Bacillati > Actinomycetota > Actinomycetes > Micrococcales > Micrococcaceae > Nesterenkonia > Nesterenkonia rhizosphaerae. The sequence goes on from NZ_BAABLW010000007.1 coordinate 1,338,557, forward strand.
GCCTTCCCGCCGGGGTGGAGCTGACCACTGAGGATATTCAGGAACGCCTTGCCCGGCGGCGGCTGGGCTACGGTCGTGGCGCTCGCATGAAGTTCGAACAAGATCAGGTGCAGATTCTCGGCGGTGTGCGCCACGGACTCACCATGGGTGGGCCGGTCGCTATCGAGGTGGCCAACACCGAATGGCCCAAATGGGACAAGGTGATGTCCGCCGACCCGGTGGATCCCACCGAACTTGAGGGGTTGGCACGCAACGCTCCGCTGACTCGACCCCGTCCCGGGCACGCCGATTACACCGGGATGCAGAAGTACGGTTTCAGCGAAGCACGTCCGGTCTTGGAGCGGGCCTCAGCGCGAGAGACCGCCACCCGGGTAGCCCTGGGTACTGCGGCGCAGAAACTGCTGGCGGGGCTGGGCATCAGCACCGTATCCCACACCACCGCAGTGGGCACAGTAGGTGTCCCCGAGGATGCGGCACTGCCCAGTGCAGTTGATGTTGATGCCCTGGACGCTGACCCGTTGCGCTGCTTCCACCCGGAGACCTCACAAGCGATGGTCGCTGAGGTGGACGCTGCACACAAGGCAGGGGAGACCCTCGGCGGAGTTGTTGAAGTGGTGGTTGAGGGGCTGCCTCCTGGGTTGGGCAGCTACGTGCATTGGGACCGTCGCCTGGATGCACGCCTGGCTGGCGCGCTCATGGGCATTCAGGCCATCAAAGGCGTTGAAGTCGGCGATGGTTTCCGCACTGCCGCCCGCCGCGGCTCGCAGGCCCATGATGAGATTGAGCGCGACGCCGGGGGCCGCGTGATCCGAAGCACCAACCGGGCCGGCGGCATTGAGGGCGGGATGAGCATCGGCGGCACTGTGCGGGTACGCGCGGCGATGAAACCGATCGCCACCGTCCCACGCGCCCTGCGAACAGTGGATACCGCTACCGGCGAGCCGACCACTGCCCACCATCAGCGCAGTGATGTCTGCGCAGTTCCCGCTGCCGGTGTGGTGGCTGAGGCCATGGTGGCTTTGGTGATCGCCGAGGCTGTGATCGAGAAATTCGGCGGCGACAGTCTCGCTGAGCTGCAGCGGAACCTGTCCACCTACCTGGAGAACCTGCCGGTGCTGGGCGGGGACCCGTCATTGGCCGGAAGTGATGGCGATCCGCTCCAGCCTCCGGCTGCCATGGGATGAGCGGCTATGCCCAGCGGACTTGAACCGCGTGGGAATGAACCGCGCGGCACTGACATCCGGGGTGGTGAGCACCGCAATATTGTGCTGATCGGCCCCATGGGATCCGGGAAATCTACTGTGGGGGCAGCCCTTGCTCGCCGGTTGGAACGCCCGCATGTGGACACCGATCACTTCTTCGTAGCCCGCAATGGACCGATCCCGGAGTACTTCGCCGTCCACGGCCAGCAGGCCTTCCGGGCGGAAGAGGAGAAGATCGTGGCGGAGCTGCTGGATGCACCGCGGCCTTCTGTCATCAGCCTGGGCGGCGGGTCTATTCTGAGCCCGCGTACCCGCGAACTCCTGAAACGACATTTCACCGTCATGCTCGATATCACCGCTGATCAAGCGGCCGCACGGATCGGTGATGCCAGTACCCGCCCTATGCTCGCTGGAGACCCAGTGGGCATCTGGACACGTATCTACGCCGAACGCGAGCCGCTCTACCGTCAATGCGCAAACGTGGTGATCAGCGCCGAAGAGGCGACTATTGACGCGCGAGTCGGTACCATCGTCGAAGCCCTGCACAGCGCCTCATCGGCGCCAGCTGCGTTATCTACCGATGCAAACACCCCTGAAGCTTCGTCCATACATAAGGAGCAGAGCGAGCGCTCATGACAGATTTTCCCGACACCACCGAGACTTTCCCCGAGCAGGAGACAACCCAGACTGAACCGACCATCATCACCGTGGGGGAGGGAGCTGGCACTGGAGGTCAGGAGCTGGGTTACGACGTCGTGATCGGTAACGGTCTGCTGGCTCGCCTGCCCCAGCTGATCGGTCACCAGGCCGAACGGGTGCTCGTCATCCATCCGCGTGCGCTGCGGGCCACCGGAGACGTGGTGCGCGAGGACCTGGAGAAGGCCGGCTATCAGGCCATGGTGGCTGAAATCCCCGACGCAGAAGAAGGCAAGCACATTCAAGTGGCAGCCTTCTGCTGGCAGGTTCTGGGACAGAACGACTTCACCCGCAGCGACGCCGTAGTCTCAGTGGGTGGCGGCGCAGTCTCTGATCTGGCCGGTTTTGTGGCCTCCACGTGGCTGCGCGGTGTGCGCGTAGTGCATATGCCCACCACCCTGTTGGGCATGGTGGACGCCGCTGTGGGCGGGAAGACCGGAATCAACACCGCCGAGGGCAAGAATTTGGTGGGAGCCTTCCACCAACCTGCCGGGGTGCTTGCGGATCTGGATACGCTGATCTCGCTGCCGCGCAACGAGCTGGTGGCCGGCCTGGCTGAGGTGGTCAAATGCGGTTTCATCGCCGATGAGCGCATTCTGGAGATTATCGAATCTTCCCCGGAGCAGGCGCAGAACCCGCATTCCGAGCAGCTGCGCGAACTCATCATCCGTGCCATCCAGGTCAAGGTTGATGTGGTCAGCAAAGATGCCTACGAGTCCGGTGTTCGCGAGCACATCAACTACGGTCACACGCTGGGTCACGCCATTGAGCTGGCCGAGCGCTACCAGTGGCGCCACGGCGCTGCGATCTCCGTGGGTATGGTCTTCGCTGCAGAGCTGGCCCGCAGCCTGGGGCGCATCGATGACGATCTGGTGGACCGGCACCGCAATATCCTCACCTCCCTCGGGCTGCCGATCACCTACCGGGATGATCGATGGAACCAGCTGCTGGAAGGCATCCGGCGAGATAAGAAGAACCGTGGGGACACTCTGCGTTTCGTTCTGCTCAACGGTCAGGGCCAGCCTGCCACCGTGGAGATCCCGGACGCATCGATCCTCTTCGCCGCCTATCAGGAGATCGGGGAAGCAGCCAGCCCGACCATCTCGCTGTAACCCTGTAGGATAGAGCGCTGGTATCCGGTTCACCACTTTCGACGCAAAGGTAAAACCTCTCCGTGGCAACTTCAAATGACATCAAGAACGGCTCTGTCCTCAAACTCGAGGGCCAGCTTTGGAACACTCTGGAGTTCCAGCATGTGAAGCCCGGCAAGGGCGGAGCCTTCGTGCGCACCAAGCTGAAGAACGTGCTCTCCGGCAAAGTGGTCGATAAGACCTTCAACGCTGGTGCCAAAGTGGAGTTCGCTGTGGTGGACCGCTCTGACTACCAGTACCTCTACCAGGACGGCGATGACTTCGTCTTCATGGATCTGCGCGACTATGACCAGATCACCGTCCCGGCCGCCGTCGTCGGCAACGCCGCGAACTTCATGCTGGAGTCCCAGCAGGTGACCATCGCCATGCACGAGGGCACCCCGCTGTACCTGGATATGCCGCCCTCAGTCATCCTGGAGATCACCTACACCGAGCCGGGTCTGCAGGGCGACCGCTCCAACGCAGGCACTAAGCCCGCCACCCTGGAGACCGGCCACGAGATCCAGGTTCCGCTCTTCGTGGACCAGGGCACCAAGGTGAAGGTCGATACCCGCACCTCCGATTACCTCGGCCGGGTCTCCGAGTAATCCCTTGGCAGCACGCAGCAAAGCCCGGCGCCGGGCACTGGAGATTCTCTTCGAGGCAGAGCAGCGCGAGCTCAGCCCCGCCGAGGTCCTGGCCTCACGCGCCCGCACCACCGACCAGGTGCTTAACGAGTACGTGCCGGTCCTCGTCAACGGTGTTGTCGAGCATCGCGAGACCATCGACGAACTGCTGAGCACCTACGCCCGCGGCTGGACCATTGAGCGGATGCCTCGCGTGGACCTGCAGGCACTGCGCATCGGCGCCTGGGAGATCCTGCATAACCCGGATATCCCCGACGGCGTGGCCGTGGCTGAAGCAGTGGCGTTGACCCGCGAGCTCTCCACAGAGGAGTCCCCACGTTTCGTCAACGGAGTGCTGGGTCGGATCCAGAAGCTAAAGCCAACACTGACCGAGGTGACAGAGGATGACGAGGCATAGCGCTCTGTCGACCTTCGGGGCACCGCGAGGGCCTCTGACATAAATCTCAAGAAACTGCCGGAACTCCAGCCCCGTGACGCTGGAGTTCCGGCAGTTTCTGCGTTCTACGGCGATTGAGCCACCGTCACAGCCGTTATCGGGCCTGGCGGTGTGCGGTAGAGTGAACAGGACAATACAGCTCCTTTAAGGATCGTCCCGTGAGGCGAGGAAGGAGTCGATATGGTGAACACCACACCTGAGACCTCACAGGTGATGAGTGCTGCAGATATTGAGCGCGCTCTGACCCGCATTGCCCATGAGATCGTCGAGACCCATCGCGGTGTCGAGGACCTCGTCATTCTTGGAATCCCGCGCCGTGGAGTACCGCTGGCCAAGCGCCTGGGCGAGAAGCTGGCGCGCATTGATTCCGCTTTTGATCCCGCCGCTGCGCTGGGCGCCCTGGACATCACTATGTATCGGGATGACCTGCGCGCTCACTCTGCTCGCACTCCTGAGCCCACTGAAGTTCCCGCCCGCGGGGTCGACGGCGCCACGGTGGTTCTAGTCGATGACGTGCTCTACTCCGGGCGCACCGTGCGGGCAGCCCTGGATGCGCTCTCCGGCATCGGCCGCCCCGAAGCAGTCCGGTTGGCGGTGCTGGTGGACCGTGGTCACCGTCAGCTGCCCATTCGGGCCGACCATGTGGGCAAGAACATCCCCACCTCGCGCGATGAACGAGTCTCCGTACGGCTGCACGGAATCGACGAGGTACCCGCCGAGGATGAGTCTGTGATCATCACCCGCGGCCCCGCTGGAGGCACCGCATGAGCCTGAAACACCTGCTCTCCACCGCAGACCTCAGCTACGCCGACGCGCTGGCCATTCTGGACACCGCGGAAGAGATGGACGCCGTCTCCCAGCGTGAGGTCAAGAAACTCCCGACGCTGCGGGGACGCACTGTGGTCAATCTCTTCTATGAGGACTCCACCCGCACCCGGGTCTCCTTTGAAGCGGCAGCCAAGCGGCTCTCGGCCGATGTGGTCAACTTCTCGGCCAAGGGGTCATCAGTCTCCAAAGGCGAGTCGCTGAAGGACACGGTGCAGACCCTGGGCGCCATGGGGGCCGATGCCATCGTTATCCGGCACAGTGCCTCCGGTGCCGCGGCGCAGCTTGCCGCCTCAGACTGGACCGAAGCAGCGGTGGTCAACGCCGGCGACGGCACCCACGAACACCCCACTCAGGCACTTCTGGACGCTCTCACCCTGCGCCGTGGCTGGAGTGCAGCTCACGGCAGCAGCCCCCGGGGTGCAGACCTGACCGGCATGAAGGTGCTCATCGTGGGGGACATCCTGCATTCCCGAGTAGCCCGGTCCAATATCTGGCTGCTGAACACCCTCGGCGCACAGGTGAGCCTTGTCGCTCCCGCCACTCTGCTGCCAGTGGGTATCGACTCCTGGCCGGTGACCGTCTACTACAGCCTGGATGAGGCGCTGGCCGCAGCACCGGATGCGGTCATGATGCTGCGCATTCAGGCCGAGCGCATGGGCGGGGCGTATTTCCCCAACAGTGCTGAATACACCCGCCGTTGGGGGCTGACCGATGAGCGTCTCGCCGTCGTTGAGCAGCTGCGGCTGGGCAACACCGACTCCCAGGTGCTCATCCTGCACCCTGGTCCGATGAACCGCGGGGTGGAGATCTCTGCCGCCGCCGCTGATTCGGCGCTCTCTCGTATCACCGAGCAGGTCTCCCACGGAGTATCCGTACGCATGGCGGTCCTGCACCTACTGCTGACTGGAGCTAAAGCATGACCTCCTACCTGATCACCGATGCTAAGCCCTACGGTGAGGACGCCACTGACCTGCTGCTCCGCGACGGGATGATTCTCGCCGTGGGGGCAGAGGCGGTGCAGCGCAGTGCCGAGGAGACTGATCTGACCACGCTCGACGGCGAGGGCCTCATCGTCCTGCCCGGAATGGTGGATCTGCACACCCACCTGCGCGAACCCGGGCGCGAGGACGCTGAGACCGTGGAGACCGGCACCCGGGCGGCTGCCCTGGGCGGTTTCACTGCGGTCCACGCCATGGCCAACTCTTCGCCGGTGGCAGATACCGCCGGCGTCGTCGAGCAGGTGCACCGACTGGGTCTGCAGGCCGGCTGGAGCGAGGTCTACCCGGTAGGAGCGGTCACCGTTGGCCTCAAGGGCGAGAAACTGGCTGAACTGGGCGCCATGGCTGAATCCTCCGCGCAAGTCCGGATGTTCTCCGATGACGGTCACTGCGTGGCAGACCCGCAGCTGATGCGCCGCGCCCTGGAGTATGTGAAGTCCATCGACGGTTTCGTCGCCCAGCACGCCCAGGATCCCAGCCTCACGGCATGGGGCACCGCCAATGCCGCGCAGATGAACGAAGGCGAAGTCTCCGCAGTGCTGGGCCTGCCCGGCTGGCCCGCTGTGGCAGAGGAGGCGATCATCGCCCGCGATGTGCTGTTGGCCCAGCATGTGGGGGCCCGCCTGCATATCTGCCATGTCTCCACCGCTGGAAGCGTGGAGATCATCCGCTGGGCCAAGGAACGCGGCATCAGCGTCACCGCCGAGGTGACACCGCACCACCTGCTGCTCACCGACGAGCTGGTGCGCAGCTATGACCCGGTGTACAAGGTCAATCCGCCGCTGCGTACCCAGAAAGACGTCGAGGCGCTGCGCGCGGGTCTGGCTGACGGCACTATTGATGTCATCGGCACCGACCACGCTCCGCACCCCACCCAGGACAAAGAATGCGAATGGGTGCAGGCGGCCATGGGAATGACCGGCCTGGAGACTGCGCTCTCCGTGGTCCAGCACGCCATGGTGGACACCGGCCTGATCGGCTGGCGGCGCTTTGCCGAAGTGACCTCGCAGCGCCCAGCGCAGATTTATGGTCATGCCCACCAGGGCCGTCCGATCGCCGCCGGTGAGCCCGCCAACCTGATTCTGGTGGATCCGGCAGCGGTGCGAGAAGTCCGCCCTGATGCCCATGCCAGCAAGGGACGCAACTCTCCCTTCCGCGGTCTCCAGCTGCCAGGACAAGTGCGCGCCACGTTCTTGTCCGGACACCCCGTTGTGCTCGACGGCGCCCTGGCCACCCCGATTTCTTCCCAGGCTGGACTACCCGGCAGAACAGGAGACAGCCGCCCATGAACGGCACCCTCATCACTGGTATCGCTGAGGCCACCACCCGCCCGGATATGACAGGCACCTACCTGAACTATCTGTGGATCTCCTTAGCCGTCGTCGTCGTCTTCTGCGCGCTGATCTGGCTGGGCTGGCGCAACCGCAAGCGCCGCCAGCAGCAGATTCCTGCACCGGCCGAGATTCCGGCCACGCTGCTGGAAGCCGAACCGGAAGCGGCCGCCGAGGGCATGATCATCGGTACCGTGAAAGCCGGGGATTACCTCGACCGGGTGGCAGTCCACCAGCTGGGACTGCGGACTCACGGCCGCATCGAACTGCATACCGAGGCGACAACCCCTGGGGTGGCGATCTTCCGCGCCGGAGCCGGCAACGTCTTCATCCCTGCGGCGGATCTGACGACCGCGCGCACCGGTCGCGGCATGGTGGGCAAGTTCGTCGAACGCGACGGAGTCATTCTGCTGGGCTGGACCCTGGGTGAGGCCGCCGTGGAAACAGGATTCAGACCGCGCCGCGCCGAAGAAGGACGGGCACTGCTGCAGGCTCTGCAGGCCACCGGGATTAGCACTGTCGAAGGAGAGACGACCGCATGATGACCAATGAAGCCCCCCGCACCGGGGCCGCCGCCACCGGTGCCCTGCTGGTCCTGGAAGACGGCAGCATCTACGAGGGCACCAGCTATGGCGCAGTAGGCATCACCCTGGGCGAGGCCGTGTTCTCCACCGCCATGACCGGTTACCAGGAGACGCTGACTGATCCGTCCTACGCCCGGCAGATTGTGGTGCAGACCGCTCCGCATATCGGCAATACCGGCATCAATGATGAGGACCCGGAGTCCCGCAAGATTTGGGTTGCCGGCTACGTGGTGCGCGATGCCGCCCGCCGACCCTCCAACTGGCGCTCAGCCCGCAGCCTCGATGACGAGCTCGCCGCGCAGGGGATTGTGGGCATCAAGGGCCTGGACACCCGAGCCATCACCCGCCGGCTGCGCGATAAGGGCGCGATGAAAGCGGGCATCTTCTCCGGCGAGGCCGCCAACCGCCCGCGCCCGGAACTGCTGGACGAGGTCATCAACCAGCCCGATATGCTCGGCGCCCGGCTGGCCGAGGAAGTCACCGCCACCGAGGCCTACGTCATCGAACCGGCTGATCACGGCTGGACTGCGGAGCCTATCGCCACCGTGGCCGCCATTGATCTGGGGATCAAGACGATGACCCCGGTGCGCATGGCCGAACGAGGTCTGCGCGTTCATGTGCTGCCAGCGACTACCACGTACGCGCAGATCGAAGAGCTCAACCCCGACGGCGTTTTCCTCTCCAACGGCCCGGGCGACCCGGCTACCGCCAGCACCCAGATCGGACTGCTGCGCGAGGTGCTGGAGGCGAAGAAGCCCTTCTTCGGCATCTGCTTCGGCAACCAAATCCTCGGGCGCGCCCTGGGCTTCGGCACGTATAAGCTGCCCTTCGGCCACCGCGGCATCAATCAGCCGGTCATCGATCACGCCACTGGCAAGGTGGAGATCACCAGCCAGAATCACGGCTTCGCCGTCGATGCACCCATCGGTGAGGTGGTGACCGCACCGCAGAGCCAGTTCGGCCGTGTGCAGGTCAGCCACTCCAGCCTCAACGACGGCGTGGTGGAGGGTCTGCGCTGCCTGGACATCCCTGCCTTCAGCGTCCAGTACCACCCCGAAGCTGCCGCTGGTCCCCATGACTCGGTATACCTCTTCGACCGTTTCGTAGAACTCATCCAGGCCCAGCGTGACGGTCAGACCGCCACCGGCGCCGACACCCTTCCGCCGGCCGACCGGCGCCCTTCAGCAGACTCACTCGCCCCCGCTACAGGAGGACACGACCAGAATGCCTAAGCGCACCGATCTCAACTCCGTGATGGTGATCGGCTCCGGCCCGATCGTCATCGGCCAGGCCGCAGAGTTCGACTACTCCGGCACCCAGGCACTGCGCGTGCTCAAAGAAGAGGGCATCCGGGTCATCCTGGTCAACTCCAATCCCGCCACCATCATGACGGACCCGGAGTTCGCAGACGCCACCTATGTGGAGCCGATCAGCCCCGAGGTGGTCGCCAAGATCATCGAAAAGGAACGCCCCGACGCGCTGCTTCCCACCCTTGGCGGGCAGACTGCGCTGAACACGGCTATCGCACTGGATAAGTCCGGAGTTCTCGAAAAGTACGACGTCGAGCTCATCGGGGCCAATATTGCCGCCATCGAGCTGGGTGAGGACCGGCAGAAGTTCAAGGGCGTGGTGGAGCGCTCCGGCGGCGAGTCCGCCCGCTCCGTCATCGTCCACTCCATGGAGGAGGCCTTCGCCGCTGCAGAGGAGCTGGGCTACCCGATGGTGGTCCGTCCCTCCTTCACCATGGGCGGCCTGGGCTCCGGCATGGCCTACAACGAGGATGACCTGCGCCGGATCGCCGGTGCTGGCCTGCAGTACTCGCCCACCACGGAGGTGCTCCTGGAGGAGTCCATCCTCGGTTGGAAGGAGTATGAGCTGGAGATGATGCGCGATGCCAATGACAACGTCGTCGTCGTCTGCTCCATTGAGAACTTCGACCCGGTGGGCGTGCACACCGGTGACTCGATCACCGTGGCTCCAGCCATGACCCTGACCGACCGTGAGTACCAGAAGCTGCGCGATATCGCGATCAACGTGATCCGTGAAGTCGGCGTGGACACTGGTGGCTGCAATATCCAGTTCGCGGTGGACCCCAAGACCGGCCGCGTGGTCGTCATCGAGATGAACCCCCGGGTTTCCCGCTCCTCGGCGCTGGCCTCCAAAGCCACCGGCTTCGCGATCGCCAAGATCGCCACCAAGCTGGCGGTCGGCTACACCCTGGATGAGATCCCCAATGACATCACCCAGAAGACCCCGGCCAGCTTCGAGCCCACCCTGGACTACGTGGTGGTGAAGGTCCCGCGCTTCGCCTTCGAGAAGTTCCCGGCAGCTGACCCCACACTGACCACCACTATGAAATCGGTGGGCGAGGCGATGGCGATCGGCCGCAACTTCACCGAGGCGCTGCAGAAGGCTCTGCGCTCCCTGGAACAGCGCGGCAGCGAATTCAGCTTCGCCGCTGTGACCGAAGACGAGCTGGAGCAGCTCAAACAGGGTATGGCCACAGCCACCACCGACCGGCTCTACCAGGTCCAGCGCGCATTGCTGGCCGGCGTCAGCCCGGAGGAAATCCACCAGATCACCGCCATCGACCCGTGGTTCCTGGACCAGCTGCAGCTGATCAATGAGACCGCCCAGGAGGTGACGCAGGCTAAAGAGCTCGACGTCGCCACCTTGCGCACTGCCAAGCGGCACGGTTTCTCCGATGTGCAGATCGGCCAGCTGCGCTCCATGGATCCGGCAGTGGTGCGGGGCCTGCGCCATGCACTGGGCATCCGTCCGGTGTACAAGACCGTGGACACCTGTGCGGCGGAGTTCCCCGCCTTCACCCCGTACCACTACTCCAGCTATGACCTCGAAGATGAGATCGCCGAGCACGAAAAGCCCTCGGTGATCATTCTGGGATCGGGCCCGAACCGGATCGGACAGGGAATCGAATTCGACTACTCCTGCGTGCACGCCACCATGGCGCTGCGTGAGGCCGGATACGAGACCGTCATGGTCAACTGCAACCCGGAAACCGTCTCCACTGACTATGACGTCTCGACCCGGCTCTACTTCGAGCCACTGACGCTGGAAGACGTTCTGGAGGTCATCGCCGCCGAGGAGCGCACCGGGGGAGTGGCCGGTGTCTTCGTGCAGTTGGGCGGGCAGACCCCGTTGAAGCTGGCCCAGCAGCTCGCTGATGCCGGAGTGCCGATTCTGGGTACCAGCCCGGAAGCCATCGACCTTGCTGAACACCGCGGAGCCTTTGATCAGGTGCTGAAAGCTGGGGGACTGATTGCGCCGAAGAACGGCACAGCAGTCAGCTTCGAGGACGCGAAGCGAGTGGCTGATTCCATCGGCTACCCGGTGCTGGTGCGCCCCAGCTACGTGCTGGGCGGACGCGGTATGGAGATCGTCTACGACGAGGCCGGCCTGGCTCGTTATATCGAGAACGCCACAGAAGTCACCCCCGAGCATCCGGTGCTGGTGGATCGGTTCCTGGAAGACGCCATTGAGGTCGACGTCGATGCCCTCTACGACGGCGAAGATCTCTACCTCGGCGGCATCATGGAACACATCGAGGAAGCCGGTATCCACTCCGGCGACTCCGCCTGTGTGCTGCCGCCTATCACCCTAGGCCCGGATGTGCTGGCCCGGGTCCGTGAGGCCACCGCCGCCATCGCCTCCGGTGTAGGGGTGCGGGGGCTGATCAATATCCAGTTCGCGGTGGCCTCCGATGTGCTGTACGTCATTGAGGCGAATCCCAGGGCCTCGCGCACCGTGCCGTTCGTCTCCAAGGCCACCGGCGTCCAGCTGGCCAAGGCCGCCGCGCTGATCGGCACCGGCGTCAGCATCGCTGAGCTTCGAGCAGGTTCCGGCCACACCCAGGCCGGACTCCTGCCAGCCACCGGAGACGGTTCGCTGCTTCCCCCGGGCGCCCCGGTGGCGGTGAAGGAGGCTGTGCTTCCCTTCGCCCGCTTCCGCACGCCCGAGGGCCGTGTAGTGGACTCCCTGCTGGGCCCCGAGATGCGCTCCACCGGTGAAGTCATGGGTATCGACAAGCACTTCGACACGGCTTTCGCCAAGTCACAGCTGGCCGCGAATAACCCGCTGCCCACCGCTGGGAAGGTTTTTGTCTCGGTGGCGAACCGGGATAAGCGCGCGGTGATCATGCCGGTCAAGCGTCTGGCGGACCTGGGCTTCTCTGTGGTCTCCACCGGCGGTACCGCCGATGTTCTGCGCCGCAATGGCGTGGCTTGTGAGCAGGTCAAGAAGATCGGTGAAACGCCCCAGGAGAAGGGCACCATCTTGGAGCTTGTTGAGGCCGGGGAGATCTCGCTAATCATCAACACTCCCTCCGGTGGTGATGCTCGCAGCGACGGGTATGAGATCCGCGCGGCAGCTACCAGCCTCGGCATTCCGGTGATCACCACTGTCGCTGAGTTCGGCGCTGCTGTTCAGGCGATCGAGGCTCTGGGGCAGTTTGAATGGTCGGTCTCGTCCCTGCAGGAGCATGCCGCCCGCCTCCACGAGGCAGGCCTCGCCGTAGCAGGCCAGAAGTGAGCGGGGCGTCGGCCGTGAGCGAGCCAGAACGCCCGTCCTTCGGCCGGCGCCTTCAGCAGGCCATCGCAGAGAAGGGTCAGCTGTGTGTGGGGATCGACCCGCACCCAGGAATGCTGACCAGTTGGGGACTCAGCGACGATGCCGCTGGTCTGCGGGAATTCGGCAGTCGGGTTATTGCGGCCTGTGCCGGCCGTGTCGCCGTAGTGAAACCGCAGGTGGCATTCTTTGAGGCCTATGGCCCGGCAGGTATGCAGGTGCTGGCCGAACTGACTGCCGAGGCTCGGGCGGCAGGGCTGCTGATCATTGCAGATGCCAAACGCGGTGACATCGGCTCCACTATGGCAGCCTACGCCCAGGCCTGGCTGAACCCGCAGAGCGAGTTTGCCGCTGATGCGCTCACCGTCAGTCCCTTCCTGGGCTTCGGGTCGCTGCAACCAGCGGTGGAGACCGCTCAGCGCTTCGGGGCCGGTCTCTTCGTCCTTGCACTGACCTCGAATCCAGAAGGCCAGCAGGTGCAGCTGGCTGGCGCGGGAGGTCAGACCGTGGCAGGCGACATCGTCGCTCAGACCGCGGCAGCTAACCAGGCACATGACCCGGATGCTCCGCTGGGCAGTATCGGCCTCGTCGTCGGCGCCACCACTGCACATCTCGCGCAGTCCCACGCTATTGACCTGGAGTTCAGCCGCCCGCCGCTGCTCGCGCCGGGATACGGGGCCCAGGGCGCTACAGCAGAGCAGATGCGGCGCAGCTTTGGTGGTGCTTGGGATCAGGTGCTGGTGAACTCATCCCGCGGTATTCTGCAGCGCGGCCCACACGTGGCCGAGCTCATCGCGGCTATTGAAGAATCCGTAGCTGACCTGGGGTTAAATACTGGGAAAAACCCCTGAACTCGCTTAATAGGCGTCACATCCTATTGCCCCTGACGAGAATTGCGGATAGATTCTGGCTCAGACATTGACCCGATCGGGCGCGGCAAGGAGAAGTACTGTGGCACTGCGAGAACTGACTCAGGAAGAACGCGATACTGCGCGTAAGAAGGCCCTGGCGGCTCGCACCGAACGCGCCGAGGTTAAACGCGACTTCGGAAATGGCCGTTTGAGCTTCGAGCAGGTCCTGGCACAGGCTGATTCCTCTGAGGCTGTGGCGCGGCTGAAGACTATCGAGCTGCTGGAAGCACTGCCCGGAGTAGGCCGTGTCACAGCCACCAAGATCCTGGAGGATCATGGTGTGTCCATCAACCGTCGTCTTGGCGGACTCGGCAGCAAGCAGCGAGGAGCTTTGGCCAAGCATCTGGCACAATTGGGCTGATGCCTGACCATATTCCCCCTGTCACCGTTCTGGCGGGACCCACCTCTGTGGGTAAATCAACGCTGAGCCGGTATATCCGCGCCACCTACCCGCAGGTCCATTTCTCCGTCTCTGCTACTACCCGGCCGCCGCGACCGGGAGAGATCGACGGCGAGGACTACCTCTTCATCGATGCTGACCGCTTTGACCAGCTCGTGGATGAAGATGCCTTCCTGGAGTGGGCCACTGTGCATAAGAAGCACCGCTACGGGACGCTGCGCTCCACCGTTGAAGAGGCACTTGCCGAAGGCAAGCGGGTGCTTCTGGAGATTGACCTCCAGGGCGCGCGTCAGGTTCGCAGCCGGATGCCGGAGGCACAGTTCGTGTTCCTGGCCCCGCCGAGCTGGGAGGATCTGGTCAAGCGGTTGATCGGACGCGGCACAGAGTCCGAGGAAGAACAGCAGCGTCGATTAGAAACCGCTAAGATAGAACTTGCTGCGGAGCCAGAATTCGACGTCACCATCATTAATGACGACGTCGACCGCGCCGCAGCTGAACTCGTCGCCCGAATGGGCTGTAACGACACTCCGGCGGCCTAAGCGCCCGCGGCCTCTGCGCATCATATGAGGCAGTCGGCTGACTGACCGGTAAGACCGAAGAAGAAACAACACATAAGGACGTGTATCCACGTGACTGAGCAGCTCGAAGGCATCATCGATCCGCCGATCGACGCCCTGGTGGCCAAGGCCGACTCGAAGTACGCACTTGTGCTCTTCGGCTCCAAGCGCGCCCGTCAGATCAACAACTACTACGCGCAGCTGCACGAGGGCCTCTTCGAGCACATCGGCCCGCTGGTGGAGACCAAGCTCAACGAGAAGCCGCTCTCCATCGCACTGCGTGAGATCCACGAGGACCTGCTGGTGCAGAAGCCCAAGGCACAGGCCTCCGCCGAGGCTGAGGCTGCCTGAGCCTGAAGGGCTTTTTCAGCCGAAGATCATCGACCTGATGCGCATTCTCCCCTCATGAAGATCGTTCTTGGAGTCAGTGCAGGTATCGCCGCCTATAAGGTGGTGCACCTGCTGCGACTGCTGCGGGAGGACGGGCATCAGGTCGATGTCATTCCCACGCCTTCATCCTTGGAGTTCGTGGGCAAAGCTACCTGGGAAGCCATCAGCGGCCGCCCGGTGACCACCTCTGTTTTTGAAGGCATCGATGAGGTCCGCCACGTGCGGTTGGGGCAGGAAGCCGACCTGATCGTCGTCGCGCCCGCCACCGCTGACCTGCTGGCCCGGGTGCGTGCCGGCATGGCACCGGACCTGCTGACCACTACCCTCTTGGCCTCGGAGGCGCCGAAGCTGTTGGTGCCGGCCATGCACACCGAGATGTGGCAGAACCCCGCCACTGTGGAGAACGTGGAGGTCCTGCGGGGCCGCGGTATCCAGGTCATGGAGCCCGCAGTTGGCCGGCTTACCGGAAAAGACTCCGGCCCTGGGCGTATGCCGGAGCCAGAAGAGATTTATGCGCAGATCACCCAGCTGCTGAATGCTCCAGACGTATCCCTGGCCCCGGTCGCCGCCGGGCCGCTGGCAGGCCGTACGGTGGTGGTGACTGCGGGCGGGACCCGGGAGCCGCTGGATCCGGTTCGCTACCTGGGCAATCGATCCTCCGGCAAGCAGGGCGTGGCGCTCGCACTGGAGGCCGCCGCTGCCGGAGCGCAGGTGCATCTCATCGCTGGGGTGATGGACATCCAGGCCCCCGTTGAGCAGCCGAACCTGAGTGTTGAGCGCATTGAAACGGCAGATCAGTTGCAGGCCGCAGTGCTCACCGCCGCTGAGGATGCCGATGTGCTGCTGATGGCAGCTGCAGTGGCGGACTTCAAGCCCGCTGACTATGCGGCGGCGAAGATCAAGAAAACCGACGACGGCGCGTCGCCGGTGATCACTCTGCAACGGAATCCGGACATCCTCGCTGACACCGTGCAGCGCCGAGCGCAGCAGCACCGCGGACCGAAGGTGATTGTGGGATTCGCTGCAGAGACCGGCGACGCCAGCACTGACCCCCTGGAGCTTGCGCAGCAGAAACTGGCCCGCAAAGGGTGCGAACTGCTGGTACTCAACAAAGTCGGGGAGAACCTTGTCTTCGGACAGGACACCACTGAGATTTACATCCTCGCCGCAGACCACGTGCAGCAGAAGCTGGGGGAGACCCAGGCTGAGCATGTGGCAGGAAGCAAGCAGGAGGCGGCGGCTGCCGTCGTCGCCCGTGCTGCTCAGCTGCTGAGAAGCTGAAGTCCGCTGCGGTTTCAGCCGTGAGTCGCAGTATGACGTGGGCCGGGAGCTGAGTCCATACGCGGCGGTAGGATATGCCGGTGAGTAATTCATCCCCGCTGCGACTTTTCTCCTCGGAGTCAGTGACCATCGGTCACCCCGATAAGATCTGCGATCAGGTTTCCGACGCCATTCTCGACGCCCTGCTGAGCGTTGATCCCAATTCACGCGTTGCCGTGGAGGCGCTGACCACCACTGGCTTGGTGCATGTGGCTGGTGAGGTCACCACCGAAGGTTATGTGGAGATTCCGCAGATCGTGCGCGAGACGCTGCTGGGCATCGGCTATGACTCATCGGCCAATGGATTCGACGGCGCGCGCTGCGGCGTCTCTGTCAGCATCGGCCAGCAATCGCCAGATATTGCCGGGGGAGTGTTCAACTCTCTGGAGGCGCGTTCCGGCGCGGAGGATCCCCGTGACGCACAGGGCGCGGGTGATCAGGGCATTATGTTCGGCTACGCCACGAATGAGACCTCCAGCTATATGCCCACTCCCATTGCGCTGGCGCACAGGCTCTCCGCTCGGCTGACCCAGGCACGGCAGTCCGGTGAGCTGGAGTACCTGCGCCCCGACGGCAAGACTCAGGTGACCATCGGATACGACGGCGAGAAGCCGGTGGCACTGGAGACCGTAGTGGTCTCCGCTCAGCACACTGCAGAGACCGAGCAGCGGCAGCTGCAGGCTGACATCTCCGAAGCGGTGATCGCGCCGGTGATTGCTGACATCGGACTGGATATCAGCAGTGTGGCTGAGATTATCAACCCCTCCGGCCCGTTCGTGATTGGCGGACCTGTGGGGGATGCGGGGCTGACCGGTCGCAAGATCATTGTGGATACTTACGGTGGCTTCGCCCGCCACGGCGGTGGTGCCTTCTCCGGCAAGGATCCGTCCAAGGTGGATCGCTCCGCGGCCTACGCTATGCGCTGGGTGGCGAAGAATGTGGTGGCTGCGGGTCTGGCTGACCGGGCAGAGATCCAGATCGCCTACGCCATCGGCCGGGCGCACCCGGTGGGTATCTACGTGGAGACTTTCGGCACCGAGAAGGTTGATCCTGCCAAGATCTCCGAGGCGATCGGAGAGGTCTTTGACCTGCGACCGCTGGGCATCATCGAGGACCTGGATCTGAAGCGTCCGATCTACCGCGAGACGGCCAAGAACGGCCACTTCGGGCGTGAGGAGTTCCCATGGGAGCAGCTGAACCGCGTTGCTGCGCTGAAGAGTTTCTTCGACGCCTGAGCTCAGCGCGGCGCTTAAGTGCCATGCGATGTATCCTGCCTATGTTGGCGGTCGGTTGATTTGGCTGGCGCTAAGCCCGGTCGTTCCATCTGGCCTCAGGAATAGCTCCGAACAGCGTTCGCGGCGTATCGCATCTGAAAGGCGCCCCATTGTCTCTCGTTCCGGATCTGTGGTGGCCCCAGGCTCTTCTCGCCCTCGTTTTATGTGTTGATGCTGCAATGTCTATACGTCCGCCACGGTTCATTCGTGACTGCTTGGACGGTGTTGGCTTCCCCCGGGACTGGTGGTGGACTCTCATCGTCATCAAGATCCTCGCCGCGTGTGGGCTCATCGTTGGAATGTGGGTTCCGGGCGTCGGCCTTGCAGCAAATGTTGGCGTGATCGTCTATTTCATCTGCGCCGCTGCCGCTCACATTCGAGCCGACTTCGTCGGACAGACTTTCTGGATCAACTGCCTCGGTATGCTGGCTTTCTCCACCGCAGTCCTGGTGCTTTCACTCGCGCTCTAGAAAGTGCGGATCTAGCCGTCTGGTGGGACTTCTCCTCACGGCGATTCAAGGAGCCTCTGACCCTTCGCTGCCCGAGACTGCTGTCGGCGGCGGTTGACTGAGTTTTGTGTCAGGCCCTGTCTTTAGGGTTGAAGTATGGACATCAACGCAGCAGCACGCGCTATAGGGCGGGCTCGTGCCGGGGGAAGTCTGGCAGAGTCAGTGCTGGGTGCCGCTGCGGAGTTCTTCTTCAGCTCTGCTGCGAGAACCCCGCGGAGCTCAACACCAGCTGCTGCAGAGCATGCGCGTCAGAAGTGGGGGCCGGTCGATTTCTTCAGCACCTCTGCCGCAGGCACCACCGGCAGAAATCCCACGGCCACCTCAGCCCACCCACACCAAAAACACCCCCTGTGAGCTGACGCGAGCCATGGCGATCGCGCGGGCAGCGTGCCATGCTTGCCGTACATGGGCCACGTACACCAACCAGAACCGACACATGCCGCAGAGGACATCGCCCAGCGCTTTGTCACCGCCTGGAACAGCGCAGACGCGGATGCACTGGCCAGCCTCTTCACCGAGGACGCCGACTTCGTCAACGTCGTCGGCCTCTGGTGGAGCTCCCGCGATCGTATCCGCAGCGCCCACGAATACGGCTTCCGCCGGATCTTCGGAGACTCAGAGATGACGCTGACCCGGACAACCGTGCGCCGCCTGAGCGAGCAGATCGCCGTGGTGCACGCTGCCTGGAACCTCACCGGTCAGACACCGCTGGGGGAAACAGTCACCGCTCCGCGCAGCGGTGTCATCAGCTTCGTCGTCCACCAGCAGAACGGAGAATGGCTGGCGGTCGCAGCTCAGAACACTGACCGGGTGTCCGGCGCTGAGACACTTATAGCTGGGGAACATGGCATGCAGCCAGCGGCCTATCAGACCCTTGGAGCCCACAATGTCCGGGGTGCCAAGTAGCATCAATGACATGACCGGACAGCAGCACAGCAGGGAGCGGACAGCCTCACCCACCGCCTCCCAACCTGCCCTGCTGGACTCACTGGCACCACCTGCTGCGCCAAAACTTCCGGCGGGATCCGCGCAGCGCCTTCCCGTAGCCCAGGTGCTGCTGGAAACGCCTGTGCCCCACCTGGATCGCCCCTTTGACTATGCGGTGCCTACCGACTTCGAAGACGTGATCGTCCCCGGCTGCCGGGTGAAAGTGAAGTTCTCCGGACGGGACATGGCCGGCTGGGTGATCTCCCGCAGTGAGACGCCGACGACGGCGGCGCGGCTGAGTCTGATCTCCAAAGTCGTCTCGGCACTACCGCTGCTCAGCAGCCAGGTCCTGCAGCTGGCCGAGCAAGTCGCACAGCGCTACGCGGGTACAACCTCAGATGTGCTGCGCGCTGCAGTTCCAGCGCGGGCAGCACGCGTGGAGAAGGAGTTCGCCGGGCTTGCTGCCCCGGAGCAGGAGGAACCAACGCAGCCCCCGGGCCCGCGCCAGGCCGACTTGGCTCTGACATCTTTCGGGCCGCACAGTTGGGAAAAGAAGATTCTGCAGGCGGTACAGGACTGCCTCGCCGACGGGGGAGATGCGATCGTCGTCGTCCCCGATCAGCGTGATGTGGACCGTGCAGCCGAGGTGCTTGAGAATGCCCTGGGGGAGGACACAGTCGCCCGGCTGACCGCAGAGATGGGACCCACACCGCGGTATCGCTCGTATCTGCGACTGCGCTACGGCCAGGCTCGAGTAGCTGTGGGCACTCGTTCTGCCGTGTATGCGCCAGTGTCCAAGCTTCGACTGCTGGTGGTGCTCGATGATGATGACCCCAGCCACACGGAACCGCGCGCCCCCTATCAGCATGTGCGCGAAGTAGCACTGCTTCGGACCGTGCAGACCGGTGCTGCAATGCTGTTCCTCTCTGCCCACCGCAGTCTGGAAGTTCAGCGACTGGTGGAACGCGGCTGGCTGGAGGATATAGCGCCAGGTCGAGAAGAGCGCCGGACCGCCTCGCCGCTGATGATCTCCACGGCGGATTCCTACCAGCAGGAGCGCGATCCCACTTTCCAGCAGGCTCGCCTGCCAGCTGCTGCCTACCGGGCTGCCCGTGAAGCACTCGCCCATGGGCCGGTGCTGGTACAGGTAGGACGCACCGGATTCATCCCCGCCGTACTGTGCGAACGCTGCCGAAGCCGACAAGAATGCCCCGAATGCCACGGACCGCTGACCCTGCCGGCCCACCACGGCCAGTCCCAGACGCTGCGCTGCCGCTGGTGCGGACTGCACCACCGGCGGCACCGCTGTCATGAATGCGGCAACGGGACCTTCCGCGCCGGCGCCCGTGGCGCGGATCGCACCGCCCAGGAACTAGGCAGAGCCTTCCCCAACACCACAGTGGTCTCCTCCACCGGAGATCACCCTGTGGCCGAAGTAGGGGAAAAACCCGCTTTGGTAGTCAGCACCCCTGGTGTAGAGCCGGCAGCAGCCCAGGGCTATAGCGCCGCGCTGTTGCTGGATGGAGATGCGCAGCTGAACCGAGAAGGCCTCGATGTGCCCCGGCAAGTACTGGCTCGCTGGTTCCGGGCAGCCTCCTTGGTGCGTCCCCGCTCTGCGGACCCCGCCCAGTCCGGCACGGTGGTGGTCACCGCCAGCGACGAAGAACTCACCGCGGCACTGGTGCGTTGGGACCCGGTGGGCTACGCCCGCAGGGAGCTATACCGCCGGCTCGAGCTGGGGCTGCCGCCTGCCACCCGGATGCTGAGCCTCAGCGGAGAACCCGCCGAAGCGCAGGCCTTCATGGCCGAAGCAGCCCTGCCAGCGGGGCTGGAATGGATCGGACCGGCTCCGGTTGATGACGAGAGGCAGCGCTGGCTGCTGTTCTTCTCCTATGCCCAAGCTGCAGAGATCATCGCCGAGGTGCGCCGGGTCCGGCGCAGCAGCAGCGCAGCCCCCGGCTCCCGCGGCACCGAACACCGCGGCCTGCGGATCGCGGTGGACGACGTCATCTCGCTGCAGTTCTGACCCGCTGCAGTTCTAGGAGACCCATCGGCGGATAGCGCGGGCAATCTGGGCAGGCTTCTCATAATGCACCAGATGTCCCGCCCCACGGATCACCTCGAGCTTCCCCTGCGGCAGCGCATCACGCAGCGCACGACGCCCGGCCTCAGTGCTCAGCTGATCCCCGGAACCCGGGAGCAATAAGACCGGAAGCTGAAGATCAGCGGCATAATCGAGCACCGTATGACGGCTCGAAGCAGCGTAGGCCTCTAGCAGAGTCTGCCGGTCGGAGTAGCCGCCAAAGTGCTGCGCATGCTGGTCGCGCACATACTCAGTGACACGCGGATCCCGCTCAGCGCGCATTGTCAGGTTAGTGATCTTCAGCACGGTGCGTGAGCGCAGGAATGCATTGCCAGCTGACTCCGGCAATAGCCGGCTGATCGCGTAGTAGAGCTCTACCACGGCAGCTCCGGCCAGCAGCCTTCCACGGAAGATGTGATTGCTGATTGGTGCCGTCAGGACCAGCTTGGCCCAGGCTTGAGGGTTCTGCGCGGTATGAGCAGCAGTGACGATGGTCCCGAAGGAATGCCCCATCAGTACATCGTGCTCGTTCAAATCCAGCTGCTGCGCAAGAGCCCCCACAAATCCGGCATAGCGAGCTACCGTATGCTCCACGCGAGAGCCCTGGGCGTCCACCAGCGGGGATGTCTTCCCGAATCCTGGCAGGTCCGGGACAAACACCTCGAACTCTGGCAAAGCATCAACGATGAGCTGCATTCCGTGGTGATCACCGCGGAAACCATGAATCAGCAGAATGCGCGGACGTTTCTGCGGACCTGCTGTGCCAGCACGCGGAGAGTACTGCCATAGCGCAACCCGGGAGGTCAGGCCGCCGGGCCCGGCGTCGTCGTTGAACTTCAGGTTCAGTGTCTGCTGGTTGCCTGGTCGGTGGGGGTAGCCCACCCAATGCCGGGTCATATCTGCGGTCTGTGCTGTCTCCACGGGATCAGCCTATCGGCGAGATAAAACCAACTAGACTAAGGCGAGTTGAATTTTCCGTGAAGGCGCATGCCGCGCCGCAAGACTACGACCTCGAGGTGCCCCACAGGTGAGCGAGACCCACGCTGAGAAGAAGGCCTACGACTTCCGTGAGATCGAAGCCCGCTGGCTTCCGTTCTGGGAAGAGGACGGCACGTTTGTGGTCGACCCCGCCGACGAGCGGCCTAAAAAGTACGTCTGCGATATGTTCCCCTACCCCTCGGGGGACCTCCACATGGGCCACGCCGAGGCCTTCGCCATCGGAGATGTGCCCGCCCGCTACGCCCGGCTGCGCGGCTATAACGTGCTGCACCCGATCGGCTGGGACTCCTTCGGCTTGCCCGCAGAGAACGCCGCGATCAAGAACAACGCGCACCCGGCCGAATGGACCTACAACAACATCGAGACCCAGGCCG
Organism: Nesterenkonia rhizosphaerae; assembly: GCF_039544555.1. NCBI lineage: Bacteria > Bacillati > Actinomycetota > Actinomycetes > Micrococcales > Micrococcaceae > Nesterenkonia > Nesterenkonia rhizosphaerae. The sequence goes on from NZ_BAABLW010000007.1 coordinate 1,360,737, forward strand.
CCAGCTTCAAACGCTACGGCCTCTCCATGGACTGGACCCGCCGGCTGCACACCTCCGACTCGCTCTACTACCGCTGGACCCAGTGGCTGTTCCTGCAGTTCTACAACCGCGGCCTGGCCTACCGGAAGAACTCGCCGGTCAACTGGTGCCCGAAGGATCAGACGGTGCTGGCCAATGAGCAGGTAGTGGGCGACGGCGTCTGCGAACGTTGCGGCACCGCCGTCACCAAGAAGGCCCTGAACCAGTGGTACTTCAAGATCACCGAATACGCTGACCGGCTGCTGGAGGATATGGAGCAGCTGGAGGGCACCTGGCCCGAACGTGTGCTGGCCATGCAGCGCAACTGGATCGGCCGCTCCACCGGCGCGGAGGTGACCTACCAGATTGAAGGCGGTGAGCCGATCAGTGTCTTCACCACCCGTCCCGACACGCTCTACGGTGTGACGTTCATGGTGGTGGCCGCGGACGCGGATCTTGCCCTGGAGCTGGTCACCGATGCTCAGCGGGCCGAGCTGGAGGCCTACCGCGACAAGCTCGGCAGCGTCTCGGAGATCGAGCGGCAGTCCGCCGACCGTGAGCGCACCGGAGTATTCCTGGGACGCTATGCCATCCACCCGCTGACCGGCGAGAAACTGCCGATCTGGGCCTCCGACTATGTGCTGGCCGATTACGGCACCGGTGCGGTGATGGGTGTTCCCGCCCACGACCAGCGTGATCTTGAATTCGCCCGCGCCATGGGCATCTCGGTCAAGGTGGTGGTGGACACCGGTGAGGAGGATCCTGCTGAGACCGGTACCGCCACTGCCGGCGAGGGTGTGGCTATCAACTCCCCGAAATGGGATGGTCTGCCCAAGGCCGAGGCGATCGCGAAGTCCATTGAGGTGCTTGAAGCCGAAGGCCTCGGTGCGGCCAAGGTCAACTACCGGCTGCGTGACTGGCTGCTCTCCCGCCAGCGATTCTGGGGAGCTCCCATTCCCATCGTCCACTGTGCTGACTGTGGCGAAGTGCCCGTACCCGAGGATCAGCTGCCGGTCGAGCTGCCCACTGACCTGCGCGGAGAGCAGCTGTCCCCGAAGGGCAAGTCACCGCTGGCAGGTGCGGAAGGGTGGGTCAATGTGACCTGCCCGTCCTGCGGAGGGGAAGCCACCCGCGACACCGACACGATGGACACCTTCGTGGACTCCTCCTGGTACTACCTGCGCTATGTGGACCCCACCAACGAGTCAGAGGTCTTCCCCTCGGAGCAGGTCAACCAGTGGCTTCCGGTGGACCAGTACGTCGGCGGCGTCGAGCACGCCATCCTGCACCTGCTGTACTCCCGGTTCTTCACCAAGGTGCTCTACGACCTGGGACTGGTGAACTTCACCGAGCCGTTTAAGGCACTGATGAACCAGGGCCAGGTGCTCAACGGCGGTAAGGCGATGTCCAAGTCCCTGGGCAACGGCGTGAACCTGGGCGAGCAGCTGGATCTCTACGGTGTGGACGCGGTGCGCCTGACCATGGTTTTCGCCTCCCCACCGGAGGATGACGTGGACTGGGCTGATGTCTCCCCCTCAGGCTCAGCGAAGTTCCTGGCGCGGGCGTGGCGGCTGGCCCAGGACGTAGAATCAGCCCCTGGAACGGATCCGGCCGCTGGTTCCCAGGCGCTGCGCGCGGTCACGCACCGGACCATTGCCGATGTCGAGAACCTCCTGGAGGACCAGAAGTTCAACGTGCTGGTGGCCCGCATCATGGAGCTGGTCAACGCTGCGCGTAAGGAAATCGACTCCGGAGCCGGCGCCGCTGACCCTGCAGTGCGCGAGGCCGCTGAAGTTGCCGCGCAGATTCTCTCCCTGGTGGCTCCATACACTGCTGAGGATATGTGGGCGATGTTGGGTCATCAGGCATCGGTGGCCAACAGCAGCTGGCCGGCCTACGACGAGGCCCTGCTGGTGCAGGACACCATCACCGCAGTGGTCCAGGTCAAGGGTAAGTTGCGGGATAAGCTCGAGGTTCCCGCTGATATTAGTGCCGAGGAGCTGGAGGCTCAGGCGCTGGCGCTGCCGAAGATCCAGAAGTACGTCGAGGAAGACGGCGGGGTGCGCAAGGTGATTGTGCGCGCACCGAAGCTGGTCAACGTTGTGACAGGCTGATCGCCCTGCCTGCAGAAGCTGAGCTCGCCAGAGCAGAAAGTCAGGACCTCAGTCGGCGCTGGGCGCAGGCAGTGGAGGACCGGCTCTTTGCCCGGCGGGCTCAGCATCCCGGGCTGAAGCCGAATCTACGACGACGCCGCGGACGCATCGCCGTCGTCACTGATTCTGCCTGCGCGCTGCCGGTTAATCGTGCCACCGGTGAGCTCGAACTGGGAGTTTTAGGCAGCAGCATCGAGTGCGTTCCGATCCCGGTGATGATCGATCATCCGCATCATGCTGCGCTGATTTACCCCGAGGCCAGCCCGGAGCTGGATCGGGATCTGCCGCTCGCTGTGGCCGCGGGAACACCGGTGCGCACCTCCCGGCCCTCCCCGGGCCGGCTAGCCGCAGCGTACCGGCGACTGCAGAAGCAGGGCTATGCCGGGATTGTCTCGGTGCATCTCTCCGCGAAGCTCTCCGGAACTTACGACGCCGCCCGGCTGGCTGCCGCGGAGGTGGATATCCCGGTGGTGGTGGTGGACACCCGCCAGGCTGGCCTTGCTCAGGGCCAAGCGGTGCTGGAGGCCGCCATCACCGGGCGGCTTGGTGGGACTCTGCACGAGACCGCCGCTGCTGCCGAACGTGCCGCCGCTGCGACCTTCACCTCCTTTGCCGTACCGAGCCTGGAACAGCTGCGCCGCGGTGGACGCATCAACACGCTGGCCTCCATCCTTGGTTCGCTGCTGTGGATCAAGCCGCTTCTGGGACTGCGCAATGGAGAAGTGGCGTTGCTGGAGACACCACGCACCTGGCCGCGCGCCCTGGAGCGGCTAGAAGCGGTGTCCCTGGCAGCAGCAGAAGAACGCACGTCGCCGCTGATCGGTGTGCATACCTTTGGTGACTATCCCACGGCGCTGCGCTTGGCCAAAGCGATGGAAGGCGTCTCCGCCGAACCTGTGCCAGTTCTGGAACTGCCACCCGGGGTCGCTGCGCATCTTGGTCTGGGCGCGGTGGCTGTCACGGTGACAGCAGGGACTTAATCCTCCCCAGAGGTGAGGTTTTCCCCAATCCCTTGGCTGTTCAGCGCCGTGCCGATGGCGTCCACAGCGCGGGCAGAGCTGCGGATATTCCAGAGCTGCGCTTCCTAGCCTGAGGCTATGGAGAGCTATGAGGATGAACTGCTCACCCGCGGCGAGCGGCTTCGGGCTCAGCGGCAGGCCCAGCACAACGCACCAGCGCGAATCGGAGTACGCCTGCCCGCCATCCTGCTGGTGGTGCTCGGCGTGCTGTGTTGGCTGGGGGTCTCATGGCTTGCCCGTGACAATCCCGAAGCACAAGACCTGCCGGAACCCCCAGAGCTTGCTGAAGATCCCCATGAGCCCCGGCCTCTGGAACAGCCCCCGGCGTCCGACGGCGTTTCCGAGGCTGCGGAGACGCTGGAATCAGAGACTGTGACGGTTCATATAGCCGGTGCGGTCCGGGATCCTCAGGTGGTGGAGCTCGACGCCGGAGCCAGGGTTGTTGATGCCGTTGATGCTGCAGGAGGCCTCGGCGATGAAGCTGCCGCCCACGGCATTAACCTGGCGGCACCGGTGGCCGACGGCGGCCTGATCTATGTGCCCACCGCCGATGAGCTCGAGGCCGCGGGGCACCATCTTGGCCACACTGACCTACCGCAAACTGGTTCGCCCGCGGCGGTGGCAGAAGCAGGGGTTGAGGCCCCAGCACTGATCAACATCAACACTGCCGACAGCGCCACCTTGGAGCAGCTGCCAGGGATCGGCCCGGCGCTGGCAGGACGTATCATCACCTATCGCGAGAGTCACGGGGACTTCAGCTCCTTAGAAGAACTCGCCGCCGTCAGCGGGATCGGCCCGGCCATACTGGGCAATATTGCTGAGCTCGTGACGTGGTGACCGGGGCAGGACTGACCAGTCGACGCTCTCCGCTGGATCTCCGGCTGCTGCCTGCGGCCCTATGCGTATGGTGCGCGGCTCTCGTGGCGGTCCATACACCCTGGAGAGCATCCCTGAGCGCTGCAGCTGGTCTTGGCCTGCTGGCTCTGCTGATACTGCTCTGTCTGCTCATTCCGCCACGGCGATCCAGCGCAGCTGAGCCCGGGCGCGTCCTAGAACTGAGCCGGATCATCGGCCTGCACCTTCTGCTGTGCATCGTGGCAGCTGCGGCTGTACTAGGTGTGGCAGGACAGGACCTTCGAAGCCAGGAGCTGAGTGGATGGACCGCAGCTGTGGACCAGGAGGCTCCGCTGCGGGTGACCCTCCGGGTCCTGGAGGATGCCGAAGTCCTTGCCACACCGGATCGATCCGGAGAGCCGCGGCTGCTGGTACGAGCCACGGTCACTCACGCCCAGACAACCCCCGGCGAGCACCAGGTGCCAGTGGGGGCCGCAGTGCTGCTTATGCATCCGCTCAGTGAAGGTGAGGATCCAGCTGATGTGGTCCGCGCCGGCCACCGCTACCAGGGTCTGGTCCGGACCTCCCAGCTGGAGCAGGGCGAAAGGGCCAGCGCCATGCTCTTTCCCTTTGGTGACCAGGCGCTGAGCATCCTGCCTGAAGACCAGTGGACCACGGTCACAGATGCCTTCTCCGCGCTGCGACAGGCGACTGCTGATGCTTCAGCTAGGGCGCTAGGGGACGCGCCGGCGCTGCTGCCGGGCATCATTCTGGGGGATCGCTCTGGACAGGACGCGGCGCTCACCGAAGCGATGCGGGTCTCTGGCCTCACCCATATGACAGTGGTGAGCGGAACTCATTGCACGCTGGTCATGGGTGCGCTGATGGGGTTGATGAGACTGCTGCGCATGCCACGCTGGAGCACCGTGGTGATCACGCTGCTGGGATTGCTGCTGTTCGTGATGCTGGTACAGCCTGCGCCCAGTGTGATTCGGGCGGCGCTCATGGGCTCCATTGGGGCACTGGCAGTCTTCGCCGGCCGGGGGAGAGCGTCCTCAGCTCTGCTATGTCTCTGTGTGCTGATTCTGCTGCTGTATGACCCTTGGTTCAGCACGGAGCCCGCTTTCCAGCTCTCCGTGGCTGCCACGGCAGGGATCGTTCTGATCGGGCACAGGCTCAAAGAGCTCTTTGAGCAGCGAATGCCCGCCCTGATCGCCGGTCCGCTGGCCTTGGCCTGTTCAGCGCAGCTGCTGGTGACCCCCGTGCTGCTGCCATTGGCCGCCGGAGTGACGACCTACAGTGTGCCGGCAAATATTCTGGCCGGCCCGCTGCTGCCGCTGGTGACTGTCCCCGGGACGCTGGCAGCGGTGCTCTCTACTACCCTGCCGGGAGTGAGTCAGGTGCTGCTCTGGGCAGCCGGTGTTCCAGCAGCCGGTATTGGGCTCATCGGGCGTGGCGCCAGCAGCCTGCCGCAGGCACTGGCGCCGTGGCCTGCTGGTTGGCTCGGGGCGGTGTTAGTTCTGCTCTACGTGGCTGCAGCACTGATTCTGTGCCGGCTGCTGATTGCCTTGCAGCGTCCTGGTCGCGCTGAAATGGGGGTGTTGGTCAGCGCAGCAGCGTCAGTGTTGGCGCTGATTGTTCCGCTGACCGGGCTGGGGGAGCAGAAGCTGCCGGGGGACTGGCGCTTCGCGCTGTGCGATGTGGGCCAGGGGGACATGCTGGTCATCCGGACTGGGGCGCAGGCTGGGATTGTTGTAGATACCGGGGAGGAGCCCGCAGCGGCCGAGGAATGCCTGAACCATCTGGAGATTGAGCAGGTGGAAGTACTGATGATCACCCACGAACATCGTGATCACTACGGCGGAATGCCCGGGGTGAAGCAAGCCGCAGATATCCACCGTCTGCTGTACTCCGCCAGCGCCGGTTGGCAGCTTGCTGAGGCCCCGGAGGCAGAGTCAGTTCAGGTCTCAGCTGAGCGAGCCCACCCGGGGGACAGCGGTATCCATGAAGGAGCTTTTCCGGTGACTTGGACGGTGTGGGCAGCGGCGGATTATCACCGCAATCCCAACGACAATTCATTGGCTGTGCTCTTTGAGATACACGAGTACTCAGCAGGCGCAGACGGACCCGCGAACGATCCGCTGCGCCTGCTGAGTACCGGAGACCTCGAACAGGAGGTCACTGATCTTCTGCTGGCTCGAGAGGCTCTGCCTCAGCATGTTGATGTGCTGAAGGTACCTCACCACGGTGCAGCTAATGGCGGCACCGAGATTCTGGAGTTCACCAGACCTTCTGTCGCGCTGATCGGTGTGGGTGAGGACAATAGCTACGGCCATCCTGCACCAGAGATCACCGGGATGCTCCAGAGGCTGGAGTCAGCCGTCTACCGCACCGATCAGCACGGCACTGTGGTCTTCAGCTATGCCCAGGGCCAGCTTGAGACCTCAGGAATCAGATAACGGGCAGCTTCAGCTCGTCACCGACGTAGATGAGGTTGGGATCCTCTACCAGGTCCTGGTTGGCACCCCACAGATCGGTCCACTCGACACCCAGCTCAGCGGCGATAGAGCTCAGTGAATCACCGGACTGAACGGTGTAAGTCTCCTCGGAGACCTCCACCGAGGTGTTCGGCTCGGCACTGTAAGCCGGTGCCAGGTTGCGGGGCTGCTCAGTCTGGGGCTGCGGTGCAGGCGCCGACTGCTGCGGAGCCGGAGCAGGTGCGGACTGCTGGGGGGCAGGTGCAGCCTGGGGAGCCGGCTGCGGGGCCGGAGCTGCAGGCGCCGGAGCGGACTGCTGCTGGTTCTGAGCAGGAGCGGCGCTAGGAGTACCGGAGAGGCCCAGGCGAGCCGAGCATGCGGGCCATGCGCCCCAGCCCTGAATAGCCTGCAGCTTTGCTGCGCGGTTGATCTGCTCTTCCTTGGAAGCCTGGTGCGGCAAGCCGCTGCCGCCTACAGCCTCCCAGGACTGCTTAGAGAACTGCAGACCGCCGTAGTAGCCGTTGCCAGTGTTGATGGACCAGTTGCCGCCGGACTCGCACTCAGCAAGGCGGTCCCAGTCGCTGGCGGCGCTAGCTGCAGGAGCCTGCGCCACAACAGCGGCACCGGCCAGGGTGGCAGCAGCCATAGAGCCGCCGAGGATCTTCTTGAAAGCCATGGAAGTCTTCATTGTTCTGCGTATGCGAAGTTCCCTAGCGCTTGGGGACCCTCCCGGGTCCTGCGCCGCCGCCCTGCACTCCTTTCCTCACTTGGTCACGGTTACGTGTCACTCCAGCTGGCGGATGGACGGCGTCGGGATTGCCAGCCGAAGCACTCCTGAGATGTTCGCCCGCACTGGTGCGGACCGATGCGATGGGCCGGGGAAGAGGGAGCCCAAGAGTCACATCCACATCACAGAAGATGTCCGCCATCAAGTAAAAGGTCTCAAAAGTATTGCGTCAACTAAGCGGGAGAGCCCCTAGAATGCCCAAGAACCGCAGAATTCCGCGGATACCGGCCCGTTATCGTCCTGTGATCTTTCTTTCTGTGAGTTTCTTGTGAATCGGGCTCAGGGTGTGGGATTACGGGAGTCGTACCGCAGAAATCCGGGGAATCTGCGGGCCAGGACAAACACTGTGAGGATGCACAGGATTCCTCCGGCCACGGCCGTGAGGGACTCGCCAACAACGGTAGCAACGCTTCCGGAGACGAGTTCCCCCAAGCGCGGGCCACCGGCCACCACCACGATGAAGACGCCCTGCAGGCGGCCCCTTAAGTGATCAGGTGTAGCTGACTGGAGGATGGTCTGCCGGAAGATCATGGCCACCGCATCACTGACGCCGGCCAGCAGCAAAAGCAGCGCAGCCGGCCACACCCACCACGTCAACGACCCATCAGGGGGCACAGGTTCGCCGGAGGCGAGCCACACCACCGCACCGAAGCCGGCAATGCACCCGCCCCATGCGGCCACAGCCCAGGTCACAGCAGCACCGTGGCGATGTATCCGCATCAACGGTCCCGAGAACACGCCGGTGAGGAATGAACCTGCTGCCAATGCTCCGAGGAAGATGCCGACTGTCAGCTCGCCGCCGCCGACCAGCAGCGCGCCGATGGCCGGCAGGAGGGCGCGCGGCATTGCAAGGATCATCGCGGCGAAGTCCATGAGGAACGTCATGCGCACGTTCTTGCGGGTCCTCAAAAACACCAGTCCCTCCACCACGGAGCGAACTCCCACTCGGCGCGGCTGGGGGTCAGCGCCGTCGGTCTCATCTTTCTGCGGTGGGAGTGGGGGCAGTCTGAACAGTGCCCACAGTGCAGCAAGATAAGCGACGACGTCGATCGAATACGTCCAGGCGTAGCCCACAGTGGCCACCAGCACGCCTGCCAGCAGGGGGCCGCCCATCATTGCGAAGTTGAATGTCATCATATTCAGCGCATTCGCAGCTGGCAGCAACTTGTGCCCCACCAGGGCCGGGATGATGGCGCTGCGAGTGGGCTGGTTGACTCCCTGCGCAGCCGAGTGGAGAGCCACCAGTCCATAGAGCAGCCAAACGTTCTCCACGCCCATCCATGCATGGGCGGTGATTCCGCAGATGGATAGCCAGAGGAAGAACCCAGAGACCAGGGCAACCTTCCGCCGGTCATAGACATCAGCCACCGCGCCCCCGTAGAGCCCGGCCACCACCAGCGGCACCAGGGCGAAAAGCCCCACCAAGCCCACGTACAAGCTGGACTGGGTAAGCGCGTAGACCTCAAGGCTCACCGCCACCAGGGTCAACTGGGCGCCGACGGCGGCCAGGGCATTGCCCAGCCACAGTCGGCGGTAGGCCTGGGACACCCGCAGCGGAGTCAGGTCGGCGAAGAAGCGAGACACTTGGTGATTGTATGCATCCGGGTAGCAGGTCGTTGGCCTTCGAAGCAGTTCTTGGGCCACTGGCCGGTCCCGGTGCAGAATCAGCTCATGTCCCCTGAGCCACAGCCGCCTTCGGGCCCGCCGAAACCTGGCACCACCGGAGGATTTGCCATGATGGCCACTTCGGCACTGAGTACCCAGTTCGGTGCCGCGGTGGGTTCCCTGGCCTTCAGCACTATGGGTCCGGTAGCCGTGGTTGCTGCGCGACAGTTAGTAGCCGCCGTCGTGCTCTCTGCCCTCGCCCGGCCGCGTTTTTGGCGCTATACCCGCAGCCAGTGGGGGCCACTGGTGCTGTTGGCGCTCTTCTTCGCAGGGATGAACACCACACTGTATGCGGCGGTGGATCGTGTGGGATTAGGTACCGCGGTCACCTTGGAGTTCCTGGGGCCGCTGGGAGTGGCTCTGGCTGCGTCTCGCCGACTGCGCGACGGGCTGTGCGCGGCGCTTGCACTCGGCGGCGTCGTTCTGTTGGCGCGTCCTGGTCCATCAAGTGACCTGCTGGGCTTGGGTTTCGGGCTGCTGGCAGGGCTGTGCTGGGCCGGGTATATCCTGACCAATCGAACCGTGGGACGCCGGGTAGCCGGCATTCAGGGCGCGGCAGTCTCCACGGCGCTCTCAGCCTGCGTGATGGTGCCGTTGGGGGTGGTCATCGTTCTTCACGTACAACCACCTTGGGAGGCCTATGTCTTCGCCGTTGTCTCAGGGCTGCTGTCTTCTGCGGTCCCATATGCCCTTGACCTGATGGTGCTGCGACGAATCCCTCCGCTGATCTTCGGGCTCGGGATGTCCCTTCATCCGTTCTTTGCTGCGCTGGTGGGGGCGGCTTTTCTGGGACAGGTGCTGCCGGTACTTGGCTGGGTGGGGATCGGGCTGGTGATCAGCGCCAATGCACTGACCCTGCGAGGTGCGCCTCGGTGATCAACCTTCAGGGGTTGATTAGCGGGTATCAACCTTGTAGGGTTGATTTATGTTCGTGGTGACAGCTGATCAGCATCGCAGCCGGGAAACCGGCGATAGGGTGCGCCGCCTGCTCGAGGATCTCAGCCCCTGGGCGGACGAGCGGGCAGAGCACATCCTGCTGCCGCTGGAACGCACCGTAGGAGATGAAGTCCAGATAGTGCTCAGCGACGCCGAGACGGCGCTGGATTTCACGCTGCAGCTGGTACGTGCAGGCGACTGGGCTATCGGTGTGGGTGCTGGCCCGGCAGACCTTCCGTTGGGCAGCAGTCCGCGGCAAAGCTCGGGAGAGGTGTTCATCCACGCCCGCAACGCGGTGGAGCGGGCCCGCGGCAAAGCAGAGCCGGTGCCGGTGGTGGTGGAGGGAGCCAATAACGACGCCGCAGGTCAAGCTACTGCGGTGCTGCAGCTGCTGGCAGCGGTGGTGCGGCGTCGTTCTGCCGAAGGGTGGGCCGTAGCTGACCGTCAGGCACAAGGAATGAACCAGGCCCGGATAGCCGCTGACCTGGGCATCTCGCCGCAGGCAGTGAGCAAACGGGCCCGAACCGCCATGGTGGAGGAGGAGCGCAGGGCGCGTCCTGTGGTGGCCGCCCTGATCAGCACCGCTGAAGGGCACCTATAGAACCGGCGAGGATGTCAGGCCCGCTGCCGATACTTGAGGAGATGGCTGTATTGATCACCGTGTTGATTGTGACCAGCGCCCTGCTGCTCTCCATGGGCGCAGGGCTCTTTGTGGTGGCCGGAATCCTGCGCTGGGTGGAACCAGAAGGCTCCGCTCCAGGTGTACTGCGTGGCGGCACCTGGATCGGTGTCCTGGAGCGGCTGGCCATCACCGGCACAGTGCTGGCCGGATACCCAGAAGCCATCGCGGTAGTGCTGGCGGTGAAAGGGCTCGGACGCTACCCGGAACTGCGCTCAGCAAAGTCTGAACACCGCGCCAAGGCCACTGAGCGTTTCATCATTGGCACTCTGGCCAGCTACATCTGGGCCGGACTGCTGGGAATCCTGGGCAGCTTGGCTATTCAGGCCTGGGCCTGAACGGGCAGCCGAGCGGCGATTGCTGCCGCGAGCACATCGGCGGCCTCCGGCGCTCGCTGCAGATTCAGCGCAGGCTCGAACAGCTCTGCCTCCAGCAGCACTGTTCCCCACTGCGCAGTGGTCACAATATCGATGCGTCCGTAGAGCGGCATACCGGTTCCGGTGACCTCCTGCACAGCTGAAAGCACGGCAGCTCCGAAGGCTTGCTCCTCCTCACTGGCGGACACCAGCTGCGGGCGCTCCTGATAGTTCCCGCCGAGCAGACCGCCGCCGCGTTCCAGCAATGCGCCTTTGGCGATGGTGTGGGTGTGCTCCCCGCCAATAAAATACAGTGCCCGTTCATCCCCGGCGGTGAGTTCTGGAACTTCTGGCTGAATCAGCAGGGTCCGGCCCGAATTGATAATCCGGGCACCAAGCGCAAAGGCCTCAGCGGAGTCGGCCCGCAGCAGTTCCGTGTTCAGCGAGCCGGCAGAAACACTGGGCTTCAGCACCGTCCACTGCTGGCCATAACTGGCCAGCGCCTGTTCAAGCTCTGCAGCATCCTGCACCCAGGTAGTGGGCACGATGCTGATGCCCTTGTGCTGCAGCTGCTGCAGATACACCTTGTCCAGATTCCACTCGATCAGCTCCGGTGAGTTCAGCACCGGAAGCTGCGCACCGGTGGTCTGCAGCCAGGCACGGAACTCGGCTTCACGTTCGGTGTAGTCCCAGGGGCTGCGAATCACCAGCAGATCAAACCGCTCAGCGTCCTGAGCCTGCCACTGATGCCACACCACCGGCTCTGCCGCAATGCCCAGCCGTTCCAGGGCCGCGATCAACGGCCCGGTGTCCTGGTCTCCTGCAGGAACCCAATAAGTATCTGTGACAACTACTCCAACGCGTGCCATCCTCGGCCCCTGCTTTCTGCTGGTCAGGCGTATTACCGCCGATAGCCTAAACCCTTCGCGACTGCTTACGTAGACTCAAGCGGGTGAGCGAATCAAAGATCATCCGTGTGGCAGCCCTGGTCCTCAGCGATAGCGAAGGTCGAGTCCTGACCGTCCGCAAGCAGGGCACCAGCCGGTTCATGCAGCCGGGCGGCAAGCCTGAGCCGGGGGAGAACCCGGCGGAAACTGCGCTGCGCGAAGTCCGCGAGGAGGTGGGCCTTCAGCTGCAGCCTGAGCAACTGATCCCCATGGGCGAGTTCTCCGCCCCGGCAGCTAACGAACCCGATCACACTGTGGTCTGCCACAACTTCCGGGTGACTTTCGACGCCGTGGCTGATGATCTTCTGGACCAGCTGAGACCTGCCGCAGAAATCGCAGAGATCCGCTGGATCCCGCTGGAACAGTTGAAGCCTGCCGAGGACGTGGCGCCGCTGCTGAGCGAACAGGTGGCTCCATGGCTGCGCGCTGAACGGAGCCGCGCTGCGCGCCAGCAGCTTCTGGAGCAGCTCGGCGCACAGCTGCCGGTGGTGGCAGCCCCTATGGCAGGCGGCCCCAGCACCCCGGAGCTGGTGATCGCCGCTGCCCAGGCTGGGGCTCTGGGGTTCTTGGCCGCCGGTTACCGCAGCCCGGAGCAGCTGGCGCAGCAGATCCAGGCAGTCCGGCAGCAGACTTCGCTTTTTGGTGTTAATCTCTTCGCTCCTCACCCGGTGCCGGTGGACCGGGAGAAGTTCACCAGCTACGCGGAGCAGCTGACCGACTGGGCGCAGCGCTATGAATCGCTGAGCGGTACTGACGAAGATGATCAGGTGAAGCTGCCTGAACCCCGGGAAGACGATGACGCGTGGGCCGCTAAAGTGCAGCTGCTGGTAGAGAACCCTCCACCGGTGGTCAGCTTCACCTTCGGACTGGCACCTGCGCAGGATATCCGCGGGCTGCAGCAGGCCGGTGCGCTGACTGTGCAGACCGTCACTTCGGTGGACGAAGCACTGGCGGCTACAGAGGCTGGAGTGGATGGTCTCATTGTGCAGTCCCACGAAGCCGGAGGTCATTCTGGGACGTGGTCACCACAGGAATGGTCACCGCAGGATTGGCCAGCGCGGATACCTCCAGCGCAGCCGGGCTTGCTTCAGCTTCTCTCTCAGGTACGTGCCGCCACCGATCTTCCACTGTGGGGCGCCGGTGGAATCGGCACTGCCGAGCAGGTGAAAGACCTGCTTCACACGGGAGCCGAGGCCGCGGTGGTGGGCACAGTGCTGCTGCGCAGCGATGAAAGCGGCACCCAGCCAGCACATCAGCAGGCCCTGACCCAGCTGCACCGGGAAACCGTGGTGACCACAGCCTTCTCCGGACGACCGGCACGTGCACTGGTCAATGACTTCACTGAACGCTTCACGGCCTCCGCACCGCTGGGGTTCCCGGCGGTGCACTATCTGACCTCACCGCTGCGTCAGGCTGCCGCCGCTGCGGGTGACCCTGAGGGCCTGAACCTCTGGGCGGGCACCGGCTGGCGGCACGCCCGCCCGGGCCCTGCTGCAGAGATCCTGCGGGATCTTTCAGACCAGCTGAGTCTCTGATTCCTGGAACAGATCCACCTGATGAGTCTGCTGCCACTGGGCCCACAGCTGTTTCAGGTCCCAAGCTCCGTCGGCCAGGATAGAGACTCCACGGTCCCCGGTACGTCGGGTTTTCCCGCGGATGACCATCAGCTTAGTGCCGAAGAGCAGCGGTCCAGCCTGCTGCTGAGCTTCCTCAAAGAACGCTGTATCAGCGCAGCCAGTGCCGTCGTCGAGACTGATGAACACGGTACGTTTGCCTGAGCGCATCGGCGGGGTCTGAGTGGCTACCCGAATGCCGGCCACCAGTACCTGGGAATGGTTGCGCAGATCCAGCAGCTGGGATGCTGGAGTCACTCCCAGCTCGTCCAGCAGCGGCTGATAGGTCTGCATGACATGCCCGCTGACCTCGCTGGAGAGCACATCCAGCTCAGCGCTGATGCGCTCCTCGGCTGAGGGCTCTGGTTCCTTGGTGCTGAACAAGGCATGCTCAGCAAAAAGCGCAGGCTGAGATTCCGCGCTGTCCACCGGCCCATCGACTCGCGCCGACCGGGGTTTCTTCGGAGCTGCAGTGAGCTGGCGAACATAGGCGATGAGCCCACCACGGGAGGTGCGCTGCTCATGATCTGCTGCCAGAGAATCCAGGGCACCGATACTGGCCAGGCGCACCATCAATGGCCGGGAAGGGGCCGCCCGGCGCCAGAAATCAGCAATGGAATGATACGGCTGGCCCTGCACAATGCGCTCACATTCAGCCTCGGTGATACCTCGAATATCACGCAGCGAGAGCCGGATGCCTTTCTCCTCAGCGTTGACGCGCTCCACCCGGTACTGCGCACTGGAGACATTGACGTCCACGGGCAGCAGCGGGATGCCGATGCGCCGGGCTTCAGCCATCAGCAGCCGGCGCGGATACATTCCGGGGTCATGCTCAAAGATCCCGGCCAGGAACTCCACCGGGTAATGGGCCTTCAGCCATGCCGACTGATAGGTGGGTAACGCAAAAGCGGCACCGTGGGCCTTGCAGAAGCCGAAGCTGCCGAACCCTTTCAGGGCCTCCCAGATACGGTCGATCTCTGCGGAGCTGAAGCGTGGGACTCCGGCGTCCTTATTCTCTGCCGCCCGGCGCCGGAACTGTTCTTCGATCTGTTCGGCGTCCTTCTCCAGGCGACGGCGCAACTCATCTGCTTCCGCCAGCGAGATCCCCATGACATCGCTGAGGATCCGCAGCACATGTTCGTGATAGATCACCACCCCATAGGAGTCCTGCAGGAAAGGCGCAAACCGGGGATGCAGATAGCGGATGTCCTCAAAGCCGTGCTTGCGCTCCACAAAGGGGGTTACCATATTGCCCTTCATCGGTCCGGGTCTGAAGAGTGAGATATCCGCGATGAGATCTGAATAGGCATCTGGCTGCAGCTTCCCAACCAGCTCCCGCTGACCGGGGGATTCAATCTGGAACATCCCCAGAGTGTGGGTGGTGCGGATGGCAGCGAAGGTGGTCTCATCATCTTTAGGCAAGGCATCAAGGTCCACCTCACCTTCGGCAGAGATATAAGGGGCATCAGACGGCAGGCCGCCCTCTTCCGCAGCCTGAGCACCGTTGACCCGCTGGATCTCCTTGACCGCATAGGCCATGGTGGACTGCATCCGGACTCCCAGCACATCCAGCTTCAGCAGACCCATATCGTCAATATCGTCTTTATCGAACTGCGACATCGGCAACCCGATCCCCGAAGGCTGTGTGGGAGTCAGAGAGAGCAGATCGGCATCCCCGAGGATCACCCCGCAGGGGTGCATGGAGATATGCCGGGGAAGCCGGTCCAGCCGTTCGGTCAGATCTACCAGCAGATCGACTTCCGGCTCGGCGCGCACCAGCTCAGCCACTTCCCGCAGTTCCGGCTTGGAAGAGAGCACCTGCCGAAACTCCCTAGCGTTGAAGCGCCACAGATTCTGCGCGATCTGATCGATCCGCTCCTCGGTCAGGCCCAGGGCGAGCCCGGCATCACGAGCCGCACCCCGAGCCCGGTACCGGTTCTGCATGGACAACAGGGTCACCCGGTGGTGGCCGTAGCGTTCAAAGATCGCCTCGTAGACCTCATGGCGACGGGCCGATTCGATGTCCACATCAATATCAGGAAGGGCGCTGCGCTTCTTGCCCAGGAAGCGCTCAAAGAGCAGGCCGTGTTCCATGGGGTCCACGGTGGAGATCTGCAGCAGATAATTGACCAGGCTTCCGGCGCCTGAGCCACGGGCCTGCACACGGATGCGCCGCTGCCGGATCATATCCACCACATCTGCCACGGTCAGGAAATACGTACTGAATCCGAACTGGCGGATAGTGCCCAGCTCATCGGAGAGCCGCTGTTCCAGCTCGCTGAGCTCCTGACCCGAGGCATGGGGGTAGCGCTGATCCAGCGCAGTCTGGCAGCGCTGGGTGAGGATCTCATCAGGGGCCAGCCCAGTACCGTTGTGCAGTCCGAGCACATCCAGCTCTGGGACTTTCGGCTGCCGCCAGCGCAGATCAGTCTGCGGATCCAGCCGGCACCGCTGTGCTAACCGCTGGGTCTGATCCAGCAGATCATGAGCAGCAGTCGGACGCAGCCCGGCAGCCTCCACGATCTGCTGAGCCAGGCGGTGCATCAGCTCAGCGGGCTTCAGCCAGGCCTGCGCATTGGGCTGGGCAGCGAACTTCCCCAGCGGTAACAGATGAGCAGCCGCATCGAGCACATCACCGGTGGCAGCCTCGTCCTGAGTTTTATAGCGCACTGCATTGCTGAGCACGGCAGGGACTTCCGCTGCTACTGCCAACTGCAGCATCTGGGCGGCATGACGCAGACTGCCAGGCAGTCCCGGTTTGGTGTGGTGGCAGACAATATCGACCACGACGCCGCCGGGCAGCCGCTGGCACCAGTCCTGAAGCAGTCCCAGCGCCTGCTCGCGCTGCCCGGACAGCACCGCCCGGCCCACATCAGAGTGCGCTCCCAACAGCACTGTGGCAGTGGGGGCGCCGTCGTCGTCCTGGATGAACGCCGCCGGTTGGCTCCGCGTGATCCACGCCGGTCGGTGTGCAGTCCCATGCGGGATCCGTCTGGCCCCGCGCTTGGGCGCATGGGCTGAGGAGATCAGCCGCACCAGCCCTGCCCAGCCAGCACCATGATTGTGGCCATGAGCCAGCACGGTGATCTCGGCCGGCGCAGTATTTTTTGCCGGCGCAGTGATTTTTGCAGGCGCAGTGGCTTCCGCTGCCGCAGTGATCTGCGAAGACCGGCGGTCTTTGAGCTGCAGGTTTACGCCCACCACCGGATCAAGCCCATGGGCGATGCAAGCGCGTATATGGCGCACCGCACCGTAGAGCCCGTCGCGATCAGTAATGGCAGCGATCTGGGCGCCGTCGGCGGCAGCAGCCTCCACCAGTGCCTCCGGGCTGCTGGTGCCATGATGGGCGGAGAAGGCGCTGGCCACGGTCAGGTGAGTGAAATCAGTCACAGGAACTCGCTCGCTTTAGTCATAGATTCCGGTTACTGGCCACTGCTGACCAGGCATCACCGCCAGGTCAAAAATGAGGATCTGACCATCTTCCGCGGTGGCCTGGACCTGCCACATCTGCTGCTCTTGCATGTCAGCCTTGCCCGCTGGCATCCGGCTCAGCGACTCCCACCAGGGGGTACGGTCAATCCACGGAATAGGCCGATCGGTGACAATAAACCGGCGGTGACCCCATACCAGCCGTGCCGGGGCACCTTCAGGTGTGGTCCACACCGTGGCTGAATCAGGCAGCACCGCTGCTTCAGCGCTCATCGCAGAACTCCTATCGGCGGAACTCTCATTACAGAACACTCCTGCAGAACACTCCCGCTATTCGAACATATCTTCGATTATCGAGTGTAGGGGTGTTTCCTGACAAGAGTTCCGGCAGCAGCTCTGGAGCCCCTCTTGGCCCGCGTAAACTCGGATCAATGGTGAGAATTCTGGTCATTCAGCATGAGGACAGCGTGGGCATCGATAAATTCGGGCGCTGGCTGGAAGAGGCCGGGGCGGAGCTGGTGATGCTGCGTCCTGACCGTGGTGATGCCATTCCGGAGAATCTGGCCGGATACCAGGGGATGGTGGTGCTCGGCGGCACTGCTGGCCCTGAGGATGATGAGCAGTGGGAGTGGCTTCCGGCTGTACGTGCCCTGCAGCGCACTGCCGCTGCTGAGGAATCCCCGGCCTTTAATATCTGCTTGGGCGCCCAGCTCTCAGCAGTAGCCCATGACACCGAAGTCTTCCGCCGCAGCATTCCGCAGATCGGGGTGATGGAGCTTATCCGGCGCCCCGAAGCTGCTGATGACCCGGTGTTCTCCGTGCTGCCCCAGCGCCCTAAAGCTGTGCTGTGGCATCAGGAGCAGATCGCGGCAGTCCCGGAAGGGGCGGTGCATCTGGTGGAAGGCACCGATGCGCCGGTGCAGGCTTTCCGAGTGGGCAGCTCGTTCTGGTCGGTGCAGTTTCACCCCGAGCCCGATGCCCATACAGTGCAGCGCTGGGCCGAGGGCACTGCTGAGCTGGTGAAGAAGGCCGGCAGAACCCCAGCGGATGTGGTCAGGGAATACGAGGCCGAGGCCTCCGGGATTGAAGCGACCTTCCGCCCACTGGCGGCAGCTTTTGTGAACTACGCTTCCAGTCGCTAGGTCCGGCTCCCGGCGCTGGTCTCAGCCCTGCCCGGCAGGCTGGCGGTGCCGCTGAGCGGTGCGTTCGCCGCGGAAGGTTCGGCGGTATTCGCTGGGGGAGACCCCGAGGGTGCGCTGGAAGAGGGCGCGGAAGTTGCTCGGGCTTGGGAACCCGGTCTGCCGGGCAATGCGCTCGACGCCGTAGTCAGTGGTCTCCAGCAGCTCCTGGGCGTGGCGAATCCGCACACCGCTCAGCCAGGTCATCGGTGACTGCCCGGTTTCCGTGTGGAAGCGCCGGTTCAGAGTGCGCACGCTCATATGCGCAGCCTCTGCCAACTGCTCCAAGGTGATGGGCCGGTGGGCGTTGTGCTCAATCCAATGCAGCACAGGCTCCAGGCTGGCGGTCTGCAGGGTGGGCTGATTGCGCAGAATGAACTGCGCCTGCCCGCCCCCGCGGTGCAGCGGCGCCACCGCAAGGCGTGAAGCATCAGCGGCGACGGCGGCTCCATGGTCCTGCTGGATCATATAGAGGCATAGGTCCAGTCCCGCTGACGCACCGGCGGAGGTGAGGATTGCCCCGGAATCCACGTAGAGCACATCAGGGTCTAAATCCACGGCGGGGAACTTCTGTCGAAAGGCCTGAGCAGCCCGCCAATGGGTGGTGGCGCGTCGCCCATCCAGCAGCCCGGCTTCGGCCAGACTGAAGGCGCCCACGCAGATCGAGGCGATCCGGGTCCCGGCGGCTGCCACGTCCTGCAGTGCCTCCAGAGTGATAGCAGAGGTGGGGATCAACGGATTGTTTCGGCCTGGAACGATGACGGTATCGGCCAGTTGGAGGGCCTCTACTCCGTGGTGGGTGCGCATAGTGAAGGCACCCGCACTGACCTCGTCGTCTTCCCCGCAGACCAGGACTCGGTAGGCGGTGCGGCCATCGGGAAGCCTGGCCTGGCTGAAAGTCTCCACCGCGGTGGCCAGATCGAAGCCGATGGTGTCTTCAAGTGCCAGGACGGCAACAGTGTGCATAGTTGCACATTACTCAGTGATGTCGGGGCCGAACAGGGGTATAAGCCGAAGCAGGACCCGGTGGCCGGATTCAGGCGGGACATGGCAACCAGGTCACTAGCTGAATCTTCTACACGACGTAGAAGATAGGGTGCGTGAGCAATTTCCTTCTCTCCGTCCACGTGCTGGGCGCTATTCTCGCCATCGGGCCGGTGGCCGTGGCCGCCAGTATGTTCCCTCCCGCTGCCCGCCGGGCGCTGAGCGATCCCGCAGATGCCCGCGCTGCTGCCGCTGTGCGGATCCTGCATCGCATCACCGCTGTCTACGCAGTGATCGGCGTCCTGGTGCCGGTTTTTGGTGTGGCCACAGCTCTTTCCATGGGGATTCTGACCCAGCCGTGGCTGCTGGTGTCGATGAGTCTGACCGGGCTGGCCGCCGTCGTGCTCATCACCCAGGTGATCCCCACCCAGAAACGTGTGCTGGCCGGGCTTGAACAGCACACCCCGGCAGCCAAGGACGACGACGCCGCCGCAGTGATGCCGGATCTGTCCATCGCCCGGCGGCTGGGGATGACTACCGGCATATTCAACCTGCTGTGGGCAGTTGTTGTGGTGATGATGATCTACCGCCCCGGACAGGATGGGTACGTATGAGTCCGCTGAGCATTCTGAAATGGCTGGGTGTGGTCGAGATGGTCACCCTGGCGCTGATGCTGCTGAACCTGGCCACTGTGCACCAACCAGGGATCAGCTCAGTGCTGGGACCACTGCACGGGCTGGCCTATACCTGCACGGTGATCACCGCAGTGTTATGCGCGTCCGGGCAGCACAGGGTGTGGGGCTTAAGCCTGCTGCCGGGAATCGGAGGATGGCTGGCCTACCGTGCGGCGGCCCGAGTACCGGTGCCAGGACAGTAAAGTGCAATTCAGTGGGCGCCCACGTGCAGGGCTTGCTGAACCGCAGCGTCTGCTCCACCGCTGAAGGGCTCACCGTGGCCGGGAAGCACCATGGTGGCACCAGTAGCAGCAACGGCCTGCAGTGACTGGAGCGCCTGTGCGGTGTCCTTGGTCGCAGCACTGGCTACAATCTGGGGACCTCGGTTGCCGGTATAGGGATCCAGCGTCACCAGTGCGTCGCCGCTGATCACCGCATCGCGGTCAGGGAAGTGCAGAATGCAGTGTCCGTCCGTATGTCCGGGAGTGTGGAACGCCACGGGCAGACCGGGTAGATCTAATGCCGTGACGTCCAATGCGGTGGTCTGCTCTACACCCTTGATGCGCAGCGCGCCAGCGGTGACCATGCGCCCCAGCACCGGCAAGGACTTTGGGTGCGTGAAGGGGTAGAGGAGACGGTTGCGCTCGGTGGCGTAGCGGTAGGGGTGAGCTGCCAGCGGCATGTCCTTGGCATGAACCCATACCGGGATGCCAAGTTCATGCTGAGCACCCCGGGCGAAGCCCACATGGTCGAAGTGGCCGTGGGTCAGCGCGATGCCACGGATCTCATCCGGGCGCCGTCCTCGGTAGTCCAGGGCCTCAAGAACCTCATGCCACATCTTCGGCAGCCCGGCGTCCACCAGCAGGACGCCGTCGTCGTCCTCCACCACGTAGCAGTTCACATGGGCTCGGGTGATCAGATGGATACCGGGTGCTACGTCATGGGTGATCATGCTGGGCCTCGCGGATTCGTCTCGGCAGCACTGCTCTTAGACCTCGTAGCACCATCCTGGGGGCGATGAATCCCCAGGTCAAGGGCTTTCTCCTGAATTTGCTGCCTTCCTGGCCGGTTGCGGGTTCGCGGGATATGGTTGGCCAAAGTACCGCATGAGGGTCAAGGAGCAAGAACGTGATTTCTGAGCAGCAGCGGCAGCAGGCCCTTGACGCGATGGAAATACTGGACACGCCCCCGGATGAACGTGTGGACAGAATCACCAGGCTGGCTCAGGAGCTCTTCGACGTACCGATGGTGAGTGTGACACTTCTGGACAGGGACCGGCAGTGGCGCAAGTCAGAGATCGGGCTCGGGGGTCCAGAGGCCCCTCGTGATGACGCCTTCTGTGACGTCACCATCCGGCAAAGCGGGACTCTGGTGATCGAAGATGCCGCACAGGACCCCATCTTCGCGAAGAACCCTTTTGTTGTAGGTGACCCGAATCTGCGGTTCTATGCCGGCCATCCGCTTCAGGCTCCGGGTGGTGAGCAAGTGGGTACGCTCTGCGTCCTGGACACCAGGCCGCGCTCGATGGATGCTAGGCGTCGGGAACTGCTCAAAGACCTCGCGCTTTGGGTTCAGGTTGAGCTTGCCCGCCAGCAGGAGATCGACCATGCGGCTCTAGTGCAACGAGCACTGACGCCACGAACCGTGCCGGACATTACCGGTTACACCATCGCCACCGGAACTCAACCGGCAGGCGATATCTCGGGTGACTTCTACGATCTCTACCGCACAGACGATGGACTACGATTCACTCTGGCCGATGTGATGGGCAAAGGGGTTGGCGCAGGAATCATCGCCTCCGGTGTTCGCGGGGCATTACGGACTCAAGCAGATCGGGAACTGGTTTCGGCTCTGAGCCGGGTCGACGATCTTCTCAGCGAGGGCCTCACGGATATGAACATCTTCGTGACAGCATTTCACGCTGAACTCTCCTGCCAGAGCGGTGAGCTGAAATTTGTTGACGCCGGGCACAACCTGGGGTTCATCATCCGAAGCGGGGGAGAGCTCGAGCGTCTGGATTCTTCAAGTCTTCCCATGGGTATGGGCCTGGATGCTGATTATGTCGCCGCTGCCACGGTCCTGGCTCCCGGTGACATGCTCCTGTGCTGCAGCGACGGCGTGCTGGATGTACTGGCCTCCGGCGACCTCTTCACTGAGATTGCGAAGCTGCTCGCCGAGCTGAGCCCAGCCGAAGTAGTCCAAGAAGTGCTGACACGCGCTGTGAGAATGCATGCACCGGATGACGCCACCATCATCATCATCAGGAGGGACGCATGAGCCGCCGACTCATCCTGATCCGAGTACTTGCTGTTCTGGCAGTCATTCTTGGCCTCAATTATGTCGTCTGGCGCTGGTTGGAATCGGTGAACTGGGAAGCCTGGTGGATAGCGGTACCACTGGTGCTCGCCGAAACCTACAGCTTGATTGACACCATTTTCTTCGCAACCACCATGTGGCGGGCCCGCGAGCGGCAGGGGCCGCAGTCACCGCCCAGTGGGTCTGTTGACGTCTTCATCACCACATACAACGAGCCTGTTGAGTTGGTCCGCAAAACAGCGCAGGCCGCCAAAGCGATCACGTATCCCCACGAAACGTGGATTCTCGACGACGGCGACCGGGCTGAGATGCGCGCGGCAGCACGGGAACTCGGCATCGGATACATCACCAGATCTGAGGACTGGACTGGCAAACCTCGCCATGCCAAGGCCGGCAACCTCAACAATGCACTCTTCAGCACCGACGGCGAGTTCATGCTCATCCTGGATGCTGACCAGGTCCCGGATCCCCTGATTCTTCACCGGACGCTGGGTTATTTCGCCGATGACCCTGACGTGGCCCTGGTGCAGACACCGCAGTGGTTCATCAACGTGGATGAGGCTGATCCACTAGGCAGCCAGGCTCCGCTGTTCTACGGCCCTATTCAGCAGGGCAAGGACGGCTGGAACGCGGCGTTCTTCTGCGGCTCCAACGCTGTTCTGCGGCGTGAGGCGCTGATGCGGCTTGGCATTGTGGGATACGTCAGGAATCTTGAACAGTCTGTAGCTCGCACGTTGAGGGCTGCAGAATCCCTGCTTGCGCGTGAAGCCAAGCGGCATCGAGGCGCCCCAGAGCTCAGCCAGGAGCTCAAACAGCTGGGGGGCGAGGTTGTGCGGGCACGCCAGGACATCTCGCGCGGTGAGCCGATCGCGGAGGTCGTCTACCGGGTCCATGCCGAAGCAGAAGCAGCCTCACACCGACTCACAAGCGCGGACATCTCCTCTATCCGGGAAGATCTCGCGTTCCTGGAGAGCATCCCAGTTCAGCGCGACACTGAGCTCAACGCATTAGTGATTGATGAGAATGCTCTGGATCACCTGAGCAAAGCTGAGCATTCACCGCTTCAGGCCGTTGAGTCGGTGACCGCACTGCTGGATCAGCTGCGCGTTGACAGAGCAGACGAGGCCCAGCCCATCCAGCCGATGGCCACGATCTCGGTGACCGAAGATATGGCTACGGCCATGCAGCTGCATTCTCTGGGGTGGCGCAGTGTCTACCACCACGAAGTGCTGGCGCACGGGCTGGCCCCCGAAGACCTCGCCACCATGCTGAAGCAGCGGCTGCGCTGGGCACAAGGCACGCTGCAAGTGATGTTCAGGGACAACCCACTGGTCAAGCGGGGGCTGACTCTGGGTCAGAAGCTGATGTACTTCTCCACGATGTGGACCTATCTCTCCGGATATGCCGCGGTAGTCTATCTCGCAGCGCCGATCATCTATCTGCTCATGGGTGTCATGCCCGTCACCGCCTGGAGCGTTGACTTCTTCGCACGGTTCTTGCCGTACTTCTTCATCAACCAGCTGCTCTTCCTGGTAGTGGCACGTGGAATCAGGACCTGGCGTGGACAGCAATATTCGCTGGCGCTTTTCCCAGTCTGGATCCGAGCGTGCTCCACCACTGTCGCCAACGTTTTCCTCAAACGTCCCCTGGGCTTCGTGGTGACTCGCAAGGATGGGCGGGAAGGCGGGATTCCCTGGCGGGAAATCTGGCCTCAGCTAACGGCTATGGTGCTGCTGGTCATCGCACTGGTCGTCGGCGTCATCAGAGTCGGTATGGGCACCGCGGACGGTACTGGCACCCTGGTGAACACCATTTGGATAGCTTATGACCTCGCCGCGCTGAGCATCATTATTCAAGCAATCAGGTACCGCGGGCCCGCAGCTGAGGCAGAGGCGCTCGCGGCAGGACAACAACAGGAGAAGCATGGAGATCACCGTCAGGAATGAACAGGGATATTCGGTCATCGCCCCGCAGGGACGATTTACAGCCGTGGGAGCTCCTAGAGTCAAACGCCAGGTGAGCGACCTGCTCGAGTCTGGCCAGAACAGGATCGTTGTCGATCTCTCTGGGGTCGATTTCATTGATTCATCCGGGCTGGGCGCACTCATCGGAGGGCTCAAGGCAGCACGCGTAGCCGGAGGGGACCTGCGGGTTGCTGCGTCCAGCGAAGCTGTTGGTTCGGTGCTGCGCCTGACGAACCTTGATCGGGTGTTGCGGAATCATTCGTCGGTGGAGTCGGCCTTCGCCGGTGACTGAGAATCCACCGGCAGCTGAGCCGCACAGATCTACCTTCAACGGAGCAGCTGATCTGCATCTTGTGGATCAGACTCTGGATGAAGTGGCTCGACTGTGCGCTCAAGTGGGAGATGTTGAGGATGAGGAACGGCTCCAGTTCTCCCTTGGGGTGTCTGAGGTGCTGACCAATATGGTCAAACACGGGATCCCCGGCGGTGGCCGTGACTCTATGACGCTGTGGGTGGAGCTGGTGGTTGACCGCCATCGGCTTTTTGCTCAGTTGCGCGATGACGCCGAACCTCTCACAGGCCCGCACATCCTGGACCAGGCAGCTCTGCCGGGCGAGCTGGCTGAGTCAGGCCGCGGTTTAGCGATCGCCTCCATGGTTCTTCACGGGGTGCAGCATCATGTGCAGGACGGCAACGTATGGACGCTCTGGCGGGAGCGGACATGACCGGGAACTGGTATGCCTGAGGGAGATACCGTCTACCACCAGGCCTCCGCGCTGCGCGCAGTGCTGGCTGGCAAATTCCTCGAGTCCACGCAGTTCCGCGTCCCGCAGTATGCCACTGCGGACCTCAGTGGTGAGCTGGTGGAAGAGGTGCTCTCCCGTGGCAAGCACCTGTTGATCCGGGCAGGGGAGACCACCATCCAGTCCCACCTGAAGATGGAAGGCATCTGGCATGTGTATCCGCGCAACGGCGCGCGCTGGAAGCGTCCTGGGCACACTGCCCGCTGTGTGCTGAACACCGCTGAGCATCAAGCGGTCGGGTTTTCGCTCGGCGAGCTGCACCTGATGCCTCGCACGTCAGAAGACAGCTTCTTTGCTGACCTTGGACCTGACCTGCTGGGTCCGGACTGGGATCAGGATGAGGCACGACGGCGGCTGCAGGCTCAGCCCGAACGTTCCCTCGGTGTGGCCCTACTGGACCAGCGGAATCTGGCCGGCATCGGAAACGTCTTCCGCAGTGAGATCTGTTTCCTGAGCCGGCTGCGCCCAGAAACCCCGGTGGGCGAGGTGGCCGATCTCGACTCGGTTCTTGAGATGTCCTACCGGCTGCTGCAGGTCAATAAGAACCGCAGCCGACGTGCCACCACCGGATCAGCATCCACGGCGATATCGCTGTGGACCTACGGGCGAGCCGGAAAGTTATGCCTGCGTTGCCAGACGCCGATCATCCGGTACTACCTGGGTGAAGAGCAGCTGCGACAGGCAGCCATAGAGGACCGCAGTGTCTATGTCTGCCCTTACTGCCAGCCCGCCAGGGTGTGAGTGAGCACGCGCACTGCTTCCCGGCCGGCCCGGTTGGCCCCCACGGTGGACTGCGAGGGCCCGAAACCGATCAGATGCACCCGCGGTTCGGCCACCACCTGGGTGCCGCGCACCTGAACACCACCGCGGGAGTTCACCAGCTGCAGCGGCGCTAAGTGCTTCAGAGCCGGGCGGAATCCGGTGGCCCAGAGGATCACATCGACTGAGGTGAAGGAACCATCAGCTTCGCGGACACCATAGGGCTCAATGCGGGTGAACATGGGGCGTCGGTCAAGGGCCCCGCGGGCGTGGGCGGCCCTGGCTCCAGGGGTCCAGATTAGGCCCGTATAGGAGACGATGCTCCCGGGAGGATTTCCGGCCTCGGCATTGGCCGTGACCCTCTCGATAGTGCGTCGGCCTTCGATCTCGGGACGGAAATCAGCATCGTTGAAGACCGGTTCCCGACGCGTGTACCAGAACGTCTTGGCATGCAGCGAGATCTCCTCAAGATGCTGCACCGCGGAGATACCACCTCCCACCACAGCAACCCTCTTGCCGCTGAAGTCTTCGGCCCGGTTATAGTCCCGGGTGTGCAACTGTGTGCCGGTGAAGGACTCCTGGCCCGGATAGGAAGGCAGCAACGGATTATTCCAGGTACCGGTGGCATTGATGACGGCACGGGCGTGCCAGCTGCCCTGGTCGGTCACTACCAGCAGTTCACCGGCAGGGTCGTCGTCGGCCCTAGAGACAGAGCTCACCCGGACCGGACGCCGAATAGGCAGCTTCATGCGTGCCTCAAAAGCCGCGAAATAGCCGGGAACGGCGGTCCGGCTGGGCTCCTGCGGATCAAGCGGAGGCTTGGGCATACCAGGGAGGTCGAAGATCCCATTGACGGTGTCCATGCGCAGTGACTTCCAGCGGTGCTGCCAGGCCCCGCCCGGGGCAGCATCAGCATCGAGCATGACAAATGTCCGCTGTTCTGCACGGTCCTGAGGTGCAGGGTGATCAGTTTCCGCGTGCTGAGTTGCCGGGCGAAACCCGCTGCGCTGCAGGTGATATCCGGCAGATAGCCCAGCCTGGCCGGCTCCGATGACGACGACGCCTACACGGTGTGCCTGCTTATTCACCTGCCTCAGTCTGCCATGACAGGAGTACAGTTTTGTTTGACTGCGGCACTACCGCAGGACGAGGCGTCTGGTCCGAAAGAGGAGCGGCAAGTGGCGTTGGTGCGATGGTGGAATCGGCCAGTTCTGGCGGCTGGAGTTCTTCTGTGTGCTGGAGCGGCAGCGGGATGCTCGTCCATTCCCGCTGACCCGGAGGGAAGCCTCGAAGCAGCCCGCGAGGGCGAGCTGCATATAGGCATCACCGAACATCCGCCATGGACTGAGATCGGTGACTCCACCGCGTCCGCCCCGGGCGGTACCGAAGTAGATCTGCTCAACGGCTACGCCGAACGGCTCGGAGCGGAGATCATCTGGGTGCCCGGCAGCGAATCAGAGCTGCTGGGACAGCTGGCCGAACACGAGCTGGACGTCGTCATTGGCGGCTTCGACAGCAATACCCACTGGCAGAAGGAAGGCGCCATTACCCGGCCCTATCGCAAAGACCCGGATGGCTCGCAGCGAGTAGTTCTGGTGGAACAGGGCGAGAACGCGCTGCTGATGGATCTGGAGAGCTACTTCATTGAGCTCGAACACAGCGGGCAGGAGCAGCAGTGACTATCACCTTCGGCCATACCGAACTGCCCGATGAGCAGCAGCAGGCCCTGCGCAACGCCCGGCGCATCCAGTGGCTGTGGATGGTCATCCTAGCCGCCACAGTGGCGGCTATGGCGGCGGTGATGGGTAATTCCCAGGCGATGAAGACCGCCTGGATCGAGGACATGCTGTCCTTCCTGCCCCCGCTGGCCTTTCTGATCGGGGCCAGAGTAGCGCGTAAGGCACCCAATGAGCGTTTCCCGTTCGGATATCACCGGGCCGTAGGTGTTGGTCACCTAGTCTCCGGAGTGGCGCTGGCCGGGGTCGGACTGCTGCTCATTGCCGACGGCGGCAGCGGTCTGCTGATGGGGGAGCGCCCGCCCATCGGGGCAGTCAATATCTTCGGTACCCCGGTATGGCTGGGTTGGCTGATGATTATCGTGGCGCTGGCCAGTTGCATTGCTCCGGTGATCTTGGGCCGGATCAAGCGGAGGTTGGCTGAGCAGCTGCATGACAAGGTCCTGCGCGCCGATGCGGATATGAACCGGGCGGACTGGCTGACCGGGGTGGCAACTGCCGCTGGAGTTGCCGGCATCGGGCTGGGCTTCTGGTGGGCTGATGCGGTAGCGGCGCTAGTGGTGTCGGTCTCCATCACTAAAGACGGCTGGGAGAACATCCGCGACGCCATCAGCGATCTCACCGATGCCCGAGCCACCACCGTCGATAACTCCGCACCGCATCCGATCATCGCGCAGATCAATGCCAGGGTCCTTCAGGAGCCTCAGGTGGTTGCGGTGCAGACCAGGGCTCGGGATGAGGGACACGTGCTCCACGCCGAGGTCTTCATGCAGCTGAATCAGGCCACTGTGGACATCGCCTGGCTGGAAGATCTGCGGCGCAGCTGTGCGGAGCTGGACTGGCGCATCCAGGATCTGGTGCTGACAGTCACCCAGGAACAGCACGGTGAAGCTGATCCCGCCCTTAAGGAGCGGCAGGAGTAGTCACCGCTGCTCAGCTGGCAGGGTGGCTGGCCTGCTGCAGAGCCTGCTGGAAGACCTCCACGGGCTGGGCTCCAGAGACCGCAAGCCGTTCGTTGAACACAAAGAACGGCACGCCGCTGATCTGCAGCCGCTGAGCCTGCTGGATATCTGCCTCCACCTGCTGGCTGTAGTCATGACCGACGACGACGGCGCGGGCACGCTCGCGGTCCAAACCAACTTGGGCTGCTATATCGGCCAGCGTGTCAGTCTCGCGCAGATTCAGTCCCTGTGTGAAGTAAGCATCGAAGAGCGCGCGAACCAGCTGATGCTGTCTACCGTGTTCGGCTGCGAAATGCGAAAGCCGATGCGCAGTGCGGGTATTGACTGCCAGCGCCTGATCCAACCGGTACTGAAGTCCCAGGGTGGCAGCGCGCTGGGTGACCTGCGCATTGGCTGCGGCTGCCTGCTCGGGGTCCATGCCGCGTTCCTGCACCAACAGATCCGTGGGATTGATGGCGGTGTCTTCAGCGAGCTCAGGCATCAACTGGTAGCTGTGATAGGTGATGCTGACCTCGCCGTCGTAAGTCTTCAGGGCCTGCTGCAGCAGTGCCTCACCCATGTAGCAGAAGGGGCAGACGAAGTCGCTCCACACATCAATCTTCATGGCTTCATCATCCACCTGAGGCTGAGGCCTCACGCAGCCTGTCCACTATGCGCTGAAGCCTGGCCGCGCGGGTCTTGTCACTGGTGGCTGTCATCAGCGGGTGCAGCAGCGAATAGCGCTCCTGACTGTTCAATGACTCGAAATAGGCAACCAGCCCGTATGAATCCAGGGCAGTACGAAGATCCTCAGGTACTACAGCCGTTGCGGGCCCCTCATAGGCGCGGTCCCATCGGCCGTCGGCCTGTGCCCGAGACACTTCATGCTCACCGCGTGGACGCATCCGGCCCGCTTCTCGCAGCCGTTGGATATACTCCACGTTCCGCTTGGACCAGATGGAGCGGGCACGACGGGGCGTGAATCGCTGAAGGTAGGACACCTCGTCGTAACTTCGCCTCTGACCGTCAATCCAGCCGCTGCACAGCGCCTCATCCAGTGCCTGGGCATAGCTCAGCGAGGTAGGGGAGGTGGTGCCCTTCTTGGCCAGGATCAGCCAGACACCGTCGTGGGAATCCTCGTGTTCATCCAGCCAGATCCGCCAAGCAGCGGCATCCTTTAGCACCAGGACTTCAGGCTCGGTCCCCATGCTCATGCCAGTTGGCGCAGGATCTTTTCCATGGCCTTGCCCTTGGCCAGTTCGTCCACCATCTTGTCCAGATAGCGGATCTCGCGCATGGTGTCTTCCTGGATCTCCTGGACTTTGACCCCGCAGATCACACCCGTGATCAGCGAACGGTTCGGGTTCAGTGCAGGAGCCTCAGCAAAGAACGTCTCAAAATCGGTCTCGCGTGCTAGGTGCTCTTCCAGCGCCTGCTGCGAGTACCCGGTGTGCCAGCGAATGATCTGATCGACCTCATCCTTGCTGCGGCCCTTCCGCTCGGCCTTGGTGATGTAGTGCGGATACACACTGGCCACAGGCATCGAGTAGATACGGTGCTTACCTTCAGTGGGCTTCGCCATTGTCATATCTTACTGTCGATAGTCCCCGGGGTCAGCGCAGTCTAAGGTGTCAGCGTGCGCATTATCGAAGACCACCTGAGGCATCCCGCCGTGCTTGCACTGATCGCTGAACACTTAGCCGATATGCATGCCACCTCTCCGCCTGAGAGCATCCATGCTCTGGAAGTCGACGCCCTGCGCGCCGATGACATCACGTTGTGGACGGCCTGGGAAGACGATGGTGAAGATGCGGTGCTTCTAGGGTGTGCGGCGCTGAAAATCCTGAGCCCCGCTGAGCTGGAGATCAAGACCATGCGCGTGACTGCTGCGGCGCGAGGCCGCGGCGTGGGCATGAAGCTGCTGGAGCATCTGCTGGAGCAGGCCCGCGCACGAGGGGCACGCCGGCTCAGCCTGGAGACCGGAGTGGAGGACTACTTCGCGGCTGCCCGCCGGCTCTATCGACGTGCAGGGTTTAGTCAATGCCCGCCCTTTGGCACGTACCGCGAGGATCCCAACAGTGTCTTCATGACACGTGAGATCTGAGAAAGCAGCCGGTCAGGGATGTGAAAACGCAGATCACAGAGTAATGTCATCTGCGCCCTATGGCACGTCCATCCAGGGTAGGAGCACTCGCCAAAGTGCTCGAAAACAAGACAGCGTTCACAGCCGAAACAGAGCAGGACGGTTCCCCTGATGTCCTCACCCCTATCCGACTTGATCCCGGAGGATGCGATACTCCTGGACGCCGAGGCCGCCGACTGGGCAGCCGCGGTCAAGATTGCGGGCCAGCTGCTGGAAAGCACCGGCGTCACCACCGCCGACTACACCCAGGCAATGGTTGACAATGTTGTTGACCACGGGCCCTACATTGTGATCGCCCCGGGCTTCGCCTTCGCGCACGCGCGCCCCTCGGAAGCCGTGCTGCGCACCGGCATGTCCTGGGTGCGACTGAAAGAGCCGGTGAGCTTTGGCCATACCGAGCACGATCCGGTGAGCCTGGTGGTGGCGCTAGCTGCCACCGATTCCCGGCAGCACGTACAGGCGATGGCCAACTTGGCCGAGGTGATCGGCGACGACGACGCCCGTGCGGCACTGGAGACGGTCTCCAGCCCCGGACAGCTGCGCGCAGTGCTCGGCGGGGATACCGCCGCCGCTGCTGAACCGGCGGCCGCGCCGTCGTCCTCCGCGTCTTCACCAGCCGAGGACCGGCACCTGATCCTCACCGTCTGCGGCAACGGGCTGGGCACCTCCCTGTTCCTGAAGAACACTCTGGAGGGCGTGCTCAGCACCTGGGGTTGGGACCGCCACGTCAGCGTGGAGGCTACGGACACCATCTCCGCGCGCGGCCGGGCTAAAGAGTCCAAGGCGATTCTGACTTCAGGTGAGATCGCCAAGACCCTCGGGGATGTGGGCGTCCCGGTACGGGTTGTAGAGAACTTCACCAGCAAAGATGAGCTCGACCGTGCCCTGCGCGAGCTCTACGACGTCTAAGGACCACTATGGACTGGCTTGTCGCAATCCCTGAGTTTCTCGTCAACGAGATCCTGTCTGTTCCTGCCTTTTTGATCGGCATCATCGTGGCAGTGGGGCTCATCGCCCTGCGCAAATCAACCGGTCAGGTGATCGGTGGAGCGGTGAAGGCAACCCTGGGCTTCCTGCTCATCGGCGCAGGTGCCGGCCTGGTGGTCGCGTCCCTGGATCCGCTGGGAATCATGATCCAGGGCGCTACCGGCGCCCAGGGAGTAATCCCTACCAATGAAGCCATTGTGGGCATCGCCCAGGAGACCTACGGCGCGCAGGTCGCCTGGCTGATGATTCTCGGCTTCGCCATCAGCCTGGTGCTGGCCCGGTTCACACCCCTGAGCTATGTGTTCCTGACCGGACATCACATCCTCTTCATGGCCACCCTGCTGACCATCGTTCTGGCCTCAGCCGGATACTCCGGGACGGTCACCGTACTGCTGGGCGCTGCGCTGTTGGGCATTCTGATGGTGGCCCTGCCAGCGTTCTCTCAGCCCTTCACCCGGCGTATCACTGGGGATAACAGCATCGCGATGGGGCACTTCGGCACCGCTGGCTACGTGGCAGCAGGCGCCGTGGGCCGTGTGGTGGGCGGTAAGACCAGCCGCTCCACCGAGGAGCTGAAGCTCCCTGAGGGGCTGCGCTTTCTGCGCGATTCGATGGTGGCCACCGCATTGTCGATGGTCATGATGTACGTGGTGGTCGCGCTGATCTTCTTCGCCCGCGAAGGCGAGGCGGCCTATGAGGCTTTCGAAGGCGGAGCGACCAGCCCCGGGAACTTCGTCATGCAGTCGCTGACCCAGGGCCTGCAGTTCGGCATTGCCGTGGCGGTGATCCTCTTTGGCGTCCGTACCATCCTCGGTGAGATTGTGCCGGCTTTCCAGGGCATTGCCGCCAAGATCGTGCCCGGCGCTATTCCGGCACTGGATGCGCCCATCGTGTTCCCTTACGCCCAGAACGCAGTGCTGATCGGCTTCATCTCCAGCTTCAGCGGCGGTCTGATCGGGCTGGCTGTGCTTTCGCTGTGGCTGAATCCGGCGCTGGGGTTGGCACTGATCCTGCCCGGCCTGGTGCCGCATTTCTTCACCGGCGGTGCCGCAGGCGTCTACGGCAATGCCACAGGTGGTCGTCGCGGCGCGGTGGCCGGCGGCTTCGTCAACGGCCTGCTGATCACCTTCTTACCGGCGGTGCTGCTGCTGGTGCTTGGTGACTTCGGCACAGCCAACACCACCTTCGGCGATACTGACTTCGGGTGGTTCGGGATCCTGATCGGCTACGGTGCGGCCCTGGGATCATGGGGCGGACTCATCGTGATTGCCGCACTTGGTCTGTTGATTCTCGGCGCAGCCATCCTGGTGCAGCGCAAGGTCGTCGACGGCGGCTGGGATCCCTCACCGCACCGTCCTGCGGTGGGCACCGCTGATGACACCGCAGCTGGTCCAAGCTCGGCTTCGGCGGGTACCGCAGCGGGGACAGCGGGTCAGTACCCGAAGATCACCCCGCCCAAGGGTGCGCCCACGCCTCCGGCGCGTCCTTAGCTCATCACAGTCAGTTGATGGCGGGGCTGGGTGCCGGATTATCCGGCGGCCAGCCCCGCCATTCGTGTATCCAGCTCGCGCAGAGCCTGACGATCATAAGTGCTGGTAGAGACCAGCAGCTCACTGGCACCGGTACGCGTGAACAGCTCATCCAACCGGTTCGCCACCTGATGCTCATCACCGGCAATGGCCTGTTCCAGGCTCTGCTGGATGCGTTCCTCGGTGCGTCTGCTCCAGCGCTGGGCGCGGATATCCTTCACCGGTTCTAGCGGGCCGAATTCGCCGGTCTCTCGTGACCTGGCCATAGCCCAAGCTTCCGGCAGTGCGAGTTGATGGGCTTCCTCAGTGGTGTCGGCAATGTACACATCGGCAGAGATCAGCACTTCAGGTTCCGGGACAGCTGGTGAGGGCCGAAACTCTCGGCGGTAGCTCTGCAGCATATGGGGCAGGTCAGCGGAGCGCAGGATAGGGCCACCGATGACGACCGGCAGTCCTAGCCTGGCGGCGGTGCTGATACCGCGGCCAGTGGCCAGCAGGAAGATGGGCAGTGGCTGCTCAGCGGCGGGCCTGGCTGTCACCCCAGCATTGCGCTGCAGATAGTCGCGAAGTTCCTCGACGTCGTTCGCGAAGTTCTCCACGTCGTCGGACTCTTGGCGCAGAGCGCGCCGGACCGGTTCGGTAAACCCCAGTGTCCGGCCCAGCCCCAGATCGATTCGTGCTGGGTAGAGTGCTTGGAGCATCAGGAACTGTTCGGCCACGACCAGCGGCTGATGGTGGGGGAGCATGACCCCACCGGAGCCCAGTCGGATCCGGTTCGTCTGCGCCCCTACTGCGGCCAGTAACACCGCAGGGGCACCAGAAGCGATACCGGGCACCGCGTGATGCTCCGCTCCCCAGAAGCGGTGATAGCCCAAGCTCTCGGCCCACTGAGCGCGCTCCACTGAATGCTGCAACGCAGCAGCTTCTGGATATCCGCTGCGGGTACGGGAACGGTCGAGCAGAGAAAGCCTCACATCAGCGCTCAACCGCGAGTGGGCTCAATTGCTTCCCCCGTCGGTGCTGCGGTTACGACTTGAGGCTTGGACACGGTGAACCGTGCCAGTCCCAGCAGCGCGATCCCAGCGAATGTCAGCAGCAGGGCAGCTGGCCAGGCCAAGCCGCTCATCACGAATACGGGCAACAGCGCGATGATCGCGATATCTGCGAATCCGATGGGCACATACGCGATGCCGTAGTAGTCCAGTGTCTTAGAGCGCATTTCAGGATCAACCACCCGAAGCAATGCGATGCCCATGGCCACCGTCCCGGTATTCCATCCCCACAGGAAGATGGACTGTTCCACCGGGTGATCGGTGAACAGCCGCTTGGCAATGACAAAGTAGAAGAAGGCAATAAAAACGACGCCGAAGATCAGCAGCATAGCTAGCGGACCGGCGTAGGCCAGAACCACCGCGGGGTTGATGGAGGCTACACCGAACGCCACCAGCAGGTCCGTGGAGGAGCTTGAGGTGCGTTCAAAGAGTCGCCGATCAAAGTGGTCCATTGCGCCCAGGCGCTTCAGCAGGAAGAGCACCGCGAAGCCCGCCAGGAAGGCCACTGAGAAGGTGGGAATGCTCAAGCCCTGTCCCAGGCCGCTGAGCCAACTGGCAGCCAGGTACGAGACACCGGCGATGCCCAGCACCAGTCCGGCATGGTAGATCAGCGGGTCGATGGACATGGTCGAGACAGGGCTGTGTGCAATGCTCTCGCGACGTTCAGGACGAACCAATCCGCTGCGCAGCTCCTGGGGCAGGTCCTTGAAGTTCTTGAGGTAGGCGGTGTTGCCCCTCTGGGACTCCCATTTGATGATAAGGATGCCGCCGACCACGGAGACGATGATTCCTACAGTGGCTGCAGTCATGCCCAGACTCTGCGCATCAGGCCACTGATCCCCGTACACATCGGCGATGGCCGCGGCTGTGCCGTGTCCGCCCATGAAGCCTGCGGCCATCATCAGCCCGAAGCCGTCGGGGATATTCGCAAAGATGAGGGCAATGATGCCCAGGCCGAAGAGCAGGCCCACACCCCACTGGAGTACCACCACTGACTGCGAAACAGCCCATGTGGTCACCACGTTCTTTGCGGCCTTGCTGAAAGAGCTCAGTTGCGAGGTGAAAGGCAGGGCTGCGAAGACCACCGCAATCAGGATCCCGGCATAGTCGCTTAAGCCCTCAGAAAAGGGAATGACATTGAGCATCTGAGGTCCCAGCAGCAACCCCAGCACACCGGCGATCAGGCTCGCGGGGAGGAACAAGGACTGGATGAACGTGACTTTGGCCCGCAGGAACGCCCCGATCAGAAGCAACAGGCAGATAAAGCCCAGGTCGGTGAATACGTTCCAAGCGGTCATGCAGAGTCCTGTTCAAATCGAGGTGGTGAAGTGAGTGGGCTCAGTGTGAACGAGCCTGGTGAATACTAGACGATCCTTGCCGGGGTGGTCGTCTTCGGCGGGTAACGGCGGCGATTTCATCCACCGTTGTGCGGAGCTTTCAGAGCACCTGCAGCCCGGCCTGCGCTGCCAGGGCTGGGGCCAGCTCAGTCAGCTGCGATGAGCTGATGCTGGCTCCTCGGAGGCCTTCCAGTCCCACTACCCTCCGGAACTCGGCGCCACGGAGGTCCGTATGACTCAACCGGCTCTGCGAGACCTCCAGAGTCTCAATGGTGCAGCCGATGAACTGCACCCGCATCGCCGTCGCGCCAGTGAGATCCAGCTCAGTGATGCTGCAGTTCTCCACCAGCACATCGGTGAGCGTGGCCCCGCGCAGATTCAGGAGGTCGAGTTTGGAATCTTGCAGGTGGACGGAAGTCCAGCCGGATTCATAGAGCTCGGCCGCGCCGATCCTGCTTCCCGCGATGGTGACATCACGCCAGCTGGAGCGCGGTGCCTTCAGATGCGGTGCGTGCAGCCGGCTGAACTGGCTTTCAGCACAGGAGAAGCCGCTGAAATCCGCCTCATCCACCACAACTTCCTGTAATGAACACTCCACCAGGCCGGTGCCGCTGAGATCCCCGGTGAACACTTCAGCGGAGAAGCTGCGCCCTTCGGCGTATCCCAGGTCGGTCAGGTCATGCAGCTGCGCCGGCGTCAGGTGACGGGGACGCGGCTGGTCGATCCGTGGGTTTTGTGGGCCGTGCGGGCCGCGCGGTGAAGGCATAACAACCTTTCAAGTGGTGGACTAGACACTCTACTGAACAGTGCAGACACCTCCACCGCGCTGACCATATGACCTCAGCTGGGATCCTGTGCAGGCTGATCAGCGGTGGCTGCTGGGCCTACGGGAGGCAGAACGACGACGCCCACCGCCCTGGTGGCCGCTCTCGCCGCGGGATGCGCCCTGGGTGCGGGACTGGCTGCCGCCGCGAGAGCCGCCTTCGGATGACGATCCGCGTGAAGCCGCGCCCGAGCCACCGCTGCGACGGGCCGAACCGGTTGCTGGGCGACCACTACGACCGCCAGATCGGCCAGCACCGCGACCGCCGGAACGGGCACCGGAGTTCTGCTGGACCGGCTGAGGTGCTGGTTTCACATAGGCGGCCTGCTCGCCGACCAGGCCGGTGACTTCAGGGGAATCACTGGTCACGCTGATCGGAGTCACTGCAATGGCGGCTTTGCGCAGCAGCCCCTGGGTGTCACGACGCTGCTCGGGCAGCATCACCGTCACCACGTCTCCGGAGCTACCGGCGCGTGCAGTGCGTCCAGAGCGGTGCAGGTAGGCCTTGTGCTCCGCCGGGGGATCCACATGTACCACCAGCTCGACGTTGTCCACATGGACACCGCGTGCTGCCACATCGGTGGCCACTAGGACGCGCACATCACCTTCGCCGAAGGCCGCCAGGTTCCGGTCGCGCGCATTCTGCGAGAGGTTGCCGTGCAGGTCCACCGCGGGAATTCCCTGGCTGGTGAGCTGCTTGGCCAGCTTCTTGGCCTGATGCTTGGTTCGGGTGAAGAGGATGCGCCGTCCGGTTCCGGAGGCCAACGTCTTCACCAGTTCCTTCTTCTCTTCAGCGTCGACCTCATAGACATGGTGGGTCATCGCGGCCACCGGGGAGGTGGCCTCGTCCACTGAATGCAGGATCTCGTTGTGCAGGAACCGCTTGACCAGTTTGTCCACGCCATTGTCCAAGGTCGCAGAGAAGAACAGTCGCTGGCTGCGCTCAGGCGTCTTGTTCAGGATGCGTGTCACCCCGGGCAGGAAGCCCAGATCGGCCATATGGTCTGCTTCATCCAGAACAGTGATCTCAATGCTGTCCAGCGTCAGGGCTCCCTGGCTGAGCAGATCCTCCAGGCGTCCCGGGCAGGCCACCACAATGTCAGCGCCTTCGCGCAGTGCGCTGATCTGACGTGATGCGCTGACGCCGCCAAAAATGGTGGTGGTGCTCAAACCATAGGCGGCTGCCAGTGGTTCCACCACGGCATTGATCTGGGTGGCCAGCTCGCGGGTAGGGGCCAGAATCAAAGCGCGCGGCTGTTTGCTGCGGCGCGCCGTCGGATGCTCTCCCAGCTTGGCCACCACAGGGATGGAGAAGGCCAGGGTCTTGCCGGAGCCGGTTTTGCCCCGGCCAAGCACGTCCCGGCCGGCGAGTGTATCGGCCAAGGTCTGGCGCTGAATGGCGAAGGCCACCAGCTTGCCGTCCTCGGCCAGGGCTCGCACCAGGGGTGCGGGCACGTTGAGATCCACAAAGGTCATAGGGGATTCAGAAATGGGTCTTGCCTTTCGAGCTGCGCCAGAGCGCAAGGCGGCCTACTGAGGGCTGCGACGAGGGTCTGGCAATGGCGAAAGCACCGGACGGTGCACTCGGTCGCCGCGAGAAGTTCAATGCAGAAGCCCGGGCCGGTTCTTGCCGACGGGCTGAAGAAAGCGTTCTTACGACGCAGGATCTCCTGGTTACAAGATCCAATCCACTCATTGTAGCGGCTTTTGCAGTGTGCCGATGGGGAGTAAGCCTGTTCGACCATTGCGACCCGGCCTGTGCAGTGAAAGGATGCGACTAACTCCTGACACCGAGGATCTATCAAAACGCAGTGCCGCACTGGCCAGCGCTAGAGAATTAAGGGTGGTATCAGATGAAAGCTCTTCAATACGTTGAGGTCGGCAAGGCCCCTGAAATCCGTGAAGTTCCGACGCCTGAGCCCGGTCCAGGGGAAGTGCGCCTGAAGATCACTGCCGCCGGTGCCTGCCACTCGGATAGTTTCGTCATGAGCCTGTCGGAGGAAGAATATAGTGCCTTCGGATATCCGCTGCCGATGACTCTAGGCCATGAGGGAGTCGGCGTTGTCGATGCCGTAGGCGAGGGGGTCCACAACGTAACCCTGGGCGAGCCCGTTGCAGTGTACGGGCCTCAGGGCTGCGGGCGTTGCCGGGCCTGCGCGCAGGGCAGCGAGAATTACTGCCCCTACGCTGCCGATCTCGGTATCGTCCCTCCCGGTTTGGGCAAGGACGGTGCCATGGCGGAGTACATGATCGTCAAAGACCCACGTCTGCTCATTCCCCTAGGTGACCTTGACCCTGCGGAGAATGTAGCCCTGACAGACGCTGGCCTGACGCCCTATCACGCCATCAAAGGCTCGATCGATCTGCTGGTTCCGGGCAGTGTCGCTGTGGTCATCGGCGTCGGAGGCCTGGGGCACGTTGCAGTGCAGATTCTGCGAGCACTGACTCCCGCAACGGTCGTAGCTTTGGATCTCAGCGAGGAGAAACTTGAGTTTGCCCGCGAAGTAGGGGCACATCATGCGTTCCTGTCAGACGCCGAAGCACCCGCGCGGATCGCAGAAGAGGTGGGTGCCGGTCCGGTAGCCGCGGTCTTCGACTTCGTCACCAACGCCAAGGTGCTGGAGATCATCCAGCAGCTGGCAGGTCCGCGTACAGATATGGTCCTGGTCGGCGCAGGGTCGGTCGAACGCTCGGTAGGCCTGCTGGGTCAACCGTACGGCTCACGGGTGCGTGCGCCATATTGGGGGACGCGACCGGAGCTGATGGAGGTTTTCGAGCTGGCCCGTTCGGGACAGGTGAGTGTGGAGACTGAGCGCTTCTCCTTGGAGGATGCCCCCGAGGCCTACCGCAAGCTCCATGATGGCCAGTTGCGTGGACGAGCCGTAGTTGTGCCTTCAGTCTCTTGAGTGGGCCAACGCTACGGCAGGTCCGTTGACACCAGGCGGAAGCGCTCCACCACGATGAGAGAATCATCAGTGAGGGTGCCGGGTTCTGCCTCACCCACCGAGTGCCAGAAATCCTCGTGGCTATCACGCCACTGGGCCACCGATGCATAACCTTCGCCTTCGGCAAAGGCGATCTCATCATCGATCTCACCCAGTCGGCGCAGGCTCACATCGGTGATTTCAATAAGCCCCACTGTCTCATCCTCGCGGCCCAGCAGTCGCTGAAGCCCCGGCTGCGGCAGCGGCTGGTCTTCGGCAAGGTAGGACTGGTGCAGGCTCGTCGTCGCCGTCTTCTCCCCGGAGAGCACTGCGGCCACTAGTTTTTCGCGCAGCTCACCGAAGGCAAGATCCATAGGGGGCAGCGTCGCTATCTCTTCAGGACTCATCAGCACATATTCTCACGCGCGCCAGTTCTGAGATGCCCGGACAACAGCGCGGGACTCTTATAGAGTCGGAGGATGGAGAGCATTTCTGCACCACATGCTGATCTATCTCACCGGCCAGGAGAGGACCCCCGGCAGAAACGATTGGTGCCAGAGGAACTGACTGCCTCCCAACAGGTGGAACGCAGTCCAGAATTTCGAGCGGATCTAGAACGAATCCGGTTCTCCCCGTACTACTCCCGACTCTCTGCGGTGACGCAGGTGATCTCCCAGACCGGTGCTGGCCTGGCTATTCACAACAGGCTGACCCACTCGCTGAAAGTCGCCGCCGTCGCCCGCTCCATTGCGGTGACCCTGCAGGCCGATGATGGCCCGGCAGGTCAGCGGATCGCTCAGCTGGGCGGCTGTCACCCGGTGGTGGTGCAATCAGCCGCCGCAGCTCATGATCTGGGTCACCCGCCCTTCGGCCACTTGGGCGAACGGACCCTGGACCGGCTGGCCCGTGAGCATCTGGGCCTGGCAGAGGGTTTTGAAGGTAACGCCCAGTCTTTCCGTATTTTGACCAGGCTCGATGAGTACGACCGGGAAGGGGCGGGGCTGAACCTCACCGCTGCGGTGCGGGCGGCAGTGCTGAAATACCCGTGGCTGCGGCAGGAGGGATTAGGGCGCGACGGCGCCCCCGAGACTCCACGCGGGCTCTCACCTTCACCTGATGGTGCCGGAGCACGGAAGTTCTCTGTCTACTCTCTGGATGCCCCTGCGATGGAGGATGCCCGTGCGGCGTATCCGATGATCAGCAAGCACCAGCAGACCGTGGAATGCGCAGTGATGGATATCGCCGATGACATTGCCTATTCGCTCCATGATCTTGATGACTTCTACCGCGCTGGGTTGCTGAATCAGGCCGCCATTTCGGCCGAACTCCGGGCCTGGCGCCAGGGACGCAACGAGCTGGCGGAGCTGGAGAGTGCTGACCTGGTGCTCAACAGCCGCACCCCGGGATACGCTCTCGAACTGCTGTGGCGCCGACTTGCCCGCAAAGACTCCTGGATCGCGTCCTCCGAGGCATTCCTGGCTGCAGTGGACAAAGTCTTTGAAGAAGTCGTTGATGGACTGCTGCTAGCGCCTTTCGACGGTTCACGTGATGCCGAGCGGGCACTGGCCACCTTTACCGCACGCTGGATCGAGCATCTGCAGACCTCGGTGGAGATACACACGGACCCGCCGCCGCGCTGTGGTCATGTGAGCCTGAATCAGGCGGCCTGGCATGAGGTCTCGGTGCTGAAGTTCTTGCACGAGCGGTTCATCCTCGAGCGCGCTGACCTCACGGTGTACCAGCGGGGGCAGGCGCGCCTGCTGGAGCGACTGATCCGTGGCTTTGCTGCGTGGCTCGATGATCCAGCTGATGTTCGCCGGGCACCGCGGCGGCTGCTGGATCTGGTGGACCTCGCGATGGAGGACTACCTGCGCCTGGCTCGCACGGTGCCGGAACTGCTGGATACCGAGGATGAGACCCTGCTGCGTCAGCGGGCCAGAGGCCGCGGCATCATCGATTACGTCGCCTCGCTCACCGACGCGCAGGCGATCTCGCTGGACCATCTGCTGGCCGGGTCCTCCGAGAGACTGTGGGACGCCGGCCAGGGGCTGTGATGGGGGGGGGGGGGGGGGG
>NZ_BAABLW010000007.1:1401983-1811112 GCF_039544555.1 Nesterenkonia rhizosphaerae
GGTTGATGCGCTTGCCGGAGCCGGATTCGTAAGTGTTTCCCTCCACCTTGGCTCCACGGTAGACATAGAGATTGCCGGTGCTCTTCTCGAAG
The DNA here is from genome assembly GCF_039544555.1 of Nesterenkonia rhizosphaerae. NCBI lineage: Bacteria > Bacillati > Actinomycetota > Actinomycetes > Micrococcales > Micrococcaceae > Nesterenkonia > Nesterenkonia rhizosphaerae. The sequence goes on from NZ_BAABLW010000007.1 coordinate 1,402,076, forward strand.
ACATTGCCGTCGACACGGGCCGTCTTGTAGAGATAGAGGTGACCGGTTCCCTGCTCCTCAACGTTTCCGTCCACCTTGCCGGACACACCCAGCTTCCCGGCGGCCTTCTCAGTCACATTTCCGTCCACAGTCGAACCGCGGGCAATGGCGACGTCGCCTCCGTGGTCCTCCATGACGTTGCCATCAACTTCACCCTCAACGCGGACGTTGCCGGCACCACTTTCGGTGACGTTGCCATCGACTTCTCCGGTGGCGGCGATGGTGACCGAACCGTTGCCGATCTGGCGAATATTGCCATCGACCTTGCCGCGGATGATGACGTTGCCGTCGCGAACAGTGAGGTTGCCGTCAATGGTCCTGCCGGCAGACAGGGTGTAGTTGCCCTTGCGGTTGACATCGTCGTCGGCCATAGCGGCGCTGGGAACTCCGGTGATCAACAGGGCTGTGACGGCTCCAGCCGTCAGGATGCGGCGAATCTTCATGGGAGTGTCCTCTCGGATCGGTCCAGCGGAGCCGATCCCCGCCAGATGATCTCAAGGTAGTGACCCATTGTGAGACGTCGGTGAGACCACCGTGAGAAACGGATGAGAGAACTTACGGGCGCAGGCCGCCCTGCCACAGCGCATCAAAGGGAGTGTTGCCGGCCACGCGCTGCTTGATGCCCTCAGTGACGAAGGCTTTAGCCCGGCGCGCGGCGTCAAGCGGTGTGGCCCCCTTGGCCAGTTCAGCGGCTACAGCAGCTGCCAGGGAGCAGCCAGCACCGGAGACAGCGTGCTCGCCGATCTTCGGCGCGGAGAGCACCTCCATGCCGTGTGCATCCACGAAGACATCAACAGCCTCGGAGCCTGCCAGGCGGACTCCGCCCTTGGCCAGCACTGCTGCCCCGGAGATCCTGTGGATCTCTACGGCAGCGGCCTTGAGGTCCTCGACTGATTCCACCGTCATCCCCGAGAGCTGTTCGGTCTCGAAGTGATTGGGCGTGACAAAGGTGGCCTTAGGCAGCAGCTCGGCCTTCAGTGCGTTATCGGTGTCCAACGCGTGGCCGGGTTCCTGCCCCTTGCAGATCAGCACCGGATCCAGCACCAGGTTCTTCGGCTGGCGCTCCTGCAGCGCGGCAGACACCGTGCTGATCGTGGCGGGGGAACCCATCATGCCAAGCTTCACCGTGTCCAACAGCTCGGGGCCGTAGTTGCTGAAAGTGGCTTCGATCTGGTCGGCAATGACCTGGGTCTCCACTGGCACAAAGCGGTGGTTCCAGTTGTCCTTGGGGTCAAAGGAGACGATGCAGGTCAGGGCGACGATGCCAAAAGTGCCCAGCTCCTGGAAGGTCTTCAGATCAGCCTGCGCGCCGGCGCCGCCGGTGGCTTCGGAACCGGCGATGGTGAGTGTGATGGCGGGTGTCTTGGCTGATGTCATCGTCTTGTCCACTTTCTTGATCGGTCATTGAGAAGTGCCACGGGATGTACAAAAACGGCCCTGGTCATGTGACCAGGGCCGTTCCACATGGGGTGAGCGACGGGGCTTGAACCCGCGACCCTCGCGACCACAACGCGATGCTCTACCAGCTGAGCTACGCCCACCATGTGATTTCTCCAGGCGCTTGAGGCCCTCGAAAGCAACCCGTACATCATACACCTAAACCGACCGCTTCAGCACATCGGCTCCGGTGACGGTGCCTACAGCAAGCTTACGCCCGCCGTCGCGGCCTGGGGATCACCGCGGAATCTAGGCCGGACGGAAAACAGCGCCGCGGTAGTAGCGCAGCTCCTCGATGGAATCCCGGATATCACCCAGGGCACGGTGGTTGCCGGTCTTCTTCGGCGCCCCAGCCAGGGCCTCGGGGTACCAGCGCCGGGCCAGCTCCTTCAGCGTGGAGACGTCGATGATTCGGTAGTGCAGATGCTGTGTGAGCTTAGGCATCCCCAGACGCAGGAACGCTTTATCGGCATGCACGGAGTTGCCGGCCAGCGGAGCCACTCCGGCTTCCGGGATCCAGGTCTGCACATACTCCAGAACTTTGCGCTCGGCGGCCTCTAGGGAGATGCCGTCCTCCAGTTCCTGCAGCAGGCCCGAAGAGGTGTGCATCGCTCGCACAAAGGAGGACATGCCTGCAAGGGCCTGGGGTTCGGGGCGAACGACGACGTCGACCCCCTCTCCCAGGATGTTCAGCTCAGCGTCGGTTACCAGTGCGGCAACCTCGATGAGCACATCTCGCTCAGGGTTCAGCCCGGTCATCTCGCAGTCGATCCAGACCATCCGTCCGGACCAGTCAGTTGAATGTTCAGTCACGACGGACACTCTACAGAGAAGCCTCCTGTATGCAGGAGGCCCGATGGTAGATTCTTAGGAATGACGAGTGAGCGGAAAAGCCCTATTGGGCCCATCATCGAGGGCTTCATCGGCTCCCTGCTCATCCTCTTTGGCTCCTTCGGTGTGGGTTGGCTGGTGTCAGTCTCGCCGATAGCCCGCCACCCTTGGATTATTCCGCTGCGCACTGAGTCTGAAGGCGTGATTGTCTCGACCGTTGCGCTGACACTGGGTTGCTGGGTGATGTTCCGGGCCTGGCTGCGGCTGGGTCGGCGCCTGCGCGGGCAGGACCCGGCCGATCAGTGGCCAGAGGGCAGTCTGCGCACCGTGAATCTCGCCGCTATCCTCTGGTGTGCCCCGCAGCTGTTCGTCATCCCGATCTTCTCCCGGGACGTCTTCGCGTATCTGAATCAGGGCCGTCTGGTGCTGGCCGGCCAGGACCCTTACACCACAGGCGTGTCCACACTGGATAACTGGTTCCATCTGGGAACAGACATTGTCTGGGCAGAATCCGAGACGCCCTACGGGCCGCTCTTCTTGTGGCTGGAGGCGGCCACTATGCGTGTCTCCGGGGACAATCCCGACCTGGCAATCTTCCTCTTCCGGCTCGCCTGTGTCGGCGGAGTGGCAATGATCATGTACTACGTGCCGAAGCTGGCCAGACTGCATGGGGTGGACGGCGCGCGAGCGCAGTGGATCACCGTGGCCAATCCGCTGCTGATTATCAGCTTCATCTCCAGCGTTCATAACGACGCCATCATGGTCGGCTTCGCGTTGGCAGGTATCTGGGCTGCGGCCCACGGCAGGGGAGTGCTGGCCGTCCTTCTGGTGGTGGTCTCCATTGGCATCAAACCCATCACGATGGTCCTGCTGCCGTTTATCGGACTGCTGTGGGCAGGACCGGGCTCCTCCTGGGTGCGTAAGTTCCAGTACTGGTTCTATACCGCGGGCCTTGCCGGGATGATCCTGCTGGTTGTGGGTCTGCTGCAGGGCTACGGATTCGGATGGTTGGCGGTCCTTGCCGGTACCGGCACTGGCAGCACCTTCTGGTCACCTATTGGAATTGTCAACGGCTGGCTCGCCACCTTGCTGGGCAATCTGGGTATCGAGTACTTCTGGACCCTGGACACGCTCAAGCTCGTCGCGCGGGTCAGCAGCGTCATCGTGGTGCTGTATCTGATGTTCCGCGGCAGTGATGATCGCATCGTCAAACGCATGACCTGGGCCTTCACCGCGCTTGTGGTGCTCTCCCCGATTATCCAGCCCTGGTATCTGCTGTGGCTGCTGCCGCTGTTCGCCGTCACCGGTATCCGACGTAACTGGGAGTTCAAGTGGGTGGTCTTCACGGTCGCCTTCTTCCTGGCGTTCGGCGCGATGGATCAACTCTCCATCTACCAGTTCCTGGAGATGGAGCAGCAGATGGTCGCGCTTTCGCTCGCGGTCTCCTGGATATGCCTGGCCATCATGGCCACTGTGGACCCAGGCACCCGCTGGGTGGTGTGGACCGGCTGGGATCTTCCGCGCGCGCGACTGAGTCTGCCGTGGAAGCGAGCGGCCACACCGGTGGAGCCTCCGCTGACCACAGCTGAACACCACCAGATCCCTGCAGGTGAACAGGAAGAGCGGTCCCAGGGTGTCAGGTAGGACTCTGTCGGCCCCGGTCCAGTCAGCCCGGAGGGCAGCGCTGCGGTTCCGGGAGTTGCTAGGTTCCTTCGCCGGCACCTCGTGGCTGATCGGCGGACCTGAGGGGCAAGTCTCACATACCCTGCGCCAGGGACTGCTGGCGGTACTGATGATCATGGCTGGTTCATGGGGAGTGGGCTGGGTGGCCGAGACGGTGGGTTCGGTGCTCGCCCGGAACCCATGGCTGCTGCCGGTGCGCACCACGACCACGGGCGTGATCATCTGCACGGTGCTGCTGGTGCTCGGAGCGCTGCTGCTGCTGAGATCCTGGCTGCGACTCTCCCAGCGGATCGGCACCTGGGATGAGCAGTCGGTGCCGGTGGTGCGCCGGGCACTGCTGATGTGGGGCATTCCGTTGATGTTCTGCCTGCCGATTTTCTCCCGCGACGTTTTCTCCTACCTGGCACAGGGCAGAGTGCTCCACGCGGGGCTGAATCCGTATCAGAGCGGTGTTTCGGAGCTGCCGGGCTGGTTCGCCGCTGGGGCTGACTCCCTCTGGGCTGAGTCTCCCTCACCATACGGACCGCTGTTTCTGTTGCTGGCCCGTGGGGTGTGGTTCGTCTCCTTCGAGATCCCGGAGATCTCCATCGCGCTGTTCAGGCTCGTGGCGCTGGTCGGCGTAGTGCTGATGGCTGTCTATATCCCCAAGCTGGCCCGAGCCTTCGGTTCAGCCCCGGGCTGGGCGCTGTGGCTGTGCCTGCTGAACCCGCTGAGCCTGATGGTCTTCATCCCGGCTGCTCATAATGACGCCCTGATGATCGGGCTGATACTGGCCGGTACCTGGTATGCGCTGCGTCGGCGTCGACTGCTGGCGGTGCTGCTGCTGGTAGCAGCCGTGGCGGTCAAGCCGATTGCCCTGGTGCTGCTTCCCTTCGCCGTGCTGCTGACCTTGGATTCCACCGTCAGCTATGCCCAGCGATTTCGCGAATGGTGCTTCGCCGGTGTGATTGCTCTGGTGCTGCTCATCGGAGGCGGCTACTCCCTCGGTGTGGGTATTGGATGGTTCACCGCGGCCCTCGGCGCAGGCTCGGCGATACTGCAGTCGGCACCGGTCGGGCTGATTGGACTGGCACTGGGCTGGGTTGCCCAACTGGGTCTGGGCTGGGACTCCGCCGCAGTGGCCGAAGCTTTCTATCACCTGGCACGGCTGTTCTCCGGGATAGTGCTGGCGCTGATGCTGCTGCGCCGTCGGCTTGGCAATCCGGTGCTCTGGGGGGCCTATGCGCTCACCGTAGTGGTGGTATCTTCATCCATCATCCAGCCCTGGTATGTGCTGTGGATCTTGCCGCTGTACGCGGTGGTCCATGTATACCGCGGCAGGGTTCTGGTGCTGGTGACTCTGCTGCTGACGGTGATGGTGCTGAACTCCATGGTCAGTCAGCTTTCAGTGGCCCAGTGGATTGATACCGCGGTGGTGCAGGGGATTGCCTTTGCGGTGGCGGCGGTCTACCTGATCTATATTGTGTTCCTCGACCCCAATACCACTGAGCTGTTCAGCATGAGGGAAGAATCACAGCGCTGGAATGCCGCTGATGGCTGGCTGCCGCTGCGAGAATTGTCCACGCCGGATACCTCCTGGTCACGCGCCGATATCTACCAGGACCACGGGGCTCCAGCGGTCCACCGCCCTATTGACCCAGACCAGAAAGCCCGTTGAGTGAAAACCAGATCCAAGCTCCTGTGGGTGCTTCTCGCTGCCACAGCCCTCGGCGCGGCCCTGTCCCTGCTGGCGGTCCACTGGTGTCGTATTAACGGCTGGTCTGATCCTGATCAGCACATCCATATGTGCTACTCCGATTTCTCCCTGCTCTTTACCCAGCGTGGTCTATCCGACGGGCTCTTTCCCTTCGTGCACGACGTCGCGGACGATCAGGTCATGGAGTACCCGGTGCTTATTGCCGTGGTAGCCGGAGTGCTGGCGCTTCTTGTCCCCGGCGAAGGTGCCGGACATGAGCGGGTGCTGTTCTTCTACGACCTCAACCATATGGCTGTGGTGCTATGCTGGATGGCGGTGGTGATCATCACCGCCTTCTCCACTGCCGCATCCCGGCGTCGTGATGCCCTGATGGTGGCGCTGGCCCCGGGGATCATTCTCACCCTCTCGGTCAACTGGGATATGTGGGCGGTATTCCTCGGTGGTTTCGCGCTGCTGCTGTGGGGCCGCGGGCACTCGGTGTGGGCTGGGATCCTGCTGGGGCTGGGTGCGGCCATGAAGCTGTACCCGCTGTTCTTCCTCGGGGCGATCCTGGTGCTGTGCCTGCGTGCGGGCAGACTGCGATCGCTGGCAGCGGTGCTGTGTGCTGGGATCGGCTCCTGGCTGGCGGTCAATGTGCCGTTCATGATCACTCAGTTTGATCAGTGGGCCACCTTCTACCGTTTTTCCTCTGAGCGTGAGGTCAGCTTCTCCTCCATGTGGCTGGCATTCAGCTGGCTTCCGCTGGACGGGGCTGGTTTCTCTGTCCTGTCCAATGGTCTGTTCCTGGTGTGCTGCTTGGGGATTGCGTATCTGGGATGGGCGGCACCTGTGCGTCCGCGGGTTGCTCAGCTGTGCTTCTTGATCGTGGCCAGCTTTATCTTGCTGGGGAAGGTCTACTCCCCACAGTTCGTGATGTGGCTGATCCCGCTGGCTGTGCTGGCGTATCCGCGGCTGAAGGCCCTGGTCATCTGGCAGGCAGCTGAAGTCTTCCACTGGGCCGCGGTGTGGATGATGAGCGCAAAAATTACCTCCGGTGGCAGCTTCGGCGGCGGACACTCGCTGATCGAGACCGCCTACGGGCTGGGTATCGCAGCGCATATGATCACGGTGATCTGGCTGATGGTCCTGGTGGTGGGCGATATTCTGCACCCGCACCGCGATGCCGTGCGACAGGCCGAAGCAGCCGAGGAGCGCACAGCGGGAGAGCCTTCCCCGGAGTCAGGGGACGCACCATCAGTGGGGGAGGATCCACTGGCGGGCACCCTGCGTGGCCGGAGGGATACTTTCACGCTGCCGGGTCTGGGACAGAAATCTCAGCTGACCCTGCGCTGGTAGAACCTTTCAGCTGCTTAAGACCACGAGAATAGGCAACCACAATGCTAGAGATGCTCGCCGTCATCGGGCCGATGTTCCTGGTGGTGCTGGTGGGCTTCGCTGCCGGCTTCATCCGCCGCTTCCGCGACGCCGCGATACATCTCAATGCCTTCATCTTCTATTTCGCGCTGCCGACGTTCATCTATACCGCAATGGTGACCGCCCCACCACTGGGCGCGGTGCCCCCGTCGGTGTTTGTGATCATCCTTGTCGTGACCCCGGCTCTCTCCGTTGCGCTCTACTTCCTGTGCCGGGTCTTCGGCGCGGCTTCCCGGGCCGGGGCCGCACCGACTGCGCTGGCTGGCAGCTTCGGCAATGTCGGCTACTTCGGGATCCCCATCTCCATTGGCATCATCGGTCCCGAAGCTGGTCTCGCGGCCGGGATTGTGCATATGACCCACAACATCTTCTTCATGAATGCATATCCGCTGGTACGCACAGCGGTCAATGCTTCAGCGGCAGCCGACGGTGCGCCTCAGGGGCTGGGCGACCTGTGGCGGACCCGGCTGTGGCCGATCGTCAAACGTGCTGTGCTGTTAAATCCGGTGCTGCTGTTCATGGTGCTGGCCCTGACCGTGGTCTTCACGCCGCTGCAGATGCCGGAGCTGTTTGATGAGCCGGTGGCGATGCTCGGCGGCACTGCGGTTCCGCTTGCGCTGTTCTGCGTGGGGCTGGCACTGCACCCGGCCTTGGAAGGAATACGCAGCGGCGGTGTCCCGCTGGCACCGATCGCGCTGGGAACCGCCGCAAAGCTCGCAGTACTGCCGCTGCTGACAGCTGTCGCGGTGCTGCCTTTCTCCGCGCAGCTGGGCCCGGTATGGGCGGGGGCACTGATCATCCTGGCCGCCACACCGTCCTCCACCACAGTGTTCCTCTTCTCCCAGGAATACGACGGCGATGGTCGGCTGGCTGCTGCGATTCTGGTGGCAAGCACCGGACTCTCACTGATCACGTTGCCGCTGGTGGCTGAGTTCCTGCTCTGAGCCGCTCGCTGCGGAGAACACTCCATCGCTACCGAAGACCAGCTGGGCGAACCGCTCGCCGATGAGCTGATGTGCGGCTGGTCCGGGATGAAGATCATCAGGCATAGGGAATTGGCGGGCATCTGATTCGCTGTAGAGCTGCAGACCATTCATGTAGTGCAGCAACGGGTCAGTCTGCATCCGCTGGGACAGTACGGCAGCCATCTGTTCCCGCACCACTTCCAGGCTCAGCCGTCCGTACTGAATCTCCTGCGGATCCCCGGTGGACCAGAACTTCTGTCTGCGCACCCCGTTCTCCTCCACCACATCCCAGGCCACCGGACCGGGTGTCGATTCATGAATGCCGCACCACAGCGGGGAGATGATCAGCAGCTGCGTATCGGGGTGGCCCTCGCGAATGGTGTCGATGAAACCATGCAGGGCGGGGACAAAGCTGCGCAGCCGGTGGGTATCCCCGTTGACCACATTGATGCCTAATTTGCAGGAGATGACATCGGCGCAGGTGTCCCTGATGGTGCGGGCGGTGAACTGATCCAGCATCGCGTTGCCGGCAAAGCCTAAGTTGAGCAGCTCGACCCCTGCGGCACGCGCGGCAGTGCCCACCCAGGTGTGGGAGGCACCCACCGCATCGGAGCCGTGGCTGATCGAGCTGCCGTGGTGAAGCCACAGCGGTCGGGACTCTTCGGCCACCGGTACCACCTTGGCGTCACTGCGCACAGCCAGAAGCACCGTGAGCTCGTCATATGGCAGCCACAGCTCCACGACCTTGTTCCGCTGCGGCAGACCTTCCAGGTGCAGGACCGCTGTACCGTCTGGCTGAACTTCAGAGACGCGCTGGGTCAACAGCTCACCGTCGATATAGACGTCATAGACCGGCTCTGGCTTCCACGGTTCATCAGCGGAGTTCTTCTCAGCCCGAGTCACCAGCTGGAGCCGGGTGGCTCGGGTAGAGAATGTCACCGTGACCCCGGAGCTGAGCTGAACCGTCCGCTGTGCCTGGGGGTCAGGGATCTGAGCGCGTGCCCAGGCGGGAAGGCGTTGGGGTGTGAGCCCCGCCGTCGTCGGCTCGCATTCCACGACGCCGCGCAGAAAGGCCTCAGTGATTCCAGTGGTGATCCAGCTCACGCTCATGAGGGGCAGTTTAAGCTGTTTCCCAGCTGTTTACCTTTTTGACGTTGGATCGAGGATCGTGAGTCACCAAGCTACCCACCCTGAGAGTCCCGAACAGAAGAAGCCCGGCAGTGTCCTGGGGGTTTTTCTTGTCTTCCTGCGATTGGGACTGACCAGTTTCGGCGGACCGGTGGCCCATATCGCGTATTTCCGCGAGGCTTTTGTGGTCCGGCGCAAATGGCTCACCGAGAAGGCTTATGCGGATCTGATGGCGCTGTGCCAGTTCCTTCCCGGACCGGCATCCTCCCAGGTGGGTATGGCCTTGGGGCTTCAGCGCGCAGGAGTCGGTGGTCTCTTCGCAGCATGGTTCGCCTTTACGATGCCCTCGGTGCTGCTGCTGGTGGCCTTCGCCTACGGTGTCTCCGCGGCCGGTGATCTCTCCGACGCCGGGTGGATCCACGGACTCAAGGCAGCCGCGGTGGCAGTGGTGGCCCATGCGGTGCTGGGTATGGCCAAGAACCTCACACCGGATCCGCCACGGGCCACTATTGCGGTGGGCTCCATGATCGTGGTGCTGCTGGTCCCCAGCCCGTTCATTCTGGTCGCGGCCATCGCGCTCTCCGGTGTGGTGGGACTGCTGTGGCTCAAAGCGCCCGATGATGCCCCCAACGGAGACGACGCTTTCCCGCTGCGGATCCCCAAGGCCGTGTCAGTGACCTGTCTGACGCTGTTCTTCGGCCTGCTTTTCGGCCTGCCCGCACTGGTGGCAGCCACCGGCAACTCCGCGCTGGCGCTGTTTGACACCTTCTACCGCGCCGGTGCCCTGGTGTTCGGCGGCGGCCATGTAGTGCTGCCGCTGCTGGAGTCCGAAACTGTGGGGACCGGATTGATCGACCCCAGCGTCTTCCTCGCCGGCTATGGAGCGGCCCAGGCCGTACCCGGGCCGCTCTTCACCTTCTCCGGATTCCTCGGCGCCTCCACCCTGGAAGGGCCCACCGGGCTGCTAGGAGCGGCACTGGCCGTCGTCGCTATCTTCTTGCCCGGGGGCCTGCTGGTGATCGGTTGTGTCAGCTTCTGGGAGCGACTGCGCGGAAACCGCACCGCGCGCAAGGCCCTGCTGGGCTTCAACGCCGGGGTGGTCGGTGTCCTCGCCGCTGCCCTCTACACTCCGGTGTTCACCGCAGGGATTATGGACGTCAATAACCCCACCCTGGCACTGTGCTTCACGGTGGCGGCCTTTGTGGCGCTGAACAACTGGCGGGTTCCCGCCTGGGGTGTGGTCATTGCAGCCGGACTTCTCGGCTGGGTGCTGCTGTAGAACTGGCACCAACAGGAGAAAGCACCGGCTGAGCTGGGCGTTCAGCAATCCTGCAGGTGAGCTGGATAGCGTGTCCGGCGACCATGCAGCACACTGGACACCGCCCCCATCAGCGAAAGGCGCCTCCACGATGGTGAGCAGCCAATCCCGAGGCACCACACGCCTTTATGCGCTGGATGTAGCACGTGCCCTGGCAGTGTTCGGCATGATCATCGTCAATGTGGGGCCCTACACCACAGAAGGCATTGCCTCCTGGATCATCAGAGCGCTGAATGGTCGGGCATCGATCCTCTTCGTCGTGTTGGCCGGTATTGGGGTGACGTTCCTGGCCCGTCGTGCCCTGAATAAGGGCATCACGAGACGTTCCACCCTGATGTGGCGCGGGCTGTTGCTGCTGGGACTCGGCCTAGTGCTGCAGCTTCTGAATCATGACGTCAACGTCATTCTCCCTACCTATGCGGCACTGTTCTTCCTCGCGGCATTCGTGGTCCGGATGCCCATGAGATGGCTTTTCTGGACAGCCATGGCCTCCACATTCCTGGGGCCAGTGGTGTGGATCCTGGTGCGGCAGCTGACCGACTTCCATATCGACCCGGCTGAGCTGGGGGATAGCCCCTGGGCGATCGCCGCGGCCATCCTGGTCTCCGGACCCTACCCGCTGGTGGTCTGGATCGCTCCCTTCTTCTTGGGAGTATGGCTGGGTCGACAGCCCCTGGGCAACCCCCGCATCCAGCGCAGACTGCTGGGCGGCGGGGCAGCGGCCGGCGCCGGTGCCTGGCTGCTGTCCCAGGTGCTGGTGCGAGTTTTCGGACACCCGGATCAGACCCAGGTGGGCTGGGACCGAATGGTCTCCGCGTTCGGTCATTCCCAGATGCCGCTGTGGCTGATCAGCGCCTCGGGCACCGCGGCCTTCACCATTGGCCTGCTGCTGATAGTGGTGCCGCGGATGGGCCGAGGCATTAAGGCTCTGGTGGCGGTGGGCCAGATGCCCCTGACCGCCTACACCGCACACTTGATCATCATCGCGTTCATCGTCCGGCCCGCCCCAGAAACCCCGGCGCAGGGACTGCTGATCAGTGTGGCGATGATGGGAGGGCTTGTGCTGTTCGCCACAGTGTGGATCGCGAATCTGCGGTATGGTCCGCTGGAAATGCTGCTGCGCAAGCCGCCGTCGTTCCTCCAGGTGTCCTACCGTCCTCCGGAACGACACCGCCGACGCAGGTACGAGCGCCCCCACCCGCGCCACCCACGACGCTCCGCCACTGAACTGCCGTCGGGCACAGCCCTGCAAAAGGATCCGGCGCAGGGAACTGAGCCGGCCGCAGAACCGTTCTGAGCTGTGATCCCGAGATGACGCAGATTCTGAAGTGACCCGATCCCGACGTGACCCGTAGAGAAAGTGACACTATGCGACACCACGGAAGCCCCCTCGCGGCCCCCTTGGCCCTGACCGCCGCGGCCGCGCTGGCGCTCACCTCCTGCGGGGTGCTCGATGAGTTCAGCAACGAGGACTCGGGGCCCCCGGTGGGGGAGGAGACACCCCCACCGCCGTCGACCTCACCCGAGCCCCCTGACCAGCGCCCCGAATCCGGTGAGCAGCTGCTGCAGCAGCAGGGCGTCAGTGCGGGGCATCCGCTGGCAGCGGAGGTAGGAGAGCGCATACTGGCCGACGGCGGCAATGCGGTGGATGCTGCGGTCGCCACAGCTTTCGCAGTCTCGGTAGTGGAACCCTATGCCTCAGGTATCGGCGGGGGAGGCTCGGTGATCATCGCCGGGCCCGAAGGCGAGCCAATCTTCCACGACTACCGCGAAGTGGTCAATAACGACGGCGAGATTCCCGACTCCGGCAGCGGCGTGCCCGGATTTGTGGCCGGTATGGGTCAGCTCCATGAAGAGTATGGGTCTATGGAGTGGGGTGAGCTGCTGGCACCGGCCCAGGAGCTGGCCGCTGAGGGCTTCGAACTCAGCCCATTCCTCGCGCTGCGGATGTCCCAGCCCGACGGCGAGGCTGCCATCGCGGATCTGGAGAATTATGCCCCCGGGGGAGAACCGCTCAGTGCCGGTGAACAGCTGGTGCAGCCGGAGCTGGCCCAGACCCTGCAGCGTCTGAGCGAGGCGGGATGGCAGGACTACTACACCGGAGAGCTCGCTGAGTCCCTGGCCGAGGAGGTCGAGGGGGTGGACACAGAATCACTGGCGGACTATGAGGTGGTCCTGGATAAGCCGGTTGCAGGCAGTTTCGGCGAGTATCAGATCCTCGCGCCAGCTCCATCGCTGCCGGGACCGGCCATGGTGCAGATGCTGCAGATCGCCGAGGCACACGGCATTGCGGAAACCGAACCCGGAACGGCCGAGTACATCGATCTGCTCTCGGATGCGTGGCTGGTGGCCGAGGAGACCGTCTACAGCGAGATCGGCGATCCGGCCTTTGTTGATGTGCCGGTGGAGCGGCTCACTGATGCCGATGTCAATGCCCAGATCGACCTCTCCCCGCAGGCAGCGGCAGTCAGCGCTGAGCCTCAGGCAGGGTCAGCCGAAGAGGGTCAGGGCGTTCCGGACAGTCAGCGCGGTGCCAACACAACCCATATCAGCGTGGTGGACGAGACTGGGCTGAGTGTCTCAATGACCAATACGATCATGTACTTCTGGGGTTCGGGACAAATGGTGGACGGTTACTTCGTCAATAACCACCTCTCCCGGTTCGACGCCATTCCTTCAGGAGCCAATCAACCCGCCCCGGGACGGCGTACCGTCACCTGGTCGCATCCGGCGATGGTCCTGGATGATCAGGACAGGCCTGTGCTGATCATCGGCAGCCCAGGAGGGCACCAGATCCTCAATATCCTCGGCAGCGTTCTCACCCAGTGGGGATTGCACGGACGCAGCCTGGAGGACGCCGTGGCTCTGCCCAGATTCCGGGCGGATCAGGAGTCCATATACCTGGAAGAAGGCACTGACGATGCAGTAGCCGAAGCGCTCGAGGATGCCGGATGGGCCACAGAAATATGGCCAGATGCCTCCTCTAGTTTCGGTTCAGTCCAACCCTTGGAGATCAACTATGAAGAAGGCTCGGTGACTAGCGTGGATGACTCGCGCCGTGAGGGGGCCCACCGGATCATAGACTGATCCCTATGCGCCAGATCCCTAATATCCTCTCTATCGCCGGCACCGACCCCACAGGTGGCGCTGGCATCCAGGCCGACCTGAAGAGCTTTGCCGCGTTCCAGGGCTACGGCATGTGTGTGGTCACTGCTCTGGTGGCGCAGAACACTCAAGGGGTACGGGAGATCCACGTGCCGCCGGTTGACTTCCTGCGCGCACAGCTGGACGCGGTCAGTGACGACGTCGCGGTAGATGCAGTGAAGATCGGGATGCTGGGCACTGTGCCGATAATCAACACAGTCGCTCAGTGGTGGGACTCAACCTACCCGCAATGCCAGCGCCCGGCCCTGGTCCTGGACCCGGTAATGGTGGCCACCAGCGGAGATCGGCTGCTGGATGCTGAAGCCGAGGGCGCCCTCATAGACTTCCTGCACCGGGCTGATCTGATCACCCCCAATGTTCCGGAATTGGCGCTGCTGGCCGGTGCAGAGCCCGTCGCTGAGGAGCAGGATCTGCTGGATCAGGCTCAGCGGGTGGCCGATGCCCACGACGTCGTCGTCCTCGCTAAGGGAGGGCACCTCACTGGCGCTGAAGTCACCGATACCCTGGTGTTCCCCGAGCGAGACGGCCAGCGGCCAGAACCCGTCAGTGCGGTGAGCCCGCGGGTGGACACCAAGAACACCCATGGCACCGGCTGCTCAGTCTCGGCGGCGTTTGCCACGCTGGCCGCGCGAGGATACAGCTGGGCTGAGAGCCTGCCGCTGGTCAAAGAATGGATGACTGCCGCATTGGGCGCCGCAGATGAGCTTGAAGTGGGCCGGGGTCATGGTCCCATCCAGCACTTCGCACAGCTGTGGTGACCCTGCCGTTTCAATTCAGTGGATCCCCGCCAGCACGGTCTACGATCTGGTCCCAGTTCCATGCCGGGCCGTCGCCGGCTCGCTGGAACCACTGGGCAGGATCGGGCCTATCTGAGGGAGTCGGTCCGGTGGCGCCTTCACCGGCGCTGGGGGCCTGACGGCGCAGGGCGGTGACCTTATCGCGGATATCAGCCATCTGGGCATCCAATGCGGCGGCCTTTGACGCGGCGTCGCGCAGCTCATCCAAAATGTGGCCGGGCACTTCGCCGTCGTAGGTGTAGTAGATCTTGTGCTCCAGCGAGGCCCAGAAGTCCATGGCCACAGTCCTGATCTGGACTTCCACGTAGACGAACTCGGTGCGATTGGAGAGAAACACCGGCACCTGCAGAATCACATGCAGGCTCTGGTAGCCGTTGGGCTTGGGCGTACGAATATAGTCCTTGACCTCCACCACGCGCAGATCCGGCTGCGAGCACAGCATCTCCGCCACCCAGTAGGCGTCGGAGACGAAGCTGCAGGTAATGCGGATCCCGGCGATGTCGCGGATGGCGTGCCGGATGGACTCCAGCGTGGGCTCGCAGCCATAGCGCTGTACCTTGTCCAGAATCCGGTCAAGGGACTTCAGTCGGTAGTTCACGTGCTCGATGGGGGAGTAGTCCCGGGTGTGTTCGAACTCTTCGCGCAGCACATTGATCTTGGTCAGCACTTCATCCATGCCGAACTTATAGTGCAGCTGAAACTCTGTGAGCTGGCGGCGAATATCGATCATCCGATTGACCGAGTCAGTGGAACCGTTCTCATCAGCTTTGCTGTGAAGCTGATTCAGCAGCTGACGGTAGAGGTCGGCGTCGCCCTTCTCCGCTAGTTTGGCCCCCAGCTCAGTGCTGGCCATCTCCTTCTCGGGGATATGCTTGGCGATCTCCTGTGCCGGATGATGCCGGCCCGGGATTCCCTGTGTAGGGATCTCATCGGTGGGGGTCAGGCCAGAGGACATCGGGGCCTCTCCTCGGTGGTGTCTGTTCGGTGTTGCTTCAGATACGTGGTGCATCTAATCGATCGTGCTGTACTGATGATGCTACGACGGCGCGGTCGCTCTGGCCGAGCGTGACCGGCGCAACATCCTCAATCATCGACCCTAAATGCGCTGGCTGTGAAGACCCTTGAGACATCGTCGGGTCAATAGCTTAGGCTGGGATGACCACGCATAAGAGGAGGTCGCAGCCCTAGTGAAGCCTCAGCCGATGAGCCTTTCTTCGCGCAATGAAGCGGTGGCCCGGATGGCCGCCACCACGCGCGAGGATCCGTTGGACGTTCTGGTGATCGGTGGTGGCGTGGTCGGCTCGGCCGCGGCATTCGACGCCGCCACTCGGGGCCTGAATACCGGCCTGGTGGAAGCCCGGGACATTGGTGAGGGCACCTCCTCACGGTCTTCGAAACTCATCCACGGCGGGCTGCGCTACCTGCAGATGTTGGACTTCAAACTGGTGGCCGAGGCGCTGCGCGAGCGGGACTTGCTGCTGCGCCAGCTCGCCCCGCATCTGGTGCGGCCGCTTCCTTTCATCTTTCCCTTCGAACGTCATGTGGTGGAGCGCGCATTCATCGGTTCTGGTGTTTCGCTCTATGACGCGCTGGCCTCGGGGTCCTCGCTGCTGCGTGGGGCGCGCTCGCGGGCAGTGCCATTCCACAGACATCTGGGCAATAAGGGCCTGGCTGAACGGTTTGCCGGATTGGACCAGCAGAAATACCGCGGTGGGCTGGAGTACTACGATGCCCAAGTTGATGACGCCCGGCTGGTGCTGACCCTTGCCCGCTCGGCTCACAGTCTGGGCGCGGCGGTGGCCACCCGCACCGAGGTCACCGAGTACCTGCGGGAGGATCCGCAGCATCGGGAGCGGATCACCGGCGTCGTCGTCGTGGACCATCTCACTGCTCGGCTGCACCGCATTCACGCACGGCAGATCATCCTTGCCGCCGGTGTCTGGACCGGAGAAGCCCAGCAGATGGCGTTGAAGGACACACCCTCCGGCAGGGCAGACAGTGCGGGGCTGAAGGTGCTGGCCTCCAAGGGGATCCACATCACCGTGCCCAAGGACCGGATTGCCGCGTCCGGGACAGTGGGCATCATCAGCCAGACCGAAAAATCGGTGCTGTTCATTATTCCCATGCGCGATGTCTGGGCAGTAGGCACCACCGATACCTCCTGGCACCAGGCAGTGGATGCTCCGGCTGCCACCGCTGCAGATATCGACTATGTCTTAGAACACGCCAATGCGGTGCTGGGAGAGGACCTGACCCGCGATGACGTGCTGGCCACCTGGGCCGGACTGCGGCCGCTGCTGCAGCCGGTGAAGACCAACGACGACGCCTCCGCCAAAGTCTCCCGCGAACATACGGTGATGCAGCTGGCCCCCGGTCTGACCGGTGTGGCCGGAGGGAAACTGACCACCTATCGGGTGATGGCCGAGGATGCTGTGGACTTCGCCATTGCCGATGAGTATCGGAACCGCGATTCGCTGACCGAGACTATGCCGCTGACCGGGGCAGTGGGCTTCGGGGAGTGGAGCGAACGCGCAGAGCAGATCGCTGAAGACTACGGCTGGGATGCAGAGCGGGTGGACCGGCTGCTGGGGCGCTACGGCAGTCTGATCCGTGAAGTGCTGGAGCTTATCGATGAGGATGCCTCTCTAGGGCGGCCGTTGGAGGCCGCACCGGGGTATCTGCGTGCTGAGATCGCCTATGCCTGCACCAGCGAAGGTGCCCTGCACCTGGATGACCTGCTCTCCCGGCGCACCCGGATGATCTATGAGACCCGCCACCGTGGGGTTGATGCCGCCGCTGAGGTCGCAGCGATCGCCGCGCCGCTGCTGGGCTGGAATGCGGAGCAGGAACAGGCGGAAGTCGACTCCTACCGGGCCTATATCAAGGCCCAGAGAGCGGCCGAGCAGACCACCTCAGATACAGAAGCAGCAGAACTGATCGCAGCGAACTATCCGGTCCCGGGCCAGCAGGTGGAGCCCACGCCCTTAGAAGACGCCTCAGTTGAAGAGTCCGCAGCAGAAGCCGGCGTGCCAGGAGAATGATGAGCGAATACGTACTGTCCATTGACCAGGGCACCACCTCCACCCGCGCCGTCGTCTTTGATCACAGCGGGGCGGTGGCCGGTTCCAGTCAGAAGGAACACCAGCAGCGCTTCCCGCAGGCCGGGTGGGTGGAGCATGACGCCGCTGAGATCTGGCGCAATACCCGTGAGGTGATCGGGCGGGCGTTGGCCGATGCGGATATCAGCCGCAACCAGCTGGCCGCAGTGGGGCTGACCAATCAGCGTGAGACCACAGTGGTCTGGGATCGCCATACCGGGCAGCCCATCTACAACGCCATCGTCTGGCAGGACACCCGCACCCAGAGCATCTGCGATGAACTGGCCCAGGACGGCGGTTCGGACAGATTCAAAGCCGAGACTGGTCTGCCTCTGGCCACCTATTTCGCCGGTCCGAAAATCCGCTGGATTCTGGACCATGTGGACGGTGCGCGGGAGCGGGCCGAGAACGGCGAGCTGGCGTTCGGCACCATGGACACCTGGCTGCTGTGGAACCTCACCGGAGGACGCAGCGGGGGAGTGCACATCACTGATGTCACCAATGCCTCCCGCACGCTGCTGATGAATATCGACACCCTGGACTGGAATGAGCAGATCTGTCAACAGATCGGTGTCCCCACCGCGATGCTGCCGGAGATCCGCTCCTCCTCAGAGGTCTATGCCGAAGGCCATGACCGCAGCCTGGTGCTAGGAGTGCCCATCGCCGGGATGCTGGGCGACCAGCATGCGGCCACGGTAGGACAGGCCTGCTTTGAGCCCGGACAGGGTAAGAACACCTATGGCACCGGCAATTTTATGCTGATGAACACCGGTGAGGAGCCGGTGCACAACGACGCCGGTCTGCTGACCACAGTGGCCTACCAGTTCGGGGATCAGAAGCCGGTTTATGCCCTGGAGGGCTCCATCGCCGTGACGGGATCCCTGATCCAGTGGCTGCGGGACAACCTGGGCATCATCTCCGAGGCCGCTGAGTCAGAGACCCGCGCTCAGCAGGTGGAGGATTCCGGCGGTTGCTTCGTGGTGCCGGCCTTCTCCGGTCTCTTCGCCCCGTACTGGCGCTCTGATGCCCGCGGGGTGATCGTGGGGCTCACCCGCTACGTCAACGCCGACCACATCTGCCGGGCGGCCCTTGAAGCAGTAGGGTTCCAGTCTGCTGAGGTGGTGGAGGCCATGAACGCCTCGGCTCCGGAGGACCTCACTGAGTTGAAGGTCGACGGCGGCATGGTCGTCAATGACACGCTGATGCAGTTCCAGGCTGACATCCTCGGGGTCGACGTCGTGCGTCCTGAGGTCATCGAGACCACCGCTCTGGGTGCTGCCTATGCGGCTGGACTGGCGGTGGGCTTCTGGGATTCGACTGAGGATGTGAAGAACAACTGGCGGGAGGGCGCCCGTTGGTCTCCGCAGATGAGTGCTCAGGACCGGCAGCAGCGGCTGGATCAGTGGAAGAAAGCCGTCACGCGGTCCTTCGACTGGGTCGAGAGCTAGGCCCGGAGGTAAGCCTCCACAGACCGATCAGCTGGCGCGGATGCGTGCGACTGCGGCAGCGGCCTCTGCGGCAAGTTCACGGATGTCGCTGAACTGGCCGGCCCGAATCTTGTCTTGCGGGACCATCCACGACCCGCCGGCGGCGCGTACTGCCGGGATGCTGAGGTAATCCTCGAGGTTGGTCAGGTTGACACCGCCGGTCGGCACAAAGGAGACACCGCCGAATGGCGCAGACAGCGCCTTGATGGCCGCTGGACCGCCTGAGGTTCCGGCAGGGAAGAACTTCACCGTCTCCACGCCCAGTTCCAGGGCCGCCTGAATTTCAGTGGCGGTCACCGCACCGGGCAGCACCGCTAAACCATGCTCCTGAGCGCGCTGGACCACTGCCCGGGAGGTGCCGGGGGAGACGATATAGCTGGCACCGGCTGCGGCGGCTTGGTCGACCTGCTCAACGGTGATGACCGTTCCGGCGCCCAGCAGGATGTCAGTGCCAGCGTGAGCCACGGCCGCGATGGCCTCGGCGGCAGCGGGGGTGCGAAAAGTGATTTCGGCTGCGGGGAGGCCGCCGTCGCACAGTGCTGAGGCGAGGTCCTGCGCCTGTGCAGCGCTGTCTACAGAGATCACCGGGATGACTCCGACCACCGAGAGCTGATCGAGAATACCGCTGCTGGCGTGGGTGGACATCCTTGGCCTCCTGTGCTCCAGTTCACTTTTTATCCGAAATGATCATACCATTGGAGAAGTTTCTCACCGCAGACCCAAGGAAGCGACTGCATGATTATTCTCGCCCTCGAAGCGAGCACGACGTCGGCCAAGTCCATGCTCTTCGATACCGCCACCCAAGAAGTGGAGGTCGCCACTCGCCGTTTTGATATCCCCGGAGAGGATTCCTCCGTCCGTGAAGCCGAGAGCATCTTCACCCAGCTGATGAGTCTGGGGCGGGAAGCCGCAGCCGGGCGCCAGGTGGAGATGCTCACGCTGTCCGGAACCTGGCACGGGATGACCCTGAGAAGTTCTCAGCAGGGTGAGTCCAGTCTCGGTGAGATCTCGCCGGTGCAGGAGTGGCCCTATACCGGCGCGCAGGATCTCTGCTCCGCGCTGCGTGAGGACGCTGACTTCACCGCCTGGTTCTACGGGCGCACCGGGTGCATGGTCAACGCCATCTACCCGGCGTTCAAGCTCATGCTGCTGAAGGAACGCGGAGTCAGTATCTCTGGTGGGCTGGTGCTGGATCAGAACAGCTACAACTTTGCGCGATTGACCGGACAGCGGTGGACCAGTATTTCCCAAGCCTCGGGAACGGGTCTGCTCAACGCCGAAACCTGTGACTGGGACAGCGAAGTGCTGGCGCGCCTGCAACTGGAGGATGTGGTACTGCCAGAGCTGAAGTCCGAGGACACTACTGCGCCACTGACTGCTGAGGCAGCTGCGCTGCTGGGACTGACCCCCGGAATCCCGGTGCTGGTTCCGGGACCCGACGGTGGGATGAACCAGGTCGGCAATGCCGCCACCGCCGAAGGGGACATGACCTTCTCCATGGGGACGTCCGGGGCATTGCGCTTTGCGGTCTCGGCGCCGTCGTTCTCCCCGCGGATGAGTACCTGGTCCTACCGTTCTCCAGTGGGATGGCTCTCCGGCGCGGCAGCTTCGGGATGCACCAACTGCGTGGACTGGGCCAAAGACCGGCTTTTTGAACCCGGTACCACCTACGCCGATCTTGAACCTCAGCTCACCGCAGGGCCTGTAGACCTTCCGCTGTTCATGCCCTTCCTCTTCGGTGAACGGTGTCCCGGCTGGCAGGATCAGCGCCGCGGCGGTTTCCTGGAGCTGCACCCGGCTCATACCCGTGCGCAGATGTACCAGTCGGTGCTGCATGGGGTCACGTTCTCGCTCTACCACTGCTACCGCGAACTCACGGCGCTCAACGGCACCCCGCGGCGGATCATCCTCTCCGGGGGAGTGCTGTCCTCTCCGTTTTGGACCCAGTTGACTGCCGATGTATTCGGCGCGGAGATGGAGATCTCAGCCCTGCAGCACAGCTCGGTGGTCGGTGCTGTCCGCATGGGGCTGCGTGCCGCTGGAATCGCTGACGATCAGCCGGCCTTCCGTGAGGAGAACCGGCGCATCGTCAGCCCCCGGCCAGAGCTGGCGGACTACTATGCGGCTGAATTTGACCGCTACCTCGAGGGCTATACCCGTACCAATCCCGAATCATCAACCCTGATGGAGTGAGCAGTGAAGATCCTCATCACCCCGACCTCGTTGTCACAGAACCTCGGCATTGCCGCACTGGATCCGCTGCGCGAGCGCGGGGCAGAGCTGGTCGCCAACCCCTACGGCCGTCCCATGACCGCCGATGAGCTGGTCCCTGCGCTCGGTGACGTCGACGGCGTCATCGCGGGACTGGACACCTTCAGCGCAGAGGTCTTCGCGGCTGCGCCTCAGCTTGCCGTCGTCGCCCGTTACGGCGTGGGCTACGACCGGATCGATCTTCAGGCAGCACGGTCCGCCGGTGTGCGCGTGACAAACACCCCGGGTGCCAATGGCCACTCCGTGGCGGAACTGGCCGTGGGTCTGATGTTCGCCGTCGCACGCCAGATCCCGCAGACCTCAACCGCGGTGGCAGCTGGCGAATGGCCGCGCTTCCAAGGCATCGAACTGGCTGGGCGACGGCTCGGAGTCCTGGGCCTGGGTGCCATCGGGGCTGCCACCGCGCGAATGGCGCAGGGCATAGGCATGGAAGTCCTCGGGTGTGATCCCGGTCTCAGCGCAGAGCAGATCGGCCAGCTGGGTGTCACTGCTGCGGAACTCGAAGAGATCTTCGCCCACAGCGACGTCCTGAGCCTGCATATCCCGCTCAACGAGCACACCCGGCATATCGTCTCTGCCGAGCGCATCAACGCTATGCCGCAGGGTGCGATCATCATCAACACGGCTCGCGGCGGCCTCATCGACGAACAGGCGGCGGCCCAGGCGCTGGATGCCGGGCATCTTCACGGCATCGGGCTGGATGCCTATGAGACCGAACCGCCTACCGACTCCCCGCTGGTCGGACACCCCCGGGTGGTCGCCACACCGCATTCCGGAGCACACAGTGAAGAGTCGGTGCAGCGTACGGCCGCCGCGGCGGTGAAGAACCTCTTAGCGGTTCTGGATGGAGGCCAGCCGCTCAACCCGGTGGACTAAGCCCTGGTCAGGCCCAGGCTCAGCCGATAGTGCGGACCTCACCGAGGATTGACTCGACATAGGCCCGCACATAGGACTCTGCGCCGTCGGCGTCTCCACGGACTATGGCCGCGGCGGCTTCCACGTGGTTGTGCAGTGAGGCGTGCACCGGCTCTGCTGGAGTGAGGCCTGCCCGATGGCGGCCACTGATGACCTGGGCAATCGGTTCCTTGATGGCGCTCAGCATGAGGTTTCCGCAGGCCTCGAGCAGACAATTGTGAAAGGCGATATCGGCGGCAAGGTACTCCTCGGTGTCACCGCGGCCTGAGTCCCCAAGTTCCTTCAGCACCGCGGCCAGCCGGCCGATCTCTGCCCGGGCGTCCTCGGAGGCTCGGATGGCAGTGAGCCGGGCTGCAGCTGGTTCAACAGCCAGGCGCAGCTCCGTCAGCGCCACAAGCTGCTGGGCACGGGCGGGAGACTCCAGCCGCCAGCGGATCAGCACCGGGTCCAGTACATGCCAGCGGTGCATGGGCGTCACGGTCACCCCCACGCGCCGTTTGGATGCCACCATGGTTTTGGATTCAAGGACCCGCACCGACTCCCGGATGACAGTGCGGGAGACTCCGTACTCCTGCTCGAGTCCGGCCAGCGTCAGGACAGTGCCGGGCGGAAGTTCGCCGCCTGCTATTCGGCGGCCGAGGTCGTCGAGTACGGAAGTGTGAGAACCCTGGGACATGGGATTAAGACTAGGTGATCAGCGCGTGCAGCGCGTCACAGATATGACTAGTTGTTGCTAAAGGTGTGATGTTTGTGGCAGGCTCGACCGCGATCACTTTCCTGTGATACGCGACACAGCAACTGCGAATCGCACGAGTTCCTGTTACATCAATGGAGATTGTCATGGACGAATGGACCCAGACTCTGGGCACCGGGCCACTTCTGGCCATAGCTGCGGGAGCGATCGCTCTCATTCTCATTCTGATCATCAAGTTCAAGGTGCATGCCTTCATCACCCTGATCATCGTCTCGGCGCTGACTGCCATTGTGGCCGGCGTGCCGATGAACGCCATCAGCGATGTGCTCACTGACGGCTTCGGCAGCACACTAGCTGGTGTGGCCCTGCTGGTGGCTCTGGGTGCCATGCTGGGCCGGCTCATTGAGCACTCCGGTGGTGCGAAGGCCCTGGCGGACAAGATGATCAGCGTCTTCGGCGAGAAACGCGCTCCACTGGCGCTTGGTATCGCATCCCTGCTTTTGGGCTTCCCGATGTTCTTCGACGCCGGCCTGGTCATGATGCTGCCCATCGTTTTTGCCGTGGCGCGCCGCATTTCGGATAAGTCGGTGCTGCTCTTCGGCATCCCCACCGCAGCGGCATTCTCAGTGATGCACGTGTTCCTGCCGCCGCATCCGGGCCCGGTCACCGCCAGTGAGTTCTATGAAGCCAGCATCGGCCTGGTGCTGTTGGTCGGTCTGGTGATCGCCTACCCGCTCTGGCACATCGCTGGATACCTGTGGGGCCGTTTCGTGGCCGACCGTGTCATGGTTCCGGTGCCCACGATCTTCGGCGAGCGCGACGACGACCAGCCGGCCAACCCGCCGTCGGTAGGCACCATTGTGGCACTGCTGCTCACTCCTATGACCCTCATTCTCTTCAATACCGGACTGAACACGCTGTCCTCAGCCGGAGTGGTTGACGGCGACCAGCTGTGGGTCCAGAGCCTGATGTTCATCGGCACCAGCGGCATCGCGCTGCTGATCACCGTTGTGGTGGCCACCCTGGTGCTGGGTTACCGCCGCGGCGAAAACGGCACCGCATTGGAGAAGCTGCTGGATTCGGCCCTGGGCCCGGTGGCCTCGGTCATCCTGATCACCGGTGCTGGTGGCATGTTCGGTGGGGTGCTGCGGGCTTCCGGCATCGGTGAGGCCATTGCTGACACCCTCTCCGGCACGGGCATGCCGGTCATCCTGGCCGCATACCTGATCGCCGTGGCGATCCGCCTGGCCCAGGGCTCTGCCACGGTCGCGCTGGTGACCGCCGCAGGCCTGGCATCCCCGGCTGTGATTGCCGGAGACTTCAATGAACTTCAGGTGGCCTGTATTGTGCTGGCCACCGCAGCGGGCTCGGTCTTCGCCGGGCATGTCAATGACTCCGGATTCTGGCTGGTGGGCCGACTCATGGGGATGGACGTCAAGACCACCCTGAAGACCTGGACCGTGCAGCAGGCCCTCCAGTCGGTTGTCGGCTTTGCTCTGGTATCCATCATCTACCTGGGAGTTTCAGCACTGTGAGCGCACAGGCACCATCTGGCTCTGCTCGGCTCTTTGATGTGACAGGCAAGCTCGCCCTGGTCACCGGGTCTTCCCGGGGGCTTGGGCGGGCCCTGGCCTGTGCCCTGGCCGATGCCGGCGCGCAGGTCATCCTGCACGGCCGCGATGCGGCTGCCCTGGAGGAGACCTCGCGGCTGATCCAGGAACGCACCGGAAGCCCTGCAGTCAGCGTACGTTTCGACGTCACTGACAAGGCAGCCGTCCAGGACGCCGTCGAGACGCTCCTGACTCAGCACGGGGTGCCGGACATCCTGGTCAACAACGCTGGCTTGCAGCGACGAGCTCCGATCCATGAATTCGACCCGGAGGACTGGGATGCGCTGGTGGCAGCCAACCTGACCAGTGCCTTCTACGTCACCCGGTTCATCGCGCCGGCCATGGTGGAGCGCGGGTCGGGGAAGATCATCAATATCGCCTCGGTTCAGTCCCATCTGGCGCGGCAGACCATTGCTCCCTATTCAGCCACTAAGGGCGGCATCGCCCAGCTGACCAAGGGGATGGCTGCGGATCTGGCCCGCTTCAACATTCAGGTCAACGCCATTTCTCCGGGGTACTTCGCCACCGAGATGAACAAGGCGCTGGTTGAGGATGAAGCCTTTGACTCCTGGCTGCGCGCCCGAACTCCGGCTGGCCGCTGGGGCAGCTTCGAGGAACTCACTGGAGCGCTGCTGTTCCTCTCCTCAGAGGCATCCAGCTTCGTATCTGGTCAGAACATCTTCGTCGACGGCGGCATGACCGCGGTCGTGTAGCACCAAGATTCAGTCAAGGAGAACAATGCGTGCCCTCTTCATCGAGTCCGCTCAGCAGGCCGTGCTGAAGGATATTGATCCGCCGCGTCCTGAGGCAGGAGAAGTGCTGATCGACGTCGACTACGTCGGCATCTGCGGCTCGGACCTCCACTATTACTATGAAGGCGCCAACGGGGAGTTCGTTGTCCGTGAACCTCTGGTTCCCGGTCATGAGCTCAGCGGTCGTATGGCGCTGGATCCCTCGGGGGTCTTCAGTCCTGGTCAGCCGGTGACAGTGCATCCGGCACGGTTCGGAACCGAGCAGGCTGGCTACCGTGAGTTCCCGCACCTGTGGCCAGGTGGTTCCTACCTGGGCAGCGCCTCCACGTGGCCGCACACCCAAGGCGCTGCTGCTGAGCAGCTGGTGGTAGACCAGCGGATGGTCATTCCGTTGCCGGAGGGCCTTCCCGTGCGCAGAGCGGCGTTGGCCGAGCCGCTGGCTGTGGCCATGCACGGGGTTGCCCGGGCCGGGGACCTGCAGGGTCAGCGAGTCCTGGTCTCCGGTGCAGGTCCTATCGGCCTGCTGACCTTGGTGGCGGCACGCGCCGCCGGAGCGGCCACGGTGGATATCAGCGACGTGCTGGAAGGACCGTTGGAGAGAGCGCGGCAGTTGGGCGCTGATGAGGTCATCAATGTGGCCGAGTCCCAGCTGAAGGTCAGCGCCTATGACGTGGTCCTTGAATGCTCTGGAGCGCCCGTCGCCATCTCGGCGGCACTGGCTGCGGCACGACCGGCTGGAACTGTGGTGCAGGTGGGTATGGTGCCCAATGAGCCCAGACCGGTAAATCTCGCACCCTATATTGCGAAGGAGCTGAGACTCCTGGGCACCTTCCGCTTCAAGGATGAGATCACCGCGGCGGTTAAGCTGCTGGCTGCCGATCCTGGGATCGAAAGTGTGATCACCCATGAGTTCAGTCTTGAGGAGGCTGAAGCGGCCTTTGCTGCCGCCCGGGATTCCCAGGCCAGCGGGAAGGTCGTCCTGAAGCTCTGAACGCCCGGTAGCTGAAGCTCCACAAAGTGGATCTGCGCTCACGACACGCCGACGGCGTGGTGGGCGCAGATCTTTTTTCCGGTGGAGTTTGACCCTGCCCGGCTGTGGAGAATCACCCGTGAAAGTGAGGCCATCCGCGTCATTCCGCCCCGGGCGGCCTCCACAGGGGCTGTGCATAGCCGGTGGAGAAACTACACTGGTGTGAGTACAGCATCTAGTGGTTGATGACTTCACCAAACCCAAGATGTAGTATTGAACCACCGCCGCAAGACAGGCGTTATAGCCGTCTGATGGACGCATCAAAACCACGATCATCAAGGGGAGCAGTATGAGCGTCACCGTTTACACCAAGCCAGCCTGTGTGCAGTGCAATGCCACCTACCGTGCTCTGGACAAGAACGGCGTGACCTATAAGACCGTGGACATCTCCCAGGATGCCGAGGCTCTGGAGCGTGTGCGCGCACTGGGCTACATGCAGGCTCCCGTGGTGATCACCGAGAACGATCACTGGTCCGGTTTCCGCCCTGACAAGATCTCTGAGCTGGCTGCAGCTGAAGAGGCTGCAGCAGTCGCCTGATTGCCGGAAGAGATGCCCGTGCGGACCGCTGCACAGCTGATCTACTTCTCGTCGGTGTCGAATAATACGCACCGATTCGTAGAGAAGCTGCGGCTGCCCCAAGGGCAGGCCGCCAGACTTCCGCTTCACACCGGCGACGACACCCTGGAAGCCACCGAGCCCTTCGTCCTGATCCTCCCCACATATGGGGCTAACGGGGGCAAGGGCTCGGTGCCAAAGCAGGTCATCAAATTTCTCAATGTGGAGTCCAACCGGAAGCTGCTGCGCGGCGTCATCGGCGCGGGCAATACAAATTTTCACGAGAGCTACTGCATCGCAGGCGATATTGTCGCCGCTAAATGCGGAGTTCCCCACCTGTACAGGTTTGAACTCATGGGTACCACCGAAGACGTGTCCAGGGTTCACAAGGGATTGGAAGAGTTTTGGAAACAGCAGTCAAGCCTCTCAGCCGCGTAGAAGAGCCGCCTCTGGCCAAGGATGTCCCCCCGCAGTGGGAGGGGCTGAGCTATCACGAGCTCAACGCCATGCTGAACCTCTACGGTGCCGATGGCAAGATCCAGTTCGAGGCCGACCAGTTGGCGGCCCGGAAGTACTTCCTGGACCACGTCAACGTCAACACTGTCTTCTTCCATGACCTGGACGAGAAGCTGAAGTACCTGGTTGATAACGACTACTACGAGATCGAGACTCTCGAGCAGTACAGCCGGGAGTTCATCCGCAGCCTCTGGGACCAGGCCTACGGACATAAGTTCCGTTTCCCCACCTTCCTGGGTGCCTTTAAGTTCTACACCTCCTATGCGCTGAAGACCTTCGACGGCAAGCGTTACCTGGAGCGCTTCGAGGACCGCGTCTGCATGGTGGCCCTGCACCTGGCCCGCGGTGATGAGCAGATGGCTACCCGCGTCATGGAGGAAATGATCTCCGGGCGCTTCCAGCCTGCTACTCCTACTTTCCTCAACGCCGGTAAGAAGCAGCGCGGCGAGCTTGTCTCCTGCTTCCTGCTGCGCATCGAGGACAACATGGAGTCCATCGCCCGGGGCATCAACTCTGCTCTGCAGCTGTCCAAGCGCGGTGGCGGCGTCGCCCTGTCACTGACCAATATCCGTGAGCACGGCGCGCCCATCAAGCAGATCGAGAACCAGTCCTCCGGTGTCATCCCCGTGATGAAGCTGCTGGAAGACTCCTTCTCCTACGCCAACCAGCTCGGTGCCCGCCAGGGCGCTGGCGCGGTGTACCTCAACGCTCACCACCCGGATATCTACCGGTTCCTGGACACTAAGCGAGAGAACGCGGATGAGAAGATCCGCATCAAGACCCTCTCCCTGGGCGTGGTGATCCCGGATATCACCTTCGAGCTGGCGAAGAAGAATGAGGACATGTACCTCTTCAGCCCGTACGACGTCGAGCGCGTCTACGGCAAACCGTTCAGCGAGATCTCGGTGACCGAGAAGTACTACGAGATGGTCGACGACGCGCGCATCCGCAAGTCCAAGATCAACGCTCGCGAGTTCTTCCTGACCCTGGCTGAGATCCAGTTCGAGTCCGGCTACCCGTACATCATGTTCGAGGACACCGTGAACCGCGTCAACCCGATTGCTGGCCGGATCACCATGTCTAACCTGTGCTCCGAGATCCTCCAGGTCTCTGAGCCCAGCCAGTTCAACCCTGACCTGGGTTACGCGCAGGTTGGCAAGGACATCTCCTGCAACCTGGGTTCGCTGAATATTGCCAAGACCATGGACTCCCCGGACCTCGGGCAGACCATCGAGACGGCTATCCGCTCGCTGACCGCAGTCTCGGATATGTCCTATATCGAGTCGGTTCCCTCCATTGCTGAGGGCAATAAGCGCAGCCACGCCATCGGCCTGGGGCAGATGAACCTGCACGGCTACCTGGCACGTGAGCATGTGCACTACGGCTCCGAAGAGGGCGTGGACTTCACCAATATCTACTTCTACACGGTGCTGTACCACTGCCTGCGGGCGTCCAATAAGATCGCCCAAGAGACTGGCGAGACCTTTGATGGCTTCGAGAACTCCAGCTACGCCAGCGGCGAGTTCTTCAATAAGTACATCGAGCAGACCTGGGAGCCCAAGACCCAGCGGGTGCGTGAGCTCTTCGCTCATGTGCACATCCCCACTCAGGAAGACTGGCGCCGGCTGAAAGCTGATATCCAGCAGTACGGCATCTACAACCAGAACCTGCAGGCTGTGCCGCCCACCGGCTCGATCTCCTACATCAACAACTCGACCTCTTCGATCCACCCGGTGGCTTCGAAGGTCGAGATCCGTAAGGAAGGCAAGATCGGTCGCGTCTACTACCCGGCGCCGTACCTGACGAATGACAACCTCGAGTACTACGAGGATGCCTACGAGATCGGCTACGAGAAGATCATCGACACCTACGCTGCTGCCACTCAGCACGTGGATCAGGGTCTGTCCCTGACGCTGTTCTTCAAGGACACCGCAACGACGCGCGATATCAACAAGGCTCAGATCTACGCATGGCGTAAGGGCATCAAGACCCTCTACTACATCCGTCTGCGCCAGCTCGCACTGGAAGGCACCGAAGTCGAGGGCTGCGTGTCCTGCATGCTTTAATGCATGCCGTTCTAACCTGCCTACCGCATTCGCCACGAGAAGAAGGACAACACCGGCGTGACCACATCAGCAGAAGCCCCCACCTCTTCATCCCTGCTCTCACACGTGGAGGCCATCAACTGGAACCGCCTCCAGGATGAGAAGGACGGAGAGGTCTGGAACCGGCTGGTCAACAACTTCTGGCTGCCTGAGAAGGTGCCGGTGTCCAATGACGTCCAGTCCTGGGCCACCCTCACGGAGGAGGAGAAGGTCCTCACCATGCGGGTCTTCACCGGCCTGACCCTGCTGGACACTATCCAGGGCACGGTGGGCGCGGTGGCGCTGATCCCGCATTCGCTGACTCAGCATGAGGAAGCGGTGCTGACCAATATCGCGTTCATGGAGAGCGTGCACGCGAAGTCCTACTCCTCGATCTTCTCCACCCTGTGCTCCACCAAGGAGATCGACGAAGCTTTCCGCTGGTCCAAGGAGAACCCGAATCTGCAGCGCAAGGCTCAGATCGTCATGGATTACTACCACGGCGGCGACGGGCTGAAGAAGCGTGTGGCCTCCACCATCCTGGAGTCCTTCCTCTTCTACTCCGGCTTCTACCTGCCGATGCACTGGTCCTCACGGGCGAAGCTGACCAACACTGCGGACATCATCCGTCTGATCATCCGCGATGAGGCTGTCCATGGTTACTACATCGGCTATAAGTATCAGCGCGCCCTAGAGCAGGAGACCCCAGAACGTCGCGAGGAACTGAAGGCCTACACCTACGATCTGATGTTCGAGCTCTATGAGAACGAGATCCAGTACACCGCGGATCTCTACGACGGTGTGGGCCTGACCGAGGACGTCAAGAAGTTCCTGCACTACAACGCCAATAAGGCGCTGATGAACCTCGGCTACGAGGCGATGTTCCCCGCAGAGGTCACCAACGTGAACCCCGCGATCCTCTCCGCGCTGAGCCCTAATGCGGACGAGAATCACGACTTCTTCTCCGGCTCCGGCTCCAGCTACGTGATCGGCAAGGCCGTCGAAACAGAAGACGAGGACTGGGACTTCTAAAGACTGATGTCCTGAGTTGTCACCGTAAGGCCTGGTATGGGGCCCGGATCCGCAGAAATCTGTGCGGTCCGGGCCCTTTTTCATGCCTTCTCCTCACGGACACAGGAGGACGAATATGTACACCAGCAGCCTTAGGCAGTGGCACGAAGGTGGCACGCACACCTTCCGGGTGCAAGCAGAGCGGACCGCGAGCTCTACTCTTGCCCGGTATCCACGTCAGTCTTGTGCCATAACGTTCCATAGAGGGTTCCAAGGATGACGGAGACCCCCATGTCAGTCCACGTTGTCAGACCCCGCTTCAGAGGGTCCTCCAGACCTAGTGGCACGAGTTGTCAACGCCACGTGGAAAGGGGGTGACAACTCAGGGCAACGCAGGCCACAGAGCCAGCAAGTAGATAGCAGCTGGTCTCTCTTGGTCGGATCCGCGCGCTGGCCTCCCTGAGCACTCGGTAATGGTCCAGTGCCCCAGCACGTGAACCCGGCGCCGGAGGAATCAGTCAGCCAGGAAGTCCAAGACATCCTGAGCGATCTGCTCAGGCTCTTCTCCGCTGACCGCGTGTGAGGCGCCCTCGTAGACGCGGACGGTGCCTGCAGGCAGTGCGCGCTCGGCAGTCTGTGCCGCGTCCTCAGCGTCGAGCATCACAGATTCGCTCGCGATAATAGCCAGCACGGGCAGCTCCAGTTCAGTAAGCTGGTCCTCGCTAATCCGCGTTGGCTGCGGCAGTCGCAGGGAGTAATGCTGCATGCCGGCCTCTATCATCTCGGCGACGGGTACATCCTCCACGGGCGCCCCGCCGGCGGTGTATGAGTTGAAACCGTCCCGCCAGCTCTTCGGCATCCAGGAGAACGCTGCCGGAATTGAGCGCAGGACTGTCTCCAGGGGCATGTCGTCGAAGACGAAGACGGGATCGATGAGAGTCATTGCCGTCACACTCTCTGGGTGGTGAAGAGCAAGGTTCGCTGCCGTCCAGCCGCCGATGGAAAGGCCCATGACGTGGAACTGATCGGGAGGCAGCTGGAGCAGCACCTGGTTTAGCCAAGCCGCCTGATCGGCGTCGTTGGTGATGGGACGCTCCTGAACGCTGCGGCCTGGCTCTCCCAGCAGGTCGATTGTGTATACGTCTCCGAGGGCCAGCAGGGAGGCCATGTTGTCCGCCCAGACGGGGCTGGCCGAGGCTCGCCCGGGCAGTAGCACGCTCGGTGGTCCGTCGCCCTGCCCCTCGAACTGGTAGGCCCGGACGACCCCGAAGTCGGTGCGAATGTCGAAAGTCTCCGCGGTCTCCGGCATGTCCGTGAACGACTCGTCATAGGCATTCAAGAATCGGTCCTGACCCTCGGCAGAGTCCCAGTGCCCCACCGGGGAAGGGGACCGCATGGACCAGCTAAATACCAGTACCGCAGCGAGGACCAGCCCAGCGGGGATCAGGAATCGGCGGCGTCGCCACCATCCTGTGCGCCTGGGCTTGGCCTGATGTGACGGCGTGCTTGCGTGCGTGAGTGCCTGGTTCTGCTCCTGCGAGGGGCCCATAATAATCTCCTTACCGATCGGTCAGCGATCCAACCGTAAGGTAAACTCGATGCTATGGCAAGCATGGACAGCGGCAAGGCAGCGACTTTCACCCAGCAGGCGCGGCGTGACCAGATCATCGACATGACCATAGCGCTGGTCGACGAGAAGGGTTACGCCGGCGTCTCGCTCTCGGGAATCGCAGAAAGGGCGGGGATCACCAAAGCTGCGGTGCTCTATCACTTCTCCACCAAGGCGGCGGTTGTGGAGGCGGCATATCAACATGTGCTCCAGCTGCTGGTCGCCCACGTGGGGAAGGCCGTGGACGATGCGGGGCCAGCACAAGCCCCGGAGGCTTATGTGCGTTCGATGCTGCGGCACCTCCGTGAGAACCGGCAGCACACCCGGATGATGATCGAGGCGATGAGCGGGCACGAAGGCCGCCGCGACACCTCAGCTCGATGGAGGCCGCTCGCCGAGCTGATCCGAGCTGCTCGAGCCGCACGGGGCGTTGACCCCCATGCCAGTGCCCGCAGTGCGGCAGTCATCATCGGCGGCGCGATTGACTCAGTGCTCCTGGAATGCCTGAATGATCCCGACTTCGACGGCGATGCGGCGGCAGACCAATTGATCAACCTGGTCCGCCCTGTCTGGTCCGCAGAGTCGGCCTGAGTCCGGCTCTGACTTCTGAACAACTACTGAACGTCTCTAGACTGGACACCCTATGAATACCGAGGGGTTGCTGGTCTACCGGCAGAAAGAATCATTGGGGGCCGAGCAGGATCTCGATCTTGCCCTGGAGCTGCTCTCCGGAACACGTACCGGCCGCACACAACCGATGCTGCGCATCTACCGGCCCGAACCAACTGTCGCCTTCGGACAACGCGATGCCCGCCTCCCGGGATTCGACGCCGCCCGGCAAGCCTGCCGAGACCTCGGCTTCGAACCCCTCATTCGCCGCGCCGGAGGTCGGGCCGCCGCCTACCACCCGGGCTCCCTTGTCATCGACCACATTGAGCCGGATCCGGATCCCATCCGCGAATCCCAAGCACGCTTCCAAGCCTTCGGGGAACTCTTCACCGAAGCCCTCACTCGAGCCGGCGTAGACGCCCGGCTTGGGCCCATCCCGCACGAATACTGCTACGGCGATCACTCCGTCCACGGCGTTCACCCCACCGAGCAGGACATCCGCGTCAAACTCATCGGCACCGCCCAGCGACAAATCGCCACCGGATGGCTTTTCTCCAGCTCGATAGTCGTAGAAGAAGGCGCTGCCATCCGCCGGGTGCTCAGCGAAGCGTATTCCGCTATGGAACTGGAATGGGATCCGCTCACCGGCGGAGCCGCTAATGACCTCGTCCCTGGCGTCACCGTCGAACAGGTCGAGCAGGCGGTGCTGGAGGTGTACGGCAACCACTGGCAGCTCAGCGAGCAGAAGCCGGCGCTGGTGTCCTAAGACGACGACGGCGGTCGCCTCCCACCTCACAGGAGACAACCGCCGCCACATCGCCTGAGTGAAGACTCAGTGACCGCGCTCTATCCATTCCTGCAGATGCGGCTTCTCAGCACCGATCGTGGTGGAAGGACCATGACCGGTGTTGACCACGGTAGTATCCGGGAGGCTGAAGAGCTTTTCACGAATAGACTCGATGATCGTCTCGAAACTGCTGTAGGAGCGTCCGGTAGCCCCGGGACCTCCAGCGAACAGGGTGTCGCCGGAGAACAGCACAGGCGCATCCTGGATGCCCTCAGCCAGGAAGCACGTGGAGCCGGGGGAGTGGCCGGGCGTATGCAGAGCCGTGAGCTTCACTCCGGCCACCGTGAAGACGTCGCCATCCTGGATCTCGCGGCCGGGCGTCGTTGCTGAGTGCACCTGCTCCCATAAAACGCTGTCCTGGGGATTCAGGTGGACCTCGCCGCCGACCTTGTCCTTGACCTCCAGCACCTGGCGGATGTGGTCGTCGTGGCCGTGGGTCAGCAGGATGGCCCGGACCGTGCGTCCGTTGACGGCCTTCACCACGGCGTCGACGTCGTGCGCTGGATCGATGATGATCACCTCGTGGTCGTCGCCGACGAGCCATACGTTGTTGTCCACATCCCAGGTGCCCCCATCGAGGGAGAATGTTCCAGACGTTTCCAGGTGTTCGATTCTCGCGTTCATGAATGCACTCCTCTGTGCGTAGGGAGATTAGAGGTCATCGTCAGGATCAGGCGTTGAGCTCCACCACAGAGCGCAGCACATCGCCACGGTTCATCGTGTCGAAGGCCTCCTGGACTTTGTCCAGGGTGGTGCGCTCAGTGACGAAGGCGTCCAGGTCCAGCTTGCCCTGCTGGTAGAGGTCCACCAGCATAGGGAAGTCCCTCGAGGGCAAGCAGTCGCCGTACCAGGACGATTTGAGCGAGCCTCCGCGGCCGAAGATGTCAATCATCGGCAGTTCAAGAGTGAACTTGGGGTCCGGTACGCCCACTAGCACCACCCGGCCAGCAAGATCGCGGGCGTAGAACGCCTGCTTGTAGGTCTCGGGGCGGGCCACGGCGTCGATCACCACGTCAGCTCCGAAGCCGCCGGTGAGGTCTTGGATGGCCTTCACCGGGTCGGATTCCTTCGAGTTGACCGTATGGGTGGCGCCCAGCTCCTGCGCCTTCTCCAGTTTCCGGGGGTCGATGTCCACTGCGATGATTGTGGTGGCGCCGGCGAGCTTGGCGCCAGCAATCGCCGCTGTGCCTACGCCGCCGCAGCCGATCACGGCCACGGATTCACCGCGCTTGATCTCACCGGTATTGATAGCTGCGCCGATGCCGGCCATGATGCCGCAGCCCAGTAGGCCCACGGCGGCGTTGGAAGAGTCCTCGACGTCGTCGATGACTGTGCACTGGCCGGCGGCCACCAGGGTCTTTTCAGCGAAAGCTCCGATACCCAGAGCAGCCTCGAGTTCAGTGCCGTCAGTCAGAGTCATCTTCTGGTCCGCGTTGTGGGTGTTGAAGCAGTACTTCAGCTCACCCTTGCGGCAAGCGCGGCACTCGCCGCAGACAGCGCGCCAGTTGAGAATGACTTTGTCGCCGACCTTGACGTTGGTCACGCCTTCGCCGATGAGAGAGACACGGGCAGTGGCTTCGTGGCCCAGCAGGTACGGGAAGTTGTCGCCTACTTCGCCCTGCTGGAAGTGCTGGTCGGTCTGGCACACCCCACATGTGAGGACATCCACCACCACTTCGCCGGGTCCGGGATCCGGGATGACGATCTGTTGGATGGTGGCCGGTGCGTTCTTTTCGGTGACGACCACCGCGCTGACAGTCTGCGGCATGGGAGCGACTCCTTTGAAAGTTGGTGCAGGAGATAGGATCGGGCGCTTGAGCAGCGCCTGACACCCTCGAACCTAACAGAGCTGCGGGGCGCAGAATAGCGGAATCATCTAGTGCGCGGGCCGCCATTTCCGCAGGTCAGCCAGTGAAGGCATAGGAGAACTGCACCAGGATCGAAGCGAAGACCAGCAGGTAGATCACGACCACCGCTACCCACCACCATTCCGAGGCGATCCGCTTCACCCCAGCCGAGGCCGGAATGACCCCGTGGATGATGTTCCGGGCAGTGGTCGCCACAAAGAAGGGGATCACCGCAGCCCACACCACCATGCAATAGGGGCACAGCACCCCGATTACATAGACAGCGTTGGCCCAGAGCCAAATGCAGAAACCAAAGGCGAAAATTGCGCCGGCCTGCAGCCCCAGCCAGTACCACCGCGGGAACCGAGCCGCAGCGAGAATGCTGACTGCTACTGCCACCAGCACAGGAAAGCCCACCACGCCGATGAAGATATTCGGGAAGCCGAAGGTGGAGGCCTGCCAGGACCCCATGACCTGTCCACAGGACACCCAAGGGTTGATATCACAAGCAGTGGTGTGATTTGGGTCCTGCCACAGCTGGACACGTTCATGCAGCAGCAGGAAACTGGCCACGGCCCCGACCAGGCCAGTGATCAACAGCCAGAGACCAATAGTCCGGCGCCCTAAAGCGACACGCCCGGAGTCTGCGGCAGCCACAGGGGCGTCGTCGTACTCCAGTGCCTGGTCACTCGGCGCGGAAAGCTGGGAAGACATATGTCCATGGTACGCAGTTGCTCAAACCGGAGTGCTTTCTGCAATCTGGCTGCAACTTAAGCGTGTGCCATACTGAGAAGCACGAGAAGGCAGACCACACCTGCCGCTCGAGAAGGCTTTCACACGCAAGAACAGCGAAAACTGCACAATAAGTAGGGCAGGCACCCGTCGTGGACCGGGACCGGGAGAAACCCGGATCCTTCAAGGTCCGCACGGTCCAACCAATGAAGATGCCGCCACAGACGCAGCCGGACATTGTTCTGTACGCGAGTGACGGCCGTCAGCACCGCGAAGAGCGCGCTCAGATAGAGGGGCAGCGCCCGGTAAAGACGGCTGGGAAGAAAAACTTCACACGAGAAGCCATCGGACCCGCTGAGTGTGGCAGCGGCAGGACGATGGCAGGAGCACATCACCCATATGACCGAGACTGACTCATCCGCGGACCGTCCGGCGGAAGCATCTGCCGAACCCACAAACTTCGACGCAATCTTCAACCCCTTCAGCGCGCCGATCCCCGGCTTCCCCGGATCCGACGCCACCCCAGATCCTGAAGAAGTTCCTTCCGAGCCTGTGGTCGACGACGTCGTCGACGTGATGTTCCAGGCACCGGACCTCTCCACCATCAAGCCTGCGAGAACCCGCCCGGCAGCCACAGAGGAAGAGCCGGAGGACGCTGACGAGGACTGGAACGACGACGAGGGCGAGGATGAGCAGGAATCCTCCGCAGGGCGTCGCAACCGTCGCAAGCGTCGCCGTGGCGGCCGCAACCGCAATAAGAGCGAGAGCGACCAGGACACCAGCTCCGATCGCGAGAAGGACGATAAGGACACCGCTGAGGAGCCCCAGCGCCAGGAGAAGGCCCCCGCGACCAAGGCCTCACCAGCCCAAGCGCAGCAGGACAAGGCTGAGAGCAGCGAAGACCCCGAGGCTGAGACCACCGAAGCCGAATCCGGAAGCTCCAATGCCGAACCGGCATCTGAGAAGGACGGCGAAGAACAGGTCATTCGTAAGAAGCGTCGCCGTCGCCGCGGCACCGCGGATATGGAGATCGAAGAGGAGTCCGAGGACGGCCACACCGTCACTCGAATCCGTTCCGGCCGCGAGACCAGCGACAATGCTCCGGCCAAAGTCACCGGCGTCAAAGGCTCGACCCGCCTAGAAGCCAAGCGCCAGCGCCGTCGTGCCTCCCGTGAAGGCGGCCGCCGCCGCCAGATCATCACCGAGGCCGAGTTCCTGGCCCGCCGTGAATCCGTGGACCGGAAGATGATCGTCCGCCAGCGTGGTGAGCGCATCCAGATTGGCGTGCTCGAAGACGGCGTGCTGGCTGAGCACTATGTCTCCCACACCACCCAGGACTCCCTGATCGGCAACGTCTACCTGGGCAAGGTGCAGAACGTGCTGCCCTCCATGGAGGCAGCCTTCGTGGACATCGGACGCGGCCGCAACGCTGTGCTCTACGCCGGTGAAGTGGACTGGGATGCCGCCAATATCGGCAACGCCCCGCGCAAAATCGAAAACGCTCTGAAATCCGGAGACTCCGTCCTGGTTCAGGTCACCAAGGACCCGGTAGGGCACAAGGGTGCGCGCCTGACCAGCCAGGTCTCGCTGCCCGGACGCTACCTGGTCTTCGTGCCCGGCGGCTCCATGACCGGAATCTCGCGCAAGCTCCCCGACACCGAGCGGGCCCGGCTGAAGAAGATCCTCAAAGAGCAGATGCCGGATAATGCAGGCGTCATTGTCCGCACCGCCGCCGAGGGTGCCTCCGAGGAGGAGCTCACCAACGACATCAACCGGCTGCGGTCACTCTGGGAAACCATCCAGGGCCAGGCTGACAGCAAGAAGGTCCTGGCACCGGAGCTGCTCTACGCCGAGCCGGATCTGACCATCAAGGTGGTCCGTGACGTCTTCAACGAGGACTTCTCTTCCATGGAGGTCCAGGGCGAAGAGACCTGGGACAACATCGAGGCCTACGTCACCTATGTGGCCCCGCACCTGCTGGACCGTCTCCACCAGTGGGACGAGGACGAGCAGGGCGATATCTTCGCCCACCACCGGATCGATGAGCAGCTGCACAAAGCACTGGACCGCAAGGTCAATCTGCCCTCCGGCGGCTCCTTGGTCTTCGACCGCACCGAGGCGATGACCGTAGTTGACGTCAACACCGGAAAATTCACCGGCTCCGGCGGCAACCTGGAAGAGACCGTCACCCGGAACAACCTGGAAGCGGCCGAGGAAATCGTCCGTCAGCTACGGCTGCGCGATATCGGCGGCATTATCGTCATCGACTTCATCGACATGGTCCTAGAATCCAACCGGGACCTGGTGCTGCGCCGCATGGTCGAATGCCTCGGCCGTGACCGCACCAAGCACCAGGTGGCCGAAGTCACCAGCCTGGGCCTGGTGCAGATGACCCGCAAGCGCATGGGCACCGGTCTGCTGGAAGTCTTCTCCGAGACCTGTGAGCACTGCGCTGGCCGCGGCATCATCACTCACGGCGAGCCAGTGGAGAACCGCCCGGCCTACACCGCCGACGGTGAACTGCGTCAGGCCAAGAGCAATAAGAAGCGCCGCAAGAAGGGCCGGAAGAACGACGACGCCGCCCCCAGCAGCAACGAATCCGAGCAGCCGGATCTGCAGAAGCTGGAGAAGGCCCGCCAAGGTCTGGCCCAGGTCGCTGCAGCCACCACCAAGGCCGAGGACGCCGAGTCCTCCGATTCCGAACACAGCGTGGACTCCGGACAGGCCGGGGATGATGCAGCAGCTGAGACTGCGGGGGAGGCCCAGCACTCCGGCAGCGGAAAGCAGAGCCGCGAAGGTCGCTCTCGCGGCCGTGGACGGGGCCGTGAGCGTTCTGAGCGCGGACGGTCCGGACGCAATGCCGCTGAGCACCAAGAACAGCAGGAGCCGCAGGGCAAGCAAGACGAGGCTGAGTCCAAGGCCGTGCTGACCATCGCTGGTGAACCCATTGAGGTCCCGCGCGGTACGGCTGAACCCAAGGCAGCCGCCGAAGCTCAGCAGCCAGTGAGCCTGGACTCCCTGGATCAGGCGTTGGCCTCCCGGCAGAGCAGTGAGCGCCCGGCCCGCCCCAAGCGGCGTCGTCGTGCTGCTGGTTCTGCCCAGGGAGCCGGTGGCGAAGTTCACCAGGTGCAGTCGGAGGCCTCCGGCGCGGAGGTGACCTTCTCCGCCAAGGCGGCTCAGCCCGATGCGGAGAAGCCCAAGCCTGCCAGCGAGCCAGTGATGCTCGGTGTGGGAGTGAAAGCTGAGGAGATCGGCCGAGGCTGATCACCTGCGTACGACGCGCCGGGGCGCTCATGTTGCCCCGGCGAAGTCGTTCGCGTAATATAGACCCCTGGTGTCAAATGGCACCCACAGTCTTTTCTGCGCTGACACCGCTGGTTGCTTCAACCGGTGAGAGACGGCGCGAAATGTCCCAAGCAAGTTCAACGAGAGAAGTGAGTCCCAAGTGGTGTACGCGATTGTCCGCGCAGGCGGCCGCCAGGAGAAGGTTTCCGTTGGAGACCTCGTGACCCTTGACCGCGTCCCGGCCGAGGCAGGCAGCACCATCGAGCTGCCGGCAGTGATGCTGGTGGACGGGGACGAGGTCACCACCGGTGCCGATGACCTCGCCAAGGTGAAGGTCCAGGCCGAGGTTCTGGAGAACCTTCGCGGTAAGAAGATTGTCATCCAGAAGTACAAGAACAAGACCGGCTACAAGAAGCGCCAGGGTCACCGTTCTGAGCTGACCCGCGTCAAGGTGACCTCCATCGCCTGACCTGAGCGATAAGCTCAACCCGATAAGAATTCCAGTCCTTCGAGAGGCAGGCATAAGCCATGGCACATAAGAAAGGTGCGAGCTCCACTCGCAACGGTCGCGACTCCAACGCACAGCGCCTCGGCGTGAAGCGCTTCGGCGGCCAGAACGTCTCCGCCGGTGAGATCCTCATCCGCCAGCGCGGCACCAAGTTCCACCCCGGCACCAACGTTGGCCGCGGCGGCGATGACACCCTCTTCGCCCTCGCCGACGGTGCTGTTGAGTTCGGCAACCGCCGCGGCCGCAAGGTCGTCAACATCGTCCCAGCCGCCCAGTAATCACGGGCCTTGGCTGATATCTAAGACACCCCAAACGTCTTAACTTCTCAAGGGTGGGCCCGATATGGGCCCGCCCTTGAGTCGTCTCTAGACTAAGAACACCACCACCCCAACCGTCAGGAGCAGATTCATGGCACATTTCGTCGACCGCGTGGTGCTGCACGCCACCGCCGGCAGCGGAGGCCACGGCTGCATCTCCGTCCACCGCGAGAAGTTCAAGCCGCTGGGCGGACCTGATGGAGGCGACGGCGGCGACGGCGGCCATATCGACCTCGTAGTCGACCCGCAGACCACCACACTGCTGGACTACCACCACCGGCCCCACCGCAAAGCTGAAAACGGTGGCGTTGGCCAGGGTGGCCACCGGAACGGCCATAAGGGGCAGACCCTCGAACTGCCGGTTCCCGACGGCACCGTCATTAAAGACAAAGAGGGCAACGTCCTGGCAGACCTGGTGGGGGCCGGCGCGCGCGCCCGCATCGCTGAAGGTGGACAGGGCGGCCTCGGCAATGCCGCACTAGCCTCCAAGAAGCGCAAAGCCCCCGGTTTCGCCCTGCTGGGCATCCCCGGAGAAGAAGCCGAAGTAGTCCTGGAGCTCAAATCAGTGGCGGATATTGCTCTGGTGGGCTTCCCCTCAGCCGGTAAATCAAGCCTGATCGCCGCGCTCTCAGCGGCCCGCCCCAAGATTGCCGACTACCCTTTCACCACCCTGGTCCCCAACCTGGGCGTGGTCGAGGCAGGGGAGATCCGCTTCACCGTGGCCGATGTGCCCGGGCTGATCCCCGGCGCAGCAGAGGGCAAGGGCCTCGGGCATGAGTTCCTGCGTCATGTGGAGCGCTGTGCGGCCCTGGTGCACGTTCTGGACTGCGGCACACTGGAATCTGACCGCGATCCGCTGGCCGATCTGGATGCCATCGAGGCTGAACTCGACGCCTACGCACCCGATGCAGTGACCTCCACTAGCGGCGACGACGCAGCCGTTCCGCTGAACGAGCGGCCCCGGCTAGTCGCGCTGAACAAGACCGATCTTCCCGACGGCGAGGCGATGGCGGAGATGGTGCGCAGCAGCCTGGAGGAACGCGGCTACCGGGTATTCGAGGTCTCCGCCGTCTCCCGCAAGGGACTGCGGGAACTCAGCTTCGCCATGGCTGAGCTGGTGGAACAGGCACGCGCTCAGCAGCTGGTGGAACAGGCTCCTGTGCCAGTGACCATCCGGCCCAAAGCCATTGACGACAAGGGCTTCACCATCACCCGCGAAGAAAAGGGCGGAGAACCGCTGTGGCGGGTGCGCGGCAGCAAACCCGAGCGCTGGATTCAGCAGACCGAGTTCAACAACGAAGAAGCTGTGGGCTACCTGGCGGACCGGTTGCAGGCCATCGGCATTGAAGATGAGCTCTTCCGGCTCGGCGCCAAACCCGGTGACGCTGTGGTCATCGGCACCGAACACAACGGTGTGGTCTTCGACTGGGAACCCACGATGGCCGCAGGTGCAGAACACCTGGCCGGACCCCGCGGCACCGACCTGCGTTTTGCCGACCAGCAGCGCCCCACTCGCGCCGAGAAGCGTCAGGAGCAGGCCGACCGGCGTGCAGCCAAAGTCGCGACCCGCGCGGAGATGGAGGCGCTCTACGCTGCCGAGGAGAACTACGAGGACGACGTCGAAGTGGTCTACACCCAGGGCAACCCCGAGGGCGAGGACTCCGAGCACACGGAGCGGGAGAACTAGATGAGCACACGGCAGCTCAGGGGCTCGACCATCACCTCCGCTGCAGACCTGGCACAGGCGCGGCGGCTGGTGATCAAGGTCGGTTCCTCCTCATTGACCACCCTTCAGGGCGGAATCAGTGTGGAGGCCCTTGAGCAGTTGGTGCACGCGTGTCAGAGCCTGCGTGCGCGCGGCACCGAAGTTGTCCTGGTCTCCTCCGGTGCCATCGCCGCAGGCCTGTACCCCCTCGGGCTAGAGACGCGGCCGCAGGATCTGGCAGCTCAGCAGGCTGCCGCGGCGGTAGGGCAG
This sequence comes from Nesterenkonia rhizosphaerae, assembly GCF_039544555.1. NCBI lineage: Bacteria > Bacillati > Actinomycetota > Actinomycetes > Micrococcales > Micrococcaceae > Nesterenkonia > Nesterenkonia rhizosphaerae. Next base: position 1,444,301 of record NZ_BAABLW010000007.1, read on the forward strand.
GGCCTGCTGCTGGCTCATTACACTCGGACTTTCGCCGAGCACGGAGCCACCGTGGCCCAGGTGCTGCTGACCGTGGAGGACCTGATCCGGCGCTCCACTTACACCAACGCGCTGCGCGCATTGGAGAAGCTGCTGGCGTTGGGCACCGTTCCGGTAGTCAATGAGAACGACGCCGTGGCCACTGCTGAGATCCGCTTCGGTGACAATGACCGGCTAGCGGCGCTGACGGCCAATCTCATCCATGCAGATGCGCTGATCCTGCTCTCCGATGTCGACGCTCTCTACGACGGCCCCCCGTCCGAAGGCGGAAAACCAGTAGCTCGAATCAGCAGTCCCGCGGATCTTGAAGGCGTCACCCTGGGTCCGCGTGGGCGCGCCGGTGTAGGCACCGGCGGTATGGTCACCAAAGTTGAGGCCGCACAGATTGTCACCGCCAATGGGACACCGGCGCTGCTGACCTCCGCAGCCAAAGCCCAGGCGCTGTTCAACGGCGAGGAGGTGGGCACCTTCTTCGAGGCCAGGGGACGACGTCGCGGAGCCCGCTCGGCCTGGCTGGCTCATCTCGCGCACACCAAGGGCAGGCTGCTGATCGACGATGGCGCAGTGAAGGCCGTGGTCCATGGGCGCCGCTCGCTGCTGCCTGCAGGAATCACCGGAATCGAGGGTGCCTTCGAGACCGGTGATGTTGTGGAGATCGCCGGTCCCGGCGGTACTGTGCAGGCTAGGGGAGTAGCCGCGTTCTCCTCCACCGAACTGCCGCAGATGCTCGGCTGCAGCACCGCAGAGCTTGCTGCCCGGCTGGGCCCTGACTACGAGCGGCCAGTAATTCATACCGATGACATGGTCAGACTGGAAATGAGGAGTGTATGAGCCAGGACAGCACCGCAGCAGCCAGCACTGCGACTACCAGCACGGCAGACTCTCCAGCAGAAGAGTCCAACAGCTCGGAGTCCAATACAGCTGAGGCCATTGCCGGTATCAGCCGCCGTGCCCGCAGCGCATCGCGGGCACTGGCCCGCATGGAACGTGACCATAAGGACCGCACCCTAGCTGCAGTGGCCGCGGGGCTGCGCGAATCAGCTGCGGCGCTGACTCAGGCGAACAAGGAAGACTTAGAACGCGGCCGGAAGAACGGGATGAGCCGTTCCCTACTGGATCGACTGGCGCTGACTGATGAGCGCATCGCATCCCTGGCCGCAGCCGTAGAGGAGATCATCGCCTTGGATGATCCCGTGGGCCGAATCGTGCAGGGCCGGACTCTGCCCAATGGACTCCGGCTTGCCCAGACCACGGTTCCGTTAGGCGTCATCGGCGTCATCTATGAAGCCCGCCCCAACGTCACCGTGGACATTGCGGCGCTGACGCTGAAATCCGGCAACGCCGCAGTACTGCGCGGCGGGTCTGCTGCCACCAGCACCAACGACATGCTGCTTGCAGTAATCCGGGAGGCGCTACGATCCACCGGGGCGCCGGTGGACGCGGTGCAGAGCATCGATTCCTTCGGCCGTGAGGGCGCCACCGAACTGATGACTCAGCGAGGCTCTGTGGATGTGCTGATCCCGCGCGGCGGCCGTGAGCTCATCCAGCATGTGGTCACCAACGCCCGGGTCCCGGTGATCGAAACCGGTGAGGGCAATGTGCACATTTTCATTGATGCCAGCGCAGACCCCGGGATCGCCCGGGACATTGTGCTCAACGCCAAAACCTCCCGACCCAGTGTCTGCAATGCCGCTGAGACCCTGCTGCTGCACAAAGACACTGAAGCAGCAGGACGCGAGGCGCTGTTCATTCTGCACCGGGCGGGGGTGACCCTGCACGTGGACCCACGAGTCCGGCACTGGCTGCCTGCTGAGGCTCAGGACGAAGTAGCAGCTGAAACTCATGCAGCTGATCTCAGCTCCCCGGAGACTGCCGGTGTTGTCACTGAGGTGACACAGGAGCACTTCGCCACCGAATTCGGTGACCTGGAAATGGCTGTGGGCGTGGTCGATTCACTGGATGAGGCCATCGAGCACATTTCCCGCTACACCACAGGCCACACCGAAGCCATCATCACCGATTCGGTGGCCAACGCTGAACGGTTCATCGCAGAGGTCGACGCCGCAGCGGTCATCGTCAACGCCTCCACGCGCTTCACCGACGGCGGCCAGTTCGGACTCGGGGCCGAAGTGGGGATCTCCACCCAGAAGATGCACGCCCGCGGACCGATGGGCATGGCTGAGCTGACCACCACCAAATGGGTGCTGCGCGGAGAAGGTCAGATCCGCGTCTGAGTCCAGGCCGCGCCGTCGTCGGCTCGATGCCTGTCTTCCGCGCCGTGGAGCCGGCGTCCCTGTAGACTTGACGCCAGATATCGCAAGTCCACTACGTCTTGACAGAGGAGAGGCATGAACCTGCCGATCATTGCACTGCTGCTTGCTGAGGAATCTCACGGCCACGGACTGCCCATCCCGGCAGTCTGGTACGGCATCATCATGTTTATCCTGCTGATGGGCGCGCTGATGATCACGCTGTCGTTCGCGAATAAGGGTCGGGAGCTTCCCGCTGACCCCAACGCTGACCACTGATCATCCAGACGGGATAACAGGACACTGGCCAGTTTGACCCACCGCACTGCGCTGCATCCAGCACCCACAGACGGACGACGACGGCGCCTAGGCATCATGGGCGGGACCTTTGATCCCATCCACCACGGCCATCTGGTGGCGGCCAGTGAAGTGGCTGCGGAGTTCAACCTCGACGAGGTGATCTTTGTCCCCACCGGCCAGCCCTGGCAGAAGGCTGATCGGGATGTCAGCCCAGCAGAACACCGTTATCTGCTGACCGTGATCGCCACCGCGTCTAATCCGCGATTCAGCGTCTCCCGGGTGGATATCGATCGCGACGGTCCCACCTACACCATTGACACTCTGCGGGATTTCCGCACCATGTTCCCCGAGGATGAGCTGTTCTTCATCACCGGTGCTGATGCGATGGCGCAGATCATGTCCTGGAAGAACGTGGATGAGCTGTGGAAGCTGGCGCATTTTGTCTCGGTGACCAGGCCCGGATACGTCAGCGAGGACTTCGGGCGCACCGAGGAGATCTCACTGATGGAGATCCCCGCGATGGCTATCAGCTCTACGGACCTGCGGGACCGGGCCAAGGCGGGGAAACCCGTCTGGTACCTGGTGCCCGACGGCGTAGTGCAGTACATCAATAAGCACGGCCTCTACATGGCGAATCCGGCCACACGCGCCGCAGATTCCGCAACGGCCCCACATCCGGGGCATACCATGGAGGACAACCACCAGGAGGCTCCACGATGAGTGCAGACACCACCGAGCAGCAGGCAGCCGGCGGCGATGACCTGCGTGCACGCTACCTGCCGGTCTCCCGCAAGGAGCTGCGTCGTCGCCGCGAGGCCGAACTGACGTCCCAGCGCGAGGCCCAGGAAGAAGCTGAGGCCACCGCTGATGAGCTGGCTGCCGGAGATGACGCTGCCTCTGGTGAGGACCCTGTCGATAACGCTGTCCAGGACACCGAAGTCCCGGCTGCTGACAGCACAGACCCGGCTGTTGAAGAGCCGCTGAGTGAGGCCGATTCGGAGCTGAACCGCACCCTGGTAGCTTCCGCCGCTGTGGAAGCTGAGGCTCCGGCTGCCGAGCACCAGGAGCCGGTTGATGAAAGCGATGAGGCCGCAGCTGAACTCGAGGCTGAGGACTGGATCGACGTTGAGTCGGAATCTTCGCCCGCGGAAGAGTCCCTGGAAGACGCTGAGCCCTCGGAAGACGCTGAGTCCTTAGAAGACACCGGGTACCTGGAAGACGACGACGTCGACGAGCTGCTGCTGGCTGAAGAGCTCGATGATGAGGACGACGAGGACGACCTCGAGGACAATGCGGCGTCAGCTGGGGCGATCAGCCTCCCAGAACCTCCTGAAGCAGCCCTGCCAGCTCCGGTAGAGCAGGACGAGCCCGCACGGCCCGAAGAAGATATCGCCGATGCCTTTGATAAGGACCTTCCTGAAGAAGAGGCCCCGGATGACGAGCTGGCAGCTGATGCGTCCGAGGACGAACAGCCTGTCGAGATGGACGAGCTTGAGGGGGACGACCCTGCAGGGGAGGACGAGCTCGAGACTGCGGGCGAGCTAGACGACGAAGACGACGTCGATGAGCAGTCTGAGAGCGTCGAGCAGGATCCAGTCGCAGAAGAGTTCTACGACGACCAGGATGCGCCCATCCCAGCCTCGCGCCGGGCGCGCCGGCTGCTGCGGGAGACTGAGTCTATTCCGGAGATGAGCCCTGATCTGCTGGAAGAACTCGACCATGTCACCGGCGAAATCTCTCGTATGCCGCAGGATCCCCACGCGGTGGATCCTGAGCTGCTCAAGCGCCAGCAGGCCCTGGCGGCCAAGGCCATGCAGGCGAATCAGGAGCGCCTGCGCAAAGAACGCGAAGAAGCCGAGCGTCAGGAGCGCCGTCGTCGTCGCCGTGAACGTCCTGAGTCTGAGATCATCACCGGCCGCACGGTGCGTGACTCCCTGGACACCGGGGATGAGGACTACATCGATCTGGCGACCGGCTCGATCGAACCGGTGAAGGCTCAGGGTGCCCATGGTCTGGACTTGGACCAGATGGTAGACGAAGCCTCACGTCAGGCAGACCGGCAGAACATGATGCAGTGGCTGGTGATCGTGCTGGCAGCTCTGCTGCTGGTGGCCATCGTGGTGCTCATCATTGTGTTCGTGCCATAGACTATGGCCCCTATGACAGTTCCAGAGAATGTGCTGGCCGAGCTGCGCACCGCAGCTGCCGCCGCAGCCGATAAACTTGCCACCAATATCGCCGGCCTCGACGTGGGCGACCGCCTGGGCATCACCGATGCCTTCCTCATCTGCTCGGCTCCCTCGGAGCGGCAGATCAACGCGATCTGCGATGAGATCGAACACCAGGTAAAAACCCAGCACGGATCAGCTCCACTGCGCCGTGAAGGCCGGGGGAGCGGTACCTGGGTTCTGCTGGACTACGGCCACATGGTCATCCACGTCCAGAACGAGGAAGAGCGTGCCGTCTACGGGCTGGACCGCCTCTACGCCGATGTGCCCGCACTGGACCTAGAGCTGCCTGACCAGGACGGTTAAGCGCTGCACCGGTTCGGGCGCGATTTGCAGAATTCGCTCGAGCCGGTGTAGTGTATAGGGGTTGCCAACGCGGGAAAGCGAAGGGAACAGAGAAGAAAATATGGGGGTATGGCGCAGCTGGTAGCGCGTCTGCATGGCATGCAGAAGGTCACGGGTTCGAGTCCCGTTACCTCCACCCATCTTGATAAAGGGAACAGGCGACACTGTTATGGTGTCGCCTGTTCCCTTTTTCTTGGCCAGGCGGCCGCAGCGCCTCATCCGGTGATGATTGAACCCGCGGCTCTCAGAGCAGCGATGTACGCGTTTTCCCTTTCTTCGTCACTACCTGGCATCAAGCCACTAAGTTCCAACATCACTAGGCCATGAACGTATGCCCATACCCGCACGGCGGGGGTTTCAGCGTCTGTTGGATCGAGGTTATTGGCACGTGCAACCGCCGTGACAAGACGTTCGAAGGTGGGACGCGCGCACTGGGGGGAGCCGCTCGCGAACATCGACCGGTAAAAGTGCGGGTTCTCCAAAGCGTTGCGGCGGTAGGCGATACCGAGCGCCAGCAAGTCTGCCCACCCATTGTCAGTCTGGTTTACATCATTTAGGTAGGCCGCGAATCGACGGAACCCCTCATCAATCACAGCCTGGATAAGGGATTCGCGATCACCAAACAGCGAATAGACGGCTGCAGTAGTGGTCTGGGCCGCGGCGGCCGCAGACCTCAGCGACACAGCCCCAGGCCCCCCGCTGGCAAGCTGCTCGGACGCTGCCTCGATCAAGCGTAGGCGGACAGAGCTGTCGTGCGTGCGGGGCCGGGCCATGCTCAGCATCCTAATCATCTTGCTAAAAGTTCCAAAACGCTGTTATATAACAGTGTTAGGATTAGTTCCCGAGGCAAGGATGTCTTATGTTAGAGCTGTCCGATCCGGCAAGGGTCACCGCGGGATTCGTTTTGCTTGCTGCGATCACCGTGACCAGCGGCGGCTGGTTCCTTACTCGTGTAATCCGAGGGTCAGTATCGGCGACGAATTTTCAAAAGTCGTTCTATCGGGCAGGCCATGCCCATGCTGGCGTGCTCATAATCCTGGGACTAGTTTGCTTGCTGCTGACCGAAGCCACAGAACTCACTGGCTTCCTGCAATGGGTATCTCGAACTGGTGTCCTCGTTTCAGCGATCCTCATGCCGGCGGGATTCTTCCTGTCGGCTCTTGGTCGAGGACGAACCCGCCCGAACCAACTAGTGGTCCTTCTATGGATCGGCGCCTTGTTTCTCATCGCCGGACTGGGGGCGTGTGGTCTCGGGCTGCTCCTTGCGCAGTAAAGCGGACTCAGGGAGGCTACTAGCACGCGGTGGATTTGGCGTAGCGTCACTATGAGCGACGCTACGTATCTGTGATAGATCACTTCAAGAGGCCGCCACTACGGCGATTCTCGGCCACGGACGCGCTGAGCAGTGCAACACGGGGTAGCGGCGGTGACCCTCCGGCTAAGCTGGGATCATGACTGAACCCACTCGTACCCCAGCACAGCAGGCCGAAATTGATGTCATTGATTTTTGCCGGGATCTGATTCGGATCGACACCAGCAACTGGGGCGATGGGAAGTCCAACGGGGAGCTCGAGGCTGCCGAATACTGTGCGGAGATTATGCGCCAAGCCGGTCTGGAGCCTGCAATCTACGAGTCAGCACCCGGACGGGCCAGCGTGGTCGCCCGGATGAAGGGCTCCAATCCCGAGGCCGGCGCCCTGGTGGTCCACGGACACCTCGACGTCGTGCCCGCCCAGGCAGATGAATGGCAGGTGGATCCCTTCGCCGCAGAGATCAAAGACGGGCTGATCTGGGGCCGCGGTGCGGTAGATATGAAAGATATGGACGCCATGATCTTGGCCTCCATGCTGCAGATGGCCCGTGAAGGTCACACCCCGGAGCGCGACCTGATCTTCGCCTTCTTCGCCGATGAAGAAGACGGCAGCACCTACGGTGCGGACTGGATGGTGGACAATCACCCGGAGGTCTTCGCTGGAGCCACCGAAGCCGTCAGCGAAGTCGGCGGATTCTCCGTGGACATCGCAGGCACTCGCGCCTACCTGATTCAGACCGGCGAAAAAGGTATTCACTGGACCAAGATGACCGCCCGCGGCACCGCCGGACACGGTTCTGCTGTTCAGCATGACAATCCAGTGGTGACCCTTGCCGAAGCAGTCACAGCCATCGGCAACTACAAATGGCCCATCGAGTACACCAAGACCACCCGGGCGCTCTTTGAACAGCTCTCCGACATCACCGGCATTCCCTTCGATGAAGAGAACCCCCAGGAGCTCCTGGACGCTATGGGATCCACTGCGAAGTTCATCGCCGCCACGCTGCAGAACACCTCCAACCCGACCCTGTTGGAGGCCGGGTTCAAGCACAACGTGGTCCCAGGAGAAGCCTCGGCCCTGGTGGACTCACGCACCCTGCCCGAACAAGATGAGAAGGTCGCGGCCAAACTCAAGGAACTCGCCGGCGAAAAAGTCGATTTTGAGCTGAAGAAACACGGCGTCTCCCTGGAGCTGCCCTTCTCCGGTGCGATCGTGGAGCAGATGGTGGACTCACTGCTGCAGGAGGACCCAGAGGCCAAGGTACTGCCCTACATGCTCGGAGGTGGCACCGATAACAAGCAGCTGAGTCGACTGGGCATCGCCGGATACGGCTTCGCCCCGCTGCAGCTTCCAGCAGACCTGGACTTCACCGGCATGTTCCACGGCGTCGACGAACGTGTCCCGCTGGAATCCCTGAAGTTCGGAGTGCGCGTACTGCACCGCTTCCTCGCCGCCCAGTAGCTGAAGGACTCGCACCAGTTAACGCAAGCCGCACCCCACTTCCGCAAAACTGCCTCCGCGTAAGTGGGGTGTGAATGCGCGAAGTGGGGTGCGCGCCTTGCCAAGATGCAGCCGCAGTGCGCGTCGTCGGACTAGATCGTGCGCTGCACGCGCATAATGCGCCGACGCAGCCAGTACTTGCGCAGACCCCCGGTATAGATGGCCGAACGCCGCAGCTCCCAGCGTCCGTACTCGGCATAGTCGATGACCTGACGCCTGACCTCTGCCAGAGACTCACGAGGCTGACATGTCAGCACCAGATACTCCCAGCTGCGTCCGTCGTCGTGCTGGGTGACATACCGGGTCCCAGCATGTGAGGCCGGTGAGGAGAACTGCTCAGCCATGGGTTCCTCGCTTCCATCTGAGGACTTCATTCAATGGTTGAGAGCCCACCCTAGTGCAGTCTGCGAGGCGTTGGTACTGTGTGCCTTATGAACTTGGATCCGCGCGTCGCCCTAAGTGCGCTGACGAATGCTCTGGAAGAGCACCTCTCTGCCGCCCTGAACCGGCGCGGCGAGGATGACCCCTCTGTCGAAACTGCCTTCTACGGCATCCAGGACGCTTTTGAGGCCTATGAAGATGCGCTCTTCGCCGCCACTGGCGAGGTGACTCCGCTGGACCTCTACGATGAGGACGCAGAAGACGTCGACGACGTGCTCGATGAGGACGATGACCTCGAGGATGAGCTCGCCGAAGACTGAACCATAGGACCCGCGGGCGGCGCGCCGTCGTCCCGGGGGAGAAGTGGCACATGGCTTCAGGTGCTCTAAGCTCTATCCGTGCAGTGGATCGAAGCAATCATTCTGGGCCTGGTACAGGGCCTGACCGAGTTCCTCCCCGTCTCCAGCTCTGCGCACCTGCGCATTGTCGGTGAGTTCCTTCCCGGCGCCGCAGATCCCGGAGCTGCTTTCACCGCCATCACCCAGCTGGGCACTGAAGCTGCCGTACTGGTCTACTTCTGGCGAGACATCCTGCGCATCGCCAAAGCCTGGTTCGCCGCGCTAGCTAGGAAGATTCCGCACAGCGATCCAGATGCCCGCATGGGCTGGCTGATCATTATCGGCACTATCCCCATTGTGGTCCTGGGCCTGCTGCTGGAGGACTACATCGACTCTGTCTTCCGCACGCTCTGGCTGGTGGCCACTATGCTGATCATCTTCGGCTTCCTGCTGGCAGTAGCGGATCATTACGGCAAGCAGCGCAAACCCTTGGAGGAACTGAGCGTCCGGGACGGCATCATCTTCGGATTCGCTCAGGCGATGGCCCTGATCCCCGGCGTCTCACGCTCCGGGGGCACTATCACCGCCGGCCTGCTCATGGGTTATACCCGCGAGGCCGCTGCGCGCTATTCCTTCCTGCTGGCCATCCCCGCGGTCTTCGGATCAGGCTTCTACAAGCTGGCAGGCGCTATCGGCGAACAGAGCGGCCCCTACTCCATGGGCCAGACCATCCTGGCCACAGCGGTGGGCTTCTGCGTGGCCTACGTGATCATCGGCTGGTTCTTGAAGTACGTCTCCAACAACTCATACACCCTGTTCGTGAACTACCGCATCCTGCTGGGCCTGTTCGTGTTCATCTGCCTCGGCTTCGGAATTATCAACGCCTAGGCGCTGTTGGCCCCTGCTGGACAAGTACCCCAACGTAAGGATGAACGCGTGAGATCGTGGAGCGCCCCGGAAGTGCCTACCCTGCCCCCACTGGCAGAGAGCCTGCAGCTCCATGACACCGCAGCCGGCGACGTCGTACCCGTCAGCTCCCGAGCTAATACCGCCTCGCTCTATGTCTGCGGCATCACCCCGTATGACGCCACCCACCTGGGACACGCCAATACCTATGTGCAGTTCGATCTGCTCGTCCGCTACTGGCTGGCCAGCGGCCTGGATGTCCGCTACGTGCAGAACGTCACCGATATTGACGACCCGCTGCTGGAGCGCGCCGAGGCGACAGATGTGGACTGGCGCGAACTCGCCGAGAACCAGACCGAGCTCTTCCGTGAGGATATGACGGCCCTAGGAGTCATCCCACCCCAGCATTATCTCGGCGCGGTGGAGATGATCCCGGCAGTGGTAGAGGATGTTGAGCGCCTGGTGGAGCTCGGCATCGCCTATCCGGTGGAGGTCAATGACGACGACGCCGCTACCGGCCCGGACTTCTACTTTGATATTGCTGCTGCCGAGTCCCGCACAGACTGGCGGCTGGGCTCCATCGGCAACTACGACCGGACCGCAATGGAGGAACTCTTCCCCGAACGTGGCGGAGATCCGGCGCGCCCGGGTAAACGCGATGCCCTTGATCCGCTGCTCTGGCGGGCCCGCCGCAGCGGCGAACCCTACTGGGACGGCGCGAGCCTGGGGGAGGGGCGGCCCGGGTGGCATATTGAATGTTCGGTGATCGCCCGTCGGCATCTTCCGGCTCCCTTCACGGTCCAGGGAGGCGGCTCAGATCTGCGCTTCCCACACCACGAGTTCTCCGCCGCCCACGCCACCGCAGCTGATGGCGTGGCGCTTGCTGAGCACTACGCCCATACCGGCATGGTGGGACTCGACGGCGAGAAGATGTCCAAGTCCAAGGGCAACCTCGTGCTGGTCTCCACACTCCGGGCCCAAGGCGTAGACCCACGGGTGATCCGCACCCTGCTGCTGAGCAATCACTGGCAGTCAGACTGGAGCTTCACCGCTGCAGACCTTCAGGCAGCGCAGCAGCGCTTCGCGCGCTGGCAGCAGGCTCTGCAGAATGCCCCAGAGGCGGGTGATGAGACTCAGGCCGGCGATGAAACCGAGACCCCCGATCAGCTGCAATACGCGCTGACTTCTGCACTTGCACTGAACCTCAACGCCCCAGCAGCGCTGGATCAGCTGGATATGTGGGCCGTAGGGCACGTGGCCCAAGGAACCTCAGCAAGCCGAGTCCGCGACGTCGTGCTGGCGCTGCTGGGCATTGACTTGAAGTAGCAGGGACCTGATGTAGCGGGGACCTGAAGTAACCGGGACCTGAAATAGCCGATCACCGGCGCGGTCACTCTTACTCAGGTGGCTTGCGACGGCGCAGGTAGCGCTCGAACTCCTCAGCGATCGCCTCACCAGAGGCTTCCGGGAGATTGGTGGTATCGGTGGCCTCTTCCAGGCGCTTGACGTAATCCCCGATCTCCTCGTCCTCCTGGGCCAGCTCATCGACCCCGCGCTCCCAGGCCTCGGCATCCTCGGCGATCTCCTGGGTGGGAAGCGGGTGGCCCAGCAGTTCTTCAAGTCGGCGAATCAGCGCCAGCTGAGCCTTAGGCGACGGGGCTTGCCCCACATAATGAGGTACCGCGGCCCACAATGACACTGCAGGGATTCCCGCCTGGAAAGCGGTGTGCGCCAGCACCCCCACAATCCCTACCGGTCCCTCGTAAGTAGGAGCATCAATATCCAACAGCTCCTGCAGGTCTTCGTTCTCACTGGAGAACGACGCCGGGATAGGCCGGGTATGCGGGACATCTGCCAGAAGCGCGCCCACCAGCAGCACCGCGGAGACCTGATGCTCAGCGGCACGAGTCAGCAGTTCAGCGGTATAGGCCTGCCAACGGAAGCTGGGCTCCACTCCGTGGACAAAGAGCACATCAAACTCACCGGTTGTTGGTGCGGCGCGCAGGATAGTGGTGGAGGGCCAGACAATCTCGCGGTGGCCCTGGCTCCGGACGACCTTCGGACGGGAGAACTGGAAGTCGTAGTACTCCTCATCGGTGATCTTGCCGACTACCTCGGCGCCCATCGCCTGGGCGAGGGTCCGCACCGCTGCAGAGGCTGCGCCCCCGGCGTCGTTCCACCCTTCGAAGGCCAGCACCATCAGGGTGGGACGGCCACCCTGCTCATCCTCGGCGGCAGCTAGTTCGCGCAGGTGAGCGGCCAGTCGCGCAGCCCGGTCGATGCTCTCGGCCGGTGCGTCTGGATCTTCTGACTCGGACTGCCGGTAATGCTCGCTCACAATTCTCACACTAGCCCCGATGACCCATCATGAGAAGCGTACGATGGTGGGCATGTCAGAACTTCAAGCCGTCTTCTGGGACATGGACGGTACCCTCGTGGACACTGAGCCCTACTGGATTGAAAGTCAGCACGAACTCGTCGAAGCCCACGGTGGAACGTGGTCTGATGAGAAGGCTCACCTGCTGGTGGGTCAGGCGCTGGACTTCTCAGCCAAGATTCTTCAGGAATCGGGGGTGAGGATGGGCACCGAGGAGATCATCACCCATCTCATCGGTGAGGTCATCGCCAAATGTTCAGCAGAGATCCCCTGGAGACCAGGGGCCCGTGAACTGCTCAGCGACCTTCACGCCCAGGGCGTGCGCAATGCGCTGGTGACGATGTCCTGGAAGCCACTTGCCGAAGCCATTGTCTCCGCTCTGCCGGATGGACAGATGGAGTTCATCGTCTCCGGTGACATGGTCAGCGCCGGCAAGCCGGATCCGGAGGCCTACAACCTGGCCTTTGACACGATGAGCCAGGACCACCGAGAACGCACCGGTGAGGACTTAGTACGTGAGCGATGTGTCGCCATCGAGGATTCGGTGCCAGGAACCGCAGCCGCGGCCGCCTCCGGCATGGTCACCCTGGCCGTGCCGCACTACACCCCGCTGCCCGAGAACGGCCAGTGGCATCTTCTCCAGACACTGCAGGGCCTCGGCACTGAAGACCTCACACAGCTGCTCAGCAAAACTCCGGCCGGGGCAGCTGTCTAGGACCACCTGTTAAGGCCCACTACCCAGGGTCATTACCCAAGGGCACCGCCCAGGCCCGCACCGGCAACCCGTTGCTGACGGGCCCATCGATAGATCCGCATCACTGAAGGACATACCGTCATCTCCGAGACCACCGCACCCCAGACCGCCGAATCCGCTGAGCGCCAAGCCATCGGTGCTCATATGCGCAAGGGCAGGCTGAAACCCGGCCAGCGAGTTCAGCTCACCGACTATAAGGGCCGTAAGTCCACCATCACTCTGGCCGAAGGCGGCGAATGGCATACCCACCAGGGGGTCCTGCGCCATGACGAGTTGATCGGCCAAACCGAAGGCATTGTGGTGGCCAATGACGCCGGCTACGAGTACCAGGTGCTCCGGCCGCTGCTCAACGATTTTGTGCTGTCCATGCCGCGCGGTGCCACCGTGGTCTATCCCAAAGACTCAGCGCAGATCATCCAAGTGGCCGATATCTTCCCCGGTGCTCACGTGCTTGAAGCCGGAGTGGGCTCCGGTGCGCTGTCCATCTCGCTGCTGCGAGCGGTGGGAGACACCGGCAGCTTGCACTCCTATGAGCTGCGTGAGGAGTTCGCTGAGATCGCCCGCGGTAATGTCGAGGCCTTCTTCGGGCAGCAGCATCCAGGCTGGGAGATCCACCTCGGCGATGCCGGAACCACGCCGCTGGAGATCGAGCAGCCGCAGACAGTAGATCGCGTGGTCCTGGACATGCTTGCCCCATGGGACTGCCTGAATATGGTCAAGACTGTCCTGGCACCCGGAGGTGTCTGGGTCTCCTATGTGGCCACGGTGACCCAGCTGAGCCGGCTGGCCGAAGCCATCCGCGACTCCGAGGGATTCACTGAGCCCGAAGCCCACGAAACCATGCTGCGCACCTGGCACCTGGATGGTCTGGCGGTTCGCCCTGATCACCGGATGGTGGCGCATACCGGATTCCTCCTGGCCACCCGACGGCTGGCCGGTGACCACCGTCCGCTGCAGCTGAAGAAGCGCGAAAAGGTCTCCGAGCCCTCCGCCGAGGATAAGGCTGCCTGGGGCGGCAACCAGGAAGATGCGGTCTGGGATGAGGAGAGCCTTAAGACTCGCGTGGTATCGAAGAAGAAGGCGCGCCGAGCAGCGGCCAACGCCCAGACCATTGCTGATAAGGCCAAAGGAGTGCCCCAAGAGTGACCGAAGCCCTGACCGAAGAACTCCAGTCCAAGCTCAGCCAGGCCCACCGGCAGATCGACAATCTCCGGCAGCGTGACCGCGAGCTCGAGCAGAAGCTCCAGGCTGCCGGGCGCAATAACGATCGCCTCACCGGTCTGCTCGAAGCCACACGGGGCCAGATCGAGCAGCTCAAGCAGGCGCTGGAGGCCGACGGTCAGGCTCCGTTCACCTTTGCCACCGTGATTGCCTACCGGCCGGCCCGCGAGGCTGTCCAAGGACGGGAGATCGAGGCCGCCGTCGCCCCCGGCTGCGATGTGCTGCACTCCGGCCGGAAACTGCGTGTCTCTGTCTCCCCGCTGATCCAGCCCGAGGAGCTGAGCCCAGGCAGCGAAGTGCTGCTGAACGAGAACTACACCATCGTGGCGATCCTGGAGCCCGAGGGCACCGGAGAAATCGCCCGCGTCAAAGAGGTCCTGCGCGACGGGCGGTTGGTCATCATCACCCGCGGCGAGGAGGAACGCCTGGTCAAACTCTCCGCCGCCGCCAGCGGCGAGGGCGAGGTAGTGAGGATCGGCGACGCCGTCGTCGTTGATCTGCGCACCGGCACCGCTACTGAAATTGTGCCGCTCTCTGAGGTCGAAGATGTGGTGCTGGAAGAGTCCCCGGACGTCTCCTACGCAGATATCGGTGGCCTGGCCGAGCAGATCGAGCAGATTCGCGACGCCGTGGAGATGCCGTTCCTGCATTCAGAGCTCTACCGTGAGCACGGACTTCGCGCGCCCAAGGGCATCCTGCTCTACGGGCCCCCAGGCTGCGGTAAGACCATGATCGCCAAAGCAGTGGCTTCTTCACTCTCTGAGGACACAGCCTCCGGGGCCTACTTCCTGAACATCAAAGGCCCGGAGCTGCTGAATAAATACGTGGGCGAAACCGAGCGGCATATCCGGGTGATCTTCTCCCGCGCCCGGGAGCGCGCCTCCTCCGGAAACCCCGTGGTGGTGTTCTTCGATGAGATGGAAGCCCTGTTCCGGACCCGCGGCACCGGAGTCTCTTCGGATGTGGAGACCACCATCGTCCCGCAGCTGCTGGCAGAGATCGACGGCGTGGAATCACTGGATAATGTGATCGTCATCGGTGCCTCCAACCGCGAAGACATGATTGATCCGGCCATTCTGCGGCCGGGACGTCTGGACGTGAAGATCAGAGTCCAGCGCCCCTCTGCCGAAGGCGCCCGCGAGATCCTGCGTATCCACCTAGGCGAGCAAGTGCCGATCAGAGGCTCTCTGCTGCAGCATCACGGTGGACCCGCAGCGGCCCGGGAAGCACTGATCGACGCCGTGGTCACTGCCCTTTACCCGGACCAGGCCGGGTTCATGTCCGGTGCGGTGCTGAGCAACATTGTGGACCGCGCCAAGAAAGCCGCTATCAAGGAGTTCCTGGCACTGGAAGAAGACCCTGAGGCCAAGGGCATCACCGTGGAGCACCTGCTGGCGGCGGTGGAAGACGAGATGGCAGAGCAGCACGCCATGGGTGCAGGGCTGGGGTTCAACCGATGAGCGTGCGCAGACTCATCGGCATGGAGACCGAATACGGGATCCACGCTCCAGCCAATCCGCGGGCCAGCCATGTGGCGCTCTCGATTGAACTCATCAACGCCTATGCCGCCTACGCCACCGAGAACGGCAGCTCAGTGGCCGGCACCGAATGGGATTACAGCGGTGAATCGCCCCTGGTGGACGCCCGTGGCTGGGTGCTGCCGCGATCAGCCGCTCACCCCAGCCAGCTCACTGACACCGACGAAGCGCTCAGCTACGCCACCGAACAGGAGGCCGGTCAAGGCAACGTTCGTGACGCCCTGGGCAACGTCACCGGGGGAGACCCCACACCAGCGGATGTGGCCGAGCATGGCCGGAGTTTCCACGCCCCAGGATCTCCGCACTGGCGCGGCGACTTCTTCCAGCTGCGGCAGGGACAGCCCCAACTGCTGATGAACCTGGTCCTCACCAACGGTGCACGCTTTTATGTGGACCACGCCCACCCCGAATACTCCGCACCTGAGGCAGTGGGAGCCAAACGGGCGGTGCTCTATGACGTGGCCGGTGATGAGATCGCCCGGGCGGCCGCCGAACGACTCTCGCAGGAGGAGGGCGCCCCGGAGGTCCTGCTCTATAAGAACAACACGGACAATAAGTCGGTCTCCTACGGGGCGCACGAGAACTATCTGGTGCCACGGTCAGTGGACTTCGATGATCTCGTGGCCGGCTTGCTGCCCTTCTTTGTGACCAGGCAGGTGCTCTGCGGGGCAGGCCGGGTAGGTATCGGCCAGCAGGCCCAGACTGCAGGGTTTCAGATCTCCCAGCGCGCGGACTTCTTCGAGGAGCAAGTGGGCCTGGAGACCACCGTCCGCCGGCCCATCATCAATACCCGTGATGAACCCCATGCCCACCGTGACCAGTGGCGCCGCCTGCACGTGATCATCGGCGATGCGAATATGAGTGAATACTCTTCCTGGGTGCGGGTGGGCACCACAGCCCTGGTGCTGGATCTGATCGAATCCGGCGCCGCCCCCAAGCTGGAACTGGACGACCCGGTGGCAGCACTGCGGGCGATCTCCCATGACCCGACACTGACAGTGACCGTCAAGACCAGCCGCGGGCAGATGACGGCCCTGGAGATCCAGCAGCTCTACCTGGAAGCAGCGCAGCAGCGAGCCGATCGGATCATGGCATCAGCGCTGAACCACACCGCCCCGGATACAGAGACTGCCGAAATGCTGGAGGCCTGGCAAAACCTCATCGAGGATTTGCGCACGGACCTCTGGCGTGCCGCTGACCGGGTGGATTGGATCGCCAAACTGCAGGTTCTCGAGTCGTACCGGCGCCGGGATGGGTTGGACTGGTCCGCCCCGCTGCTGGGGATGATCGATCTGCAGTATCACGACCTCCGTGCGGAGAAGGGGCTCTACTACAAGCTGTCCAGAGCAGGCCGCATGCGCCGACTGTTCACCGATGAGCAGGTCAGCTGGGCCGCAACGCATCCCCCCGAGGAGACTCGCGCCTGGCTGCGGGGCACCCTGGTCAAAGACCACGCCGATGTGCTCGCCGGTGCCGGCTGGGACCAGGTGCTGCTGCGCAAAGACCCGGTGACTCCGCCGCACAGGCTCGCACTGGCGGACCCATTGGGTGGACGCCGGATCCAGGCCGAACCAGTGCTGCGCCAGGCGCAGTCAGCCGAGGAACTGATCAGTGGCTTAGACGAGCTGCTCTCGGCTTCCAGCTGACACAACGCCCGGGCACCGGGGCAGATAACCTACGATGACACCACTACCGTCCTTCTGGAGGAGAACCTATGGCAGCCCAGCCGCAGAAGCAGCCACACCGCCCCTCAGGAGACGACGACGCCGCCGTCGACGCCTCCCAGCCGCAGAGCAATCCGCAGGCATCCCAGCGGGCCCAGGAACTGGATAGCCTGCTGGATGAAATCGACACGGTGCTGGAGTCAAACGCTGAAGAGTTCGTCAAGGGATTCGTGCAGAAGGGCGGACAGTAGCGCGTGGATCGACGCGTCTACGGTGTTGAGACCGAATTCGGGCTGGTCCATCGGCCCGCAGCAGCCCCGGAGGGGGTCGCCGCGGGTCCAGGACGGGGACTGCCGCCGGATGAGCTCGCCCGATACCTCTTCCGCCCGGTGGTGGAGTTCGGCCGCAGCTCCAATATCTTCATCCCCAATGGTTCCCGGCTTTACCTTGATGTCGGCTCGCATCCGGAATACGCCACGGCCGAGTGCGCGGATCTGCTGGATCTCATCGCCTGCGACCGTGCAGGTGAAGCGATCATGCACGACTTGGCGGTATGGACCCAGGAGCGCATCACCGCCGATGGGTTCAACGGACAGGTCTACGTGCTGAAGAACAACGTGGACTCAGCCGGGAACTCCTACGGCAGCCACGAAAACTACCTCATCCCGCGCACCACCCACTTCCGCAGGCTCTCCAGCATCCTGCTGCCCTTCCTGGTGACCCGGCAGATCATCGCCGGTGCCGGACGAGTGGTGCCCAGTGACACTGAGCGCGAGGCGCATTTCGCCTTCTCCCAGCGTGCTGATCACATGTGGGAAGGCATCTCTTCGGCCACCACGCGCTCGCGTCCCATCATCAACACCCGGGATGAGCCCCACGCCGACGCCGCTGAACACCGCCGGCTGCACGTGATCGTGGGCGACTCCAATATGTCCAGCACCACCTCGCTGCTGCGTTACGGCTCAACGGATCTGGTGCTGCGAATGGTGGAGTCCGGTGTGCCGGTGGGTGATTTTGAGTTGGAGAACCCGATCGGGGCTATCCGGCATATCAGCCATGACATCACCGGCGAGGCCAAGGTCCGCATCCGCGGAGGTGACGAGTTCACCGCAGTGGAGATCCAACGCGGATTGCTGGAACGCGCTCAGCGGTTCGTCCGCCAGCACGGTGCTCACCATGAGCACGTCCAAGAGATCTTTGAGCTCTGGGAGCGCGCCTTGGAAGCCGTCCAGACCGGTGACCACAGTCTCATCGACCGCGATATCGACTGGGCGATTAAGAAACGGCTGGTAGAAGACGTCGCCAACCGGCAGGGGATCGGTTTTGATCACCCACGTCTGGAGCAAATCGACATGGCTTACCACGATGTCAATCCCCAGCGCGGCCTCTTCCACCTGCTTCGGCGTCGTGGATTGGTCAACGAAGTCATTACCGACGAACAGGTTCAGCAGGCCATGGTCACCCCGCCGGCCACCCGAGCAGCTATCCGTGGGGAGTTCCTCTCCACCGCACGGGCCTACGGCGCAGAATGCACGGTGGACTGGGTACACCACAAACTGGTGGACCGCCCGCTGGAGACCGTGATGCTGAAGGATCCATTCGCCACCGAAGATCCTCGTATCGAGTCACTGCTGGCACGACTAGGCGATCCAAGTACCCAACTGCGCGAACTCAGCCTGGCAGAGCGGCAGCAGCAGAGCGCTTCCGTGGCGCTTTCAGACCGTTACGTACTGGCCGGACCAGCCGCAGCGGCCGAACCACCGCTGATCTAAGACACCCTGAGCTGAGCCGACGGCCAACCTTCGAAAGCCACGCGCCTGTGACCGTCCAATATTCCCCGCTCATCCGCACAACCCTGTAAGGTGCCCTCTGATGCATACTTCACGCCTACGCACATCCACCGTTCTGCTGTCCGTCTCCGCCCTTGCGCTTACCGCCTGTGGAGGCGTTGAAGGCACCGGTCTTGGTGATAGCGATTCCCTGTCTGTCGTCGAGCTCACTGTCCGGGAAGAGGAGGGGCAGCGCGGCGCTGAGGTACTGATCAACGGCGAGATCGACGCCGCGGAGAACTCCTCACGTGTACTCAGCGCTGGGGACGGCGAAGAGGTGGACACGTCCTCGATCATCGAATACAACCTGGCTGCCGTAGACCCTGAGTCAGGCGACATCCAAACTGACAGCTTCGGACAGCCGCTGCCATCTATGATGTGGCTGCCCCAGCTGGAGGCCTCGCAGAATGCCGCCGATGACTTCGTCTACGACGCCTTCACCATGGACGGCGTCACGGTAGGAAGCGAGCTGGCTATTTTCATGGCGGCCTCCGCAGAGACCGGCAACCGCGATCAGCTGTTCGCCGTGCGGTTGGAGGATCAGTACCCCAACCACGCCTCCGGAGAGGTGCAGGAACAGTCCGGAGATCTGCCACAGATCGACAATGAGATTGGCCAGGCGCCTGAGCTTGTGGATCACGACACCGAGGCTGAGGCTCCCGAGGAGCTGACCAGCGAAGTGCTGATCGCCGGCGAGGGAGAGCAGCTGGCCGACGACGACTACGTCTTTGTCCAGTACCGCGGCTGGCGCTGGGAAGACGGCGAGGAGTTTGACGGCTCCTGGATCACCGAAGAAGAAGCTGCGGCCGCGGAAGAGGCTCAGGATTCCGACGGTGAAGAATCGGTAGAGCCCAGCCCGACAACACCGCCGCTGGGCGATGCCGGAGATCCCGGTCAGCCCTTCCCCTTCTCGCTGACCGGAGGGGTCATCGAGGGCTGGATCGAGGGCGTCAAGGGTCACCGCGTTGGCGACCGCGTGCTGCTGGTCATCCCTGCAGACCAGGCCTACGGCGAAGCCGAAGGTGAAGACGGCATGACCGCCGATGGGCGCCCAGGCGGCACGCTGATCTTCGTGGTGGACATCATCAAAGCCATCGACGACGCCACCCTGCGTGAAGCACAGGCACCTGCCCAGCAGCCTGACATGGGCGATATGAGTGAAGAGGAGCTCGAGGAGCTCCTGCGTCAGATGCAGGAAAGCCAGGGCGGCGGCGAAGGCGGCGACGCTCCAGCCGAGGACCAGGCTCCCGCAGATGAAGAGACCGAGGAAGACGCCGCGGAGAACGACGGCGACCAGGACGAGGAGTAAAGAACAATGTCATTCGGAGAGCGCAGCTACGACCGCACCAAGCCGGAAATCGACTTCCCCGGTGAGACCCCTCCCGAGGAGCTGGTGATCGAGGAACTGATCCCGGGCGGCGGTGCAGCCGTTGAACCCGGTGACCAGATCTCCTGCCACTACGTGGGCGTAGCCTGGTCCACCGGCGAAGAGTTCGACGCCTCCTGGAACCGTGGACAGACCCTCGACTTCACCGCGGGTGTGGGTCAGGTCATCCAGGGCTGGGACCAGGGACTGATCGGCATGAAGGAAGGCGCTCGTCGTCGTTTCGAGATTCCGCCGCACCTGGCTTATGGCGAGCGCGGCGCTGGATCAGCTATCGGGTCCAACGAGACCCTGATCTTTGTGGTGGATCTGGTCTCGGTGCGCAAGGCCTGAGCAGCGCCGAAGACGCTGATAGCGTGAAAAGATGAGCGCTGCGCAGGAGGCCACCGCGGACTACGGAGTAGCCCGGGCCCTCTCGGTGGCCCGGACCATTATGGACGCCGGGCCGCTGGGACTGACCAAAGCCGAAATCCGTGAACGCGTCGAGCTCTACCGTTCTGCCAAAGCCAACGGGCAGACCTGGGAGAGCTGGGATCGTGAGTTCAGCAGGGATAAGAAGCACCTGCGTGCCTGTGGCATCGACATCCAAGAACCACAGGCCGACGGCGAGGAGTACCGCTACACCATCTCCGCTGCCGATTATGGGCTCCCGCCACTGACCCTGGAGCTTGCCGAACGGATCGCCCTACAGCGTGCCCGGACGTTATTCTCGGGCAGTCGGCTGCGCGGTCTTGATCACGCACTCTGGGCTCTCGAATCCGTCGCAGAGATCCGCGGTGCCGACGGACAGCAGGAACCGCTGCCTGACCCTGGCCCAGCACTGCAGCTAAGTCTCGGCTCTGAGCAGGAGTTGGATCAGCTGGTGATCCTGGCGCAACTGGGCACTGACCGTCCGCTCAGCTTCGGGTACACGGCTCATGGCAGGCGTGGTGTGCAGCAACGGCGGGTGGTGCCGCTGGGGTTGGGTGCCCGAGGGCATTGGTACCTCATCGCTCACGATCTGGACCGGGATCAGCAGCGCAGTTTTCGGCTGGACCGCATCCAGGGAACGCCGGTGCCGCTGAAGCCGCCGTTTTCCGCTGATGTTCAGCAGGCCATCGATGAGATCGCCGCAGGAACGCGCTACGCGCAACTGGATATCCGCGCTGTCCTGGAGGCCTTCACCGCGGGCCAGGAACGTCATGACGGACTCCACGAGATCTACAGGCTCCACGCCCAGCCTGCGGAAGTTCCGCGGCTTCGGCCATTAACCGCAGGACGCAGCAGCGACCCCGCAGAGACCAAGATTGAGCGGGTCTTGAATATGGCTGCTTATCTGCTCGCTCATGATGGGGTGCCCCCGAGCGAGCTTCTGCAGAAATATGGGATCAGCCCGCGACAATTGCAGCGGGACCTGCTGAGCCTGCAGCAGGTTGGTTCATTCGACCGGAACTATTTTGCCGATTTCATCACCGTCAGTCCTTTGCCGCCATTGAGCTATGAGGAGTTCGAACAGCAGTACTTGCCTGCCGATGCGCCCATTGTCCTGCTGGACAGTTCCTTGGATGACTCCACCCCGCTTGCCAGACCTGTTTCACTGAGCAAGCCCGGAGCTCTGGCGCTGCTCATCGCCTTGCAGGTAGTGATCGATCTCGGTTCCGAAGGGCAGCAGAGCCTCTCCGAGGCGGCCCGAAGCCTGCGCCGAAAGATCCTCACCCTGGTCCCTGAGGCATTGGCCCAAAGTGCTCGGAGCGTGACCATGACTGCCAGCCGAGTCGACGAGACCGTACTGACTGCTGCTGCGCAGGCCATCGCTGAAGGCACTGCAGCCGATATGGAGTACCAAGATGCTGAAGGCTCTATCAGCCGCAGAATCATCGACCCGGTCCAGTTGGTTCATGACGGACCCCGCAGCTATCTGCGTGCTTTCTGCCACACCGCCGGTGGGGAGCGGCTCTTCAGACTGGATCGGATGAGAACCCTGACAGTGCTCGCCGGCAGTGAGCGAAGCCAAGCGGCGCGAGAGCTGCCGCTGCATCAGGTACCGGCAGCACGTGTTCCGCGTACCGCCGAGTCGGTGGACGCGGTGCTGCGCTTTGCTCCCTCCGCGGCAGCTGAGGCAGATGCCTTCGCTCCGCAGCGGCATAAGATCGAGGACGACGGCGCCCGCGTCATCGCCACCCACTACCGCAGTGCGGCGGCACTGATTCAGCTGATCTTCGACGCTGGCGGGGACATCGAACTGCTCCAACCTGAGGCTCTGCGTGAGCAGGTGCGTCAGCGTGCGGAGTTCCTGATAGGGCGTACCATAGACGCATGACCCCTCCTTCACCGACCCAGTGGCTGATCATCCTGGCCATCGTCCTGCTGCTCTTTGGCGCAACCCGACTGCCCAAGCTGGCTAAGTCCCTGGGCGAATCTGCGCGTATCTTCAAGTCCGAGGTGCGCAACATGCGGGACGATGATAAGCCCCGCAACTCAGATGCTGAGAAGCCGACTGTTGAAGGCCGCGTCATCGATCCCGCAACGCGTGAGGAATCCCGCCGCAGCGAACCAGAGGCCGAGGGCTATCGCCAGCCGGAGGCCAACGGGTCTGAGCGGGAAGACCGCCGCTGACCGCGATGGCGAGGACGCAGTCCAGCGATCCCCGCAGCAGTGTGTCGTCCGGGAATCCGCCACGCGGGGGAGCGGAGTCTCAAGCAGGGCGCAAACGGAGCAAACGCCGACGCCGGGACCCCGAAGGCACCATGTCCCTGCGCGACCATCTGCGGGAACTTCGTCGTCGTCTGCTGATTGCCGCACTCGGCGTAGTGGCAGGTGCCGTCGCCGGTTTCTTTCTTTATGACTGGGTAGTGACGGCGCTCGCGGAGCCGGTCATGAGCTATGTCGATGCTGAGGATCGCAGACTGGTAGGACTGACCTTTAATACGGTAGGTCAGCCACTGGATCTGCTGATACGCATGTCGCTGTTTGTCGGCATAATCGTCTCCTCACCGATCTGGCTCTACCAGCTGTGGGCCTTCATCATGCCGGGGCTGAAGAAGACGGAGAAGCGCTATGCGCTGGCGTTCATTGCAGCGTCGGTTCCGCTGTTTCTTGGTGGCATCCTGTTGGCGTACTGGATCCTTCCGCGGGCTATCCACTTCTTCTTTGGGTTGAATCCTGAAGGCACATCCAACCTCATCGCGCTCGACATTTACTTCACGTTTGTGCTGCATCTTTTCCTAGCCTGCGGCGCGGCCATGGTGATCCCGGTGATTCTGGTCGGTATCAACATGATGGGGCTAGTCAGCGGCAAACAGGTGCTGAAGTCTTGGCGCGGGGTGGTGATGGGTATCGCCGTGGTCTCCGCCCTGGCCGCTCCAGGTGGCGAGGCCATCACCATGTTCTTCATCATGGCTCCGCTGACTCTGCTCTTCGCTGTGGCGATTGTGATGTGCCTGCTCAATGACCGCCGCCGGGACAAGCGCGAAGCCCGCGAACGCGAGGAACTCCTGGGCGCTACGCCTGTCGAGTAATAGTGACTTCCACATCAAGGGTGGTCTGACCGCCGCCGCCGGAGAGTATCCCTTTAAAGGGCGGCACATCAGCATAATCGCGACCACGCGCGACGAAAATATGGTGGTCTCCAGCGGGCTGATGGTTCGTCGGATCCCAGGAGTGCCAGCGCCCGTCCCACCATTCTAGCCAAGCGTGTGACTGTCCGGCCACCGGGGTGCCGGCAGCTGCCTCCGGGTCGGGATGGATATAACCAGAGACGTAGCGCGCTGGAAGTCCCAGGCTGCGCAGTGCTCCGATGCCTACATGTGAGAGATCCTGGCAGACTCCCTTACGAGCGTGGAATGCTGTTCGCGCATCCCAGCTGACCTGGCTGTGGCCAGGTTGGTACTCCATCTCTTCTCGCAGCCAGGCAAAGAGAGCATGCGCCGCGTCATGGGGCGTCCGGCCCCGTGCGATCCCCGCCGCAGCCAAGGCCAGCTCCTCACCAGGCTCAGAGAGCGCAGACTGCGGGAGGAAGTCACTGAATTCTTCAAAGGTCTCAGCGCCGCTGAGTTCATGCCAGTCCAGCAGCTCTTCTGGTGCATGCTGCTTCTCGAGGCGATGAACCTCCACTAGTGCCTCCGCGGCGACGGTGAGTTCCTCGTGGGCAGCATGCAGGTCGAAAGTGTGCACCTTGGTGCCCCAGTAGTCTCGGTATGTCGCCACTGAGGCACCCTGAGGGCGGACGCTCAGCGCAGTCTCCAGGACCACCTGCTGGGCATCGGTCTGAGGCGTCATCCGGGCCTCGTTATAGGAGACCTGGACGGGAATCTCATACTGATAGCGAGTTCGATGCTGGACGTAGAGGCGGGTCACGGCAGTCTCCTAGATCTTCTCGCCGGTCCAAGCTCGCTCTGCAGCCTGCGAGAAGTATTTGGCGGTAATGGCGTCCGAGGCTCCTGCACAGGCAGCCTGGACACGCTCCAGATGCTCAGGAAGCTCGGCCATAAGGTCCTCAGTGTGGTGGAACTCCAGGAAAGTCCGCGCCTGACCCACGAGCCGCCGCGCCTGATCCATCGCTCCGGTGCGGTGGTATTGCGGATCAAGTGCGATCAGTGCTTGCTCGACCTGGCGCAGTGAGGAAACTACGGAGCGGGGGAAAAGTCGGTCCAGGAGCAGGAACTCCGCTGCGAAGCTTTCGCCGAAGGCTGCCCGCCGGCTGCGGAGGAAGGACTCGTAAGCCCCGGCGCAACGCAGCATATTAACCCAGGAGAGCCGAAACGCCTGTTCATCGCCGGTGGCCAGCATTCTGGCTGTCATATCGGCGCGCTCCAGTGAGCGCCCCAGCGAAAGGAACTGCCAAGCGTCATCGCGGCTCATGGTTGAATCCGCTAGGCCCTGGACAGTGGCTGTGCGTTCGATGACCCAACTGCAGAATCGATAGGTGCCCACTACATCCTGGCGATGCGCAGCGAGACCGTTCCACGTGGCGTTCAGGGATTCCCATACCGGTGTAGATACGGTTTCCCGAGCCCGGCGGGCATTCTCCCGTGCCGCAGCCAGGGAGCCAGCAATCGAGTTGGCCTGGGCCGTGTCAAAAGCCAGCCGGGCCAGCAGTTCCTGGACCCCGGGAGGACCGTCCTCCTGGGTGCCGGGCGTAGCCCCCATGACCGCCAGGAGATTGGCTGAGACAGTGCGCTGCTCGTTCAGCGGAAGCTGGTTCAGCCGTTCAAGGTGGACATCCAAGATCCGAGCTGTTCCATCTGCGCGTTCCACATAGCGTCCGATCCAGAACAGCGATTCTGCGATCCTACTGAGCATCAGGAGCCCTTCCCGCCGTCGTCGTATTCTGCGGAGATGCACTGCTGGTTCTGCTGTTGTTGCTGTTCGTCGAACTGTTCTGAGGCAGTGCCCCCTAAGCGGAAGGCACTAGGCCATACCCGCTGGGCCGAGGGCCGGCGTCGCGAAGACAGTGGAACTGCGCCGGTGGGCACATCGGAGGGGATCTCATCATCGTCAAGAACCCAGGTGTCCTTGGATCCGCCACCCTGTGAAGAATTGACCACCAGGGAGCCTTCCTGCAGCGCGACTCGGGTCAGGCCGCCGGGAAGCACCCAGACCTCTTCGCCGTCATTGACTGCGAAGGGGCGAAGATCAACATGGCGAGGCCCGAAGGTGGAGTCCGCCAGTGTGGGCACGGTAGAGAGCTGCAGCACCGGCTGCGCAATCCACCCACGCGGGTCAGCCAGGACCTTACGGCGCAAGTCTTCAAGTTCCTGAGCGCTGGCAGCAGGGCCGATGACCAGCCCTTTACCACCGGAACCATCGACCGGTTTGACCACCAGTTCCGCGAGCCGATCCATGACTTCTTCACGAGCCTCAGGTTCTTCCAACCGGTAGGTGTCCACATTGGGGATGATGGGTTCCTCGCCCAGGTAGTAGCGGATGATCTCCGGTACATAGGTGTAGACCAGCTTGTCATCAGCCACACCATTGCCTACTGCATTGGCAATGGTGACGTTTCCAGCCCGGGCCGCATTGACCAGTCCTGCCACGCCCAGCATGGAGTCCGCGCGGAACTGCAGCGGATCGAGGAACTCGTCGTCGAGGCGCTTATAGATCACATCCACCCGCTGCTCACCCTCTGTGGTTCGCATATAGACCCGATTGCCGCGGCAGACCAGGTCCCGACCCTCCACCAGTTCTACGCCCATCATCCCGGCCAGCAGCGTGTGCTCGAAGTAGGCGGAGTTATAGACCCCGGGGGTCAGCACCACAACGGTGGGATCGTCCACCCCTTCGGGGGCTGTTTTCCGCAGTGCAGAGAGCAGCCGCCGAGGATACTCCTCCACGGGACGAATACTGGCTCCGCTGAAGGCTTCGGGCAGACCTTTGGCAATGGCTCGGCGGTTCTCCAGGACATAGCTGACACCTGAGGGGACCCGTACGTTGTCTTCGAGAACGCGGAACGTTCCGCGGTCATCTCGGACTAGGTCGATACCGGAGATATGTACGCGTACCCCGCCCGGGGTGGGGAACCCATGGACCTCGCGGTGGAAATGGGCGCTGGTCGTGATCAGGCGACGGGGGATCACGCCGTCGCGAACGATGTCCATGCGATCGTAGACATCGTTGAGGAAGCACTCCAGAGCCCGTACCCGCTGGGACACCCCGGTGGAGACGCTGTTCCATTCGGCGCCGGCGATGATGCGCGGGACAATGTCCAGTGGCCAGGCGCGCTCTTCCCCGGCGAAGTCGAAGGTGACCCCGCGGTCCAAGAATGTGCGGGCCATGGCCTCAGCGCGAGCTTCCACATCTGGCAGGGTCAGCGATTGAAGCACCTCGTTGACACCGGTGTAGTCGGCGCGCAGCAAACCATCATGGCCGAACATCTCATCGAATGCGCTGGAACGCTGCATAGCTGCGGCGTAATCGGTGAAGAGGTCTGCCATGTGCTTACTGTTCCACAGACGACTGTGCCGAGAAAGCCGCGAAGCTGGGAGTCTGCTTGAATGTTCCTATGTCTGAACCCACCGTGTCTGCCGCAGAGTCCCCGTTCCCACGTGCCGGCGAGGAGAATCTCCGCCGCGATGAGGCTGCTGATCGTTCATCGGCCATCTCGGTCTCCTCCTATCAGGTGCATGTGGATCTCTCCCGAGCCGCGGCGGAAGGTGCCACCACGTTCGGCGTGACCACCGTTGTGGAGTTATCCTTCGACGCCGCGGCCGGTGCCCGCAGTGTGCCATTCCTGGATTACATCGGTGTTTCCGTGGAATCACTGCAGATCAACGGCGAGGACATTGCCCTGGAGGAGGCGGTCAGTGCCGCTCGGATCCTGCTGCCGGGTCTCCGCGACGGCGCCAATACCGTGCAGATCTCGTCCACCTCGAAGTACTCCCGCTCCGGCGAGGGACTGCACCGTTTCGTGGACCCCTCCGATGGTCAGGTCTATCTCTACACCCAGTTCGAGGCCGCTGATTCTCGCCGAGTGTTCCCGGTGTGCGAACAGCCTGATCTGAAGGCACGCTTCCGATTCGCGATCACT
The DNA here is from genome assembly GCF_039544555.1 of Nesterenkonia rhizosphaerae. Classification (NCBI taxonomy): domain Bacteria; kingdom Bacillati; phylum Actinomycetota; class Actinomycetes; order Micrococcales; family Micrococcaceae; genus Nesterenkonia; species Nesterenkonia rhizosphaerae. Next base: position 1,472,171 of record NZ_BAABLW010000007.1, read on the forward strand.
GGTCCCGAGACTTGGCAGCTGCGCTCCAATTCACCGGAGATCAGTCGCGAACACGTGCCCGGTGAAGCCGAAGGGCTCGATGGCGTCGAGCTGGTCCGGGTGGACTTCGCTGAGACCGAGCCGATGAGCTCCTACATCACCGCGCTGCTGGCGGGCCCCTACCACCTGGAGACCGGGCGATGGCGCGATATTGACCTCGCCGTGCTGTGCCGGGCTGCGCTGGCAGAGCACCTCGATGCCGAAGAGATTCTCACCATCACGGTGCAGGGCCTGGAGTTCTTCCACGAAGAGTTCGCCTACGGCTATCCCTGGGGTCGTGGCCCCGGAGGTGAGGCCAAATACGACCAGGTCTTCGTGCCCGAGTACAACCTCGGGGCCATGGAGAACCCGGGTCTGGTCACCTTTACCGAGGCGTATGTCTTCGACACCGCCGCAACAGAGGCACAGCATGAGCAGCGGGCCAATACGATCTTGCATGAGATGGCCCATATGTGGTTTGGCGACCTGGTGACCATGCGCTGGTGGGACGATCTGTGGCTGAAGGAGTCCTTCGCCGACTATATGGGCACCTTCGCGGTGGATGCCGCCACCGACTTCGACACCGCTTGGGTGGCGTTTGCCAACTCCCGCAAAGGCTGGGCCTACGTCCAGGATCAGCTGCCCACCACTCATCCCATCGTCGCCGATATTCCGGACCTGGAGGCCGCGGACCAGAATTTCGACGGGATCACCTACGCCAAAGGGGCCAGTGTGCTCAAGCAGCTGGCGGCCTTTGCCGGCCGGGAAGATTTCCGTGAAGCATCACGGCGCTATTTCTCCCGTCACGCCTTCGGCAATGCACAGCTGGAGGATTTCCTGAGCATCCTGGAGGAGGTTACGGGCAAGGATATGCGCGCATGGGCCACCGCTTGGCTGCAGACCTCGGGCATTCCGGTGCTCAGTACCGAGCTCACCGACAGCGGTGTGGCTATTCGGCAGACCGGCCTGGACCCGGCCACCGGTGAGCAGGTGGCTCGCCCCCATGTCATCGAGGTGGGACTCTATGAGCTCAACGGCGACGGCGAGCTGGCGCTGACTCAGAGCGTGCCGGTGGAACTGTCCAGTGATGCGCCTGACGGGCTCACCAAAGTTCCCGCTCTGCGACTCACGGAGTCCGATCGGCCGCGGCTGATCCTGCCGAATGAGAAGGACTTAACGTACGCAAAGCTCAGCCTGGACGCAGAATCAGTGGCTGCCGCGCTGAGCTACCCGATCGCTGATCCACTGGCTCGGGCCACCGTGTGGGCCTCACTGTGGTCGATGACCCGTGATGCTGAGCTCAGCGCCGAACGGTTCGTGCAGGCCGTGAGCAGACTGGGACTGCAGATCCCCGAGGTCGCAGTAGCCGGCACTCTGCTGCGTCAGGCCAATATGGCGTGCGAGCGTTTCACCCCGGCCCACGCGCGGCCGGCGCTGGAGGCTCAGTTCGCCTCCCGGCTGGCCGAGTTCCTCACCGAGGTCGACGGCGGCGACGTCCAGCGCGCGGCTGCCCGTACCCTGGCGCTGATCTCGCGGCGGCACGATTCGCAGCTTGATCTGCTGGCTTCGCTGCTCGACGGTGGAGCAGCAGAGCATGGGATCAGCGGATTGGAAGTTGATGAGGAGCTCCGCTGGGCCTTCCTACAGGCACTCTCGGCCCACGGTCGGGTCGGGAAGGATCAGCTGGATGCAGAACTGGCTTCACGCACCACAGCCCGGGCAAAGATCGCCCATCGGTTGGCGCTGGCTGCGCAGCCGGACCCGAAGGTGAAAGAGGGTGCCTTCCGGCAAGCATTAGCTGGAACCGACGAGCAGGGCCAAGAGCTTTCCAATGACCACCTCACCGCCGTCGTCGACGGTTTCATGGCCGATACCTCACCGGGAGCAGCGCTGACCGGGGATTATGTGGTGGAGTACTTCACCGCACTGCAGGACATCTGGTCGCAGATGACTCAGGGGCAGGCCACCCGTGTGGTGCGCGGGCTCTTCCCGGGCTCCGAAGCTCTTGGGGATGCCGAGCCTGAGAACCACCCCGTGGCGCTGCTGGCTACGCGGTGGTTGGACCTGCACGACGACGCCCCTTCAGCACTGCGGCGGATTGTCATCGAGGAACGAGACCATCTGCTGCGGGCGCTGCGCGCCCAGGCTGCCGCCGGCTAAGCGGGTTCGGCCGCAGCGTGCTGCCCAACAGCAGATGCCGGCTGTTTCGCACCAACTCAGCCGTTTTACCATCCACTTTTCGCTTTACACTGCCGTATCCGGGCTGGTAGCGCGAAAAGTGGATGGTAAAGGGAAGTCAGCGGCGGCGGGCAGCTGTCTTCTCACGTTCGCGCAGGACCTTTTCATCCACTGGGGCATCCGTGGAGGCGCGCATCTTGCGGTAATACTCCATAGCTTCCTCCTGACGGATCAGCTCATCTCCTGAGGCGACCTCCATGCGGATATGCTCGGGCTCGTAGCCGAAGGCATCCACCACGTCCTGCACATGCGGACGCACCCGGGCCAACAGGCGGTTGATGTAGGGACTCAGCGTCCGTGCTCGCTGGACCGAGATCCGCCCGTTGCCCAAGTACCAGTCCAGGGTCTGTTCGATGGTGGTCAGCGCGTAGATGTCGCGCAGCCAGGTCATCACTTCCTTGGTGCCGGGATCCTTGATGTGATCCAGTGCATCGGTGAAGGCTTCCCAGAGCAGGAGATCGGCATGAGCTTTGGCGGCATTGATGATCTCGTACTGGTGCTCGTTGAAGACCTTCGCCTGCTCCGCCTGCGGCAGTTTGGAAGCGCTGCGAAGTTCATTGGCTACATCCACCACCATCTGGCGAACCCGAGACGTCAGCAGATTCCGTTGGACCTCGGTCTGCTTGAACCAGTTGGCGCTGCGTCGTTCATCACCGGTGTCCTGAACAGTCTGCAGAGCCTGCCGCAGACCGAACCGGTGCATCACCGTTGACCCTGCCTGGGTAGCCACATAGCTGGCCAGCGCGGCAACATCGGCGTTCTTGAACTCTGATGCGTAGTCCGAGAGCAGACGTTTGGCCACCAGCTGCAGCAGGACGTTGTTGTCACCTTCGAAGGTCACATAGACATCGAGGTCTGCCCGCAATGAGGTGAACCGGTTCTCGCTGATGAAACCTGCACCACCGCAGGCCTCGCGGGCCTCTTGGATAGTATCCAGCGCGTGCCAGGTGGCCGTGGGCTTGATGGCCGCTGCCAGTGTTTCCAGCTCCTGCCGGTTGGCATCGGTATCATCACGGCCGGAGAAGACGTCGTCGAATTTCTCCAGCAGCTTCTCCTGGGCGAAACCGGCCGCGAGTGTAGTGGCCAGGCGTGGGATCAGCCTCCGCTGATGCAGCTGATAGTCCAGCAGCACCTCCTCCTCTGTGCTCGAGGCGGCATTGAACTGACGACGCTGGTTGCCGTAGGTAACGGCGCCGATGAGCGCGATTCTGCTGGCTGCCACAGCTGCGCCGGTGAGCGAGACCCGACCCTGCACCAGGGTGCCGAGCATCGTGAAGAAGCGCCGGCCGGGGGAGTCGATGGGGGATGAGTAGGTGCCGTCAGGCTCTACGCTGCCGTAGCGATCAAGCAGATGTGTCCGGGGGACCTCCACGTGGTCGAAGGTGAAGCGCCCGTTGTCAATGCCATTGAGTCCGCCTTTATGGCCATCGTCAGTAATGGTGATGCCTGGCAGCGGATTGCCCTGATCATCACGGATATTGACGTAGAAGCAGTGCACTCCATGATTGACCCCGTTGGTGATCAGCTGGGCGAAGACCACCGCGTCCTTGGCATCGTTAGCCGCATTGCCCAGGTAGCGCTTCGTAGCGGCAGGGAAGGGGGAGTGCAGGATAAACGCTTCAGAATCGGCGTCGTAAGTGGCGGTGGTGCCGATGGAGGCGACGTCGGATCCATGCCCGACTTCTGTCATGGCGAAGGCTCCTGGCACCGTGAGATCCAGGATGTCAGGCAGCCACCGCCGGTGATGCTCAGCACTGCCCAGGTGCAGCACGGCTGAGCCGAAGAGTCCCCAGTGCACACCAGCCTTGATCTGCAGGGAAGGATCGGCGGTCACCAGCTCTTCGAAGGCTGCGATGTTGCCGCCGTTGTCACTCTCACCGCCGAACTCCTCCGGGAAGGGTTTGCGGACCATCCCGGCTTCGGCCAGCAGGTGCATCTGCTCCATGACCCGAGCACGGTGTTCTTCTTTAGTCAGTCCTTCAATCTTGTGCAGGCGACTGTCCTTGACCAGCTTGCGTGATCCGCGGCGAGCCTCGGCCCACTTGCCCAACAGCAGTTCCTCGAGTTCCGCAATATTTACAGAGGCGACGATATCGGTGGGTTCGGTGTTCAGTTGCTCGGCCAATGGGACCTCCTGGTCGTACAGGGTTCGGGATGACAGAGTGGGTACCAACCGCTGGTCAAAGCGGCATCCTCACTCGGTGCTGGAGTGAACGTGATGTTCAACACAAAGTAGTCTAAGATACTGGCGAGTAATAAAAAAGCAGCTGACCCTCTGAAGGAGCATTTGATGCCTGCTGAAACTCCCGTCCGCAACGCCGTGATCATCGGCGGCAACCGCATCCCCTTCGCCCGTGCTCACGGAAAGTATGCGAAGGCTTCCAACCAGGACATGCTCACCTCAGCGCTTAATGGTCTTGTAGCTCGCTATGGTCTGCAGGGCGAACGCATCGGCACGGTGGCCGCAGGTGCAGTGCTCAAACACTCCAAGAACTTCAACCTGTCCCGCGAATCTGTGCTGGGCACCCCGCTGGATCCCGCCACCCCAGCTTTCGACGTCCAGATGGCCTGCGCCACCGGTATGGAGGCCATTGGTTCGCTGGCCAATAAGATCAAGCTGGGGCAGATCGAATCCGGTATCGGAGGCGGGGTGGACTCCATCTCGGACGCTCCTATCGTGGTGACCGATGAGCTGCGCGCCATCCTGATGGAGGCCAATCGCGCCCGTTCGGTAGGCCAGCGGCTGAAGGCGCTGGCGAAGATCCGCCCCGGCCATCTGGCCCCGCAGGCACCGGGGGTCAATGAGCCCCGCACCGGCCTTTCTATGGGTGAACACATGGCGATCACAGCTCATCAGTGGGGCATCACCCGCCAAGAGCAGGACGAGCTGGCCCTGGCTAGCCACAAGAATCTGGCCAAAGCCTATGACGAGGGTTTCTTCGATGACCTGGTCACGCCCTTTAAGGGCCTGACTCGCGATAACAATCTGCGCGCTGACTCCACCCTGGAGAAGCTGGGCAAGCTCTCCCCGGTCTTTGGCAAGGACCTCGGAGATCAGGCCACCACGACGGCAGCCAACTCCACCCCGCTGACCGATGGTGCAGCTACTGTCCTGCTGGGCAGCGAGGAATGGGCAGACGCGCATGACCTGCCGAAACTGGCGAACTTCGTGGACTACGAAGAAGGCGCGGTGGACTTCGTCGACGGCGCCGAAGGCCTGCTGATGGCTCCTGCCTATGCAGCAGCCCGCATGCTGACCCGCAATGGGCTGACCTTCGAGGACTTCGAGTACTTCGAGATCCATGAGGCATTCGCCTCCACAGTGCTGGCCCAGATGAAGGCCTGGGAGTCTGAGGAGTTCTGCCGCGAGAAGCTCGGTCTGGATGCCCCGCTGGGCAGCATCGACCGCACCAAGCTCAATGTCGCAGGTTCATCGCTCGCCGCAGGCCACCCGTTCGCAGCCACTGGTGGACGCATCGTGGCCACTTTGGCCAAGCAGCTGCACGGCAAGCCCGGCAAGCTCGGTTTCATCTCCGTCTGTGCCGCTGGCGGTCAGGGCATCACCGCCATCATTGAGGGACGGTGAGCATGGCTAAAGACACCTACACGGAGTTTGCCAATACGCACCTGGGCAAGCGACTGACCAAGTCGCTAGGCCTGCCCCAGCCGGCCAAGCTGCGCCGCTACAGCCCGCAGGCGCCGCTGATCCCAGGCACCGTGGTGGTTCTGGGAGACTCCGCAGCCAGCGAGGCCATTGCCCAGCAGCTGCTGAGCTGGGACGTGGATGTGCGCCGGCATGTGGGCGCCAAAGAGAAGATCGCGGCAGTGGTCGCAGTGTTCGACACGGTGGCCACACCGGGTGATCTCAGTCAGGTGACTCTGGAACTGGGCGGACTGGTCAAACAGCTGGGCTCGTCCTCCCGTGCCATTACCGTGTACCGGGATCCAGCAGGAACTGAGGATCCAGCGGCACGCGCGGCGCGAAAGGGCGTGGAGGGGCTGACCCGGTCGCTCGCCCATGAGATGCGCGCAGGTGGTACCGCAAACGGGATCATTCTGGAGCAGAACCTCGATGCTGCCGCTCCGGGAATCGCTGGGGCGTTGCGCTTCCTGCTCTCTGGCCGTTCTGCCTTTGTCTCAGGTCAATTCATCACCGTCTCCAGCGTGAACGGTTCGCTGCCTGCTGACTGGAGCCGCCCACTGCAAGGCCAGGTAGCGGTGGTCACCGGCGCAGCCCGGGGGATCGGGGCCTCCATCGCACGCATACTGCACCGCGATGGTGCCCAGGTGATCCTGGTGGACATCCCTGCTGCCGGGGAGCAGCTGGCGCAGGTGACCAACGAGGTCTCCGGTACTGCCCTGCAGCTGGATATCACCGCCGACGACGCCGGACAGCGTATCCTCCACCACGCCGAGCAGCACTACGGGCGGCTTGACATCCTGGTGCATAACGCCGGAATCACCCGGGACAAGCTGCTGGCCAATATGGACCCGGCCCGCTGGGAGTCCGTGATCGCGGTCAATATTGAATCTCAGCTTCGCATGAACAAGATCTTTCTTGCCTCTGAGTTCTTCAGCCGCAGCGAAGCGACCGGGCCCGACGGCGGGTCATCGGGTCCCAGGATCGTGTCGTTGGCCTCCACCTCAGGTATCGCGGGCAACCGCGGTCAGACCAACTACGCGGCGTCGAAATCCGGCGTCATCGGTATGGTCTCTGCCACCTCGGCGCAGCTTCAGGCACGGCATGGCACGATCAACGCTGTTGCCCCCGGCTTCATTGAAACGGAGATGACCGCGAAGATACCTTTCGCCACCCGTGAGGTAGCCCGGCGCTTGAACTCCCTGAACCAGGGCGGTCGCCCAGAGGATGTGGCCGAGACGATCGCGTTTCTCGCCTCACCGGCAGCCGGTGGGACCAGTGGTCTGACACTGCGAGTCTGCGGACAGAACCTGGTAGGAGCGTGAGGGGTATGACACCAGCTGCCACCTCCTTCGAAGAACCCCGGCGCATTCGTACGCCGAAGCTCTCGCGGCTCTACCTCGGTGCGGCACTGGATGCTGCGCGCAATGCCATCAGCTCCAGCGGGAACTTAAGAGTTCTGCCGCAAGTGCCGGTGCTTGCTAGCCACCCTGGGATCACACCCGAACAGGTTGAGCAGTACCGAGCGCTCTTCGGCGGCGAGGTCTTCGACGGCGTGCACCGCCGTTCGCTGCCTTCGGTGCTGGTGCACATCGCGGCCTTCCCGGTGCAGATGGCGCTGATGAGCCAGGATGATTTCCCGCTGCAGCTGATGGGCATGGTTCATTTGTCGAACCAGGTGGAGCATCACCAGCCGATCGGCGCTGAAGAGGCCCTGCAGATTCTGGCGCGCGCGGAGAATCTGCGTGCACATCGCCGAGGGACCCAGGTGGACATCGTGGTGGAGATTTTCTCCGCGGATGTCGATGTCACCGCTGATGGAGGTACGCAGCCGCTGTGGAGCAGCGTGTCCACATATCTGAACCGCGGAACCTACTTGGCGGGCAAACCTGACAGGAATGATGAGCCGGGTCCGGCCTTCGTGCCGCCTACCAAGACTGCGTCCTGGAAGCTCGGGGCTGATGCCGGACGTGCCTATGCGGCGGTCTCCGGGGACTACAACCCCATCCATGTGTCCAGCCTTGGTGCTAAGGCCCTTGGAATGCCCAGTGCCATTGTGCACGGAATGTACTCCGCTGGCCGGATGCTCGAAGGGCGCGAGCCGGAACAGGCTGGACACCGCTGGAGCATCCACTTTGAGGCACCGGTCACGCTGCCTGCCACTGTGGCCTTCGCCGCTGAGGAAGTGGATGACCACACCATACGGTTCACCGGCTGGAACCCGCGCAAGGTGCGGCGGCACTTCACTGGTGAACTGATCATCTGATTCGTCATCAACTGTCGGCGGCGCTGTAAGCCGCGATAGAGTGCCATGTCGTGAGTGAAGACAAGCAGCAGCCCGCCAAGGGCGGGAACACTATCAGCGCCGTCGACCGTTACTTCCACATCAGCGAGCGGGGCTCCAGTGTGGGCCGTGAAGTTCGTGGTGGTCTGGCTACATTCCTGGCCATGTCCTACATCATCGTGCTCAACCCGCTGATTATCGGCGCCGCTGCAGACTCCACAGGGCACTATCTTGGCGGAGGCACGGAGCCGAACCTCCCCGCCGTCGCTGCGGCCACGTCGCTGATTTCCGGTGTGCTCACCATCCTGATGGGCGTGGTGGGCAAGTTCCCGATGGCTGTCTCATCCTCACTGGGCCTTTCGGCATTTATTACCTACGGCATCGTGGTGCTGCCGGGAATGACCTGGGCCGATGCCATGGGTCTGGTGGTCATCGAGGGTGTGATACTGCTGGTGCTTGTGCTCACCGGGTTCCGCTCCGCCATCTTTAATGCCGTGCCAAGTCCGCTGAAGATCGCGATTAGTGTGGGCATCGGCTTGTTCATCGCGCTGATCGGCATGATGAACGCAGGCTTCATCCAGAACTCCGGCGGTGCTGGCCTGGAACTGGGCGTGGGCGGCTTCGTCTTCGGATGGCCGCTGCTGATCTTCCTTGTGGCACTTTTTGCGCTGTTCGTCATGTGGTCGGCCAATGTCCGCGGCGCCATCCTGTACTCAATCGTCGGCGCCACAGTCCTGGCCATCACCATTGAGTCCATCCTCCGGGTGGGACCGGCCAGTGAGGACCAGCCCTACGGCTGGGACTTGACGGTCCCCACGTTGGACCAGGAGTGGTTCACCCTGCCGGATCTCTCGTTGCTGGGGCAGTTCAACCTGCTCGGCTCATGGGAGTCCATTGGTCTGGTGGCCGCCACGCTTCTGGTGTTCACTCTGCTGCTGGCCAACTTCTTTGACCTGCTGGGCACCATGGTGGGCGTCTCCAACGCCGGCAACATCAAAGATGAGCATGGCGATATCCCGCATTCCAAACGCATCATGGTCTCCGATGCACTTGGGACCATCGGTGGCGGCATGGGATCGACCTCAGTGAACTCCGGCTTCATCGAATCCACCGTGGGTGTGGGCGACGGCGCGCGCACCGGTCTGGCTAACGTTGTCACTGGCCTGCTCTTCCTTGCCACCATCGTGCTGGCGCCGCTGGCAGCGGTGATCCCCACTGAGGCTGCCTCGGCCACCCTGGTACTGGTGGGCTTCCTGATGATGCAGCAGATTGTGCGCATTGACTGGAAGGACGTCGAGATCGCTATTCCGGCGTTCATGACCGTGGTGATTATGCCCTTCAGCTACTCCATCACCAACGGCATCGGCGCCGGCTTTTTCACCTACGTGATCATCAAGGTCCTGCGCGGTAAGTTCCGCGAGGTTCACCCCTTGATGTATGTCACTGCAGCAATGTTCATCTTGTACTTCGTCTCTGGACCTATCCAAGACGCTCTCGGCGTGAGCTGAATAGCCCTGTTTAACTAGTCAGTGGAACCGCCAGCGCGGCGTCGTTATTGCGGACGTTGCCCACCGCGGCAGAGACTTCATAGATCTCCCAGCCTGCGGCCACAGCCGGGAGCCGGTCCTGCATCTCCTCGAGCAGCGTCTCCACGACGGCGCGGTCTAGAGTTGCCGGATTCATCCAGGCACGAGCGTCCTCCCAGGAGAGCGCCAGGGGAGTGCGATTATGCAGTTGCTGCAGGGCGTTCAGGGAGCCGTTGGTGCCCTGCGGGGCGCTGGTGGTGAGGATGGTAGTGGAGAGTAGCCAAGGGTTCTGATCCGGTCCGGCTGCAGGGTCCTTCCACCACTCGTAGAGGCCGGCAAAGAGCATCAGGGAGCCATCCGCCGGGCGCACCGCAAAGGGGCGTTTGCGAGCCTTGCCGTCCCCGTCGGTCTCCGTGTGCCATTCGTAGTAGCTCTCCACCGGGACGACGGCGCGCCTGCGGGTGACAGCGTCACGGAACGCGGGCTTCTGCGTGACGGTCTCTGACCTTGCGTTGAAGGTGCGTGCGCTGAAGGCGAGGTTTTTGGCCCAGCGGGGGAGTAGACCCCATCGTGCCAAGTGAAGCTCCCGCAGCTGGTGGCCTTGGTCTGTGCGTTCCAGCAGGATCGGCACGGCACTTGTCGGGGCAATATTCCAGTGCGGAGCGAAGTCGAACTCGGGCTGGCTGGTCAGTTCAAGCTCGGCGGCCAGATCCCCGGTGGCCCTGGCCATCACATAGCGTCCACACATTGCTTCAGCTCGTTCCCTACAGAGTCAGCCAGGTCTCACCAGCGATGGTGAACCAGCGGACGGATGGCGTCGTCGTAAATGCTCTGCACAGCGCTGAGGAACTGCTCATCCAGGCGAGGTAGCTGACCGGCCGCCGCATTTGCCTCGGCCTGCTGAGTATTGCGCGCCCCGGGGATCACCGTGGTCACGCCGGGCTGCTGAGCCACCCAGGCCAGCGCTGCGGCGGCGGGCTCGTAGCCTGCAGCTTGGGCAGCGGCGGAGAAACGTGCTGCGGCCTGAACTCCAGTGCTGAAATCCACACCTGAGAAGGTCTCGCCCACATCAAAAGCTTCACCAGTTCGGTTGTAGGTCCGGTGATCGTTCTGCGCGAAGGTCGTCTGCTCGGTGTAGCGCCCTGAGAGCAGCCCGGAGGCCAGTGGCACCCTGGCGATGATGCCCACCCCGGCCTCGGAAGCTGCTGGGAGCACCTGCTCCAGAGGTTTCTGCCGGAACGCATTGAGAATGATCTGCACAGTGGCTACGTGTGGGCGTGCAATGGCACGCAGGGCCTGCTCGCATGTCTCGACGCTGACCCCGTAGGAGGCGATGGCGCCTGCTTCGACTAGATCATCGAGGGCATCAAAGACTGCGTCGGAGGTGTAGACATCGTCGGTGGGGCAGTGCAGCTGGACCAGATCCAGGGTGTCGACGCCGAGGTTCCTCCGGGAACGGTCCGTCCAATCCCGAAAGTTCTGGGCGGTGGCGTACTCCAGCGAGGGTTGCGCGGCCCGGCGAATCATCTTGGTGGCCACAGTCCCGTTCCATTCGGGATTATTCCGCAGCCATTGCCCGATGAGCGTCTCGCTGCGGCCATCGCCGTATACATCGGCGGTGTCGAAGAAGGTGACACCTGTTGCCGCGGCGGCGTCCAAGACGCTCAGGCCCTCAGCTTCTGAGACATCACCCCAGTCGGCGCCGAGCTGCCAGGTTCCCAAACCGATAATTGACACTTCACGGCCAGTTCTTCCCAGGGTTCGGTGCTCCACAGCTGCTCCTTCGTGTGACGGGCGCCGCACTATCTGCGGCACACCACAGTGTACGTCGGGCCGCATCCGCTGCGCTGAGTGAAGCGGCAACGTCAGTCGTCGTCAGCGGTGTCCGCTGGGGCTCTTCTCCGGCGGATCTTCCTGCCGTTTCACATCACCATTCAACGTCCAGCATTGCCGCGCTCTGCCTCCAGTGCCCCTGCACAATGCTCGACTCGTAGGCCGCAGGGTTTGTGCGCGCAGGTTTGAGGTTGGATCCGTAGAACTCTCCAGAGACCCACGTGGTTCCAGGTGCGCTCGTGATGAAATGGCTGAGTCTTCGCCCTCCTTCGGTGCTCGTGGTGAGAAAACGTGCCACTAGGCCGTGATAGATCCACCGGAAGTAGTTGGTGGAATCTGCAGCGAAGTTGGTGGCGACCACCCCCGGATGAAAAGCGACGGCAGATAGTCCTTGCTCATGGAAGCGTGCGTGCAGAGCTTTGGTGAAGAGGATGTTGGCGAGCTTAGCGTTTCCATAGGCCCTGTTGGAGCGGAAATTCTTCCAAGACTGCAGGTCATCAAGATCTAGGCGCCCATAGATCTTCGCCGCGATGCTTGACGTGTTGATGACAGAGGCACGGCTCTGAAGAAGTTGGTCGATGAGGATATTCGTCAGCAGATAGGGCGCTAAGTGGTTGATCTGGAAGGTCCTCTCAAAGCCGTCCTCGGTCCTGCGCGGGCCGGGGAAAAGTCCGCCAGCGTTATGGGCAAGAACATCGATTCGGGCGCAGGATTGTTTGATTTTTCGGCCAAGTTCGCGCACCTGCTCCAGGCTCTCGAAGTCGGCACTATGGTGCTCTGCTCCCAGCGCTTCGGCGACTTTCCGTGTCTTCTCAGGTGAGCGTCCCACCAATATCAGCCTGATGTCCGACGATGCCATCTGCTGTGCAGCTGCGGCCCCGATGCCGTCACTTGCACCGGTGATGATTACCGTCCGCATGTAGTGGTCCTTGTATGACATGTCATGTATTGAGAATGTGGCATGCCGCACCAGTGGTCAATGGGAGGTGCATGAGGGTGGCAGCTTAAGGCAGCTCCTGCAGCTCACTCTCTGCGATGGATAGCCAGGTCGGTGCGGCCGGGGTGAATGTCTGTTCTCAAAGCCCGGCTGCTCCTGCCATAGTCCCCATCCAGCAGCCGCCGGTAGGGACGGCCCGGTTCGTCTTGCAGCCCAGAGATTCGTGTGGTCAGGCGCTCCGCCTCACGCTCCTGTCCCGCCTCATCCAAGCTGTCGGCGTCGTAGACCACATGAAGATCCAGGGCCTCGATTCCCACATACCAAAGCGCTCCGTGGGTCAGAGGGAATAGCAGCGTCTCAATGTCACCACTGATGCCACGCGGCCCCAATGTGCGCTGATCATCACCGGCAGTGACAACGATCAAGGCTTTCCTGCCCATCAGGCGGCCATCACCATAGCGCCGTGGAAGACCGGTGGACTCATCGAACTCTCCCTGGGCGAACCCGGTCTGCAGCACCCGGTCCACCCAGCCCTTCAGCATCGCGGGCGGGCCGTACCACCACAGGGGGAACTGCAAGACGAGCAGCTCAGCGGCCGCGAGTCTCTCCTGTTCCCGCCGGACTTCAGGGGCCACCTCTCCCAGCTCATAGGCTTTCCCCGTCAGCTCCGAGGTGCTGCCCGGATCAGCGGCGAAACTGCCCAGGTCGCGCTCACCAAGCGCCGGCTGGAAACCATCGGCATAGAGGTCAGAGACCGCCACATCGTATCGCTCGGAGAGTGCGGCACTGCCCGCACGCAGCAGACGCCGGTTTAGCGAATTCGAACGAGGATGTGTGTACACCCAGTGGGCCCGGCCTGGCATTGGTTCATGAAATGAGTTCATGCACCCATTCAAGCGTGGTCAAGTGAGACGATGAATCACCCAAACTCTCAGAAAGATAATTCAGCGTCTAGACTGGAGGGATGGATGCCCTGACCGATGTGCTCGCTCACATTCGATCTTCTGGAGCCCTGCTGGGCCAGACCCTGGCCAACCCTCCGTGGTCCGCCGCGTTCGAGGAACAGGCCTCACTGTCCTTGGTCACCATGCTGCGCGGTGATGCCTGGATCCTGGATGGGAGCGATCGCCACCCGCTCAACCCGCACGACATCGCCGTCGTCGTCGGCCCTGGTCCCTTTACTGTGACCAGCGATCCTGAAGCCACTCCCACGCCGCTCTACATCCAGACCGCAACCGGGCTCTGTTTGGACGCCGCGGGCAACCCTGCAGAATCCATCGCCTTGGGCACCCGGACGTGCGGAACCCACCAGGATGCACAACATGCCATGCTCACCGGGTCGTTCACGGCGTCCGGGCGGGTGGCCGAGCGGCTGCTGAACGCACTTCCCCGAGTGCTCATCGTGCCGCGAGAGGCTCATCGCACTCCGACGCTCCAGCTCATGGAAGCAGAGATACTGCGGGAGGAGCCAGGGCAGCAGGCCATCTTGGACCGGCTGTTGGATCTCGTGCTGGCGGGTGCGTTGCGTGACTGGTTCAGCCTTCCAGGGGCGAAGTCTCCTGGCTGGTATCACGCGACGTCAGACCCCGTCGTGGGACCTGCTTTGGCGGCCATTCATGAGAACCCAGAGCATCCATGGACCATTGAACTCTTGGCCCGCGAAGCGCATGTCTCCCGCGCAACCCTGGCCCGGCGGTTCAGCGAGCTGCTAGGACAGCCGCCCATGTCATATTTGACCGGCTGGCGGTTATGCATGGCTGCGGACCTCTTGGAGCGGGAAGACATGACCGTTGAGTCCGTGGCCCGCGACGTCGGATACTCCAGTGCCTATGCCCTGAGCACCGCTTTCCAGCGTGAGTACGGCATCCGTCCCAGTCAGCACCGGCAAGGCCTGAAACCGCGCGCGTGACTGGACTCCCACAGGGGCACCGCCAGCGCCTGAACGGCGAGAGCGACCTCAGTGCCGGCGTCAGGTCGCTCGTCCCGAGGGCAACCGTGGCGCGGTCCAGTGCCCAGCCGGACAGGTGTCCTGGACCGCGCCTCAGCCTCATACTGAGTGCTTCACGAAGATCCATGCAGCGGGTGTGCCTGCTCGGCATCTTCCTGGAAGAGCGTGATCTGCAGGTCTGCGGGAGCTTCGAGGCGAGAGTTAAGAGAACGCCAGGGCGTCAGAACCGGTTCTGAGGTGACTTTCGCCCCCGCAGCGGCCAGCTCGGTGGTGACGCCTGCGGCGTCGTCGACTTCGAAGGCCAGTCTGATCCTCCGGCTGAGATCCCCGCCGGCTTCTGCCGCGTCGATCGCTCGACGGTGAGCGGGATTGGTGAGCTCCAATGTCGCCCTCCCGACGTCGAGGATCGCCACCTTTTCGCCCTCTCCTTCGGCCACAGCGGCAACCTCCGGCAGTCCGAGAGCGTCGCGGTAGAACGCCAGAGCCTGTTCATAGTCTTCCGCCTCCACCACGACGCGAAGTTGGCGTACCGAGCGGTTGGAGACAGTAGTGGGACGAGCAGCACCCGAGGGTGCTGGCCTGTCGGCGAGCTTGAGCCAGACGACTCCGGCAATGATGATGCTGAGCCAGAAGACGCGGGTCAACGTGACCGGCTCGTCGAAGAAGAAGGCTGAGGCGACCACCGCGCCGACTGCTCCGATGCCGACCCAGACTGCGTAGCCGATGCCGACGTCGATCCTCCGCAGAGCTAGGGAGAGGAAGAACAGCGTGAACAGGAAGAACACCAGTGCGGAGATGGACCATCCTGCGTGGGTGAAGCCTTGGCTACCTCCGACGCTGACGGCATATCCGACTTCGATGATCCCGGCGACGATCAGGAGGATCCAAGAGCCGAGGTTGCTCTCCGTGGCAGGTGCTTCAGGGGTGGTGTTCTCGGTGGTGACGGTGGTGGGTTCAGCAGATGCCGTTGCCATGATGCTGGTCCTTTCTCGGAAGTTCGATGGGGGAGGGGTGTTCAGGCTGCGCCGGAGAGCTGGAGCCCGGTGACCCCGCCGACAACCAGGGCGATGCCGACGAACTTGCTCCAGCTGAGCTTCTGCCCGAGGAAGATGGCACCGAGGACGACAATGCCGACTCCGGAGACTGCGACCCAGATGGCATACCCGACGCCGACGTCGAAGGTCAGCAGGGCCAACGAGAGGAAGACCGTGGCGAATGCGCCGCTGACGAGCGTGGCGACCGTCCACCTGAGGCGGGTGAAGCCTTTGGCGTGGGAGGCTGAGATGGCGACTGCGATCTCGAAGACGACGGCGATGGAGAGGTAGAGCCAAGCCATGATGCTTGTTCCTTTCAGAAGTCGGAGTGAATCAGGCCATGAGGTATGGTTCCTCCATGGTGAAAGCTGACACCGGTGTTAGATTCAAGTCCGACGAGCTTCTGAGTATCGGTGAGCTTTCTCGCAGAACCGGGGTGAGCCCACGGTCGATCCGCTACTACGAGCAGCAGGGCCTATTGGTCTCGGAGCGGACCGGTTCCGGGCACAGGCGGTTCATGCCCGAAGTGGTGGATCGAGTGGTGCTCATTCAGCACATGTTCGCCGCCGGGCTCTCCAGCCAGGACATCTACCCGATCCTGCCCTGCATGATCGATGAATCACAGCGCACTAAGTTCCTCATGGATGAGCTGCGTCGACATCGAGATCGGCTGACGGAAGAAGTGCGAAAACAGCAGGAGACCATCAACATCCTCAACGAGGTGATCGAGGAATACGAGCAAGACGGATGAGGTGCGGCATGCCAATGAACCTGAGCTTCGATGCGTCGCTGTTCGACTGGGACGGAGTGGACTCGTTCTGCCTCGAACGCCAGGACAGCTAGGGTCCCGCTTCACCGCTGCGGCGGCGGCAGCACGACCTGGGTCTGGCGATGTTCGTAGACGATCGACGTTCGAACATCAGCAACCTCGGCGCTCCGTCAGTCGGTCAATGACGAAGGCGTAGAGGTGCTCATTGTCCGGAACCGCCACATGCAGCAGGAAGTCCTCGGCGCCGCTGGTGACGAACACGCCGATGGTCTCCGGCAGGCGGGAGGCCCACTCACGGAAACCCTCAATATTCCGACGCGTGGGTGGGCGAACTCGAACAGCCACCATCGCCTGAACCCCGCGCCCCAGCTTCTGCAGGTCCACATCCAGCCTGGCGCCGGTGATGACCCCCCGGGTCCGTAGGGCCCGTGTGCGGTCCAAAGCCGTGGTGGGGGAGACACCGACGGCAGCGGCGACGTCCCTGTTGGTGCGCCGAGCATCCCGCTGGAGTTCACGCAGGATCGCCTGATCAAGTTCGTCCAAAGCCGCCATACCCGGATACTAGCCGTACAAGATACGGAAAGTCAGCAGAGAAGTCGAAGAGTGTCTACCATTACGGCCACAGACCGTGATCTTCTTCGACAGGAACTTCGGACATGACAGACGTCGTAACGCCACGCACAGCTCAACTGGTGGGCTTCGCACAGGAGGAGATGCAGCTCGACCTGCCGACGCGTGAGGTTGCGCTGAAATGGGTCGTGATCGTCAATGAGACGCTCTCCCCGGGGCGCGCCGCCAACGCGGCCGCCGCCGTCGCCGCTGCCACATCCCCAGCGGTCAGTGGCCTGCTCGGACCCGGCTCAGCAGATGCCGACGAATCACACCATGCCGGGCTTCCCTGGCTCGGGTGCACCGTGGTGGCCGCTGGTGACGAGAAGCTGCGCCGCATTCGCAGCAAAGCCCTGGGGAGACAGGAGGTCTTCATCGCTGACATGCCCGTAATCGCTCAGCAGACCCGGGTCTACCAGGAGTATCTAGACCAGATCTCCACGGCCGCGTCAGAGGCGATCGACTATGCAGCGATAAGTCTGGTGGGGCCGCGCAAGTATGTGGAGCGGTTGGTGGGCGGCCTGAGCCTGTTGTCCTAATGGCCCGGGACGACGACGCTGACCGGCATCTCGCTATGGCACTCGGTTGAGCCAGGCAGGGTCCTCATATTTGCTGCGGGCAAGTTCCTCGGCGGCCTGCCGGGTGGACTCATCGAGCGCAACCCGGCTGAAGCCGTAGCTGGACTTGAAGGACTGCAGCATAGCGTCCACCACTTCTGCCCGGGAGAGCCCGGTCTGGGAACGCAGTGGATCCACCCGTTTGCCCGCGCTGATATGGCCTTTGTCAGAGAGCTTCTCGCGGCCAATCCGCAGGATGTCCATCATCTTGGAGGCATCCATGTCATAGGACATCGTCACGTGATGCAGCACTGCGCCATTGCTGACCCGCTTCTGCGCGGCCCCGCCGATCTTGCCGCCGGGAGACACAATGTCATTGATGGGCACATAGGAGGCCTCCACCCCGAGTTCTCGTAACGCCCGGATGACCCAGGCGTCGAGGAAGGCATAGGACTCAACAAAGCTCATCCCTTCCACCAGTGTGGCCGGCACATACAGCGAATAGGTGATGGTGTTTCCCGGTTCCACGAACATCGCTCCGCCACCGGAGATCCTGCGCACCACAGTGGTGTCGTGACGCGCTGCTGCCTCCAGATCCACTTCATTGGACAGCGACTGGAATGAACCGATTATCACCGCGTTGGAGGCCCATTCCCAGACCCGGAGTGTGGGCGGCCGCTGACCGTCGCCTACCTGTCGAGTGATGACTTCATCCAGAGCCATCTGCATGGCCGGATGCTGCAGTCCCGTGTCCAAGAGCTCAAACTGATGGTCCGCCCAGCTGGAGCTGCGGCCCAGGGCGCGCAGAACGGTGATCACTATGGAGTGCCGATCGAAGCCCACCATCACAGCGTCCTGCCGGGCCCGTTCCACAGCGTCTTCATACACGCGGACCGGAGCATCCGCTGGGAGCCCTTCCAGCGCGTCTGACATTCGTCCCAGGGCGTCCTCTGGTTCTAGGAAGAAGTCCCCAGAGAGTCGAATATCTGCGAGTTTGCCGTCGGTGACCTCGAGGTCTGCGACCACGAGCTTGCCCTGGGGTACTTTGAATTCTCCGTGCACAATTGCCTCAACGCTTCGCAGCGGGATTTGCTTCCGCAGGCAGATCAGCTGCTCCGCGTCCTCGTCTCGACCCCGCGTAGGCGGCACAGCGCAGCCGTGACAGCAGCGGCACCGGTGCGAAGCTCGCCAGCGCATTGAGATATGGGTCGTAACTGGCATCGGACTCGGCTATGGGTCCAGTAATCACCAACCGCCCCACCGCACTCCAGCCGGCGCGGTCGCGCTCCTCGAAGGAGAAAACCAGCGGATCCTCTCTCAGTGTTGAATCCGCGGCATGCTTCAGGGCCTCAAGACCGGCCAGTTCCGATCGCCGTCGCTCCGGAGAGAGCCCCAGGAGCAACCGCCGCTGACCGGCCTGATAGGGCAGCACCGTGCTGTAGGGGGTGCGGCACCAGCTCGAGGTGGGCCTAAAAAACAGTCGGCGCCAGCCTGACTGTCCCACTGTGGCCGTCAGCAGGTCCACTTGTCCGCCGTCGAGGTCTATCTTCACCGAGATGCCCAACAAGTCTGGCCAGGCCCCGGGGGTGCCGACCGCTTTGGACAGACGTACGACGACGGGGTGCTGGGCTGGTCCGCCAAGTGCGGTGACAGCCGCTGAGCTGTTGGGCTGTTGTATGGGGCCTTCCCGCAGTATCAGAGTCCCGTGCAGCAAGACTCCGTGGGGATGGAAAACGCGAGCATTGCGTGCTCGGGCCAGCCCAGCAAAGAGCGTTGATACCAGATTGACGTTGCGGCGAATACGGGCTTTCACAGGCTGCCTTCCACTAGGGTGCGTGGGCGGTCAGGCTACGGGACCAGGCTGAGAGCTTCAGTCCGCGTCTTCTGCCGCGAGACGCCGCTGCGTAGTGCGTGACTTGAGCTTCAGTGCGATCACCGCGGCCAGCAGGCCCACGGTCCCGCCGATGACGCCCCCGATTAGCGTCTCAGAGCCGGGGTCACCACCGAAGTCAAAATCTACGGAGATCAGCGGATTGCCGGTGAGGATGTGGAATGCCAGGGCGCCGCACCACAGCAACAGGTATCCAATAGTGCCCGCCCATACCAGGGTCATGCGTTTCTTCCCCGCGCGGTCCAGGAGTGCGACGAGATCCACACCCTCCCGGGCAGCGAACCAGATTGTGGCCCAAGAGGGGATGCCCACGATCATCAGTGGGGCCACGGACCACAGTCCGAGTCCGAACACCGCGAAGAGGATCGAGGTGGCGAATCCCAGCAACATTGCCAACACCATGGCAAAGGCGTAGGCGCGCAGAATAACGGCTTGCTCGCGTTCGTCTCCCATGGAGGGATCACTGAGACCGGTGAGGGCATAGGCGGCGCGCATCAATGGTGAGTTGGTCATCGGCGTTCTCCTTCAAGCGGGAAAAGTTGTTCAACAGTGGAGTTCAGGCGTGCCGCCAGCCGCAGTGCCAGATACACACTGGGGGCGTAGTCGCTGCGTTCGATAGAGATGATGGTTTGCCGGGAGACGCCGATGGCCTCGGCCAGCTGAGCCTGTGTCAGTCCCAAGCTTTTACGGCGTTCGCGCACACCCACAGCCATCGGGGGAGATTCCGGTGTCACGAGAGCAGCTCCTGAATGTCAAAGATCATGTACATGAACAAGGTTAAGGATCCTTGACATGCAGTGTCAAGTGGAGTTGACATCCACCTTAAGAGGCGCGGAGCTCCGTTCTTGGGGTTTCACCGGCTCGACGGCTGAACCCCGCGCCACAGCTGCAGTACCAGGGCAATCAAGGCGATAAGTGTCAGTCCGGTCAATGCCACCGGCAGGGAGAACACTGCACTGCTGGCCCCGATGAGCGGGCTGAGTCCAATCGCTGCCGTGCGCATGGCCCAACTGATCCAGGTCACCCCGCTGTGTGCGGGGAGGCCGGGTACCGCATCTGCGTCTGCGAAAGCAATGGGCACCGTGACTGCACTTCCCAGCCCGGCCAGCGCCAGTCCTGCCAAAGTAAGAGCCACTGTTGGAGCCCAGGCGGCACCCAGAAGTCCCGCAATGATGGCAGTCAGGCTCAGTAGCAGTGTTCCGTGTCGGCCTAGAGTATCGATGACTCTGTCCCCGAGCAGACGCCCAATGAACTGCGCGCCGAGCAGCACACTGAGGCCGATTCCAGCGGATGCCGCGGGCAGATCGCGCTCACTGGCAAGGAGAACTGCAGACCAATTGGCTCCGGCGTCCTCCACCGAAATGCCGGCCAGAGCCACCAAGGCCAGCGGCAGCAGTATGACAGCCATGCGAGTTCTGCCGATGCGAGGCGGAGTTGGCGCATCCTGGTGCAGCGGCGCTGCGGTCTTCTCCGGCAGGAATGCGCGTGCTGCTAGTAGCATGGTCGCCATGCAGAGGGCCGCCCAGATGCTCATGTGAATCATCAGGGGAAGGCCCGCCACAGCAGCAAGAGTGCCCACGGCACCGCCGGCCGCGGCACCGATGCTCCAGCCGGCATGCATAGAGTTCAGCAGCGACCTGCCATAGGCCTCTTGCACCCGAATACCCTGCGAGTTCTGCGCCACGTCCACCACGGCATCGCCTGCTCCCGCCAGGGCAAGGCCAATCAGCACAACCCATGGGCTGCCCGCTGTGGCGCCCCAGGCGGCCAGTATCAGGGCCAATCCAATCCACACCGTGCCTAGTCCGGCCGATCTCGGGACGCCGATCCAGCGGGAGACCACGCCGGGAAGGTGCAGTGCGACCATACCGCCCAAGGAATAGCCGGCGACAACTAGACCGAAGAAGGCGGCTTCTACACCAAGGAGCTCCTTGACCTCGGCATAGCGGGCCAGCAGAGAAGCAGGCAGTGCGCCATTAGTCGCAAAGGCGAGCGTGGCTGCAATGCGAGACCGGCGAGGAAACCTAGCGGCCGCGCCGTCGAAGGCGCCAGTCATCGCGTGACGACCAGTCCTTCATCACTGCCCATGAGTCTCGACTCCTACTCGGAGGTGTCCTCGGGATGGCGGGAGAGGTGCAGAACAGCGCCCAGCAGGCCGCCCCACACGGTCACCAGTGCAACGATCATCATGATGACAGCGTCGATATCCATCAGATCTTCTCCCGTTCAACCTGCTCGTGGTCAGGACTTTCCATATGCATCGCGGAATTGCTGCGCCAGGGCATCAGGCTCAGGCCGATGGCGGCAACCACCACGAGGGCAAGTGAACCCCACCCGAAGGTGGCTACCACCCAAGTATCGAAGTCTCCGTACCCGTTGGTGATCTTGTCACGGATGTCCATCACCAGCAGCACACCCAGCACCACGGGGAGTACGACGCCGATGAGCCCCTTCCAGATGGGTCCCACCTTGAACGAGCCGTAAGCGTTAAGAGCTGCGGCCAGCACATCCAGCTTCCGGTAGACCCAGGTGGCCAGCAGTACCGCGGAGAAGGCTCCCAGGACAATGCCCACGTTATTAGAGAAGGCATCTACGACGTCGAGAATGGTCACGCCTGATACCCCGCCGATGAGGACTACGGAGAGGATCGCCGCCGAACCGCCGGCCACCGCCACCGAGACCGGTCGGGACCAGCCGGTCTTGTCCTTCACTGAGGAGACCACTACCTCCAGGATGGAGATCAGCGAGGTGATGCCCGCGATGGTCAAGGAGCCGAAGAAGAGCACGCCGAGCAGGGCCGAAGCCGGTGCCTGGGAGATGATGGTGGGGAAGGCAACGAAAGCCAGTCCCAGTCCTGAAGTTGCTACTTCATCGACGGCGGTATTGGCGGCCACGGCCAGGAATCCCAGTGCTGAGAAGACGCCGATGGCAGCCAGGAGCTCGAAGGAGGAGTTGGCGAAGCCCACCACGAGTCCAGACCCTGTGGCATTGGACTTGCGCTTCAAATAGGAGGCATAGGTGATCATGATGCCGAAGCCGACCGAGACACTGAAGAAGATCTGACCATAGGCCTGAATCCACACCGTGGCACTGGTCAGGGCGCCCCAGTCCGGGGTGAAGAGCTCGTTGAGGCCGGTGATCGCGCCGTCGAGCGTCAGTGAGTAGCCCACCAGGATGGCGAACATCAGGAAAAGCAGGGGCAGGCCCCACATGGAAACTGCAGTCAGTCCCTTGCGCACACCAGTGGCCAGCGCGATGAGTATGAGGATCCACACCGCGATCAATGGCCAGCCGACCTGAGCGACGAAGTCCACCGAGATCCCGCTGCCCTCGGTGCCTCCGCCGTCGTACTGCAGGAACTCGGCAAAGAAGAAGCCCTCGGCGTCGTCGCCCCAGGCTTGGGTGAGGGAGAACCAGGTGTACATCGCCGCCCATGCAACGATCGCGGCATAGTAGATGGCGATCAGGAAGCAGATACCCACCTGGAACCAGCCCACGAGCTCCGCGCTGCGGTGCATGCGCTTGAACGCCAGCGGTGGAGACCCGCGGAACTTATGTCCGACGGCGTAGTCGAAGAAGAGAATGGGCAGGCCGGCAGTCAGCAGCGCGATCAGGTACGGGATAAGGAATGCCCCGCCACCGTTTTCGTAGGTGATGTACGGGAATCTCCAGATATTGCCCAGGCCCACGGCAGAGCCGATGGCAACGAGGATGAACGCGGTGCGGCCGGAGAAGCTCTCGCGAAGGCGAGGCTTTGAGGTGGCGGCTGATTCGCTCATGTGAATCCTTCGTCGAAACGTGGACGGCATAGGTGTGCACCGTCAGAACGCAGGGAGTCTATCCAGGGTGCTGCTGCCGAGGTAACCGTGCAGGGCATCATTCCAGCACGTGGAACGCTAGCGGCGCGGACTCTGCGCTGGCGGCTGGTCATCGCCCTGTCGGCGACCCCGGCGAAAGACACCACGGGCGGCGCAGTCAACGCCCTCGCTGCCTCCGGATGGAACCGGGTGTGTGCCCGATGATTCGTGTGAAAGCTCGATTGAATGCTGCTTCGGATTGGTAGCCAAGCTCAGCGGCCAGTCGTGCCGCTGTAGTGTCTTCATTGCGCAGCCGGGAATGGGCTACGTGCATTCGCCAACGGGTGAGATAGGCAATCGGCGATTCCCCCACCAAGCGAGTAAACTGCGCGCTGAACGAGGACCGTGACATGGCGGCCACCCGCGCGAGGCGTTCCAGAGTCCACGCATGCCCGGGGTCATCGTGAATGGCTTCAATTGCGCGCCCGATTCGATCATCCTGCAGCGCCCCGAGCCACCCCCGAGTGGCATCTTCCGCGGTCCCGAGCCAGCCACGGATGGCTTGCACCACGAGGATATCGGCCAATCGCGTGGCCACCGCTTCGCCACCCGGCTGCGGATGGCCGAGCTCACTTGCCATCAGGCGCAGGGTGTCGTGAATCGAGGCTGCAGCGGAGACGCTACTCCCGTTAACAAACAGTAGAGAGGGAAGACTTCGCATGAGAAGCCGGGCTGCGGGTTCATCGAATGAGACAATTCCACAGATCAGCTGCGCGGTAGATCCCCCGCCACCGTGCCTGAGCAGCGAATAGTGCTCGCTCAAGTACTGCTGGGGGAGAAGATCGACCCGTTGGCTCGGCGTCGCATCTGGCTCGCTCAGCAACAGATGTCCAAGGCCGTGTGGTACCAGTACGAGGTCCCCGGCGCGTAGCTCGAGCGGCTTTTCGTCTGGAAGCTGCAGCCAACACGTTCCTGCCGTCACCACATGGAAGCTCACTGAGTCCGCAATCGCAGGCATCTCCAGTGCCCACGGCGAAGTCAGTTCGGCGTGGCAGTAGAACGTGCTGCGCATTCGCAGGGTGTGCAGCACACGCGCCAGCCGATCTCGGTCCTGTTCGCGGGTTGCCTCCATGAGGCAATCCTGTCACAAGGCGATGACCAGAAGCTGACTAACCTGGACGAATGAGCAAGAGTCTCGTCCGAACAAGCATGGTACAGCCAGAGTTCTCCAACTAGCGTTGATAGCGTAATCAATCACCGTTACCCGAAGGGAACTGTTATGTATGTCGTCGCCGGAGCCACAGGCCGAGTCGGATCAGCCACAGCACGGAATCTGCTTGCCGCAGGAGCGGAGGTCCGAGTCCTGGTGCGCGGCGAAAGCGCTGCGCAAGGATGGGAAGAGCAGGGGGCTGAAGCCCGATGCGTTGATCTGGAGGACCGCGCGGCACTGGGTGAAGCACTCAAAGGCTGTACCGGGTTCTTCGTGCTGCTTCCCTTCGATATGACCGCTGAAGATCTCGCCGTCCACGCCGACAGACTAATCAACTCTCTTGCCGGCGCCGTCGCGGACCAGAAGGTTCCTCACGTCGTCATGCTCTCCTCAGGAGGAGCAGACCTTGCAGAGGGGACCGGTCCCATCGCTGGCCTGCACCGGATGGAACGAGCCCTGCTGGCTACCGGCACCACCTTGACAGCTTTGCGCTCGGGCCACTTCCAGGAAAAGTTCACCGATGTGCTCGACAGCGTCCGCGGGGACGGAATCTACCCCGTGTTTGCCGCTTCGGCCGATGTTCCGCTGCCGATGGTGGCCACCGCAGACATTGGAGAAGCAGCGTCCCGCGCCCTGCAATCACCACCGGAAAGAAGCGAAACACTTGATCTCATCGGACCCGAATACTCTGAGCGCGACGTCGCTATCGCGCTGGGCTCAGCACTGGGACGTGAGCTTCAAGTCGTCACCATCCCTGAAGAGGCATGGGGGCCCACACTGATCAATTCCGGTCTACCTCCGCACATCGCCGAGAGCCTGGCCGAACTCCACCGAGCCGATGAACAGGGCCTGCTGGCCCCGCGCGGCAATCGCAGGATCGACGTCTCAACACCAGTGGAGACCACCATCGCCCACGTTCTGAGCGCCTGAGGTGGACTTTGCCGTGGACCCTATTGATGCGGCACTGGTAACGGCGACCATCGCCAACGGACTGCTGGCCGGAGTGTTCTTCGTCTTCAGCGTCGCCGTCAGCCCGGGATTCCGGAGAGTCGATGACCGCACCTATGTTCGCTCATTCCGGGCGATCAATGCGGCCATCCTCAACGGCATGTTCCTCACGGTGTTCATCGTCGCCCCGCTGGCTGCGGTCGTCAGCATCACACTGCAACTGTGGCACGGAGATCCAACGTCCCTGCCATGGATTGCAGCCGGGGCAGTCTGCTCGGTACTCAGCTTTGGCATCACGGCACTAGGGAATGTGCCGCTCAACCGTGAACTGGAAAGATCTCCTATCACCAGCGATCAGGACTGCCGAGCCGCACGCCGACGATTTGAGGGTCGCTGGAACCGATGGAACTTCGCCCGGACTCTCAGCAGCTCGGGTGCACTCATTCTGTTCGCCGTATCGCTGAGCCTCGGATGAGGTGAGGTGGCAAGGTCAGCGATGATGTGGTTCTGACCGTCACTGCCGCTTACATGACTTTCGGCACTTCTGACGCACCAGCGTCGGCTTCCAGACTGAAGCAGTGACTACTGACGCCCACACCATCTCTGCTGCAAGTGCCCATGAGAATGCCGGCACTGTGCCGAGCACTCCAGCCAGCTCCACACTCTCTCTGCGGTTGCCCGAGCACAAAGTTGAACGGCGAGCCGTCGGGTGGTGGGCTCTGCAGTCTTTTCTGCTATGCGCACCGGTTCTGGCTGCGACCATTGTGGCCTACGTATGGTGGGAAGCTGCCCGGTCGTGGCTGATCCTGGCCGTTATCGGCGCGGTGATGTTGCTCGTGGTCGGGGTCATCGTCGAACCGCTGTGGCGGTACCGGGTTCATCGGTGGGAGACCACCGCGGAAGCGGTGTATGCCAGGAGTGGTTGGCTGGTGCGTGAGTGGCGAGCGGCACCACTATCCCGTGTGCAGACCGTAGATGCGCTGCGCGGTCCCTTGGAACAACTGTTGGGGCTCTCCACACTGCGGGTGACCACAGCGTCCTCCTACGGTGCGATCGACATCGGCGGACTGGATCACCAGCGGGCCGCACGGCTGGCCCAGGACCTCACCGAGATCACTCAGCAGATCCCGGGGGATGCCACATGAGTGCCGTAGCCGAGCAGGCTGCAGGCCGCCAGGAAGTACCCAGCTCCGTGTCTACTACGACGGCGTGGCAGCGGCTGAGCGCCCGGATCATCTGGGCGGACTTGGCTATAAGTGTGTTGTCGGTTCTCCCGGCCGCAGCCGCCATCGTGTTCTTCGACGGCGATACCACCGGCGGTCAGCTCTGGCCACTGATCGGCCTGGCAGTCGTCGGCGTCGTGGGCGCGATATTCGATGTGATGAGGTGGACGTATACCCGCTTCAGAATCACCGAGACCTTTGTGGAACTGAAAACCGGCGTCATCTGGCGGCAACACCGCTCTATACAGCGCGACAGGATCCGCAGCGTGGACACCGCGGCAAAGCTGCGTCACCGATTGGCCCGGATGCGCGTGGTGAACATTGGGGCAGGCCAGCAGGCGGCAACTGGTGAATCGGCGCTGTCATTGGACGCCCTTAGTGCAGCTGATGCCCTGGCGCTGCAGAACGAGTTGCACAAGGATGCGGCACTGCCGGGGGACACCTCAGAGACCACCAGCGACGACGGTCACCAGAGTCCTGCTGCGCAGCATTGCAATGAGCCTGTGCGAGTCCTCGCCCGGTTCGAGCCCAGCTGGTTCATCTACAACATGTTCAATATCTGGGCCTATGTCCTGGCTCTAGGACTGGGATGGGGCTCACTCTGGTTGGTGAGCAGTGTCGGATTTGATCTCTACGGATTTCTAGCCCGACTGTTGGACTGGGAGTCGATTGGCCTGGCGGGTTCGGTGCTCATTGCAGTTGTTGGCGTCGGCGCATTTGGTGCGGTGGGGCTGGGCGTCCTCTACTTCACCGAGAACTGGAACCTGGAACTGGCTCGGGTCTCCGGCAGGGATGGCACCATGCTGCGGACCCGGAAGGGCCTCTTCACGAGGCGGGAGATCATCCGTGACGAAAGCAGGATCCGCGGGGCTCAAATCTCCCAGCCTGTTCTCTGGCGCTGGATGGGTGCCAGTGATACCAGTGTGATCACTACCGGGCTAGACCAGTGGGCGGCCTCTGATCCAGCGGCGATCATTCCACGCGGCCCGCGGAAACGGGCCCAAGCGGTGGCCGGTGCTGTACTCGGGGCCACCGAGAACCCTTTCGAGTTGGATCTCCACTCCCATCCGTGCCGTGCGCTGTGGCGCCGGTTGTGGTGGGCGACACTATTCGCCGTTGTCATCGGCGCGGCGCTCACGGTCCTGGCAGTCACCGGTGTTATCCCGTACCAGGCGATCTGGGGCGTATTGATTGTGTGGCCGCTGTGTCTGCTGGCAGCACTCGTCGCCTACCGGGCCTTGGGTCACAAGATTAACGAGAATTATGTGATCATGCGCTCGGGGTTGCTGAACCGGGCCACTACTGTCCTGGAACGGTCTGCGGTGAGCACCATTGTGATCCGGGAATCAGTACTGCAGAGGTGGCTGAAGCTGCGCACAGTGTCTGCGATGACTGCCGCCGGAGACGGCGGCTACGATGCCCCTGATATGGACCGACTGGACAGTCTTCAGTTCGCGCTTGAAGCTGCACCAGGTCTTCTTGACCCGTTCGTTGCTGCTAGTCATGGACTAGCTGATGAACACGGACTATCTGCGACGAAGGCTGGTGCTTCGCCCAGCTAGAGCTCCGGTTCAGGACGTGACCAGTTCACATGCTGGCGCTGACTCAGGAAAGCGGTCACTGTTGTTGCCAGGACGAAGGCGCTGGCGACGCCCGCCAGCAGCAACCCGTTCTCGTTGCTGGTGGTCATCCGGTCGCTGAGCAGACTCTGTGCCGTGACCTGGAATGCAAGGTGGAACCCGATCGGAGTCCATAGGCTTCCGGTCTGAATATGGAGTAGACCGAGCACCACCGCCACTGCGAAGAACATGATCCCGCGCTCGGTCAGGACGCCCCACCCTTCGGAAGCCACCCACAGGCCAGTACCGAAGGCGGTGAACAGCACAGCCTGTCCTAGCACGGCCACCCAGGGCGGCATCACCGTAGTCAGGTTCCGCTGGAGGTAGCCGCGGAATATCAGCTCTTCAGGCAGTGCTTCGAAGGTGAAAACGAGGACGATCAGCAGTGCCGCCCAACCCAGAATCGTGGTCCATGGGACCTGCGGCTGAAGGTCCACCCATCCAGTCGCCAGGGCAATGGTGAGGCCAAGGGCGGAGGGCACCACGAACGCTGCCACTCCGACGAGGAATGGCTGCCACGCTCTGCGCGGGCTTTGCAGACCGAGGTCGGCGAATGGACGGTGGTCCAGGTATCGGCGAGCTGCGATCAGCATCGGCACAGCCAGACCGCAGACCAGCAGCGCGTTCATGAATCGTGTGGAGATGGTGAGCTCGTCGTCGCCGAAAGTGCTGCTGGCCCATCTCATCAAGGTCCAGATCGTGACTGTGCCGGCGAAGACAATGAGTATACGTATCGTGAGAGGCGGTTGACGGAAGCTGTCCGTTGTCATCGGTTCCTGCTCCAGAGTGTCGGGTGTCTCTCACCCTAGGGCCCGCATTATCGAGGGCAACAGTGCCGTGAGTCATGGGTGACTTTCAGAGCACATCCAGAGGCCCCGCCGAGCTAGTGGCTCAGGGCCTGGTCACCGGTCCATGTAATTGCGGCAAACTCCACGGCATGTCAGGCACCAGAGGAATGGTCTGCCACCAATGGGGGGGGGAGATCAGAATCTACTTCCCTATCATTCTGGTGGGCCGAGAGGGACTCGAACCCCCGACACCTGCGGTGTAAACGCAGTGCTCTAACCAACTGAGCTATCGGCCCATGCGCCCATCTGCTGGGCACGAGAATCTATTGTACTGTCTTTCCGGCAGTGCTGTGGACACGCTGGTCGAACAGCCCAGAACGTGTACAAACAAAAGCGCCACGCCGCCGGTGCAGTGTCCGGAGCGGCGAGGCGCATGTGTGCTGCTGAGCTGTCTTAGCGAGTCACAGCCATGACGTCGCGTGCTGGCTGGCTGCGGAAGGGGAGGTCGTGGGGTCCGACCTCGAAGTCGCGGCGCTCGGAGGCGCTGAGCATCTGCAGGATGCGGTGATGCGGGGCTTTGTCGACTCCGGTCTTGAAGAGCTTCTGCTTGAGAGCGTTCATTCGGCCTCGTCCTTTCTGTATCCATTCTTTGGTGTCGGTGAGTTCAAGAGAAGCCTTTCATGAAACATTCCTGTAACACCGCGTTTACATGGATTTTGTGCTGAAGATCACGGGATATCGGGAGAAAGTTTCCGAGACACGAATCAGCGCCTTCATCTTCCACGACGCTGGAAGACGAAGGCGCTGATTCGTTGCAAGTTCTAGGCCGCGCGCACCTCAGCCAGTCGCGCCTGTTCCGCGGCGTAGAGCGCAGCGCCGACAATGCCAGCGTTATTCACCAAGACGGCGGGAACCACCTCTGCGCGCAATCCGGTGACATAGGGGAGGAAATCCTCGCTTCGCTTGGAGACGCCGCCACCAATGATGAACTGTCCCACGGGCTGAATGCGCTCTACATGCTTCAGATACCGACGCAGCGTCTCGCCATATTCATCCCAGGGCTGGTCCGCGCGTTCGCGTGCCGAGGCGGAAACTTTGGTCTCTGCGACGACGCCCTCGAATTCCAGGTGGCCCAACTCTGAATTCGGCACCAGGACGCCGTCGTGCACCAACGCGCTGCCTACGCCTGTTCCCAGCGTCACCATCATTACGGTGCCGGCCCTGCCAGCACCTGCACCATAGCGGGCCTCCGCCAGACCAGCCGCATCAGCATCATTCAGAGTGGCCACACGTCCAGGCAGGTGCTGGAGCAGCTTTGTCGTGTCGCAGTCGAGCCATGATTCGTCGATATTTGCCGCGGTCAGCACCACATTGTCAATGACAATGGCGGGGAAGGTGACACCTACCACCAGGTCTGTCCGCGACGGCGCCTTCTCGCGCCCCAACAACTCCTCAAGGATCTGACCGATCACCTCGGCCACCGCCTCAGGGGTTGCCGGTTTCGGGGTGGGGATGCGGAACCGATCTCCTATCAGAGTGCCCTTGCGCAGATTGACGATGCCACCTTTGATCCCGGTGCCGCCGACATCGATGCCAATGGCCCGTTTGGGCAGGTCCGGCAGCGTCGCGCTGGCCGGGCCGAGAGATTCAGTGGCAGGGGCCTTCTTATCTGGCTTGGTCATAGTTCTCCACGAGCATTGATAGAACAAGGGAATGCAGGAAAGGGCGCGACGCTGCGCCAGTGCGGATACAGACTATCGTGCTTGAGTGTGTCCAGGGGCACAGCGGCCCGTCACGACGACGCCGGTGGCCCGGCTAGGACTGGCTGGGGAGCGTAAGAATCTCGGCTCCGTCGTCGGTGATGACCACTGTGTGCTCAAACTGAGCGGTCCGCTTACGGTCTCGGGTGACTGCAGTCCATCCGTCTTCCCACATATCCCAGTGGCGGGTGCCCAGTGTCAGCATCGGCTCAACGGTGAACACCATGCCGGGTTCGATGAGCTGGGAGTATTCCGGCGCCGCGTCATAATGCGGAATCACCAATCCCGTGTGGAATGCCGGACCCACCCCGTGGCCGATGAACTCGTGCACTGTGCCGTAGCCGAAGCGGCGGGCGTACACTTCGATGGCCCGGCCGATGACATTGATGGGGCGTCCCGGCTTAGCCGCGCGGATTCCACGCATCATGGCTTCATGAGTGCGCTCCACCAGAAGACGAGATTCTTCGTCGACGTCGCCGACGAGGAAGGTGACGTTGTGATCGCCGTGAACTCCATCAAGGTAAGCGGTGATGTCCAGGTTGACGATGTCCCCGTCGTTGAGAACTGTGGAGTCGGGGATGCCATGGCATACCACCTCATTCACCGAGGTGCAGATGGCTTTGGGGAAGCCCTTATAGTTCAGGCACGACGGATAGGCGCCGCGGTCAATGAGGTACTGATGGGCGAAAGCATCCAGTTCATCTGTCGTCACACCGGGCTTAACGAGCTCACCGGTGGCGACCATGGCATCTGCGGCCAGCTGAGCGGCCTTGCGAATCTTGTTGATGGTCTCTGCGTCAAAGGCATCAGGCCCGGTATAGCGCGGCGGCTCCGCCAGCCCCACATAATTCGGCTTGGCGATTGAAGCCGGCACGGCACGCTCGGGGGAGACGGTGCCTTTGGTCAGAGTGCCTACGGGAGCAGTCGAAAGTGCAGAAGCCATGGCTGCCATCCTATCGCCGCAAGCACGTGGGAAGACAGCCTGGACAGTGGGGGCCGGCGTAGGCTGGGTACATGACTGATTACTGGTACAACCTGCGAAGCGGTGAAGTCGAAGAAGGCGCTCAGTCCAGTTGGAAGCACCTCCTGGGCCCCTATGCCACTCGGGAGGAAGCCCTGAAGGCCATGGAGAAAGTCCAGGCCAATAACGAGCGCTGGGATGAGGACGAGGCGGAGGAGGATTCTCTGCTCGACAGTTTCACCGCAGAGGACGACGACGCCCGCTGAGCCCGCCTACTCGAAGGTGTGCTCAGCGGCAGGGAAGGTGCCGGCAGTGACATCGGCGCGGTATGCCGTGACCGCTTCAGTGATGACCTCGCGCAGATTCGCGTACTGCTTGACGAACCGTGGCACCCGACCGCTGCCCAGGCCCAGCATGTCCTGCCAGACCAGCACCTGTCCGGTAGTCGCAGCACCGGCCCCGATTCCGATAGTGGGGATGGTCAGTTCGGACTCCAGCTGCGCGGCGATCTCAGCGGGGACCATCTCCATGACTACACCGAAAGCCCCTGCTTCCTCGACCGCCAGTGCATCAGCACGCAGGGCTTCAGCAGCCTCCCCGCGGCCCTGCACTCGGTAACCGCCGATGGCGTGTTCGGACTGCGGAGTGAATCCCACATGTGCCATCACCGGTACACCGGCTGCTACCACAGCGCGGATATGCTCAGCCCTGGCTGCCCCGCCTTCCAGCTTTACCGCCTGGGCTCCGGTTTCCTTCAGTACACGTACGGAGGTTTCTACTGCCTGCTGCGGCGAGACCTCGTAGGAGCCGAAGGGAAGGTCCACTACTACCAGGGCCCGAGTGGCACCGTTGACTACGGATTTGGCGAAGACGAGCATCTCTTCCACGGTGATGGGCAGTGTGGTGCTGCGGCCCATCACCACATTTGCCGCAGAGTCTCCCACTAAAAGGACCTCCACACCGGCTGCGTCAAAGAGCTGCGCAGTCATCGCATCATAGGAGGTCAGCATGCTGAACTTCTGGCCAGCATCCTTGAACTGCTTCAGGTGAACTGTGCGCATTCGTTTGGGGTTCACAGCCGCAGTCTGCGCGGCACCATAGGGATTCTGCTCCTCATTCGACATGGCAACCACCCTAGCGCGACACGAGCACGTAATCGCTGAGAAATCGGGCTGGCCCTGAGCGTATGTCCAGGTGAGCATGGTCACCTAAGGACTACGAGCCGCGCCGCCATAAGAGCAATAGGAGCTGGTAGAGATGCGCATTGCCGTCGTAGGGGCCACAGGAAACACCGGAACCGCACTGCTTGAGGAACTGCATTCGCGTCCCGAGGTCAGTTCGGTGCTGGGTATTGCTCGGCGCCTCCCGGAGCTCGACGCGACACCTTACGCTTACGCGGACTGGAAGACGGCCGACATCCAGTTCGCGGACTCGGTGCAGAATCTCGCCGAGCACTTTGCTGACGTGGACGCCGTGATCCATCTGGCATGGCTCATCCAGCCCAATTCAAAACGTGAGCTGCTGCGTCGGGTCAATGTCGAGGGAACCCGACATGTTCTGCAGGCCGCCGCGACGGCGGGGGTCAAGCACATTGCAGTGGCCTCGTCTGTGGGCGCTTACTCCCCGGTGGAAGACGACGAGCCACGGACCGAGGACTGGCCCACAGAGGGCATACCCACCTCGCATTACAGCGTGGACAAGGCGGCCCAAGAACGCGTCTGCGATGAATTCGAGACTGCGCATCCGGAAATCACGCTGGCGCGCATCAGACCCGGACTGATCTTTCAGGGCCGTGCGGGGGCCGAGATCCAGCGCTACTTCGCCGGACGCTGGGCCCCGGTGCAGATTCTGAAGACCCTGCGACCGCCAATGGTGCCTATGCCCGCAGGAGTCCGCTCTCAGGCAGTCCATGCTCGTGACGTCGCCTCCGCTTATGCAGAAGCTGTACTGCGTGGTGCACACGGTGGTTTCAATATCTGCGCCGATGACCTTCTCGACGGGGAAACCATCGCCAAAGTCGTCGCACACAGAGATAAAACTCGGGCCAGTATCGCGCTGCCCGCTGCACCGTTGCGGTCACTGGTCAAGGCGGCTCACCGAATGCACCTGCTGCCCATGGATGAAGGCTGGCTAGACATGGCAACAAGGGTGCCCATCATGGATAACTCCAGAGCCAAAGCTGAGCTCGGGTGGCAGCCCACTATGTCCGCGGCCCAAGCCCTGGATGACCTCATTGAGGGCCTGGGGGAGGGCAGCGGTGAATCCTCGATCCCCATGCGCCCGCGGACTACCGATGCCACGCAGAAGTATCCCCTACCTGCAGCGGACCACCTGATGGAGGACGACGACGTCGACGTGACGCTGCTGCGTCAATACATGGCGGATCACCTTTCCGGTGCCACGGCTGGACTGCAGCGTATCCGCGCGATGGCAGATGATTTCATCGATACTCCCGTCTATGCACGGCTGTCTGAAGTCGCAGTGGCGATCGGGGATGAGCATGATTTCCTCGCTGAGCTGATGAAGCGTCAGGGTTTTCCTCGGCCGGGACTACAGGCACCGCTGCTCTGGGTGGGGGAGCGAGTGTCTCGCCTGAAGCCGTACGGGCGGCCACCTTTCACACGGTCGCCTTCGGCCATGGTGCTGGAGGCCGAACTCATGATGGGCGCGGTGACTGCCAAGAAACACGGATGGACAGTGCTGCGGTGCTTCACCGACGCGTTGGGCGTACCGCCGGAGGTGTTTGATGAACTCAGTGCAGCGGCCGATCATCAGCGTGACGCCCTTGAACAGGTCCACCGCTATGCACGTGAGCGCGCATTCCGCACCGACCGCGAGACATTCGTCCCGGGGAACTAGTACTCCCGGCTGGATGCGAGGTGACTGTCAGGAAACTCTCAGAAATTGAAGCGACCAGGTTGTTCTGAATTACTAGTAATAAGGCCTAGACTGGAGGTGTCCACTCATACCGTGCGGCCTCTTCAGGCGAGGGGAGCGGTGGCGTCGCACCGGCGCTGCTGTAGTTGACCGCACAGCGAAAAAGGAGAGACATGGCAGATAACGACCAGATTCTCACGACGCGACAGGGCCACCCTGTCCAGTACAACCAGAACATGCGGACCATCGGTTCCCGTGGCCCCGCAACCCTGGAGAACTATCACTTCCTGGAGAAGATCTCCCACTTCGACCGCGAGCGCATCCCGGAGCGAGTGGTGCACGCGCGCGGCTTCGTCGCCTACGGTGAGTTCGAGGCCACGGGCAAGATCGGTGATGAGCCGGCGTCGAAGTACACTCGCGCCAAGCTGTTCCAGGAGCCGGGTAAGAAGACCGAGCTGGCCATTCGCTTCTCCACAGTGATCGGTGGTCGCGACTCCTCCGAGGCTGCACGAGATCCCCGTGGCTTCGCCGTGAAGTTCTACACCGAGGACGGCAACTGGGACCTGGTGGGCAATAACCTCGCGGTCTTCTTCATCCGTGATGCCATCAAGTTCCCCGATGTTATCCATTCGCTGAAGCCGGATCCGGTCTCCTTCCGCCAGGAGCCCGCCCGCATCCTGGACTTCATGAGCCAGACCCCCGAGTCCATGCACATGCTGACGCACCTCTTCAGCCCGCGCGGCATTCCCGCGACCTACCGCCACATGGAGGGCTTCGGCGTCAACACCTACAAGATGGTCAACGCCGAAGGCGAGACCGTCCTGGTGAAGTACCACTTCCACCCGCGTGCCGGCGTGGCATCGCTCTCCAGTGACGAGGCCGCCAAGGTGCAGGGCCAGGACACCGGTCATGCCACCCGCGACCTCTTCGACGCCATTGAGCGCGGCGAGTACCCGCAGTGGGACATGTACGTGCAGATCATGGAAGACACTGATCACCCGGAGCTGGACTGGGATCCGCTGGATGACACCAAGATCTGGCCCGAGGACCAGTTCCCGCTGCGCCACGTGGGCACAATGACGCTGAACCGCAACGTGGAGGACCACCACAACGAGAACGAGCAGATCGCCATGGGCACCGGTGTGCTGGTGGACGGCCTGGACTTCTCCGACGACAAGATGCTGGTGGGACGAACCTTCTCCTACTCAGACACCCAGCGCTACCGCGTGGGCCCCAACTACCTGCAGCTGCCGGTGAACTCGCCCAAGGGCGTCAAGGGACGCGTGCACACCAATCAGCGCGGCGGGCAGATGAGCTACGGCGTGGACCTGGCACCGGGCCAGAACCCGCACGTGAACTACGAGCCTTCGGTCACCGGCGGTCTCGTCGAAGCGGAGAAGAAGCCGAATAACCCACCTGCGGTCAACGGCACCCTGGCTTCCTCCAATCTCGAGCGCACCAACGATTACCTGCAGGCCCGTGCTCGTTACTCCACCATGAACCAGTGGGAGCGCGACGAGCTGGTCAAGGAGCTCGGTGGCATGATCCAGCAGGCAGCACCTCAGGTTCAGGAGCGCTTCTTGTGGCACCTGTTCATGGTCCACGACGAGTACGGCGCCCGTGTGGGTGAGTACATCAACAAGACCGCTGAGGATGTGAAGCACCTGCAGCCGCTGCCCACTCAGAATTTCACTGAGGATGAGAAGAAGCGTCTGGAGAACCTCGGCAATAACGGTGACACCATCGATCCCACCGTATGGGGCACCTGGACCTCCTCCGTGGTGAACCACCAGGTGACAGCCGAGCAGGTGCTCGAAGGATTGGGCGACCTCGAGTACACCCGCGAGGATGCGCCAGCCAACTAAGGCTCTTGCCGTCCAGGGCTGAGGACAATCAGCCCAGGTCAGTAAGACACTGCGCCACGGCGCCAGAGAACGGTCTCATGGGACTGTCTCTGGCGCCGTCGTCGTATAGGGGCAGTATCTAGCGAATGTCCAGGTCAGGTGGGAAGACTGACATGCGGAAACGCACGCGACCATCAGGGGTACCGACATGGCTGAGACGTTCACCAACTGGTCTGGCAGCATCTCCTTCACACCCGCCCGGCGAACAGCGCCTTCCAGTGCTGAGGAAGTCGCGGAGCTCGTAACCGCGGCCCGAGGACGCGGTGGCACCGTGAGGCCTGTGGGCTCAGGACATTCATCAGTTCCCATCTTCAATACCAATGACACCCTGGTCTCTCTGGAGAACCTCGCCGGCGTGATCGAGGCCGACTCTCAGAGTCAGCAGGCAAGAGTTCTGCCGGGAACAGGATTAAGTGACTTGGGAGGTCAGCTCGCCGAACACGGGTTGGCTATGGAGAACCTCGGCGACGTCGACTACCAGGCCATTGCCGGTGCCATCGGGACGGGAACTCACGGCTCCGGAGTTCGGCTCGGCAACCTATCCTCCACCATGATCGGCGGCCGTCTGATCAACGGGTTGGGCGAGGAGGTTCCCTTCGGCGTCGACGCGGGGGAGGGCGAAGATCATGATCTCTTGCGTGCAGCTCAAGTGTCCCTGGGGTCACTGGGTATTTTCACCTCCCTGACCCTGCGCCTGGAAGAGGCCTATGAGCTTCACCGGCAGAACTACATCACGCATATTGACTGGGTTCTGGAGAACTTCGCCGAACTGATCGAGGTGAACCGCAGTGTCGACTTCTACTGGTATCCGCGCAGTGACCTCGCGCAGGTACGCATGCTGAACAAACCAGGCGAAGAGCCTGATCTTCAACCTGAGGGTGAACTGAAGAAGGACGAGACCGGGCCGAACTACGAGATCATCCCCAATGATCGAGCCCTGCACTTCGAAGAAATGGAATACATGCTTCCACTGGATACCCAGCTGGAAGCCTTCAAGCAGGTGAGAGAACGCGTCAAAGCCAAACACCGCGCCACTGTGGGTTGGCGTGTGCTGGTGCGGACTATCGCTGCCGATCATGGCTTGATCTCCAACGCGGAGACTGTTTACCGCCAGGGCGCACCAACAATGACCATCGCTCTGCTGCAGAACAACACGCTGCCCTATAAGGCCTACTTTGATGATCTCGAACCGCTCTTCCGTGAGTTCGATGGCCGGCCGCACTGGGGCAAGAAGCACACCCTGGAAGCCGCTGAGTTGGCTCCGCTGTACCCAGGGTGGGAGCGATTCCAGCAGATCCGGCAGGACATGGACCCAGAGGGCGTCTTCTTGAACGACTACTTGCGTGAACTATTCGTTGAGACAGGGGAGTAGCCGATGGCGCTGAAAGATTCGCTCAGTCAGTTGAAGGACACCGTCTCCGACACAGTCAGGGATAAGACTTCGGCAGTAAGGGGCGCGGACCTGGGGAGAAAGCAGTGGGTCTTCTCTGCGGGATTTGCGCCGAGTCAGAGCACAGGGGCCGAACCGGAGTTCACCTCACGTAATACGCTCTGTTTGCTCAATACTTCCGCCGCCCCGGTCTGTGTAAGCGTCACCGTGTTCCACGCTGATCGTGAACCGGTGGGACCCTACGAGATCCTTGTGGAACCCCAGAGGGTCAAACACCAACGGATCAATGACCTGATCGAACCTGAAGCGGTGCCGTTGGACGCGCCCTACGGGCTGGTACTCGATGCCGATGGACCGGTGGTAGCGCAGCTGCTCTACCTCGACTCCCGTGGCGGCAATCTCGCGGTCTCGCACCTGAACCCTGTCCCGCTGGACTGAGTGCTGTCTATGAGGGCGGCACCAACACCTGCAGGTAGCCTTCGCGGTAGGTGGGGTACTTCAGACCCTTGGGTTCCATCAGGTGATGCATCATGCGGGCATCGATCCTCTTTCCGTGAGGGCTGCCGCTGCCGCTATCAGGCGGTGAGGGTACGCCCAGCTGCGCGGCGATGAAGCTGAGCACCTCTCCGAGGGGCACCGGCGCTTTGTCCACAGCGTGCAGCAGGGGTATCGGCTGCGGCTGACGCAGTAGCTGCACTATCACCGCCGCAAGATCATCACGGTGAATGCGGTTGGTGATAAGTCCGTGGTCTACGGGTTCGCCGCTGCGGACCTTATGTATCAGCCGTGTGCGACCCGGCCCGTAGATTCCGGCGGGTCTGAGCACTGTGAGGTTAGGGAACAGCTCTCGTGCGAGGTTTTCGGCGTCGAGCAGCACCCGGGCCGTGGCACGTTCCGGTTGCGGAACGGTTTCCTCTGTGACGCACTGCCCGGCCAAGGTTCCCAGCACGCTGGTGGAGGAGACATAAATGACTCGTATGCCACGATGGGGGAGCGC
The DNA here is from genome assembly GCF_039544555.1 of Nesterenkonia rhizosphaerae. NCBI lineage: Bacteria > Bacillati > Actinomycetota > Actinomycetes > Micrococcales > Micrococcaceae > Nesterenkonia > Nesterenkonia rhizosphaerae. Next base: position 1,510,929 of record NZ_BAABLW010000007.1, read on the forward strand.
GGCAGCAAGCCCCTTGAGCCCTTGTCTATAGGTGCGTTCATATCCGGCTGCGTCAGAAGTGTCAGAGGTGAGCGCCACGACGACGGCGTCGACCTCCGGCAGTGCCTCACCGTCGGGAGCGCTGAGATCCCGGCTCATGACCGGGAACGGTACATCAGTGGCTGCGGCACGACGACGCAGCCCGGTCACCTCGATACCCCCAGCATGCAGAAGCGCACCTACCTTGGAGCCGAGATCGCCGCATCCGGCAAGCAGGACCCGAGCCGGTAGTGCGGGAGAGGAGCTGTGCATCGTGGCCTCTTTTCACAAGGGGGCAGGGAGTTCAGCCTAACTCTCGGAAGCGTTCCGCCCCACACACAGCTGTGCCGCCAGGGAAACGCCCCGACGGCACAGCTGTGTGTAGCAGATAAGTTCAGTGATGACGCAGAGCGTCGATGAGCTCACCCTTATTCATCTGCGAGTACCCTTCGATACCGAGTTCCTTCGCGCGGTCTTGAAGCTCATCCACCGTGCGATCCTCGTAGTTCTCTGCGCTACCACCCTTCTCGCCCTGCTTCTGCCGCCCCTCATTGGCTGCAGAGTTAGCGATCCGAGCGGCCTTCTCCTTGGAGTTGCCTTCCTCGCGCAGCTTCTCGTAGAGCTCCTCGTCCTTCACCGAGTTAGCCATGGAGTCTCCTTCATTCAACGTTGCTGAGAACGTGTGTGCCAGATCGTGCCGCCGGGCTCGCCCGCCTGGGCGCGCCGTCGGGACTCACTCAGAAGGGCTTACCGCCGGTCACGGGAATGACCGCGCCAGAGGTGTAGGAAGCTTCCTCACTGGCCAGGTACACGTAGGCTCCGGCAAGCTCGGCGGGCTGGCCCGGACGTTCCAGGGGAGTGTCGGTGCCAAACTCCTTGACTTTGTCCTCCGGGAACCCAGTGGCCGGAATCAGCGGAGTCCAGATGGGACCGGGCGCCACCGCATTGACGCGGATTCCCTTCGGTCCCAGTTCCTGGGCCAGAGCCTCGGTGAATGCCTTCTGCGCAGCCTTGGTCATGGCATAGTCAAACAGGGCAGCTGAGGGATTTTCAGCCTGGACCGAGCTGGTGGTGATGATGGAGGACCCGGGTTGCAGGTGCGGCACGGCCTCGCGGGCTATAGCGATATGGGACACCAAGTTGGTATCGAAGACTTTCTTCACCTCATCGATGTCCACCTCGGCGATGCCTTCACGGGCCTTCTGGTAGGCGGCGTTGAGGATCACTACATCCAGTCCGCCGAGATCCTCGAGTGTGCTGCTCACGATGCGCTCTGCCGCACCAGCCTCGCGCAGGTCCTGAGGGTAGATGGCCACCTTGCGGCCGGCCTCGCGGACTAGCTCCGCTGTGGCCTGGGCATCCTCTTCCTCCTCAGGCAGATACACAATGGCGAGATCGGAACCTTCGCGGGCAAAGGCAATCGCCACTGCGCGCCCGATACCGGAGTCACCACCGGTGATGAGAGTCTTCTTGCCCTCAAGCCGGCCATGGCCCACATAGGATTCCTCGCCGTGATCGGGGGAGGGGCTTGTCTCGTCGGTGAGGCCGGGCTGCCCCAGATCCTCATGGGCAGGGTAGTCGTCGTTCTTGTACTTGTCGCGGGGATCCTGGGTGGTTTCGGTCGTCATCGTGTTCTCCTTCTTCCTCAGGGATGAGTTGCGTCGACGAGTGGGTATACCTCAGGCCAGCTGCGGATCAAAGACCACCTTGATGCAGCCGTCCTGTTTCTTCTGGAACATCTCGTAGGCCTCAGGAGCCTGACTCAGTGGCAGATGGTGAGTGACAAAATCGTCAATGCCCAGTGGGTCTGCGGCATCTTCCACAAGCGGCAAGATGTCATCCACCCAGCGCTTGACGTTGGCCTGACCCATCGTGACGTTGATCTGCTTATCGAAGAGGGTCAGCATCGGCAGGGGAGAGGCCTGGCCGCCGTACACTCCGCTGAGCGACACGGTCCCACCACGACGGACCAACTCGATGGCGGCGTACAAAGCGGCCAAGCGGTCCATGGAGAGATTCTCCATCATTGGCTGGCTGATCTTCTCCGGCAGGAACTGCGCGGTCAGCTGAGCAAATTTTCCGAGAGCTGACTGCGCGTCCCCATGAGCTTCCATGCCCACGGCATCAATGACCGCGTCGGGGCCACGGCCGTCTGTGGCCTCGCGAATGGCCGTCAGGGACTCCTCGCCGGGTTCGTGCACGATGATGCCGTGGCGGGCAGCCATCGCCCGGCGGTCTGCCTCGGGCTCGATGGCGAAGACGGTCATTCCCAGATGCTTGGCAATACGCGCTGCGAACTGACCGATCGGGCCCAGCCCCATCACCGCAACGGAATCCCCGGGTTCGACCTGCGCATAGGCCACCGCCTGCCAAGCGGTGGGAAGCACGTCAGAGAGGAATAGGTACCGGTGGTCAGGCAATTCGTCGCCGACTTTGATCGGTCCGTAGTCAGCATGGGGCACACGAAGAAATTGTGCCTGTCCGCCGGGCACTGCGCCGTAAAGCTGCGAGTAGCCGAAGAGCTTGGCTCCCATGCCCTGCTCAGTCACTTGGGTCGTTTCGCACTGAGTCTGCAAACCCTTGCGGCAGTAGTAGCACTTACCGCAAGCAATCTGGAAAGGGATCACCACGCGGTCTCCGACGTTGAGGTTTGACTCCGCACCTGCCTCGACAACACGGCCCATCGGTTCATGGCCGACAATATCGCCCGGGGTCATAAACGGCCCCAACACTTCATAGAGGTGGAGGTCCGAACCGCAGAGGGCCGTTGACGTCACCTCAATAATCGCGTCATTGGGCTGCTGCAGCGTGGGATCCGGAACGTTCTCCACAGATACCTTGCGGGTGCCCTGCCAGGTGACAGCTTTCACGTCAGCTTCCTCCTACGGTCGGCGACTCGACCCGGATCGGGTCGGATGAGCTGGACGTGTCCCACCGTAGGCCGCCGCACCTTAGGAGCTGCTGGACATCAGCCGAGAGAGAGGTCAAAGCATCCGTCAGTCATAACCGCCCGTCACCTACGGGCCTGAGAGCCTGTCGACTCAACGTCGGCGAAGCATCTGACTGCTCACCAATCGTCGGCCCAGCAGCAGCAGTGCCAGGGAACCTGTGGCGACTGCTACAAAGGACAGGGGAGAGCCGCCGTCGGTCAGCAGCACGCGCAGCGTCATTCCTAGTGCCACAGTGACGAGTACGACGACGACGCCCTCGGGCCACAGCCGCGAAGGTTGGTGCCAACTCCTGGTGAGCGCCCACCCGAGGAGGAGCCCTATAAGGAACGGCCAAGCGGTACCTGCGACATCGGAGACGCTCAGTCCCGTGCTGTGCGAGCGGTTACCAGCGACGGCAAACAGCACCACCAGGGCCGCATCCAGCAGCAACAGAACCAAGGTGATGATCGCTGAATGCCGTACTGGACCCCGAGATCTCTCTGTTGTGCTCATGTCACTTAAGCCTATAGCTGCACCACGAGGAAGGGGACGGCGGGGTGGTGGCCCACGTTGTCAGTGTGCCGCAGGACGCCAGTCCGGCTGGTCCGCTGCTCCACCTTCAGATCTGTTGCTTGACATAATGTAGATTATCGGTGCATTACACCGGGGTGACAGTGCTGCGGAGAAGGCGCAGAATACCGTGGCTCGAACTGCGCAGGGCCAGGACCCATCGACAGGAACAGCGTTGGGACCAATACGACCGTTAGTTGCGGATGCGCGCCGAACTGGCAGCACCACAGTCTGGGTCGCGCCGTTCCATCACACTGTAGGCCGCATGAACACCGGCAGACTTCGACCGATACTGTATGAGACATGACTGACCAGGGGCCGTTACAACAGTGGCCGGTGAGATGCCCGCACTGCGCAGAACAGCTGGTTGTGGATTACCAGGACTCCCGACTTCGCGGCTTGCACTGCCCCACTGGGCACAGCTTCGACGCAGCACGACAAGGTTATGTCAACTTGCTGGCCGGAAAGGCCGTGAAGTTCACCCCGGACTCAGCACAGATGATCATGGCACGCGAACGCGTCCAGGACTCCGGGATCTTCTCAACGGTGACCGCGGCGCTGAGCGATTCCGCGGCCTCAGCTGACCCGACACTCATCGTGGACTGCGGGGCCGGCACCGGACATTACTTGCACCAGCTGCTGGACGCTCATCCCACCAGCAGAGGAATTGCCGTAGACCTCTCCCCCGCGGGGCTGAAACGAGCTGCGAAGCACCCCCGAAGCCTCGCACTGGCGTGGGACCTCTGGCAACCCCTGCCGCTGGCGGATTCCAGCACAGATCTGCTCATCAACGTCTTCGCCCCGCGCAATCCGGCCGAATACCGCCGTGTGCTGACGCCGAAGGGCCGCGCCGTCGTCGTGATCCCGCGCCCAGGACACCTCCACGAACTCCGTGGCTCAGGCTTACTTGGACAGCAGGCGGATAAACGTGAGCAGCTGATAGCGCAGATGGCACCGCATTTTGGCGAACCGATCACTATTCACATCGCGGCATCAAGCCCTCAGGTCAGCCCGGAGCTGGCCGCTGATCTGATCTTCATGGGGCCAGCAGGCCACCATAGGGACTCGGCAGAGCTTCTCCGCCTCGTTCAGCAGCATCCAGTGTCCACTATTAGCGTTGACGTCGAACTTCTGACCTGGCAGAACCAGCCCTGACCAGCGGATTGATGCTGTCATCTTATTCCGTTCTCCCCCGGGCGCGGATAGGGTGGAGATCACAGGCCAGATGTGACCGCATAAGGCTACAAGGAGGCGTACCTGCATGATCGAGTGGTTCGGCGAGAATCTCTGGGCCGCATGGCTCTCACTGACGTTCGTGCTGCTCGTGCTAGAAGTGTTCATGCTGGATCTGCTTTTCCTCATGCTCGCCGCCGGAGCGCTCTCGGCCATGACTGTGTCCCTGGCCGGAGGCCCCGGGTGGCTGCAGGTGGTAGTAGGTTCCGTGACCGCTCTGCTCATGCTCGGTGCTGTTCGCCCCATCGCCCTGAAGCATCTGAAGAAGAGTCCCCACGACCAGCTGACCAATGTCGATCGGATGACCGGGATGGAAGCCCAGACCATCGAAACAGTCACAGCGCAGTCCGGACTGGCCGAGGTCGACGGCGACACCTGGACCGCCCGCTCAGCTGGCGAGTACCGAATCGAACCGGGCATGACCGCCGTCGTTGACTCCGTAGACGGCGCCACCGTCTACCTCCGCCCGGCCCCCAGCATTCAGTGGAACGACCCGCAAGGCCAGGAAGCCTAAGTGCTTATTCCACCTCAGCCCAGATAACCCGTCGTAGGACTAGGAACGGACACCATGCCAGAAATCGTGACCATCGTCGTACTGCTGGCCCTCGTGGCCTTTGTGGTGGTGATCCTCGCCCAAAGCGTGAGAATCATCCCGCAGGCCCGTGCTGGCATTATTGAACGGCTGGGCAAATACCAGCGCACCCAGGGACCGGGACTGACTATCCTGGTGCCCTTTATCGACCGCCTGCTGCCGATGCTGGATATGCGCGAACAGGTGGTGAGCTTTCCCCCGCAGCCGGTGATCACCGAAGACAACCTGGTGGTCTCCATTGATACTGTGGTCTATTTCCAGATCACTGATCCGAAGGCCGCGACTTACGAGATCCAGAACTACATCGTCGCTGTCGAGCAGCTGACCACCACCACGCTGCGAAACGTGGTGGGTGGTATGAACCTGGAAGAAGCGCTGACCTCACGAGATCAGATCAACTCGATGCTGCGTGGTGAGCTGGACAAAGTCACCGGCCGCTGGGGTATTCGTGTGGCACGTGTGGAGCTGAAGGCCATCGACCCGCCGCACAGCATCCAGGACTCCATGGAGCAGCAGATGCGCGCCGAGCGTAACCGCCGCGCTGCCATCCTGACCGCGGAAGGCAATAAGCAGTCCGCAATCCTCAACGCTGAAGGTGACCGGCAGGCCGCGATCCTCAAGGCTGAGGGTGAAGCTCAGTCCCGCATTCTTGCCGCCAATGCAGAGGCGCAGGCCATTGAGACGGTCTTCAACGCCGTCCATGCTGCTGAGCCCTCCCCCGAGCTGCTCTCCTACCAGTACCTGCAGACGCTGCCGGAGATGGCCAAGTCTGAAACCAATACGATGTTCTTCATCCCCGGTGAATTCGGTGATGCCCTGAAGTCCCTCTCCGGAGCATTCGGCGGCAGCAGCTCGGCAGGACCAGCTGATGCAGTCGAGACTCAGGAGAAGATCCGTGCCGAGCGCGCCCAGCGCCATGCTGAACGGCGCAAGGAATCCAAGCCGGGCATCTCCGACGCCATTGCGGATCTGGCTGAATCAGCACGGTCCACCTCGGTGACCGATGAGCACTCCCACTACGTCTCCTCCAAGGACCTGGAGGAAGAGGCGCGCAAGGCCGAGCCAGGCAATGCCTCCGCGGCTTCCCGGAAGGTTCCCGGTCTGGAAGAGGACAGCGCCGAGGCGCTGCGCCGGGTAGCACAGACAGCTCCCCCGGAGGCAGACACCGCGCTGAAGTCTGAAACCGGCAATAACCCTCCCCATCCGCAGGATGGTCCGGACCAGCAGGGCTCCGAAAGCCGCTGAGCGGCGATCCTATTCAACGCCAAGGGCAGCGGCTGTGGAATAATCTACAGCCGCTGCCCTGTTGTAGTGCCGAAGAGACTTCTGTAGTGAGTGAAGAGTCTGTCCTGATGATGTGGGAGGAAACCCGATGAGTGATCGCAGTCTGCGCGGAATGCGCCTGGGCGCACAGTCCATGGAGACCGAGCAGGGTGTGGAACCGGCACCTCGCCAGACCGTTGAATACGTCTGCGAGGACGGTGAGAAGATCAGTGTGATCTTCGCCGCCGACGCTGAGATTCCGCCGACCTGGACCGCTCCCTCCGGCAAGGTAGGCGTGCTGGCTGAAGGTGATACTCCTGACGAGGAGCCCGAGAAGCCTGCGCGAACCCACTGGGACATGCTGCTGGAGCGCCGCTCGATGGACGAGCTGGAGGACATCCTTCAGGACCGTATGAAGATCCTGCGCGAACGTCGCGGCGAGAAGGTCTGATCGCCAAGGATCAGGGTTCGGCCCACTAGCTTTGGGTCAAGCGCTATATATGGCTATGGCCCGGGGACTCCCCCGGGCCATAGTCATATCTGTTGCAGCTGATATCTGGTTATCCGCTGAAGCGTTTGCGCAGGGTCTCCGCGCGTGCTGCCAGCCCCCACTTGGTGACATTAGTCATAGCCTCGAGCACAATACCGCCGCTCATCTTGGACTCACCTAGGGTGCGCTCCACGAAGGTGATGGGAACCTCTGCGATGGTCTTGCCCTGCCGAGCCACGCGGAACGTCATATCCACCTGGAATCCATAGCCCACTGATTCGATCGAGTTCAGATCGATGTCCTCGAGCGTGGAGCGTCGGAATACTCGGAATCCGGCGGTGATATCGCGCACTTTCAGTCCCAGCATGGTCCGTGAGTAGAAGCTGCCCGCCCGGGAGATCACCTCGCGGTGCAGCGGCCAGTTCACCACCGATCCCCCAGAGACCCAGCGCGAACCGATCACCAGATCTGCCTCGTCGATCTTTGCGAGCAGGTCCGGGAGCTGCTCAGGCTGATGTGAACCATCGGCATCCAGCTCAACGAAGGCGTCGTAATCCCGCTCCAGCCCCCAGCCGAATCCAGCAATATACGCGCCGCCGAGACCATTCTTCTGGGTGCGGTGCAGCACATGGATGGCCGAGTCAGCAGCGCTCATCTCCTCAGCGAGCTCGCCAGTGCCATCAGGACTGTTGTCATCAACGATGAGCACATCAGAATGGGGCACAGCTGCACGAAGCCGATCAATAGTGGTCGGCAGCGCGTCGATCTCGTTGTAGGTGGGGATGATGGTCAGGATCTTCATATTCACCACGTTACACGCCGCGTCCGGCAATCACCGTGCTGACAAGGCGCGGCAGAGTCTCTCCATCCAGGTACGGAAGGAGGGGTGTGCGGGCGCGCGTGTCGGTGCTCCAGGCAGCCACAGTGGAGTGTGGCGTCTGTACCGCGAGGGACTCCACCTCCCAGATCGCGTAGGTCGCGACCGTACCGGGGTTGAGTTGTCCGGCAGTCTCGGAGGCGCCGCCCAAAGAGCGGTATGCACCGCGGGTCAATGCGTTAAATCCAGCTCGGGCTGAGACTGCCTCTGTGACGGAGTGCACATGATCGGAGACCAATTGCCAGGGATTCTCCCCCTCCCCGGGGACAGCTGACGTCGGCACGCCCACACTCAACGCCGTGCCCAGGTGTCCGGGACCGGTGAGCACAACGTGTACGCCGGTGTTCAGCAGGGCCTCCCAGTGATCACGCTCAGCTGAGTCAAAGCCGACAAGCAGAGTCGGCATCGAAGCAGTCGGAGTCTGCCTGAGCTCACGCAGGTGCTTGGTGGTGGTGACGACGGCGTCAACTGCCTCCGCGGCGTCGATACCGTCAGTTTCGATCAACAGCTGGTGACCTGCCTCGGCCGCCCAGGAGCGCACGCCCAGGAGATTCGGCAGCACCTCCCGCAGCAGTACAGCCGCTCCCGCGGGACGCCCGGCAGCCTCCTCGACAGCGGGAAGCAGATCCAACAGGGCGTTCAGCGGCGCAATTGAAGGGGCTCCCCCATCGGCGTGGACACCTGTCAGCCGCAGCACCGGGTATACCTCCACCGGATGCCCCGCCGCCGCTGTGAAAGTCTCAGCCAGCGCAGCCTGCACTGCGGTAGCGTCAGCCAGGTCATCCGCCGAGACCGTGACGACCAATCGCAGCGCGCAATAGCCCAGCTTCTGGGCGGCAACATCAAGGACTTCAGCCGTTGTGACAGCCGACGCTTCGCTCAGCTCAAGTCCTACCCGTCCCACAAAGGCTGGTGCCACAAGAGCGCGGTCAAGATCCTGCCGGATAAGCCGGTCCCCCGCCATGCGCTCAGCAGTTTCGTCAGAGCCCAGCCAGGCGACCTGCCCATCTTCTACGATCATCGCCTCTGCATACGGTTCTGCAGTCGAATGGATGGTGCCGTTAAAAAGCAGTACCGGTGCTTCTGCTTCGGCCTCAGGCGTCACTGTCAAAGTCTTCCTCCACTGATTGATAAGCCACCGAGGAGTAAGCCACCACTCCTCTGGCGATGAGATCCACAGCCTCTTGGCAGCGAGAGGCGAATTTTCCGCCCGTAGTGGGAGCCTTGGAGAGCTGGTCCAAGACATCGATGCACTGCTTGGCCCAACGGACGAAGTCACCTGCGGCCAGCGGGGAATCTTCCAACGACTGCCGCAGGCTCGAGCCCGAGGCCCAGTGGTACATCGGCAGGCTCAGGCCCATCTCTGGGCCGTCGGTGGGTTCCAAGTGGTGACGCTTCTCCAGGGTTTCAAGCTCAGCATGAACTTCAAGTGCTGAACGCACCGCGTTGCTGAGGCGCTTGGTCGGCATCAGCGGCATCGCGCCTTCATCCTCTCGCTTGGCCTGATAGACCAAAAGCGTGGAGAAGGCTGCCAACTCCTCAGCAGAGAGCCCAGCAAGCACCCCGCGATCTATGAGCATCTCGGTGAAGAGATCACGTTCGCCGTAGATTCGCCGCAATCGCTGGCCGCGCTCGGTCACAATGAACTCTTCGGCGCCGAACTCTTCAGCGATGGGTGCAGCGGTTGGCAGCCGTTCCTCCTCGGCAGGCTGCAGGTGCCCCAGGTCGTAGAGGACTCCGCAGACTCGATCGAAGGTCTTGGCAATGGATCCGGTACGCCGGTCGATCTTGCCCTTGAGCTGGTCAGTCTCGCGGCGCAGTTTCCACCAGCGTTCGGCCCAGCGAGCGTGTTCTTCCCGGTCGCTGCAGGAATGGCAGGGATGGCGACGCAGTGCGGCTTGCAGCTCATCAACCTGCTGGCCTTCATCCTCGGCTTCAGCAAAGCCGAAGCCTGGCTGCGGCGCGTTCTTGCGCGGGGGCACCCGGTCGTGGAGCGCGGCTCTCATAGCCGAGGCGAGGTCTCGACGAATCTTAGGGACCTTGACCTGAGGTTTGCGTGGCAACCGGACAGCGGAGATCACCTCCGGAGGCTGAGAGAAGTCCTCCACGGTGAGATTGCGCAGCTTGCCGTCAGCTGTGATGACCCCGGGCCGCGGATCATGTTCGGGTGCCGAATGAACGACCAGGCACTCCCCTAATCGGCGTTTGCCACCTACCTCAATGACATCTCCAGGCTCCAGCGAACTGAGCACCCTGACGATCTCGCGGCGGCGCTGTCGGTTGCGCGCCTTGGCCTGATCCTTCTGCTGCTCGGTCAGCTCTCGGCGCAGTCCTGCATACTCCCGGAAGTCTCCCAGGTGACACTGCATAGCCTTCTCATAGCCGGCCAAGGAGGATTCACGCTTGGCGACGTCGCGGGCAAGTCCAACTACGGCTCGGTCGGCCTGGAACTGCGCGAAGGAGGACTCCAGGATGGTGCGGGCCCTGCGCCGTCCGAACTGCGCGGTCAGGTTGACTGCCATGTTGTAGCTGGGGCTGAAGCTGGAATTCAGCGGATAGGTGCGCTTGGACGCCAGACCCGCCACCTGTCGTGGATCCATACCGGGCTGCCAGACCACGACGGCGTGACCTTCCACATCGATACCTCGTCGCCCCGCCCGCCCGGTGAGCTGGGTGTACTCGCCCGGGGTGATGTCCTCATGGGTTTCGCCGTTGAACTTATCGAGTTTCTCCAGCACTACTGTGCGCGCAGGCATGTTGATGCCGAGGGCCAGGGTCTCAGTGGCGAATACCACCTTCAGCAGGCCCTCTGCATAGAGGTTCTCTACCAGTTCCTTGAAAGGCGGGAGCATTCCGGCGTGGTGGGCGGCAACGCCGTTGATCAGAGCTTCCCGGAAACTGTCGAAGCCGAGTACAGAAAGGTCTTCAGCTGGCAGCTCCCAGCCCATTTCCTCAACCCGAGACGCGATTTCCGCGGCCTCTTCTTTAGAGGTCAGCTGGATTCCGGCATGCAGACACTGCTCCACCGCTGCCTCGCAGCCGGCGCGGGAGAAGATGAAGCTGATGCAGGGCAAGAGACCCTGACGATCAAGAGCTCTGATCATGCGTGGCCGATGCAGTCGGGGTCCGCCAGCAGGAGAACCAGAAATCTTGGAGACATCCTTGCCGCTGGTGCTGAGCTCACGTCTAGGTCCGCCGGGGCGGCCATAGCCGTGGCGGCCCCGGCCTCTACCGCGATGACCCCCACTTCGCCGCGAAGGCGGGGATTGTGAAAACGCCACGGCACGCTGCAGCTCCGGATTCACCAATTGGCCACCGGATGCGTCGTCGTTCTCCTCGGTGATGACGAAGAGGTCATAGATCTGGTGATCCACCAGCATGTGCTGCCAGAGCGGCACTGGACGGTGCTCTGAGACCACCACGGCCGTCTCGCCACGTACTGTGTCCAGCCAAGCGCCGAACTCTTCTGCGTTGGACACTGTTGCCGAAAGCGCCGCCACCTGAACGCTCTCGGGCAAGTGGATGATGACTTCCTCCCACACTGCCCCGCGGAAGCGGTCGGCCAGATAGTGGACCTCGTCCATGACCACGAACTTCAGGTCGTCCAAGGTTGAGGAGGACTGATACAGCATATTGCGCAGCACCTCGGTGGTCATGACCACAACCTGGGCCTCGGAGTTGATTGAGGTATCACCGGTGAGCAGCCCCACCCGGTCAGCACCGTAATCGGCCACCAGTTCCTGGTACTTCTGATTCGAAAGGGCCTTAATGGGCGTCGTGTAGAAGGCCTTCTTGCCCTGGGCGAGAGCGAGATGGACGGCGAACTCACCGACGATCGTCTTACCGGCACCGGTAGGAGCAGCTACCAGGACAGCACGGCCAGCTTCCAGGTGCCGACAGGCCTCCAGCTGGAAGTCATCGAGGTCAAAAGCCTGCTCGGCACGAAACGCCGCCAGTTCGGTCTTGGCTTCTGCGGCCCGCCGGCGTGACTGGGCATAACGCTGTGCCGGTGATAGGCGCTCATCAGAGGATCGATCAGCCGGTGAACTCATAGCCTCCACCCTATCGGTCCGTACTGCACAGAGTCTGTTCACCTCGCATCCTGCATCGAGGTAATCAGCAGCCGCAACAACGCAGCAGTGCCGAGCATCTATGAGCGCGGGACTAGTTGCCCGCTGCAACAACAAGAGTAGGCTTGGGCTCTGTGAGCACCCCGGCCTCCCGCGAACCGATGTTCCCCTTCCGCACCGTGGTGCTTGGCGCGCTGATACCGGCTTTCATCTTCAGCACCGGCATCGGTGCCATGATCCCGGTGCTGGCCTCATTTTCCGTAGAACGCGGAGCAACTATTGCTCTAGCGGGTGTGATCGCGGCGATGCTTCCCATCGGGCAGATCGTCGCTGACCTACCTGCGGGGGCGCTAGCTTCGAGAATCGGGGACCGGCGGGCCATGTTGATCGCGGGAGCCTGCGCGGCCGCGGGGTTTCTGGCCGCCGGTTTTGCGCCGTCGCTGTTGACTCTCGGTGCGGCGATCTTCTTGGTGGGAGCGGCCAACGCAGTTTTCCATCTCGCCCGGCACTCCTACCTCACAGAAGTCACCAGTCCCCTGCAGCGCGCGCGGGTTCTCTCTACACTCGGCGGAGTGCACCGGATCGGTCAGTTCGCCGGCCCCTTTCTCGGTGCAGCCCTGACCCTTGGTGGCGATCTGCGCTGGGTCTTCGCCCTGGCGGCAGTCACCTCCCTGGCCGCCGTCGCTACGGTGTTCACAGCGCGGCCTGCGAAAGGTGAGGATGATCCGGACCAGCGGACGCGCAGTGCTGGCACTCCCCCAGTGCGGCTGAAACAGGTGCTGCGCGACTACCGGCATCTCTTGCTGACACTGGGCATGTGCGGAATGTTTGTGGGTGCCATCCGCGGCGCGAAGCAGCAGGTTCTGCCCCTCTGGGGCGAGTACATCGGACTGGATCCGACCACGATTTCGCTGATCTATGGCATCTCCAGCGGCATCGATATGCTGCTGTTCTATCCGGCCGGAAAAGTCATGGACAGCTTCGGCAGACTCTGGGTAGGAGTTCCGGCCATGCTCGCACTGGGGGCCGCGATGGCTATGGTCCCGCTCAGCGGTACAGCGGTGCAACTGGGAGTAGTAGGCATCTTCATGGGCTTCGCCAATGGCATGGGATCCGGCATTATGATGACCATCTCCTCTGATATCGCCCCGGCTGAGGCCCGGCCCCAGTTCTTAGGCGCCTGGCGGGTACTGACCGATATCGGCATAGGCCTGGGACCGCTGACCCTGGCAGCCGGCGCGGCTCTGGGCTCACTTGCCATCGGTGTGCTGATAGCTGCCAGCTATGGTCCGGTGGGCGCGGCAATTATGCAGCGCTGGCTGCCGCGGTATTCAGATCACGCCAACCGGTCCACGCGGCGTCGAGCCGGCATCATGCGCTAGGGGATGGTTTCCGCCGGGCCGAGTCTCAGCATGTGACACGCGGCGCCGACCAAGGGCAGCCGCCGGATAGCATGTTCCGCAATGCGGAAATGCCTTTGAGAGGAATTGTGTGAGCCCTAGCAGTCAGCGGATCGAGAAGGTCTACGAACAGGTCATCAGCCGAAATCCCGGCGAGTTTGAGTTTCACCAGGCGGTTCGGGAAGTTTTCGACTCCCTTCCTCGGGTCCTCTCCCGGCACCCTCAGTATGTGGAAGCGTCCATTCTGGAGCGCATCTGCGAGCCCGAACGGCAGATCATCTTCCGAGTCCCTTGGACTGATGATGAGGGCAATGTGCATATCAACCGCGGCTTTCGAGTTCAGTACAACTCTGCACTGGGTCCGTATAAGGGCGGTCTGCGTTTCCATCCCAGCGTGCTGCTGGGGACAGTGAAGTTCTTGGGCTTCGAGCAGATCTTCAAGAACGCCCTCACCGGACTCCCCATCGGCGGAGGAAAGGGCGGCAGTGATTTCGATCCCAAAGGCCGCAGCGACGCCGAGATCATGCGATTCTGCCAGTCCTTCATGACTGAGGCTTATCGTCACCTCGGCGACCGCGTCGATGTTCCAGCCGGAGACATCGGCGTGGGCGGACGCGAGATCGGTTACCTCTTTGGCCAGTACAAACGCATCACCAACCGGTATGAATCCGGTGTCCTGACCGGTAAGGGGATCAGTTGGGGCGGCTCTCTGGTACGCACGGAAGCCACCGGCTACGGCACGGTCTTCTTCACCCAGCACATGCTGGCCACGCGCGGACGCTCATTCGACGGCGCCAAGGTGCTGGTCTCAGGCTCAGGCAATGTCGCCATCTACGCCATCGAGAAGGTCGCCGAACTCGGCGGCACCGTAGTGGGCGCATCAGACTCCTCCGGCAGCATCTACGATCCAGAAGGAATCGACCTTCAGCTGCTGCGCGAGATCAAGGAGGTCCGACGTGGCCGTATCAGCGAGTACGCACAGGAACGCGACCGGGCAGAGTACATCGGCGGTGCCCCGGTCTGGGCGGTGGCCGAGAAGACGCCGGTGGATGTGGCTTTGCCCTGCGCCACTCAGAATGAACTTGATGAGCACGACGCCGCACTGCTCATCGCCGCGGGAGTACAGGCCGTAGCTGAAGGTGCAAATATGCCGACCACGCCTGAGGCCATCCGTGCCCTGCGCGATGCCGGCGTTCTCTTCGGCCCCGGCAAAGCAGCCAACGCCGGCGGTGTAGCCACCTCAGCATTGGAGATGCAGCAGAACGCCACGCGGGACTCATGGAGCTTCGAATACACCGAGCAGCGCCTGGCAGAGATTATGGAGAACATCCATACGCGCTGTGCTGAGACCGCAGAAGAGTACGGGGTGCCCGGAGACTACGTCTCGGGGGCTAATATCGCAGGCTTCACCCAGGTGGCCGATGCCATGATCGCCCAAGGCGTGATCTAAGGCTGATGGCGTAGGCACCAGGGACAGCCTTGGCAGGCACCTCGGCCTAGCCGCCAATCAACGGTGCTGCGCTGCTGCCGCGGACTACCAGCTCATAAGGCAGGGTGGGCTGGCCGTCATGTTCGCCATCAACCTGACGCAGAATACGTTCTGCTGCGCGTCGGCCCTGATCGGCTGGCTTCTGATCCACTGTGGTCAGCGTGAATAAAGCTCCGAGTTCGTGGCCGTCCACGCCCACCACAGATAGCTGCTGCGGAACTCCCAGTCCCAGGTCCCGGGCTGCCAGGATGGCGCCGATGGCCATCTCATCCGAAGCCGCGACTATACCGGTCAGACTGTGCCCGGGAGTGCCCAGCAGCTGCTTGGCGGCCTCGTATCCGCCTTCGATGGTGAAGTCTGCCGCCCGCACCAGTGCCGCATCCGGGTCCGCATCCCAGGCCTCTAACGCTTGGTTGAACCCTTCGCGACGGCGCGTGGGAACGTGAAAATCGACATCAAAGGCCTGGTCGCCGCCGATGTACCCCAGCCGCCGGTGTCCCAACTGCAAGAGGTGTTCAGCAGCTAACCGGGTGACCGCACGGTCATCGATGGCCATTCCGGGAATGCCGCGCTGGGACCCGCCGATAATGATCACGGGCAGATCAAGCTGCGCCAGCTGCTCGGCCTCCCAATCGTCGAGTTCCAGGGCGATCACAATGACCCCGTCAACCCGACGTCGCCGCAGGAATGCCCGGAAGATCTCGCGGCGCAACTGGGGGTCCGCCGTCACGTTGTACAGCGTAAGGTCATAGCCGGAGCGGGTCAGCGTGTCGGAGATGCCAGTCAGCACCGTATTGAAGAACCACCGGTGCAGATCGGGGGTAATCACCCCGATACTGCGGCTGCGACCGGAAGCAAGACTGGATGCGGCGGAGGAGACGACGTAGCCCAGCTGCTCGGCAGCAGCCAGAACCTTCTCTCGGGCTACAGCTGAGACCTGGCCTCGACCACTTAGTGCCCGAGAGGCCGTGGCGGAGGACACACCGGCTGTTCGGGCGACTTCGTCGAGGCTGACCACTGGGCGCCGCTCCTCCGCTCGTCTGTCACTGATGAGTTATCTCTTTCAACCATACTGTGACGTCGCGGGGCACGGTTCGATTTTCAATCGGCGTACTGGTGGCTAGGACCTCGTGCCCGTCAGGAAGAGTGACGTCTGCACCGCTGATATTTGCCACCACCAGCACACCCGAGTTCCTAAACGCCAGAACACCGCTGCCGAACTCCGGCGCCCATTCAAGCGTGCCGCTGCCCAGATCGGCCTCGCGGCGCAACTGCAGGAGCCGGCGGTAGAGGTTCAGTGTGGACGCTGGCTGCTGAGCCTGGACTGATCGGGCTAGAGGCGCCCAGCGCTTTGGCTGCGGAAGCCAGGACTCGCCGGTGTGGCTAAAGCCAAACGCTGGCGCGGAATCTTCCCAGGGCAGCGGCACCCGGCAGCCGTCACGTCCGTAGCGTTCCCCCTGCGTGCGGAACCAGGTGGGATCCTGACGCGCCTCCCCCGGCAGATCATGGACCTCATCGAGCCCGAGCTCCTCACCCTGGTAGAGGTAGGACGAACCGGGCAGAGCCAGCATCAAGGTGGTGGCAGCCCGGGCCCGGCGCACCCCGTCCTCATACTGCGGAATCCCCGGGAAGTCTGGGCCGATGCCTGTACCCTGGGGATTCTCGCCGGTCAGTGAAAGCCGGGTGGCGTGGCGTACGACGTCGTGATTGGAAAGTACCCAGGTGCTGGGCGCGCCCACGCCGCTGAAAGCGGCCAGGGACCGGTCAATAATGTCTCGCAGTTCGGCCTCATCCCAGGAGGCCATGAGGTAGTCAAAATTGAAGGTCTGGTGCATCTCGTCTGGGCGCACCCACAGAGCCATCTTCTCCACTGAGGAGACCCATGCCTCCCCGCACAGCGCCCGGTCGCCGTCGTATTCACTCAGAATGCGATGCCAATCCCGGTAGATCTCATGGACACCGGCCTGCTCGAAGTAGGGAGCCGGAGTCTCCTCCCCGCCCATGGATGCCGCCTCAGGTGACGGCGTATAGTCCGGCAGCTGCGAATCCTTGACCAGGCCATGGGCGACATCAACGCGGAAACCGTCCACGCCGCGGTCCAGCCAGAAGCGCAGGATCCGGCGGAACTCTTCTTTGACCTCCTCGTTATCCCAGTCGAAGTCGGGCTGGCTGGAATCAAAGAGGTGGAGGTACCACTGGCCGGGAACGCCATCGGGGTCGGTGACACGAGTCCAGGCGGGGCCCCCGAAGATGGACTGCCAGTTATTCGGAGGCAGCTCGCCGTTCTCGCCCCGGCCGTCACGGAAGATGTAGCGGGCACGCTCGCGGCTGCCCGGTGCTGAGGCCAGCGCCTGCTGGAACCAAAGGTGCTGGTCGGAGGAATGGTTGGGGACGAGGTCCACGATGACACGGATGCCGCGCTCGTGGGCGGCTCGCAGCATGTCGTCGAAGTCCTCCAGAGTCCCAAAGAGCGGGTCTACATCGCAGTAGTCCGCCACGTCATAGCCAGCATCCTTCTGCGGGGAGGTCATAAAGGGGCTCAGCCACATGGCATCGATGCCCAGTTCAGCCAGTGAGTCCAGCCGGGAGGTGATGCCGGGCAGGTCCCCAATGCCGTCACCGTTGGAGTCTGCGAAGGAGCGCGGATAGATCTGATAGATGACGGCACTACGCCACCACTCATGACCGGCTGCAGCGGGCGTTGCGTGATCCACATCATGTTCGAGCGTCATGCCACCACTGTAGCTGCAAGCGCTTCCACTGACCAGCGCACTTCCGACGGCGTGAGACGCCTGCGGTTTCAGTGCAGCAGGAGACCACATAGCCCCTCGGCATAACGAGAGTTGCGTACGTCACATTCTGCGTCCATACTGAAAGCGCTTGCAGTCAGCTGGCACGACTGCGCACCTTCCGACTCAATGAAGAGAGGCACATCATGAGGGCTACATTCTCAGCACCTATCCGCCTGGGTGCCCTGCTCGGCGCTGGCGCTTTCGCCCTGACCGCCTGTGGCGGCTCCGGCGGTGCAGAACCCAGCGGATCCCCCGCCCCGGAGCAGAACGGTGAATCCTCCAGCGCGGCCCCGGAAGCCGCTGGCGAACTGACAGTTTGGGTAGACGCCGACCGCGCCGATGTTCTTGCAGATGCTGCGGAGGACTTTGAGGCCGATACCGGGATCGCAGTCAATCTGGTCCAGCAGGATTTCGGCGAGATCCGCGACCAGTTCGTTTCTCAGGTCCCCACCGGTGAGGGGCCGGACATCGCAGTCGGTGCCCATGACTGGCTGGGCGTCTTGGTGACCAACGGTGTGGTCGCGCCCGTAGAACTCGGAGATACTGCCGATGACTTTGAGCAGGTCGCTGTGGACGCCTGGTCCTATGACGGTCAGACCTACGGTGTGCCCTACTCGATCGAGAACATTGCTCTGCTGCGCAATACCGAACTAGCACCTGAGGCCCCTGAGACTTTCGATGAAATGATCGAGATGGGAGAAGCCTCCGACGCCACATACCCCTTTCTGGTAGGCCTTGATCCCCAGGCCGCAGACCCGTACCACCTGTACCCCTTCCAGATGTCCTTCGGAGCACCAGTCTTTGGCACCAATGAGGACGCCTCCTACAACCCCGAGGACCTGCAGATCGGGAATGAAGGCGGCCAGGAGTTCGCCCAGTGGTTGGCCGAGCAGGGTGAAGCTGGCGTGCTGAACACTAATATCGACGGCGACCTGGCACGGGAGAACTTCAACTCCGGTGACACACCGTTCTACCTGACCGGTCCCTGGAACGTTCCAGCCGCCCAGGAGAGCGGCATCGACGTTGCTGTTGATCCCATCCCGGCCCCCGGGGACAACCCGGCACAGCCCTTCGCCGGAGTCCAGGGCTTCTTCCTCTCCGCCCAGAGCCAGAACGTGGTGGCGGCGACGAATTTCCTGATCAACTACATCGGTTCCCCTGACGTGCAGACCGCACTCTATGAGGTGGGTGGTCGCGCACCTGCCTTGACCGAGTCCTTCGACGCAGCCCTGGCTGAGGATGAAATCGTTGCCGGCTTCGGTGCCGTAGGCGCAGATGCCGTGCCGATGCCTTCCATTCCGGAAATGGGAGCCGTGTGGGATTCCTGGGGAGCAACCCAGACTGCCATCATCAACGGTGAAGGCGATCCGGTTGAACTCTGGGACCGCATGGCAGAGGACATTGCAGGAGCGCTCGACTAAGCCATGACTGAACCGACCACCACCTCGGGCCCCCGTCCGCCGACAGCAAGCCGGAAAGACCGACGACGACGCCAGGCCGACCGCATTGTCGACGGCACCACAGGCTGGAAGCTGATGCTCTTGAAGATCATCGTGCTGAGCATCCTGTGCGCTACAGCGGTCTATGCCGCCCTGGTGCTGTTCATCAATGATCGCTGGCTCATCGGGTCCCTGGTGGTGGTCGGCGCTGCAGCGCTGACCTGGATATATCTGCAGCGTGGAGCGCTTCCTGCGAAGTATCTGGCACCAGGTCTGGTGTTTCTGCTGATCTTCCAGATCTTTGTCGTTCTCTACTCCGGATATGTGGCCTTCACCAACTACGGAACCGGTCATAACAGCACTAAGGATCATGCGGTCCAGGCAATTATGCTGCAGACACAGGACCGGGTACCTGACTCCCCCACCTATCCCTTGGCAGTGACCGATTACGACGGCGAGATCTACTTCGCCATCATCAATGACAACGGTGAGGTTCTCATCGGTGCTGAAGAACAGCCCCTGGAACCGGCGGAGGGGGCCGTCGTCGACAATGGCACTATCACCGCGATTGAAGGACATCACGTCCTCAGCTTCGCTGACCTGCTGAACCGCCAGCAGGAGATCACCAACTTGGCCGTACCGCTGGAGGAGGACCTCAACGCCGGCTACCTCCGCACCCAGGATGGCCAGCGCGCCTACCTCTATACCTCCCGCTACGTGTATGACGAGAACGCCGATACGCTCACCAACTCCGAGACCGGTACCGTGTACCGAGATACCGGAGAAGGCGCTTTCATTGCAGACGACGGCGAGAAGCTAATGCCGGGGTGGAGGGTCAACGTAGGCTTCGACAACTTCCTGCGCGCCGTGACAGAAGACTCCATCCGTGGACCGCTCATCTACGTCACGCTCTGGACCTTCGCCTTCGCTCTGCTGTCCGTAGCGACGACTTTCATCCTGGGTCTGTTTCTGGCGATCGTCTTCAATGACCGAAAAATGGTGTCCCGTAAGTATTACCGGCTGGTGATGATCCTCCCCTACGCCTTCCCGGGGTTTCTTTCTGCCCTGGTATGGGCGGGCATGATGAACCAGGAGTTCGGATTCATCAATAACGTCCTTTTCGGCGGAGCAGCAATTCCCTGGTTGACCGATCCGTGGCTTGCCAAACTCAGCATTCTGATAGTGAATCTCTGGTTGGGCTTCCCGTATATGTTCTTGGTCTGCACCGGTGCCCTGCAATCGATCCCCGATGAACTCACCGAGGCGGCCCAGATGGACGGCGCCAAGCCGTTCCAGGCCTTCCGGATGATCAAACTTCCTCTGCTGCTGACAGCTATCGCTCCGCTGCTGATCTCCTCCTTCGCCTTCAACTTCAACAACTTCAACCTGATCTACATGCTCACCGGCGGCGGTCCGCGCGACGTCAGCGCAGGTGTCAATGTGGGGTCCACCGACATCCTGATCTCGATGGTCTACAAGGTCGCTTTCGTCGGTGCGCGGGCGGACTACGGCCTCGCCAGCGCATTCTCCATTCTGATCTTCATCATTGTGGGAACTATCTCGGTAATGGCGTTCCGCAAGACCAAGGCCCTTGAGGAGCTGAACTGATATGGCAGAGACGCTCACCCATCATCGGCGTCCATTCCGCCGCTGGTTCCGGGAAACCGGATGGAGGCATGTTGTCGGGGCGGCCGTGGTGCTGTTCTCCGTGTTCCCGCTGATCTACGTGCTCTCAGCGTCGCTGAACCCAGCCGGTACGCTCATCACCGCGAACAGACTCTTCACGACGGTGAGCCTGGACAGCTACATCGACTTGTTCAACCGACCGCAGCAGCCCTATGCCGCCTGGTTTCTTAATACCCTGGTCATCGGCCTCAGCGCCTCAGCCGGATCTGTGCTGCTGGGAGCGCTGGCGGCTTACGCCTTCTCCCGGATGCGTTTCACCGGACGCCGCGTCGGACTGATCACTCTGGTGCTGGTGCAGATGTTTCCCCAGCTGCTGGCGATGGTCGCGATCTTCCTGCTGATGCTCGGTATCGGCGAGATCTTCCCAGCCATCGGCCTCAACAGCCAGGCAGGGCTGGTCATGGTCTACCTGGGCGGTGCTCTGGGTGTGAACACCTATCTGATGTATGGGTTCTTCAATACAGTCCCGCAGTCCATCGATGAAGCAGCGCGGATCGACGGCGCCGGCCACGCCCGCATCTTCTTCACCATCATCCTGCCACTGGTCTCCCCCATTCTCGCGGTGGTCGCGCTGCTGTCCCTGGTGGGTACCCTCAGCGAGTTCGTCATCGCCTCGGTACTGCTGCGTGACCCGCAGAAACAGACTCTTGCGGTGGGCCTCTACCAGTTCATCTCCCAGGAAACCTCGCAGAACTGGTCGGTCTTTGCAGCCGGTGCTGTTCTCGCGGCCATCATTCCGGTAGCGCTGTTCCTGCTGCTTCAGCGCTATATCGTCTCCGGCCTCGTGGCAGGAAGTGTGAAATGACCCCTCAGCCGTTGCCCCATCACGATGGTTCACCGCTCCACGTCTCCACTGCGCATCCAACGCTGGGTGAAACCGTTACCCTGCGCCTACGTGTGCCGCAGAAGTACCCGAAGTTACGGAACGTCATGGTCAGGTCCAATCCCGATCATGAGCCGCACTGGGATACTGCCACCGACCTAGGTACCCTCAACGGCTGGCGTTGGTGGAAGGCGCAGGTCAAGGTGGCCAACCTGCGCCACGGCTACCGGTGGCTGCTGATACACGATGAAGACACGCTTGGAGGTTCGGCCCCAACTATTGAATGGCTGAATCAGTCCGGTATTCACTCCGGCGAAGTGCTCGATGCCGAGGACTTCGCGCTGCTGGCCTATCCGGCACCGCCGCTCTGGCTTTATGACGGGGTGATGTATCAGATCTTTCCGGACAGATTCGCCCGTTCTGCTGGTGCCGCCTCACGGGAGATCCCGGACTGGGCGGAGCCAGCTGATTGGGCTGATCCGGTCAACCCGGTGATGCCCTCCCGGGTATGTCAGTTCTACGGAGGTGACCTCGACGGCGTCGTCGAGCACCTTGATCACCTCCAGCAGCTGGGTATCAACATTCTCTACCTGACCCCGTTCTTCCCGGGTGCGTCCAATCACCGTTATGACGCGTCGAGCTTTGAACAGGTGGATCCGCTGCTCGGCGGCGAGGAGGCGCTGATCAGGCTGACCGATGCAGCTCACCAGCGAGGCATGAAGGTGATCGGAGACCTCACCACCAATCATTCCGGTGATCGCCATGAGTGGTTCCAGCGAGCACTTGCGGAGCCAGACTCAGATGAGCGCGGCTTCTACTATTTCACCGACGACGGC
This sequence comes from Nesterenkonia rhizosphaerae, assembly GCF_039544555.1. Lineage (NCBI taxonomy): Bacteria > Bacillati > Actinomycetota > Actinomycetes > Micrococcales > Micrococcaceae > Nesterenkonia > Nesterenkonia rhizosphaerae. The sequence goes on from NZ_BAABLW010000007.1 coordinate 1,533,437, forward strand.
GACTACGAGACTTGGCTGGGAACGGCCAGCTTGCCGAAGTTTGACTGGTCCTCGCAGAAGCTGCGCAGGGCTTTCATTGAAGGTCCCGATTCAGTAGTGGCTAAGTGGCTGAAGCCGCCGTTCAACCTGGACGGCTGGCGGATCGATGTGGCCAACATGACCGGTCGCCTTCGTGATGTAGACCTCAACGCCGCCGTCAGGCAGATCCTGCGTCGCACCATGGAGGAGGTCAATCCGGACTCCATCCTCTTGGCTGAGTCCACCAATGATGCCGCCAGCGACCTCACCGGGGATGCTTGGCACGGAGCTATGACCTATCCCTCCTTCACCCGACCGCTGTGGGCTTGGCTGGCAGAGCCCACAGGTCAGTCCTATACCACCGCCCAGGGCAGTCAGGAAACCGAGCCATGGTTCTTCGGACAACCTCTCGGCGGCATTCCCCGTGGAAACGCCCACTCCTTCCGCGAGGCTGTGGAGCGGTTCAACGCAGCGATCCCCTGGCGGATTCGACTGGGCAATATGCATCCGCTGGACACTCACGACACCGCCCGATTCGCCACCCACGCCACCGGTGAGCGGGTAACGGTGGCAGTGGGACTCCAGCACTCGCTGCCGGGCCTGCCGACCCTCTTCGCGGGTGACGAATTCGGACTCACCGGCGAAGACGGCGAGATCAGCCGCACACCTATCCCTTGGTCCTCGAGCCACCAGCCAGAGGTTGCCGAGCGACTTCGTCTCTACCGGGAGTTCATAGGGCTGCGCCATCGGCACCCGGTACTCTCTACCGGTGCGATGCGGTGGCTTTTCAGCGATGCGGACACGATTATCTTTATCCGTGAATCCGAGCAGGAGTCCTTGCTGGTCTTCGCATCCACCTCACCGGAAGAGCAGACCACAAGCCTGCCGGTAGACCTGGTGTGTTCAAGTCCGCTGAACCCAGCTATCGGTGTGCAGAAGCTCTACGGCGCAGTGGAATTCCGCGTCGAGGATGACCACCTCCTGCTGCGTAGCGGTGGAGTCCGGTTCGGCATGTGGCAGCTGCCCGGGGTGAAAGTTCCCCGGTAAAGATGACTGCAGTCCCCGGAGCGTTGTGGGTACACCATCAGCCGCTGCGCACTGGTTCCAGCGACTGAGTCTCCTCGTCAGTGAAAAGCCGCGAACGGATGATGAACCGATGTCCGGTAGGCCCTTCGATGCTGAAACCAGCACCTCGTCCTACCGTCACGTCGATGGTGATATGCGTATGGGACCAGTACTCGAACTGTGCTCTGGAGATCCACACCGGCACAGGCTCGGGGGTGCCCGGGGTGAGCTCACCGAGCAGAACATCTGCAGACCCGGTCAGGAATGTTCCTTGGGTGTAGCACATGGGGGCCGAGCCATCGCAGCATCCTCCGGACTGGTGGAACATCAGCGGCTTACCGTGCTCTTGGCGCAAGCTGCGCAGAAGCGCAGCGGCTTCCTCCGTGATCGATACTCGCTCGGCCCCCATGACTTCCCTCCATTCGAATCGGTGATTTCAGACCTGTGACTTCAGTCCACCAGGGGTGGCCCGACTAAGTCATCGGGCCACCCCTTCTAGAAGAAACCGAGCTTGTCCTCTGAGTAGCTGACAAGCAGATTCTTGGTCTGCTGGTAATGGGAGAGCATCATCAAGTGGTTCTCTCGTCCAACACCAGACTGTTTGTATCCGCCGAACGCTGCGTGGGCGGGATACTGGTGGTAGCAGTTGGTCCAGACTCGTCCGGCCTGGATATCCCGGCCGGCGCGGTAGGCAGTATTCGCATCGCGGGACCACACACCGGCACCCAGACCATAGAGGGTGTCATTGGCAGTGGAGATCGCGTCGTCGTATTCGGAGAACTCTGTCACCGAGACCACCGGACCAAAAATCTCCTCCTGGAAGACCCGCATGGAATTGCTGCCGCGGAAGATCGTGGGTTCTACATAGAAACCCTCCGCCAAATCCCCGTCCAGTTCCGCGCGGGCGCCGCCGGTCAGCACCTGCGCCCCTTCAGCCTTTCCGATATCGATATAGCTGAGAATCTTCTCCAGCTGGTCGTTGCTCGCCTGTGCGCCGACCATGGTGTCGGTATCCAGCGGATTACCCTGCTTCACAGCCTTAGTGCGCTCGACTGCATCACCGAGGAACTGGTCATAGATACTCGACTGGATCAGCGCACGTGATGGGCAGGTGCACACCTCACCCTGATTCAGGGCGAACATGGTGAAGCCTTCGAGGGCCTTGTCATAGTAGGCGTCGTTCTCCCGGGCGACATCTTCAAAGAAGATATTCGGGCTCTTGCCTCCAAGCTCAAGGGTGACCGGGATGAGGTTCTGCGAGGCGTACTGCATGATGAGTCGCCCCGTGGTGGTCTCGCCGGTAAAGGCGATCTTGCGAATCCTGGGACTCGACGCCAGCGGGGCCCCTGCTTCGACTCCGAAGCCGTTGACCACGTTGACAACTCCGGGAGGAATGATGTCTGCCAGCAGTTCCATCAGCAGCAGAATCGACGCTGGTGTCTGCTCTGCTGGTTTGAGCACGACGGCGTTCCCAGCGGCCAATGCCGGGGCCAGCTTCCAGGTCGCCATCAGCAGCGGGAAGTTCCACGGGATGATCTGACCCACCACGCCAAGTGGCTCATGGAAGTGATAGGCCACCGTACTGGCGTCGATCTCGCTGATACCGCCCTCCTGAGCACGAATGACTCCGGCAAAGTAGCGGTAATGGTCAACGGCCAGGGGCAGGTCAGCGGCCAAGGTCTCGCGAACTGGTTTGCCGTTCTCCCAGGTTTCGGCCACTGCAAGGGCCTCGAGATTTTCCTCGATGCGATCTGCGATCCGGTTCAACACGACGGATCGATCTGCTACGGAGGTCTTCCCCCACGCGGGCGCGGCCTGATGCGCTGCGTCTAAAGCCAACTCGATGTCCTCGGCGGTAGAACGCGGCACCTCGGTGAAGGTTTTGCCAGTGACTGGACTCGGGTTCTCAAAGTACTGGCCCTTCACTGGCGCGACCCATTCGCCGCCGATGAAGTTCTCGTACCGGGACTTATAGCTGACCACGCTGGTGTCGGTCCCAGGTTGCGCATAGACAGTCATGGTGACTCCTTCGTCAAGGTTGCATTCCACCAGGCGTGATGTGCATCACGCCTTGGCCGAAAACTACTCCTGTGAAGGTTGCATCACCGTTGCATAGTCTGCGAGCCGCGTCCAACGTAGACTGTGAGCCACACCACATATCTGTGGGTGAGGAGGGTAATGAAGGCCGTTCCGGATGAACCGCGCACATGGCACTCGCTGTCCCCTGTGCTGCGCGAGTCCTGGTACAGGTCATCACAATTTCTCCACAACCCCGACACGGCAATGGCTCCTGTGGAGCTCGACGATGAGACCCTGAACGCCTACCGCCGAGAACATCCATTGCAGCAGGTACTGCCTATTTTTCAGAAGCTTCTCGTTCAGCCAGCGGCACAGGCTGGACTGCTGGTGGCTATTTGAGATGCTCAGGGGCGCCTGCTCTGGGTAGACGGTGACCGGCAAGCACTGCGACAGGCCGAGAACTCTTCTTTCCGACCCGGTGCCACCTGGTCGGAGCAAGCTATCGGCACCTCCGCCCCAGGCCTGGCACTGGCCACCGGATGCGGTGCCCAGGTTCACCAGGATGAGCACTTCGCCTACTCTGCCCACCAGTTCTCCTGCTCGGCGGCGCCCATCCGGAACCCTCATACCGGCGTGCTCCTAGGGGTGGTGGATCTGACCGGAGATGAGAAGGCGGTGGCCACCCATTCTCTGCCGCTGATTCAGGCGGCTATTTCAGCTGCCGAAGCGGAGTTGAAGGTCTTGCCAGCGGTATCCGGATTGCCCCAGCTCATCACCTTGGGGACCTTTCGGCCCCAGCTCGGTGGCGCGGTGGCACGAGAATGCCTGAGTTTGCGGCACGCTGAAATTCTCACCCTGCTTTCCTGGGATATGGCCAGTACGGGGAGAGGGTACGGCGCCCAGGAGCTTGCCGAACTGGTTTACGGTGAGTCTGGCCATCAGGTAGCGATGCGTGCCGAGATGGTCCGACTGCGCAAACAGCTGCGCAGCTCACCTGCAGCTGCAGGCGTAGATGTGGCGTCGAAACCGTATCGCTTGACTTCGGCGATTGATCACGACGCTGTCGCAGTACTGACCGCTCTCACCGCTGGAGATCGCATGGCCGCTCTAGACCTCTACGGCGGCAGCCTATTGCCTGCCTCCGAGGCCCCGGGGATCCTCTCGATTCGTCATCACCTTGCCGCAGCGCTGCGCGAGTCGCTGCTCGCCGATGGGAGTGCCGAAGAGCTCTTCCGCTATCTCCAGCTGCCCGAAGCCATAGAGGACGAGGAAGCCGCATACACGGCACTGCGTGTGATGCCGACTGAGTCTCCACTGAGGGCGGCTCTCGTCGCTCGGATGCAGGCCTGAATCATGAATGATCGTGGCTTCTCGGTCCAGATAACGTCAAGGCAGCACCTAGACTCGTAGCTGATGGATTCCCCCTCGACCGCCGCTTCTGCCTACACCGTGCTCGCCAGTGATACTGAGATCATCACCGAGATCGACCGCAAGAAGTCGCGCTTCTTGACTGTCATGCGCCGGGCAGAATCCTCAGATCGCGCGCACCAGCTGGTCGATGACCTCCGGCGCACACACCCTACGGCTCGGCACCACTGCAGTGCCTGGGTCATCGGCGCTGACCGCCGCATTCAGCGTGCCAACGACGACGGTGAGCCCTCCGGCACAGCAGGCGCTCCCATGCTCGAAGCCCTGGTGAAGGCCAGCATGCCCTCCGGGCGGGAAGACCTCAGCGACGTCGTCGTGGTGGTGGTGCGCTGGTTTGGCGACACACTGCTGGGGGCTGGAGGGCTGGTCAGTGCCTACTCGGATTCGGTAATCGCCGCCCTGGACAGCGCGGGGGCCTCCGGGGCTTTCCGGCGGCACCAACGCTTACGCCATTACAGTCTGCTCGCCCCGATTGCTGAAGCAGGACGATGGGAGAACGAACTGCGCAGCACAGGTGTCTCCGTGCTCAATACTGATTATGGCAAGATCCCTGGCAATGCGGCGCTGACTCTTGCGATTCCCGATGAGATGGACCAGGCGAATCAACTGGCGGCTAAGACCGCCGCCGTCAGCTCGGGTACTGCATCCCTGGAGGAACTCGGCACCGCCTGGGTAGACCTCTAGTACGACGACTCGGGCGGGGCAGTCTGCCTGTGTTGCCAATGCCGCAGAGGACTGGCCGCAAAGAAGCGCTGACCCGTGCGTATCCATCCCCACAGCGCCGTGCCCATGACAATCACCAGCATTGTGAGCGCGAGACTCGGCAGCTTCCAGGGAAGCACGATCAGAGCCAGCGTCCCGGCGACGGTGATGATGATTCCATCTCCGAGCCACGCCAGGATCTTTACGGCAGAGAGGTCTACTCCTCCTGGGATCACTGTCGGTGCTAAGAACTCCACCGGGATATCCCGGTTGCGCATGGTTTGGAAGAACCGTGCGGTCAGGGCTAGCAGGCTCACGGCTGCCACCCAGAGGGCGCCGCTGAGAAGCTCGCGGTGAAATGCGCCCGCCAGGACCACGCCGATACCACTGAGCAGACCAGTCCCTAGCAGCGGCCAAAGCAGGCGTCGTCCCAGCGCGTCACGGGCGCTCCAGCCGTAAAGGGAAGCGGCATCGAACTCGTTCTTCAACGTGCGCCACCCTTCGGTGAGGCTGCCCGTGCCGAAGAACACCAGAAGTGCACCGGCAAGTCCAGCCGGTACCGTGAGAATCAGCCGGCTCTCATCGAAGCCGTAGCCCACGGCCGTCGCAGCAACGCTCAGAGCTGCGGCACCGACGGGGATGCATACTGCGGCAGCAATCAGAGATGCAGGTGAACGGATAGCGACGTGGATCTCTTGCCGCAGTCCGGAAAGTCCGGGCACGCCAGAGTGCACGGCAGCTCCGGGCCGATGACGTCGTGGGGGCTGTCGAAACAGCTGTACGGCGTCGTGAACGTTGCCTGTTGAGGTGAAAAGCCTGGCATCAGCCAGTCGACTGCTTTGGCCTATTACCCGCTGCTCAGGCAGTTCGCCCAGTGCCGCGGGGTGCAGAGCCAGCATGGCCAAAGCCACGCACAAGCTCAGCGCCAGCGGCACAAGCCACCACCACGGTCCCTGTGACCAGAGCAGAGCGAACCACCCCGCCGGATGCAGCATGATGAACAGCTCTTGGACGAATCCCGCGGCTGCTAGTAGTACTGCAGCGGCGCTGAGCGCCGCCGTACTCGCTACGGTGACTCGCTGACCCAAGAAAGCCAACAGCGCAAGAATCGCCCCACCCGATAGTGCGGCCGCACACATCAGGAAGAAACGCTCCCAGCCCCATAATCCGGCGGTAGTCAGGGCGAAGAAGCCGACGGCACCGCAGGCTGCTGTCACCGCGGCGACCAAGGCCACTGAGCCAGCCGTTGGGGCAAACAAGATCCGGCGGCGGTCAATGGGTGAACTCAAGAGAGTCTGCGCCAAGAACGGCGGCATATAGGCAGGCCCCTGCACCCGGCCCGCCCACAACGCTGTCACACCGAGCGCAGTGCACAAGCTGGCAACCCAGGGGCGAGTATCTGCAGAGCTGATTCGCCGGGCAAACTCCGGGTCCAGATAGTCGCCGATGACATAGGCCACCGGGATCACAAAGAAGCCGGTGACAAATCCGATGAGATACAGAACAAACCAGCGGTCACCGGCGGTCGGAGCACCCTGTCGACGTCGGTAGTGCACCTTCGCCGCATGTAGGACTTCCCTACTAGTCGCCCTCCCAGCCGAGTGCACCTGGGCAGTGGCCTGATTCTCGGTCCGGATCAAGACCCTGCGTCCCGCACCAGATGGATACGGTGGGTGTTCCGGTCAATGATCTCCTGACGGTGCGTGGCCGTGATGATCAGTGCACCGCGATCCACATGTTGGTCCAGCACATCTAGTAAGGCGACGACGCGCTCGGCATCTAGGTGACGCTCTGGTTCATCCAACAGCAGCACCTCGAATGGGCGACTGAGTGTCAGCGCGAGGGCGAAGAGCTGCAGCTGCCCGGAAGACAGTTCATAGGGGAACCGGTCCCCCAGATGCGGGATAGTCAGCCGCGCCAGGCACTGCTCAGCGCCGAAGCGGGCCTCGTCGTCGTCATCTCCCCAGGAAAGCCGGACCAGCATCAGCTGCTCGTTCAGCGTCATATCTCGCGCCATCGGCGGAGTGTCAATGAGGGACGCCACCGCGGCACGAAACGCTGGGTCGAACTCGTAGGCGGTGAGGTTACCGATCAGACATTGGCCCGAACTGGGCAGCTGCCTGCCGGCCAGCGTCTTCAACAGGGTGGTTTTCCCTGCCCCGTTGGGTCCAGTCAGGGCTATCAGCCCCGGGGCCTGCAGGGTGAAGGAGGTCTCAGGCAGCAGCACCGACTCGCCCGCAGCGACTTCGAGCTTCTCGGCCTGAACCTGCAGGGTCACAGCAGCGGCGAGCCGATAAAGGGATCGAGGAACAGACCGATGAACAGCAGGGTGAGGTACAGGATGGACAGGTGGAAGACCTTCATGGCCTTCTTATCGGTCAGCGTCTCGTTCTGCGCCTTGTTGTACAGGACATGGCACTCCCAGATAAACCAGCCACCTGCTGCCAGTGCCACCGCGGTATAGGTGATCCCGGCCCAGCCCAAGGGAACCAGCAGCAGCGAACACATCACGGTGGCCCAGGCGTAGAGCACTACCTGTACGCCCACGGTCTTTGCGCTTGCCACGGCACCAAGCATCGGCACCGAAGCGGTTTGATAGTCCGTGCGGTATTTCATGGACAGTGGCCAGTAATGGGGCGGGGTCCACAGGAAAATAATGACGAACAGCACCAGGGCCGGCCATTCCAGTGTCTCGCGGACCGCAGCCCAAGCGATGACCACCGGGAAGCATCCGGCAATGCCGCCCCAGATGATGTTCTGCTCAGTGCGGCGCTTGAGAATCAGGGTGTAGACGACGACGTAGAAGAACATCGCCGCCGCGCCCAGCGCAGCTGCCAACGGGTTCGCACCGAACCAGAGCACCACCAATGCCGCCACACCCAGCAGGGAGGCGAAAACCAGGGCCTCCCGCGGGGTGAGTTCGCCGGTGACCAGCGGCCTCTTCTTGGTTCGGTTCATCAACTTGTCCATATCGCGATCGATATAGCAGTTGAAGGCACCTGCGGATCCGGCAGCCATGGCGCCGCCGAGCATAGTGGCGATGGTCAGCCAGAAGTTGGGAAAGCCGCGCTCGGCGAAGACCATGGTGGGGAATGTGGTGACCAGCAACAGTTCGATGACACGCGGCTTCGTCAAAGACCAATAGGCTGCCGCTTTGCGCCGCCATCCCAGACGCGGACGGGCATCACGGTCAGCGGGCACACGAGAGTGCGTGGTCAGTTCGGTCACCGGTCCAGTGTAGCGGGGATAACGCGTCCGACGACGGCTGGCTCGCCTATCTGCGCAAATATTTCTACAAACGGTAGAAATTGGGCAGCGAGACGACGTCGACCTCGCGCTCAGGCATCGATCATGTCCCGGTCCAATGCCCGGGCTCCTTCGATGATGAAGTCCTTGCGCGGGGCCACCACTGAGCCCATCAGCAGATCAAAAACTCGCTCCGCCGCCTCAGCATCTTCCACACGAATCCGGCGCAATGATCGATGCTGGGGATCCATGGTGGTCTCCGAGAGCTGGTCAGCGTCCATCTCACCCAGACCCTTATAGCGCTGGATGGGTTCCTTGTAATTCAACCCTTCGGCTTCCAGGGAGCGCAGCAGTTTATTCAGCTCGGCTTCGGAATAGGTGTAGCGCACTTCATTGGCTTTACGTCCCGGGTGGATGACTTCGACTCGATGCAAAGGCGGGACGGCAGCGAAGACACGGCCAGCTTCGATCATTGGACGCATATACCGGAAGAACAGAGTCAGCAGCAGGGTCCGGATATGTGCACCATCAACATCGGCGTCGGTCATCAGCACGACCTTCCCGTAACGGGCTGCCTCCAGATCAAAACTCCGCCCGGTGCCGGCGCCGATGACCTGAATCAACGCGGCGCATTCGGTATTCGAGAGCATGTCCGAGACCGAGGCCTTCTGAACGTTGAGGATCTTTCCACGGATAGGCAACAGCGCCTGGTAATCCGAAGATCGTGCGAGTTTTGCGGTACCCAGCGCGGAGTCGCCCTCCACAATGAACAGCTCGGAGGACTCGACCTCCTTGGCCCGGCACTCCACCAGTTTCGCTGGCATCGTGGAGTTCTCCAGAGCGTTCTTCCGGCGCTGGGTCTCCTTATGCATGCGCGCAGAAATCCGCGACTTCATTTCAGCCACAACCTTCTCCAGCAGAGCTGTGGCTTCCTGCTTCTCAGCGCGCTTGGACGAGGTCAGACGCGCTTCGAGCTCCTTAGCAACCACCTTGGAGACAATCTGCCGGGCAGCCGGGGTACCGAGAATCTCCTTGGTCTGGCCCTCGAACTGCGGCTCGGCGATGCGCACGGTGATGACGGCGGTGAGACCGGCCAGGACATCGTCCTTCTCCAGCTTGTCATTGCCCACCTTGAGTCGGCGCGCATTGGATTCCACCACTTTGCGGAAGGTCTTCAGAAGCGCCTGTTCGAAACCGGTGAGGTGGGTGCCGCCCTTTGGGGTAGCGATGATGTTGACGAAACTACGCACAGTGGTGTCATAGCCGATCCCCCAACGCAGGGCGATGTTGACTTCACAGTCCCGTTCTACATCTTCCATATGGCTGCGACCGTTCTCGCCGATGACCGGTACGCGTTCGGTGAATTTGCCGTGGCCCTGGATGCGCCAGGTATCGGTGACCGCGGTGTCGGGGGTCAGGTGCTCAACGAACTCGCTGATGCCGCCGTCGTACTGGAATACCTCTTCGGTGGGTTCACCCCCGCGCTCATCCCGGATGGTGATGCGCAGGCCTGGTACAAGAAACGCAGTCTGCCGAGCACGGTTGGCAATTTCTTCATCGTCGAAGGCCGCGTCGGTGGTGAAGATGTGGCGGTCCGCCCAGTACCGAATCGTTGTACCGGTGACCCCGCGTTTGGCCTTGCCGGGAATCTGCAGCGGAGAGCCGGCCTCAGCGGCGGTGAAGCTGTCTTCGGGGCCCGAGCCGGCGAAGATTCCGGGCTCGCCACGGCGGAAGGACAGCTGGTGGACTTTTCCGCCGCGCGTGACTTTGGCGTCCAGCCGTGCAGAGAGCGCATTGACCACCGATGCGCCGACACCATGCAGGCCGCCGACAGCGTTGTATGAGCCGCCGCCGAACTTACCGCCGGCATGAAGCTTGGTGAAGACCACCTCCAGGCCCGAGAGTCCGGTGCGCGGTTCGATATCTACGGGAATTCCGCGGCCGTCGTCGGAGACTTCCACGGAGCCGTCACGATGCAGCGTGATCCCGATACTGGAGGCGTAGCCGGCCAGTGCTTCATCAACAGAGTTGTCGATGATCTCCCAGAGGCAGTGCATGAGCCCCCGGGAGTCCGTGGAGCCGATGTACATGCCAGGTCTTTTGCGAACAGCTTCCAGACCTTCGAGCACTGATAGGTGCCGGGCACTGTACTCATCGCGCTGAGCCACGCAGCCTCCATAGGTGTTTGTTTGTGATGGACAGAATCTGACATTGAGCCTACGACGGCGCAGGGCTGGTTTAGCGCAGAAGCGCCGCTTGGCAAGGCTGCTGGGCGCCTGCCTGGTACGCGGTGAGCGAAAGCAGACGGCACACCCGGGGTATTTCAGAATGTTTTAAGGGGGTTCGTGGTTGTATGGGACGCACACTTCACGTGATTAAGGAGGCGAAGAGCATGACCAGCACTACTGGGACCCTCGAAGCACAAACCCCGACGCTGACCGCCCTGGACCGCTGTGACCGTTGCGGCGCACAGGCTTATGTCCGCGCAGAGCTCGCCTCCGGCGGCGTACTGCTCTTCTGCAACCACCACGGCCGTGAGGTGGAGCCCACGCTGCGCCCTAAGACCGTCGCGTGGGTTGATGAGTCCTCCCGGATCAGCTGATACCGGCTAAGCGTCTGTGATAGACGAAGCCCCCGGCCTCAACGAGGTCGGGGGCTTCGTCTATCCCGTGGCGGGGTCTCCCCGGCCGCGGGACCAACTCAGTCGAGGTAGTCGCGCAGCACCTGGGACCGGCTGGGGTGACGCAGTTTGGACATTGTCTTGGACTCGATCTGACGGATGCGTTCGCGAGTTACTCCGTAGACCTTGCCGATCTCGTCCAGCGTCTTCGGCTGGCCGTCGGTGAGGCCGAATCGCATGGCCACTACCCCAGCCTCGCGCTCTGCGAGGGTGTCCAGGACTGAGTGCAGCTGCTCCTGAAGCAGAGTGAAGCTCACAGCATCAGAAGGCACTACGGCTTCGGAGTCCTCGATCAGGTCGCCGAATTCGCTATCGCCGTCTTCACCAAGTGGGGTGTGCAGCGAGATAGGTTCACGGCCGTACTTCTGGACTTCCACGACCTTCTCCGGGGTCATGTCCAGCTCCTGGGCCAGCTCTTCCGGAGTGGGTTCGCGACCAAGATCCTGCAGCATCTGACGCTGCACGCGAGCGAGCTTATTGATGACCTCCACCATGTGCACCGGAATGCGGATGGTGCGGGCCTGATCGGCCATGGCCCGGGTAATGGCCTGGCGGATCCACCAAGTGGCGTAAGTGGAGAACTTGAAGCCCTTGGTGTAATCGAACTTCTCCACCGCGCGGATGAGTCCGAGGTTGCCTTCCTGGATCAGGTCCAGGAACAGCATGCCGCGGCCGGTATAGCGCTTGGCCAGCGAGACCACCAGGCGGAGGTTGGCCTCCAGCAGGTGGTTCTTGGCCTTCTTGCCGTCGGCGACAATAAGCTCGAGATCGCGCTTGAGGCGCCGGTCGGTGATCTCGTCGGTGGCGAGTTTGTGTTCGGCGAACAGGCCTGCTTCGATCCGCAGGGCCAGATCAACTTCCTGCTCAGCGTTCAGCAGGGCAACTTTGCCAATCTGCTTCAGGTAGTCCTTGACGGGATCGGCAGTTGCACCGGCGGAGACGACCTGGACGGCCGGGGCGTCATCGTCGTCGGCGTTGGAGATCACAAAGCCGCGTCCGGAGCTGGACTCGTCCTCCTCGTTCTCCCCCGATTTGGACTTCATGAGCTCTTCGGCGTCCTCGCCCTCGTTCTCTGCCTTAGCGACGGCGTTCTCGAGTGCCTCAGTGGGCAGCTCTTCGGCATCTGCGTCGGCCAGAATCTCATCAACCGCATCGGTGGCCTTCTTTCGGCCGCCGGTCTTCTTAGCTGCGGTCTTGGCAGGGGCCTTCTTGGCGGTGCTCGACTTTTTGGCAGTAGACGCAGATGTCGTGCTCTTCTTTGTCGAGGCCGCCCGGGACCGAGTAGTGGTCTTCTTGGCAGCTGACTTCTTCTCCGCCTCAGCGGCGGAAGTCTCTTCTGTGGACTTCGACGCAGTAGTGGGCACGATGACCTTCCGATTCGATACTTGGGCACCTCCCTCTCCAGGAGGCGGCGTGCAGACAGGAGGCCAACACGCCTATGACCCTGTCAAGTCCCAGCGGGAGAGAGTTCTCCGGCAAGGCTGCAGGGTCTGATGCGTGTGATAACACTACTGATCTTGTGCCCATTCCCGAAATGCGGAGGTTTTTTCGGCGCGCCTTAGCTGGTGCTCAACCTCCAGCTGTGGCTCTGGCGCTTCACCCGTGCCCAAGGACACACGCCGAAAGCCTCCGAAAATCTTGCCAGCAGCCCAGCCAGAGTGCTGTCGGGAAACTCGGCCAGTACCGCTTGTATGAACACTGCAGAGATGGAACCTCGTCCACGGGCCCATTCAATCCACGCTTTGACGTTCAGCACAGATTCGCGCTCCATACCTCGGGCGTATGCCAGAAGCTCACGCAGTATCCGGTCCAGCGCGTCAATGCGTTCCCAATTGGGGGCGTAGTCGGTTGCCCCCGCCCAGCAGGCGGCATAGTCATTCAACATCTGCTCGGCCAGCTCCGGGGCGGACTCACCCGGCAGACTCTCACTCAGCAACGTCAGCTGCTCGTGGTCGCTGAGCTCGTCAAAGTCCTCCCGACCGAAGGTGGTGTTCCCCAGCATCATGTCTTCGAATCTCATGCCCGCCAGAGCCGCATGGAAGCCCAGAGCTGAGAGGGGGATCAATGCGTCCCTGCCCCGTTTGCGGCGCAACGTGGCCAGTAGGGCACCGGTGTGCTCAGTGTCCTGATGTAACCATCTGAGGTCCTGGGTCCACTGGACTCTGCGCAGCGTCTCATCCCACAGGGCTGCAAGCGATTGTGCAGCCAGTGATACCTCACTGCAGTCAGCTAGCTGCTGTACCAGATGCATGTCCTTTTCAGAGGGCGGATGCGCTGGTCGCAGATACTCCGCCAGCGCTTGGCGGGGCTGTGGGGCGGACACGCGCGAACTCTGCAGTTCCGGATGCGCCTGCAACGCTGCCGCCAACTGCTCCTCTGCAGGCATGCCGGGGAACGGACAGCAATTGGGGTCCTGGCAGCCCAGGGCTCGAACTCTGCGTTGAGGACCCGGGGGTCCCCCAATATGCCAGACCCGGCTGAGAACCGTCGCGTGATCTTCCCAGAAGGCCGTGGCCAGAGCAAGCAGCAGCTCGGCGTAGGCGTTCTGGGTTTCAGGTGATGGCAGCTCGGGACAGAAGAGCAGTGCCATCACCGCATCAGGTGCAGGTTCGGCCTGAGGGCCTGCGAGCCAGTCGGCGTACTGGGCAGCCCTGGACTGAGGCGCATGCATTGTGGCACTCAGATCAACACGCAGGTGCCCTCCGGTTCGACCATCCATGATGCCGATCAGAACTAGCGAATCTTCAGGCAATTCACCGAAGCAGCTGTGCACTAGGGCGAGCGCGTCTCCGGCGGTGCCCAGATTGAAATGGTCATTCGGTGAAGAGCCATGGGGTGTGAGCTCCGATGAGGTATCCATGGCCCCAGCCTGTGCTGACTGAAGAGCTGGCAGCAGCAGTCGATGAGCCTGCTGTGAAGATGCCGGCGTGGACGTGCCTACTCGGCGTACTTGGGGAAAACCCCATCCCAGGGACAGTCGCCCTCAGTCCTCGTTGTGTCCCGGGCCCTCCGCGGAGTCATCGTCATCGGTGGCGGCGTCCTCATCATCGACCCCAGGATCTGCCTGATCAGGGACGCGGGTGCCGAAGATCACGTCACCTGGCTGGGTGCGCAAATAGGCCTCCACCGCGGCACCGAGTTCTTCTGCATCTGGGACGACGTCGTCCTCCTTCACCAGCAGGGAGCGCTGCTGAGGCGTGGAGTACTCATCAAAGTTCACCTCCAGCTGCTGCACCAGGGCTGCAATCTGGGGATTCTGTCCCACTTGGCGCGTGATGTCGGCGTCCACCATCCGCGCAGCTTCGCGTAGCTCGTCAGTGGGCAGCATCAGCTCACCGGCGGCACCGGCGTATTCCAACGCAGCCACCGCCACCTGCGGATATTTACCGCTGGCCAAGTAATGCGGAACGTGGAGGGTATAGCCCACGACGTCGCGCCCTGCGGCGTCCACACGCATCTCCAGCATTTGTGCCAACCCAGCTTCGATCTGCGCCGCAGGAGACCAGGTGGAGATCCCCTCGATGAGGTCCTGACGGTTTCCGTGGGCAGTGACACCGATAGGACGGGTATGCGGAGTGGGCAGACCAAGAGCATCCACCAGAACCACCAGCTGCACTCCGAGATGCTCGATAAGCTCCAGCACCGTATTGGCCACACGTTCCCACTGGTAATCGGGTTCATCGCCGGTAAGCAGCAGGAATGGCCGCCCCAGGGCATCCTTCACCTCGAAGAGATCAAGCTGGGGGCCCTGGTAGTCGGAGAAGCGGTTATCGCTGAAAGTGACCTGCGGACGCCGAGAGCGGTAATCAAAAAGCTCGTCGACGTCGAAGCTGGCGATGCGCTTATGCGGCAGCGAACCCAGCAGGGCATCGGAAAGCTGTTCGCTCAGCGTCCCAGCGTCGGTATGACCAGCCCAGGAGACCAGCAGTGTCCGGTGATCACCATCTCCGCCTGGAGCAAGCGGCACCAAAGCGGTGCTGTGGTCAACAGCAGCGGCGTCGTGCTCCTCACCATGTGCCGAGCTGCGGGTGTGGACATCCTCATCAGCATGCACGTGAAGCAGGTCAAAAGCATCGGTCACCGGGGGTGTCTCCTCTCGAAGGAAATGGCTGGGCTGGCATATCTGAACTCAACAGCATTCCATCTATCCCCATTCCCGCTCCGAATGTGGATAGGATCGGTTCTGTGATCAACGACTTTAAGCCCACAGTGTCCGCCGTGTCCTCTGCCGTCGAGAAGGTCGATGCCGATGCCTTGGTGCTCGGCGTGGCCAAGGGCCCCGAAGGCCCGATCCTGCTCCCCAATCCGCTGGCTGACAAAGCCGCACGAGGAGTGGCCGATTCTTTGCAGGCTCTTGGTGCCAGTGGCACCGCTGACCAGCTGCTTCGTCTGCCTGGTGTGGACGGCTTCAAGTCTGAGACGCTGGTACTCATCGGCGTCGGTCCGCTGACCGGTGAGCCCGATGGCGGCGTCTCCCTGGAGGCCCTGCGCCGTGCTGCAGGTGCTGCTATCCGCCAGCTCTCTTCTGCTGACTCGGTAGCACTGGCCCTTCCGGCCGCCACAGTGGACCAGGTCACCGCCGTCGCTGAAGGTGCCGCTCTCGGTGCCTACAGCTTCCCGCACTTTAAGAGCAGCGAAGAGGCCCGCAACAAGACCCCGGTGGCACACATCGCCGTGCTGACCGAGCTGAAGGACAAGCACACCAAACCTGCGCTGGAACGTGCCGCAGTGGTCGCCGATGCAGTACGTGCAGTGCGCGATCTGGTGAACACTCCGCCCAGCCACCTCTACCCCGAGTCCTTCGCTGAGATCGTCAAGACCCAGAGCAAGACCTCCAAGCTGAAGGTAAAGGTCTGGGATGAGAAGGATCTCGAGAAAGACGGTTTCGGAGGCCTGCTCGGCGTAGGCTCCGGGTCTTCCCGCAAGCCTCGCCTGGTGCGCGTCGAGCACTCCCCGGCTAAGCCCATCGCGCATATCGCGCTTGTGGGTAAGGGAATTACCTTCGACTCCGGCGGACTCTCCCTGAAGCCCGCCACCGCCATGGTGACCATGAAACTGGATATGGCTGGCGCTGCCACGGCCTACGCAGTGGTGCGTGCCGCAGCTGAGCTGAATCTGCCGGTGAAGGTCACCAGCTGGCTCTGCTTGGCCGAGAACATGCCGTCGGATACCGCTCAGCGTCCCGAGGATGTCATCACCATCTACGGCGGCAAGACCGTGGAGGTGCTCAACACCGACGCCGAGGGCCGACTGGTCATGGCTGACGGGCTGGTGGCTGCCTCTGAGGAACACCCCGATGCGATTATCGATATCGCCACTCTTACTGGTGCCCAGATGATCGCCTTGGGCGTGCGCACTGTCGGCGTCATGGGTAATGAAGATCTCCGCGACGATCTGGTCGAGGCCTCCCAGGATGCCGGTGAATCCCACTGGGCTATGCCCATCCCTGAGGAGGCACGCAGCGGCTTCGACTCCGAGGTGGCGGATCTGACCAACACCGGAGACCGTTTCGGTGGCATGCTCAACGCTGCAGCTTTCCTGCGCGAGTTCGTTGGCGACCGTGCTGATGCCGATCCGAAAGCACTCGATGCCGAGGCCAAACGGATTCCCTGGGCACATATCGACCTGGCCGGTCCTGCCTTCAACGACAAGGCACCCTTCGGCTACACCCCCAAGGGCGGTACTGGCGTCAGCGTGCGCACCCTGCTGACCTACCTCGAAGGCGTTCGTCGGGCGTAGTTGGCTAAGCGCCCCGCTGATAGTCTGATGAGCAAGAACAACTGAAAACGTCTCACCCCAAGGAGCAATTGATCGTGGCCGAAGAATTTGACGTCCTGGTCCTCGGCGGAGGCAGCGCTGGCTATGCCGCAGCACTGCGTTCCGTCCAGCATGGCTTCACCGTTGGTCTGGTCGAAAAGGCCAAGCTCGGCGGCACTTGCCTGCATTGGGGATGTATCCCCACCAAGGCCTACCTGCACGCAGCCGAGCTGGCTGATGATGCCAAGGAGTCCGAGAAGTACGGCGTCGACGTCGATTTCAAGGGCGTGAACCTTGCCAAGGTCAAGGAGTACAAGGACGGCATCGTTGCCGGCAAGCACAAGGGCCTGACCGGTCTGCTGAAGATGCGCAAGGTCCAGGTCATTGAAGGCGAAGGCAAGCTAGTCTCCCAGAACGAGATCGAGGTGGATGGCACCCGGTACAAGGGCAAGAACATCGTCCTGGCCACCGGTTCGACCTCCAAGACCTTCGGCCTGCCGATCAGCGACAAGATCATCACCTCCACTGAAGCACTGGAGATGGACCGGACTCCGAAGTCCGCCATCGTCCTCGGCGGCGGTGTTATTGGTTGTGAGTTCGCCTCGGCATGGACCTCCTACGGCACCGAGGTCACCATCATCGAGGGCCTGCCCAACCTCGTTCCGAACGAGGACCCCTCGATCATCAAGAACCTGGAGCGCTCCTTCAAGAAGCGCGGCATCAAGTTCAACACCGGGACGTTCTTCAAGGAGGTCGAAGAGACCGCCGACGGCGTGAAAGTCACCCTTGAGGACGGCAAGGTCTTTGAAGCCGAGATCTGCCTGGTCGCAGTGGGCCGCGGCCCGGTGACCGAGGGCTTCGGCTTCGAGGACCAGGGCATCACCCTGGACCGGGGCTTTGTCATTACCAATGAGCGGCTCCACACCGGCGTGGGCAACATCTACGCCATCGGTGACATCGTGCCCGGACTGCAGCTGGCCCACCGCGGCTACCAGCAGGGCATCTTCGTCGCTGAGGAGATCGCAGGCAACAACCCGGTGATCGTCGAGGATATCAATATCCCGAAGGTCACCTTCTGCGAGCCGGAGATCATGTCGGTCGGCTACACCCAGCCGAAGGCGGAAGAGAAGTTCGGCAAGGAGAACATCGAGGTCACCGAGTACAACCTCGCTGGCAACGGTAAGTCCTCCATCCTGGGCACCGGCGGAATCATCAAGATGGTCGGCGTCAAGGGAGGCCCGATCGTGGGCGTCCACGGCATCGGCACCCGCATCAGTGAGCAGATCGGTGAAGCCCAGCTCATCGTCAACTGGGAGGCCTACCCCGAAGACGTGGCCACCCTCGTCCATGCCCACCCCACCCAGAACGAAGCACTGGGCGAAGCCGCGATGGCCCTGTTCGGTCATCCTCTGCACGGCTGAACCTCTGCGAGCTGACCTAGACCTGAGAAAACGAGTAGGAGCCGGACATCATGTCTGAGACCGTCAACCTTCCCGCACTCGGTGAATCTGTCACCGAGGGCACTGTCACCCGCTGGCTCGTCGAGGTCGGAGAGGAGGTGGAGGTCGACCAGCCGATCGTGGAGGTTTCTACGGACAAGGTCGACACCGAGGTTCCCTCCCCCATTGCCGGCGTCATCGAGGAACAACTCGTCGCTGAAGATGAGACTGTCGAGGTCGGTGCACCCCTGGTACGCATTGGCGATGGCTCCGGCGGAGGCTCGAGCTCCGATGACTCCGAGGAGTCGGAGAGCACCGCCGAGGCCGCTGAGGATGCCGCCACTGAGGCAGAAACCCCTGAGGCAACTGCTGAAGCTGCCGAAGAAGCGCCCACCCCGGCTGCTGGTGAATCCGGCGGAGCAGAAGCCACCCCTGAAGAACAGAGCCCGGCAGAGGACACCGGAGCAGCTGGCGGCGACGCCGAAGAGGTGACCCTGCCTGCACTGGGTGAGTCTGTCACTGAAGGTACTGTCACCCGCTGGCTCGTCGAGGTCGGTGATGAGGTGGAGGTCGACCAGCCCCTGCTGGAGGTTTCCACCGACAAAGTCGACACTGAGGTTCCCTCACCGATCGCCGGCACCGTCCAGGAGCTGAAGGTCTCTGAGGACGAGACGGTAGAGGTCGGGGCCGTACTGGCCCTTATCGGCTCCGGCGCCCCGGCGGCACAGTCCGAAGAGCCCACACCTGAGGCTGAATCTGCTCCAGCTGAGCAGCCGGCCAAGGAGGAAGAGCCTGCAGAGGCACCCAGCGAAGAGCCCGCCTCTGAGCCAGAGCCCGAGCAGCGCACCGAAACAAAGTCTGCAGAGAAGGACACCGCGGCGGAGGAGTCCCAGGACGACTCTTCTGCTGAGGGCTATGTCACTCCTCTGGTGCGTCGCCTGGCGAAGAAGGAAGGCGTCGACCTATCTTCTGTCAAGGGCACCGGCGTTGGTGGTCGTATCCGCAAGCAGGATGTCCTTGAGGCCATCGAGGCAAAGAAGAGCTCCGCACCAGCAGAGTCTTCCGGGACCCCGGCTGCCTCCAAGGCCGCCCCTGAGGTCAAGGTGGATACCACTAAGCGCGGTTCCACAGAGAAGGCCCCGCGAATCCGCCAGGTCATTGCCCGCCGCATGAAGGAGTCCCTGGAGGTCTCCGCGCAGCTGACCCAGGTGCAGGAGGTTGACATGACTCGCATCGTCAACCTGCGCGCAAAGGCCAAGCAGGGCTTCAAGCAGCAGAATGGGGTCAACCTCACGTATCTGCCGTTTATCGCCACTGCGGTGACCGAAGGGCTGAAGCAGCACCCCAAGCTCAATGCGGAGTACCACGAGGACAGCCAGGAGATCATTTACCACGACGCCGAACACCTGGCGTTCGCGGTGGACACCGAGAAGGGCTTGCTGGTCCCGGTGATCTCCGATGCAGGAGATCTCTCCATTGCCGGACTCTCCAAGAAGATCGCCGACGTGGCCGAGCGCACCCGTACCAATAAGATCGGTCCGGAGGAACTCTCGGGCGGCACCTTCACCATCACCAACATCGGTTCGGTGGGTGCTCTCTTCGATACCCCGATCATCAACCAGCCCCAGGTTGCCATCCTGGGAACAGGTGCGATCGAGAAGCGTCCGAAGGTTGTCACCGACGCTGATGGCAATGACACCATCGGTATTCGCCACCTGATGTACCTCTCGCTGACCTACGATCACCGCATCGTTGACGGCGCCGACGCCGGCCGTTTCCTTCAGACCCTGAAGGCACGTCTGGAAGAGGGTAACTTCGAGGCCCAGTTGGGGCTCTGAGCCTGATCACGGCGCGATCTGTGGGGATCAGCCTTTCTGGCTGGTCCCCACAGCCGTCTGAACCACCCCACCAGGGGCCGCTTGGCGGCTGGCTCTGGGAGGACCGTAGGCAACTCAGCAAGCACCTGCTCATCGGCTGTTCGCATCAGATTCAGCGGCTCCGGCTCTGCCTGCGAATAAAGCTCACGGGCGAACTCATCAGCAGTAATCCCGCCGGAGGGCTCCAAGGACTCCTCGAGCAGAGAGATCAGCGGCGTCGTGAGATCCGGGCGCAGTGAGCCCAGCGGCAGCCGCACCTGACGAGCTTCTGGCAGCTGTCCTGTCAGGCAGAACCATGCGGTCGCGGCCAACGCAGCTACATCCGCAGCCGGGGATGCGTCTCTTACCGGCATGCCCAGCAGCTGGGCGTCACCGAGATCCGCGAGGGCGGGCAACCCCTCCGGGGTCAGCAGGATATTTGCGGCGGTCACATCGCCATGAGCTGCCCCTAGCTGGTGCAGATGTGCACAGGCTTCGGCTACCGGAGTCAGAGCGGTAACCGTCTCCCCCAGGCTAAGCGGACCAGCGCTGCGCATCAATGCCGCCATTGAACCGCCCTGGTACAAGTCCAGCAACAGCCCTGGCCCCGCCGTCGTCTGTGCAATACCCCAGGGACGGATAAGGTGCGGATGCATCATCGGAAGCATGGCTTCAAACTCCTGCTCCAGGCCGCGTTGTGAGGGCGCCCCTCTTGGTCTGCGAAGCGGGACTTTCAGCGCCATCCTGACCGGTGGCTGGCGCTTGAAGTCGGCCCACACATGTGACTGCGCCGGAGGCCCGGTCCTGGAAACCGACCACACTGCACAGCGTCCGCCGACACCCAGGAGACGCTCCACCACCATGCGGGCGACCCTCGGCGGTGACGACACATTAAGACTGTGGTCATCGTCATATCTGTCCATAGCCCCAGAATGCCGCGGATTTCATCTCGCTGCAGGCGTTTTCCACAGCGCCCCCTCCCCCGACGGGTTTAGGGTAGACACCATGACTCTGGAAACTCGACGTCTGGGCTTTGCTCCTTCCCTGGTGGACTACACCAACGCCTGGGACCTCCAGAAGCAGCTGCACGAAGAGGTGCTCGCTGGGCAGAAGCCCTCCACCCTGCTGCTCCTGGAGCACGCTGATGTCTATACCGCCGGTAAACGCACCGAAGCAGAAGACCGGCCCAAGGACGGAACCCCGGTGGTCGACGTCGACCGCGGGGGAAAGATCACCTGGCACGGCCGCGGTCAGCTGGTGGGCTACCCCATCCTGCACCTGCGTGATCGGGCACTGGTCAAGGACTATGTATGCACCCTCGAAGCGGTGATCATGAAAGTCCTGTCTGAGGATTACGGAATCACCAGTTCCCGGGTTGAAGGGCGCTCAGGCGTCTGGATCACCGGAGGTGCCCAGGATAAAAAAATCGCCGCCGTAGGAATCCGGGTCCATAAATCCGTGACCATGCACGGATTCGCGTTGAACTGCTCCAATGAGCTTGACCCGTTCGAGAATATTATTGCCTGCGGCATCCGCGACGCAGGAACCACAAGCATCACAGCAGAGCTTGGACGAACTGTAACCCCAGCAGATGTGGTGGACCGCATCGAAGCGGAATTAGCCGCTGCTCTGCCCAGTTACATCTATTCAGGCGAGCAGCCACCGTCGTCATCCGACGACGAACCCCTGCTGACCGCCTGCTCGATCTCGCAGCCGAAAGAAGGTGTCCTTAAGTGACGGAACAGGCAGTACGGACCGCAGGAGCATGCGGCACCGGCGGAAACCGCAGCAGCAGTATTGCCCCTGAAGGTCGCCGCATGCTGCGCGTCGAGGCGAAGAACGCAGCGGTACCGGTCGAACGCAAGCCTGAGTGGATGCGGACCAAGGTCAAAATGGGACCGGAGTTCGCCGCGATGAAGAAGCGCGTGGGCTCCAAAGGTCTGCATACTGTCTGCGAAGAAGCCGGCTGCCCGAACATCTTTGAGTGCTGGGAAGACCGCGAGGCGACTTTCCTCATCGGAGGATCCGCCTGCACCCGACGCTGTGATTTCTGCGAGATCGATACCGGCCGCCCCGGTGCACTGGACGAATCAGAACCGCTGCAGGTGGCAGAATCAGTGCGCGAGATGAACCTGCGCTATGCCACCGTCACCGGTGTGGCTCGCGATGACCTCCCCGATGAGGGAGTCTGGCTCTACGCCGAAACCATCCGCAAGATCCACGAGCTGAACCCCGGCACCGGCGTGGAGATCCTGATCCCGGACTTCTCCGGCAAAGAAGAGAACATCGCCGGCATCTGCGAAGCCAAACCCGAAGTCTTCGCCCACAATGTGGAGACCGTCCCGCGTATCTTCCGTCGCATCCGCCCCGCGTTCCGCTACGAGCGCTCGCTGGACGTGCTCACCCAGGGGCGCAAGCATGGCATGATCATCAAGTCCAACCTGATCCTGGGGATGGGTGAGACCCGAGAAGAAGTCACTGAGGCCCTCCAGGACCTGCACGACGCCGGCTGCGACCTGATCACCATCACCCAGTACCTGCGCCCCACTCCGAGGCACCTTCCCGTGGACCGCTGGGTCAAGCCCCAGGAGTTTATGGAGATCTCGCAGGAGGCTGAGGAGATCGGCTTCCTCGGTGTGATGTCCGGTCCTCTGGTGCGTTCTTCCTACCGCGCTGGTTCGCTATGGGCCAAGGCCATGCAGAAGAAGGGCTGGGAGATCCCGGAGCAGCTTCGCCACATCGAGCCTTCCGGCCAGACCAAGCAGGAAGCAGCCACCCTGGTAGCTGCTGGGTTCTGAGCTGGGCAGAGCTAGTCCCGCGGGCGGGGGCATCCTGCCCGCGGCTCGGGTAGAATGGGGCCATTATGGCAGCGAACTCCACCACCCCCCAGGTCACCTCCAAAGCGCAGGCCAAGGCCGAGCTGAAGAAGCTGCGCCAGCAGCAGAAGGTGGAGAAGCAGGAGCGCAAGGCCCGCCGCAAGGCGAACCGGGCCAACGGCGAAGGCTTCTTCTCCAGGATCAAGCAGGTCTTCAACATGACCCGCTCGCACGATCCCAATATCGGCTGGTGGATGGCGCTGGCGGCCTTACTGACCTTCACCGTCATCTTTGTTCTGGTCACCTGGTGGCTGAACTGGATCACCGCGCTGCTGGTGGCTCTGCCGTTCGCCCTGCTTGCTGCGATGATCATCATGAATCGCCGCGCCGAACGCGCAGCCTTTGCCAGGATCGAAGGCCGACCCGGCGCTGCAGCGGCTGCGCTGGGCACCTTGCGCCGCGGCTGGGTGGTCTCGGAAGAGCCCGTAGCAATGGACCCCAAGACGCAGCACGCCATCTTCCGCGTTGTGGGCAAGCCCGGCCTGATCCTGGTGACTGAAGGCGTTTCCGCACACTCCAAGCTTGTCCAGCGCACCCGTAAGCGTTTCAGCCCCATTCTCCGTGACTCCGGAGTCCCGGTGCATGTCGTGGAAACCGGTCGGGGTGAGGGCCAGGTGCCACTGCCCAAACTCACCAAGCACATCAAGAAGCTGGACAAGAAGCTCAATAAGCACGAGGTCCACGAGGTCGAACGTCGCCTGTCGGCCCTACCGATCAGCCGCCCACCAATCCCCAAGGGTGTCGACCCCTACCGCGCGCGACCCGATCGTAAGGCACTGCGCGGTTAAGAAGTCACTGCCCGGCTCGGGCAACGCCCAGAGAAACCCCGTCCTATTCTCAGGATGGGGTTTCTCTATGATCACTGATAGAATGGTCTGCTGTCTGGCAGGCGCGGGTGAGCTTCTTTATAAAGATCCCTCTTCTCCCGTGTCACAGTGACCACGCTACTCGGCAGCGTGGGCTCTCCGTAGGGATCGCGGAGGCCAGGTGCTGTCTGCTCATTCGTGCCGCAGAGAGCAATAAATCACCAAGCCGACTGATTGAAGAAAGGCACCAGTATGCCCACCACCCCCCTGCGCGGTCGTCGGACCGTGAAGGCTTCGCGCGCTCTTGGCATTGCCCTGACGCCGAAGGCCCAGAAGTACCTGGACCGTCGTCCCTACGGCCCCGGCCAGCACGGCCGTACTCGCCGCAAGACTGACTCTGACTACGCGGTGCGTCTGCGCGAGAAGCAGCGTCTTCGCGCCCAGTACGGCATCCGCGAAGCTCAGATGACTCGTTACTACGAGGAGGCCAAGCGCCAGTCTGAGGGCCTGACCGGTGAGAACCTCATCGAGCTGCTCGAGTCCCGCCTGGACGCCCTGGTTCTGCGTGCTGGCTTCGCCCGCACCATTGCCCAGGCTCGCCAGTTTGTGGTGCACCGTCACATCCTGGTCAACGGCAAGCGCGTGGACCGTCCGTCCTTCCGCGTCAAGCCCGGCCAGATGATCCACGTGCACGAGCGCTCCGAGAAGTTCGAGCCCTTCCAGATCGCCGCTGCCGGCGCTCACCAGGAAGTGCTCCCGGCTGTTCCCGGTTACCTCAACGTGGAAATCGAGAAGCTGCAGGCCACCCTGGTCCGCAAGCCCAAGCGCGCTGAGGTCCCCGTGACCTGCGAAGAGCAGCTCGTGGTCGAGTACTACGCTCGCTGATCTGCTAGATCTTTAGTATCTTCGCGCTGGAGCCCGTCGCCACCCCGCTGTAAGGGGTTGCGGCGGGCTCCAGCCGTTTCACCACGACACCACAGCAGGCACTGGCCTCGCTGTTCCACTAAGATTGACCAGTCAACGCCCCACAGCAGAAGGACGCTTCTTCCGATGAAGTCTCAGGACATCGCCAGCACCTGGTACGACTACTTCGCCGCCAAAGGCCACGAGCGGGTACCTTCGGCGTCACTGGTCTCCCCTGAGCCATCTCTGCTTTTCACTATTGCCGGCATGGTGCCATTCATCCCCTACTTCATGGGTCTGGAGACTCCGCCGTACCGCCGCGCTGCCAGCGTGCAGAAGTGCATCCGCACCGCAGACATCGAAGAGGTGGGCAAGACTGCACGTCACGGCACCTTCTTCCAGATGTGCGGCAACTTCTCCTTCGGGGACTATTTCAAAGAGACCGCAATTCCGATGGCTTGGGAGCTATTGACTTCCCCGGTGGAGGGCGATCCCGAAACTGGCCTTCGCGGCTTCGGCTTGGATCCGGAGCGGCTCTGGGTCACCGTCTACGAGGACGACGACGAAGCACTGGCCATTTGGCGCGACACAGTCGGAGTGCCTCAGGAGCGCATTCAGCGATTCGACGCTGAAGACAACTACTGGAACACCGGTCAGCCCGGCCCAGGCGGGCCCTGCTCCGAGATCTACTACGACCGCGGCCCGGCCTACGGTATCGAAGGCGGCCCTGCCGCCGATGACACCCGCTATGTGGAGATCTGGAACCTGGTCTTCATGCAGGACCTGCTCTCGGCAGTCCATTCGAAGACTGAATTCGAAGTCTCGGGTCCTCTGCAGAACAAGAACATCGACACCGGCTTGGGCCTGGAGCGCCTGGCAATGATTCTCCAGGGTGTCGAGAACATGTATGAGACCGACCAGGTCCGCCCCGTCCTGGATCGTGCAGCCGAGCTCGCTGGGGTGACCTATACCTCCACCGAAGATCCCCAGGACCCGCATCACACCACCGATGTGCGGCTGCGGATGATCGCCGATCATGTCCGCAGCGCTCTCATGCTCATCACTGACGGGGTGCGCCCCTCCAACGAGGCTGGCGGCTTCATCCTTCGTCGGCTGATTCGCCGTGTCATTCTCGGCATGCGCCTGCTCGGGGTGGAGAAACCAGTCTTCGGCGATCTGCTCAGCGTCTCTCGTGACGCCATGAAGGGTGTCTATCCGGAAGTGGCAGAGCGATTCGAGACCATCCACCAGGTAGCGGTGAAGGAAGAGCAAGCTTTCCTGCGCACCATCTCTGCAGGCACTGAACGACTTGAGAGTGCGGTGACACACGCAAAGAAGTCAGGCCGTCCGCTCTCCGGCGATGATGCCTTCGCCCTTCATGACACCTACGGCTTCCCCATTGACCTGACCTTGGAGATGGCAGAAGAGGCCGGAGTCAGCGTAGACCAGGAGACCTTCCGTGCGCTGATGACCGAGCAGCGCGAGCGTGCCCGCGCCGATGCCAAGGGCAAGAAGTCCGGGCATGCCAACACTGAGGTGTACCAGAAACTGCTGGCAGAAAAGCCCACTCACTTCACCGGCTACACCGAGCACACTACCGAGTCCCGTATCCGTGGCCTGCTGGTCGCCGGGGAGACACGTGATCGGGCCGCTGCCGGCGATGAGATCGAAATTGTTCTGGATGCCACTCCCTTCTATGCGGAGGCCGGCGGCCAGGCCCCCGATACTGGGCGTATCACTGGTGACGGCTTCGAGCTTGAAGTCACCGATGTGCAGTCGCCTATCAAGGGGCTGTCCGTGCACCGCGCCCGGGTGGTCTCGGGCGAAGTGCCCTCCGGGGCTGAAGTGCTGGGCAGTATTGATGTCCGTCGACGCCTCGACGCGCAGAAGGCACATTCGGCAACCCATATCCTCCACGCAGCTCTCCATGATGTCCTGGGCCCGGAGGCCGTGCAGGCAGGGTCCTTCAATAAGGAGGGATACCTGCGTTTCGACTTCACTCACGACGACGCCCTCTCCCCCGCCGCTCGCCAGGAACTGGAAGAAATCTCTAACCTGGCGATCCGTGACAACTACGAGGTGGCCACCAAGGTCATGGCCCTCGATGAGGCCAAGGCGCTGGGCGCGATGATGCTCTTCGGCGAGAAATACGGAGATCAGGTCCGCGTCGTGGAGATGAACGGGCCGTGGTCGCGGGAACTCTGCGGCGGCACCCACGTCACCAGCACCTCCGAGATCGGGACCATGGCTCTGCTCTCAGAAGCTTCAGTCGGTTCGGGCAACCGCCGAGTGGAAGCCTTGGTCGGCCTTGACGCTTTTAAGCACTTTGCTGCTGAGCGCACTCTGGTGAACCAGTTGACGGAGATGCTGAAGGTTCCCGCAGATCAGGTGCCGGATCGTATTTCTGCCACCCTCGCCAAGCTGAAGCAGACTGAACGCGAACTGGAGCGGCTGCGGTCAGAGCAGCTGAAGGCTCAGGCCGGAAATCTGCTGCAGCAGGCAGTCGATGCCGACGGCGTCTCGGTCTTGACCCACCATGCCGGTTCCGCCGGCGGGGACGATCTGCGCCAGCTGGTGATGGATCTGCGCGGCCGCTTCGGTTCCCAGGCCGCTGTCGTGGCGGTGGCAGCTGAATCTAAGGGGCGCCCGGTGATTGTCATTGGCACCACAGAGGCAGCACGTGCCGCTGGACTTGCCGCCGGTGAACTGGTCAAGACCGCTTGCGGTGTGCTCGGAGGCGGAGGCGGCGGCAAGCCCGATCTGGCACAGGGCGGCGGGCAGGACGCAGCCAAGATCGACGACGCACTCAGCGCCGTCGTCGCTGCGGTGCGTGGACGCTGAGTAGCCGATGAGTGCGCGCGCCGGAGTTCGACTCGCCGTCGACGTCGGGGATGTTCGAGTAGGCTTGGCGGCTTCGGATCCCGACGCCTTAATGGCAACGCCGGTCATGACGCTACGCAGAGACGCTAACCGGGGCTCTGATCTGCGAATGCTGCTGAAGATCATCGCCGACCGTGCCGCAGTCGTGGTGTACGTGGGTTTGCCACTATCGCTGTCTGGGACAGAGACACCGTCGACCCAGAAGGCCCGCGACTACGCTGTGGCTCTAGCGTCACAACTGGCGGAGCAGGCCAGCCCCACCCAGGTGCGGCTGATAGATGAGAGGCTCTCCACAGTCTCTGCAGCCGAAAAGATGCGAGCCGCTGGTGTGGAGGCGAAGAATCAGCGCTCGACCATTGACCAGGCTGCCGCAGTGGAGATCCTGACCCACGCGCTCGATATGCGTTCGGCCCTGGGTCGGGAGGCAGGAACGCTGGTGGAGATCGACCCGGAGAGCTAAACACTCTCACTGCAGGGTCTCACCCGCTCCGCCGAACTTCTTTCCACAGTCCCACTAGCACTCTTGAGACGCCGCTCCCAGGCGGCGAAGCTTGGTTCATGGCTTCCGATTCGACTGCTCACTGCGCTGCCGGACCTCCT
Source organism: Nesterenkonia rhizosphaerae (assembly GCF_039544555.1). Lineage (NCBI taxonomy): Bacteria > Bacillati > Actinomycetota > Actinomycetes > Micrococcales > Micrococcaceae > Nesterenkonia > Nesterenkonia rhizosphaerae. The sequence continues at coordinate 1,561,712 of NZ_BAABLW010000007.1, forward strand.
GTACCGCAGCAGGGGCACTATCTCCGGCCCGGGCGCCCCTTCAGCCTGGCTGAGCTGCACTCACTCTGTCTCGACGGCGTGCTGCAGTATGTCTTCGCAGACGTCTACGCGTGGGCAGAATTGCCCGCGGACAGGAGCCTGCGCACCGGGGCCGCAGCCAGTGTGCTCAGCTCGACACTGCGTGACTCAACGGTGCTCTGCGGTGAAACGGCAGCCTGGATTCACTTGGGTGGTCACGGCCCGCAGGTTGTCACGGTCATCTCGTCGGGTACGTTCCGCCGTCCCACCGGACCACTCCGGCGCTGGCAGGTGCATCAGGTTCCACTGTCACCGGATGAATGTGCACAGCTCGACGACACGCTGATGCCGGTGACCACACCCGTGCGCACTGCAGCGGACCTGCTAGTCGGCGTGGGCATCCCTGGCGACCGCCGTCGGCTTGACGAGCTGCTCAGCGACCCTGCTGATGCAAGTCCCAACAGTGGATCCAGTCTGCCTGCCGAACATGAACTGCGCCGCAGACTGGAGCTAGTAGCTCAGTTGGTAGCGGCAACGAATTGCTCTGCGCCTGAGCTGGCTGAGACCGTCTGCAGGAGGCTGACCTATACGGCGCGCATCAGTATCGACCCAGAGACCGTGCAGGACCTGCTGGGCAGAGCACTCTAATCGTGGAGTTCGCGACGCTTACCCACGGTGCGGTAGACGTCGTAGACCCCGTCGATACGGCGTACAGAATTCAGCACATGGTTGAGATAGCGCGGATCCCCCATCTCAAAGCTGAACCGTGAGATCGCGACTCGGTCGCGGGAGGTGTGGACAGTCGCGGAGAGGATATTGACCTGGGACTCGGCGAGTACTCGTGTCACATCCGAGAGCAGTGACTTCCGGTCCAGGGCTTCGACCTGGATCTCCACCAGGAACACAGAAGACTTAGTGGGAGCCCATTCAACCTCGACGAGACGTCCAGGCTGCTCCCGCAGCTGACGGACGTTGCGGCAGTCTGCCCGGTGAACGGACACTCCCTGACCTCGGGTGACGAAGCCCTCGATCTCATCCGGCGGCACGGGTGTGCAGCAGCGGGCGAGCTTGGCAAGCACATTGCCAGCACCTTTGACCACCACGCCGGCGTCTGAATACTCAGAGGGGCGCATACTCGGTGAGGTGATCGGGGTGGTGTCGTGCTCCTCGGAGTCCTCGTCCTCGGTATCAAAGAGAGCCGTGAGGTGTTCGATGACGTTCTGTGTGGAGACGTGCTCCTCACCGACTCCGGCGTACAGGCCCGAGATATCTGCATAGTGAAGCTGCTGGGCGATGGTCTGCAGCACATCTGGATTCATGACCTTCTGCAGCGGCAGGCTGGACTTCCGCACCGCCTTGGTCAACATTTCCTTGCCGCGTTCAATAGATTCTTCGCGGCGTTCCTTGGAGAACCACTGACGGATCTTATTGCGCGCCCGGGCGGACTTGACGAACATCAGCCAGTCATTGCTGGGACCAGCACCTTCAGCCTTGGAGGTGAAGATCTCCACCCAGTCGCCGTGCTGCAGCTCTGAACTCAGCGGCACAAGTTTGCCATTGACCCGGGCACCGATCGTCTTATGTCCCACATCGGTGTGAATGGTGTATGCAAAATCTACCGGCGTAGCCCCAGCCGGCAGGGAGATGACCTCGCCCTTCGGCGTATAGACGAAGACCTCTTTGGCGTTGATCTCATAGCGCAGCGACTCGAGGAACTCGTCCGGGTCTTTTGTTTCAGACTGCCAGTCCACCAACGAACGCAACCAGCCGATATCAGCGGTGGCTTGTGATTGCTGCCGGGCACCAGGGGCTACGGAGGCCGGTGCGGTAGAGACCGAGGATTCCTCGGTCTGGGAGCTTCCCTGCTGCTTGTATTTCCAGTGAGCAGCCACACCATATTCAGCGCGCCGGTGCATTTCATAGGTACGGATCTGCACCTCCACCGGTTTCCCCGAAGGACCAAGCACCGTGGTGTGCAGTGACTGGTACATGTTGAACTTCGGCATCGCGATGTAGTCCTTGAACCGCCCAGGCAGCGGGTTCCAGCGGGCATGCAGAGTGCCCAGGGCCGCATAGCAGTCGCGCACAGAGTCAACCAGCACACGGACACCCATAAGGTCATGGATATCGTCGAATTCTTTTCCGCGCACGATCATCTTCTGATAGATCGAGTAATAGTGCTTGGGCCGGCCGGTGATTGTTGCTGCGATGTTTGCACCGTTAAGATCATCGGCGATCTGCTGCCGCACCTCGGAGAGAAACTTCTCGCGCTGCGGCGTCCTGTCCCCCACCAGTCGGACGATCTCCTCGTAGACCTTCGGGTACAGGGCCGCGAAGGACAGATCCTCAAGCTCCCATTTGATGGTGTTCATGCCCAGCCGATGTGCCAGTGGCGAGAAGATCTCCAGGGTCTCTTTGGCTTTGCGGGCACTGGACTCTGCTGGGACGTATCTCCAGGTGCGGGCGTTGTGCAGACGGTCAGCGAGCTTGATCATCAGCACCCGAATGTCCTTGGCCATGGCCAGGACCATTTTGCGTACTGTTTCAGCCTGGGCGGCGTCGCCGAATTTCAGCTTATCGAGCTTCGTCACTCCGTCGACCAGCTGCGCGATCTCTTCACCGAATTCATCGGTCAGCTGTTCGAGGCTGTACTCGGTGTCCTCCACAGTGTCATGCAGCAGGGCCGCTGCAAGCGTGGAACCGTTGAGGCCGAGTTCGGCGAGGATCGTCGCCACGGCGACGGGGTGGGTGATGTAGGGATCGCCGCTCTTGCGCTTCTGATCACGGTGGTGGTGATGAGCGACGTCGAAAGCTCGTCGGATCAGCGGAAGGTCCTGATCGGCGCCGTTGGACCTCATCGCGCGAAGCAGCGGCTCCAGCAGAGGTGAGTCGCTGGAGCCGGCGACGACGCCTACGCTTCGGGACCGGCGCGGAACCACGGGACGAACGTCTCCTGTCGAAGCCTCAGGCGTCGATGATCCTTCGGACGCAGCAGAGCTATCTGACATGGTCAGGCCTTTACTGCTGGCTGCTTCGGGGGCAGAACCGGCCGAGGCCGCGCGTGCTGATGCACTGTCCTGAGTCACTGACGCCTGCCTTCCCGGGTCGGGCGCTCCGCCCAGAACCCTGGTCGGAAAACGCCATAGGGGCTATTCTATCGAGATTCGTGACCCGAATGATCCGGGGTGTCAGCGCTGATGACAATCTCGTAGCCGAGATCCTCGTCCTCAAGCTCTTCCGGCTCGGGTTCTGGCAGTGGTGGGAATGGCACTGGCCTGCCGTGGTCGTCCAAGGGGGTGCCCGAGGCCGTAACGCTACCGATGCCGCGCTCCTGACGCAGTGCCAACACCTCGTCAGTATGGGCCTTGATATCTGCATCATGGCGACGCATCCGGGCGTAGAGCGGGGCCTGAACAAAGATAGTGGCGATCGTGCCCACAATGATGCCGATGAACAGGGCCAGCGCGATATCGCGCAGCGTACCGGCGCCCAGCAGCCAGGAGCCGATGAACAGGATCGACCCAACCGGCAGGATACCGACCACTGAGGTATTGATGGATCGCACCAGAGTCTGGTTGATCGCGAGATTCACCCGTTCGGTAAAGGTCTGATCCTTCTGCTGCTGCAGCGACTCCAGGTTCTCGCGGATCTTGTCGAAGACCACCATTGTGTCGTAGAGCGCGTAGGAGAGGATCGTCAGGAAGCCGATAATCGCACTCGGTGTGACTTCGAAGCCGGAGAGCGAATAGATGCCGACGGTCGTGACCACGACGAATCCGAGGCCTGCGATCGCTGCCAGGGACATCTTCCAGGTCCGGAAGTAGAACGCCATATATAGCGTAACCAGCACTAGGAAGATCACCAGGCCGATGAGCATCTGCTGTGAGACGTGCTCACCCCAAACCGGGCCGATGAAGCTGGACGAGACCTGCTCTGCCGAGACGCCGTAGCCATCCTGCAGGGCCTGTGCTACTTCAAGCGTCTGCTCGTCGTCCAGCTCTTCAGTCTGAACCCGCACTGTGCCAGGAGCGATGTTCGTCACCGCTGCGGTCTGTCCCGAGATTTCCGAGACGACGTCCTCACCGATGCTGATATCGGTGTCCTGAGTCTGCGAGATGGTGAACTCGCTGCCGCCGGTGAACTCAATTCCTAGGTTGAAGCCTCCGCGGAAGAAAGGCACGGCCACAGCGGCAACCATCAGCAGCGCGGCAACCATGAACCACAGGTTGGAACGCTGGATGAAGGGGAAGCTGCGCTCGCCGGTGTAGAGCTGATTTCCGGCCTTGGAGAATCCTGCTGCCATCAGCGTGCCTCTTCCTGTGCCTGATCAGCCAATACGCCGCTAGCTCGTGAACGCTCCTCACGGGCGCGGCGCCGTTCAGCGATGGTCATCTGGGCCCACTCATCCTCAGGGATATCGGGTACTTCCTGCTGGCGTGCCGCACGCGCAGGGTTGTCGGAATCGCCGGTGACACTCTCGGCGGCTGTTTCGCCCTCGACAGCTCCGGAGTGCACCACGTTGCTGCGAGCAAACCTTCCGGCACCGCGATAAAGCACATCTACTCCGAGTTCGTCAGCACTGAGACCAGAGAATCTCTTCCCGGAGGCGAAGAACTTCCGTCGCGCCAGCACCTGCATCAGCGGGTGGGTAAACAGGAACACCAGGATGACGTCGATCAGCGCGGTGAGACCCAGCGTGAAGGCGAAGCCGCGCACGTTGCCCACTGCTACCAGATAAAGCACGACGGCGGCGAGTACGTTGACGGCTTTGGAGGCGAGGATAGTACGGCGTGCCCTGGACCAGCCGGCCTCTACGGCACCTGGCAGGGAGCGACCTTCTCGCAGCTCATCCTTGATGCGTTCGAAGTACACCACGAAAGAATCGGCAGTGAGTCCAATCGAGAGGATCAGGCCGGCAATACCAGCCAGTGAGAGACGGTAGCCGTCAGTCCAGCCTAAGAGCGAGATAGCCCACCAGGTGATGACACCGACCACGACCAGCGACGGGATAGTCACCGCAAGGGCTAGTGCGCGGTATTGGAAGATGGCATACCCAGCGGTGAGCAGCAGGCCGATGATGCCAGCCAGCAGACCCATACGGAGCTGATCCTGGCCCAGAGTGGCCGAAATCTGCTGCTCGGATTCGATGCTGAAGCTGATGGGCAGTGAGCCGTAGCGCAGCTGTTCGGAGAGGTTACGTGCGTCCTCCTCGGTGAAATCTCCGCTGATCTGCGCGTTTCCGTCAAGGATGGGGTTGATCATTCCCGGTGCGGAGATGACATGTCCGTCAAGGACGATGGCGAACTGGTTGCGCGGATCCCCCTGGGGAAACCCATTCAGACGGGTGGAGGACTCGCGGAAGCGTTCAGTACCTTCAGAATCGAAGGATAGGTGAACCACCCAGCCTGGACGATCCTGGGCGGAACCGAAGCTGGCGTCGGAGATCAGAGTTCCTGGTACATCCACCGGTCCCAGCAGGTAGGTGGCACCGGAGTTGGGGTCACAGGTGATCGTGGGCTCATCAGCCTCGGCGGAGCTGCGTTCGTCAACACTGGCGTCGCGCGAGCAGCTGTAGTTCTCGAAGTCTGCGGCCAGCTCAGGAGTGATCCAGTTCAGGTCAGAGTTGTTCTGCGGCTCACCCTCAGGCTCAGGGAAATCCTCCGGGCGGGCAGCTTCTTCATCCTGCTCCTCCCGGGCGTCATCAACTTCGGCTTCAATGGCCTCGGCTTCTTCGTCCGTGAGCTCTTCGTTGTCCTCAGCCAGGAGCACATTCTCCACGTAGTCAATGTCTACGCCGGTCTGAAGTACGGGTCGGAACTCCATGTCCGCACTGGCCTGGATGAGCTCTCGGGTGCGCTGATCTGGGACACCCGGCAGAGACACCACAACGTTCTCTGCGCCCTGCGTGGTGATCTCGGCTTCGGCGACTCCGCTTCCGTCTACGCGCTGGCGGATGATCTCCACCGCTTGCTGCAGCTGCTCGCTGTCGATCTGCTCACCAGCTTCGACCTGCGGGGCAAGCACCATCTGGGTGCCGCCTTCGAGGTCCAGAGCCAGTAGCGGTGCCCATTGAGCACGGCCATCAGCGACGCCATAGGCAAGCAGGCCGCCCATACCCAAGAGGAGAATGAGCAGCCCGAGGAGTGCGGCGCGCGCCTTGCGCACCGGAGTGGGAGTGGCCATAGGAGTAAAAGTCAGTCTGTCTCGGTGGTGGCCTGGCCCGGGGTCTGCTGACCCGGTGCGGGCTCAGTCACCTGCTGGACGGCTCCAATGAGGAAATCTGCGCGGCCACCGCCGGAGAATTCTAGGGTGATGCGCTGACGGGCCTCGTCGCGCTGCACGACGGTGCCGACCAAGCCACCAGCAGTCACCACCTCGGCTCCGACGACAGCAGCGGCGTGGGCCTGCTTCTGCTGCTCGCGCATTTTCTTACCGCGACGGAAGGTCAGGACCATGAACAGCACCAGGATGCCGAGCATGATCAGCAGCAGCGGATCCGCCATAGGATTTGCGGCACCCTGCTGGGCAACGAACTGGAGAAAAGGCGTCTCAATCACAGCCGCCTACGATATCAGCTTCACCTCATAGGCGGGACTATGACGCTGGATCACGGCGATCTTCAGCCTCCAGCGTAGCCCCGGGGATTTCTGCTGGGGGTGTAAGCCCCAAGTGCCGCCAGGCGGCATCGGTGGCGATTCTTCCGCGTGGAGTCCGGGCCAACAGCCCTTCGCGCACCAGATACGGTTCGGCCACGGTCTCCACGGTTTCCGACTCTTCCCCCACCAGAATGGCCAAGGTGGAGAGCCCCACGGGTCCGCCGCGGAAGGTGGTGCACAGAGCTTCTAGTACCGCCCGATCCAGGCGGTCTAATCCTCGGGTATCCACTTCGTAGGTGTTCAGTGCGTCAGAGGCGGCGTGCTGGTCAACGGTGGGGATCTGGTGGACCAGAGCCCAGTCGCGCACCCGGCGCAGCAGCCGGTTGGCAATTCGCGGCGTCCCGCGCGATCGCGAGGCGATTTCGGTGAAGCCTTCGGAGGTGACGTCTATGTCCAGCATTCCTGCTGAGCGCCGCAGGACCTTCTCCAGTTCCCCCGCCGAGTAGTACTCCAGGTGACCGGTAAATCCGAAGCGGTCTCGCAACGGGCCGGGTAATAAACCTGCCCGCGTGGTGGCACCCACCAAAGTAAAGGGAGGCAGTTCCAGTGGAATGGAAGTGGCGCCGGCCCCTTTGCCGACGATGATGTCGACCCGGAAATCTTCCATGGCCATATAGAGCATCTCTTCTGCCGGGCGAGACATTCTGTGGATCTCGTCAATGAAGAGCACCTCCCCTTCAGTGAGCGAGGAGAGGATTGCTGCCAGGTCACCGGCATGCTGTATGGCTGGACCGGAGGTGATGCGCAAGGGTGCGCCCATCTCAGCGGCGATGATCATGGACAGGGTGGTCTTACCCAGTCCCGGTGGCCCGGAGAGCAGAACGTGGTCTGCCGCAGTGCCGCGAATCTTCGATGACTGCAGCAGCAGGGAGAGCTGGGCGCGAACGGTAGCCTGCCCGACAAAGTCATCCAGTGCCTTGGGGCGCAGCGCCGCCTCCAGGGCCTTCTCCTCGGCCGCCTGGGCGGTGCCGACGATTTCCCGAGGATCGCCTTCCGGCTGAAGTGTCATGCCCGTGCTCCCGTCCTGGAGCCCAGCCCGCGCAGTGTGCTGCGCAGCAGTACTGCCGTGTCAGCTTCGGCCAGCTCCGGCTCGGCCGAAATGGTTGCTTGCACGGCTGCTTCAGCGTCCTTCTCCGTCCACCCCAGCGACGTCAACGCCGAACGTACTTCCGCGAGCGTGGTGTCCGCAGCGGTCGGGGCAGATGCAGTCTTTGCCGCAGAAGTCGTCGCTGGCTCATCAATGACCAGCTTGCCAGCCAGTTCAAGCAGGATGCGCTGGGCGGTTTTCTTTCCGATTCCGGGCACTTTGGTGAAAGCGACAGTATCGGAGTCCCGAATGGCGGCACGCACTTCATCCGGTGTATGAACGCTGAGCACAGCCAGCGCTAGCCGCGGCCCCACACCGGAAATCGACAGCAGGGTGGAAAATATCTCGCGCTCGCTCTCATCGGCGAAACCGAATAACAGCGGCGCCTCATCCTGTCGAGGCACATAGCTGGTCTGCAGGCGAACACTCTGGCCGGTACGCAGCTGGCCCAGGGTCTGCGCTGTGGCATTGACGTGCAGACCAACCCCAGAGACCTCGACGACGGCGTGGTCCAGGGCTACTTTGAGCACCTCACCGCGGATACTGGAGATCATGGGGCTCCTTCTGGGGTTCCCGGCTGCCCTGGGCAGGCCGCATTAGAAAATGTCTTCGATCAGCCTAGCCGAGTGTGAGCCCGCAGCCCGAAAACCGCGAATGCGTGTCTGCTTGGCCGCGCCGTCACAAGTTCGGCGCGGGCTGAGCGCACTATCAGAACTCAGACGCGCGTCTTCAAGGACTCCAATGCCTCACAGTGCTCAACGGCCGAGTGCGCGCTTCTCGGCTGCCTGCCAGGCGCGCTGCGCGGGTGTGAGCCCACCCTTCTGTGCTGCTGCCGCACGTTGCATGGCGGTACGGGCGCCCTGGTGCGTAGAGGTATTGGCTGTCATGCTGAAGCGCGCCCCGACTCCGGAGCGCCAGGCATGGCAGATGGCCACAGCGTATGCATCGGTGGCGTCCACCGGTTTCGGGAGCCCCGGCAGCTTGAGAATGCGCTGGACCATGCGAGCTACCGCATCCTTACTGGCGTTGCCGTCGTCGGTCACTGCTGCCTTGACCTCGCTGGGGGTATGCCAGGCAACAGGGATTCCGCGAGCTGCCGCCGCGGCGATCACCACTCCAGAGGCCTGGGCGGTGGCAATCGCGGTGGGCGCATTATTAGAGGCGAAGACTCTCTCTATTGCCAGAACATCTGGGGCGTAGCTGTCCAGCAGGTTTTCGGCCGCGCGTTGAATCGCCAGGATTCGGTGTGCCAGATCCTCGTCACTGCGCGTGCCTTTGACCTCAACATGGACAGAATGTCCTTTGCGATTAGGGTTCATCTCCACCACAGCAAAGCCGCAGCGGGTCAGCCCAGGGTCCACACCAAGGATCCGCTGGGCGGTCCGGGAGTTCCCTGCTGTGGTGCCGATCCGCTGCGGCAGTGCCATAGGGGTGACGGCTCAGCTCTCGGCGTCGAGCGCGGCCAGGGTGTCAGCGCTGAGGTCGGCATTGGTGTGGATGTTCTGGACGTCGTCGAGGTCATCCAGGGCGTCATGGAGCTTCAGGAACTTCTTGGCAGACTCCAGGTCCAGGTCCACCTTCACATCCGAGACAAAGGCCACCTCGTCGGAGTCATAGGCAATGCCTGCCTCCTCGAGCCCCTGCACCACTGCCTGGAGGTCGCTGGCCTCGGACTGGACTTCGAAGTTCTCGGCGTTCTCGATAACCTCTTCGACGCCTGCATCCAGAACCGCCGCGAGGACATCATCTTCGGTGAGGTCCTCGGTCTTGGGCACGGTAACAACGCCCTTGCGCTGGAACATGTAAGCCACAGAACCAGGGTCTGCCACGGTGCCACCGGAGCGTGTCACCGCGGTGCGCACCTCAGCGGCGGCGCGGTTACGGTTATCAGTCAGACACTCCACCAACAGTGCCGAGCCCTGCGGACCGCGCACCTCGTAGGTGATCTCCTCGTAATCGACAGCGTCGCCGGTCAGGCCCGCACCGCGCTTGATCGCGCGGTCGATGTTGTCATTGGGCACCGATTCCTTCTTGGCTTTGGTCACAGCCAGAGCCAATGCAGGGTTGCCTTCAATATCGGCGCCGCCGTTGCGTGCCGCGACTTCGATCTGCTTGATGTAGCGGGCGTTGATCTTGGCTCGCTTGGCGTCCACCGCTGCCTTGCGGTGCTTGGTGTTGGCCCATTTGGAATGGCCGGCCATAGTTCTCCTCAAGAGGTTGCGGTGTGCAGCGATGCATTTAGTTGCATACTGCAACGGTGTCTGTAGGCTGTTCACCAGAATATCGGCTGAAAGGTGACTACCGTGGCACAGACATTCCCTCCCCGGTCTCTGGACTATGGCTATCCAGATCTGACCGCCTTCGACGACGCCGCCTGGCTGAGCGTCTTTGATGCCGGTTTTGCCCGTCACAAGGAAGAGATTGAGACCATCGCCGCTGCGGGAGAGCCAGCGACTGTAGCTAATACGCTTCAAGCCTTCGGTCGCTCCGGGGCTTTGCTGAACTCAGCCATGCGCGCTTTCTCGTGTGTCTATTCTGCCCACGCTACTGAAGCCCGACAGCAGGTCTATGCCGAGCTCGCCCCTCGGCGCGCTGCGCATGAGGACTGGATCGCCCTGCATCCTCAGCTCAATGCTCGATTCCGTCAGCTCCGCGACCGTATGGATGCGGGCGAGGTGGAGGCATCAGCTGAACAGCGCTGGATGCTCCAGCACCAATTGGTCAAGGCTGAGGCTGCCGGTGCAGCTCTGAATGAGTCCGACCGCGCCCGACTTCTTGAGCTGAATCAACAGCTAGCCGCTGAGGAGACCGCCTATCAGCAGTTGCAGTCCCGCGAGGCTGTGGAGCGCGCGCTTGTGGTGCAACGCCGCGAGGAGCTCGAGGGTCTCAACTCCGCCCAGATTGACGCGGCTGCTGCCGCTGCTAAGACCGCCGGTCACCGTGATGGTTATCTGCTGAGTCTGACGATGCCCGTCCAGCAGCAGGCCCTGGCAGAGTTACAGCATCGCCAGACCCGTCGTCGGCTGCATGAGGCCTCGGTGGGCCGCGGCAGCCTGGCCGGATCTGATGGCCGCACCACTTATGACATCGGCGCCAGCATCGCCTCCCTTCGCGCGCAGAAGGCACAGCTGCTGGGCTTCAGCAACTACTTCGAATCCGTCCTACCGCTGCGCACAGCCACGAGCACCGAAGCGGTGAAGCAGATGCTGCAGAAGATCGCCGCAGGCGCGGCGCAGCGCCTCCAGCAAGAAGCCTCAACTATCGCCGAGGCTAGTGGTCTCGGCGAGGATCTGGCCGCCTGGGATATGTCCTATTGGATTCACCGCTTGAAACCGGGTTCAGCTGCCGCTGCCGAGGAGTCTGCTGCCCCCGCGTTTCCGATCACTCTTGATCAGGCCTTGACTCGGGTTTTCGACGCCGCACAGCGGACCTACGGGCTTCACGTAGTGGAACGGAAGGATCTCCCGGGCTTCGTCCCCGGGGCCCGCAGCTTTGAGGTTTTCGACGGCGCCCCCGGCGAAGCAGGCACTGGCATCGGCTTGTTCCTGCTGGATATCCACTCCCGCCCCACCAAGTCCGGCGGTGCCTGGATGAACTCCTTCGCCGTCGCTTCTGAGCTTTCAGGAACGCGTCCGGTGGTCATCAACTGCTTGAATGTCTCTCCTCCGGCGCCGGGTCAGCCCACTATCCTCTCGGCCGGGGAGCACAAGACGCTCTTCCATGAGTTCGGTCATGCGTTGCATGGGCTTCTTGCTGCTGCAGAATTCGAGGAGCTATCGGGCACTGCGGTCCCCCGGGACAATGTGGAGTTCCCTTCGCAGGTCAATGAGGTCTTTCAGGATCTCTACTCCCCCACCCCCACACGCCCAGGCGCAGTACCTTCTGAGCAGGAGCTCTGGGGCAAGGGGCTGAGCACGGTCGAGCATGTAGCCGCTGTGGTCATTGATATTGCCTGGCATAGCCTCACGCCCGACCAGGCCGAAGAAGCCCGGCAGGATCCTCGCGGATTCGAACAGCGAGCACTGGCCGAGTGGGGCTTGAACCTCGACCTCGTGCCGCCGCGGTACTCCAGCGGCTTCTTTAAGCACATCTTTGCCAGCTCGGGCTACGCAGCCGGGTATTACTCCTACTTGTGGGCTGAGGTGCTGGCCGCAGATGCCAGCGAGTGGTTCCGTGAGGTGCTCAACGACGACGAGGCGCTGGCTCGCCGCGGCGCACATTTCCGGGCTGAACTTCTCTCCCGGGGTAATACCCGGGATCCGCTGGAATCTTATCGCCGAGCGGTGGGGCGCGACCCCCAGGTGGAGCCTCTGCTGCGCAGCTTAGGACTGGCGTGACCTGCGCCGCGCAGCCCTCCTGAACCCAAGCCTCAACAGGCCCTGACTTCGAGGACTTCATCCCATCGGGTGGTGTATCTCGGGCTCATCATTTCGCGTCTCATCTCCCAGTCTGCTGCGGTGCGCAGCCCGCCGCGTCCTAGTCCGATGGCTTCGGCTCCGGCCCTGGCGCGGACTTGCTCCATCAATGGCCCCAGGGCGCGGCTGTCCTGGTCTGGGGTAAACAGATCGAAGGCTGCCTGCTGACCAGCCGGCGAGAGGCCGGTCAGCGTGATTCCGGCTTTGGTGTAGCGCCGGCCTTCCTCGATCAAGGGCAGGAGTCGCTTCGCCGCCCGCATCAACGTCACCGGGTCGCTGGTCGGCGACGGCAAGGAGGCGGTCGCCGAGGGCGAATGGAATGCACTCTCGGCTTCTGGTCCCGTACTGTGCCATGAAGTCATGGCCCAGGCCGTTACTGTTCGCGCTTCGGTACTGCGCTTGTTCAGGCGCGAACAGGCCCGCTGGGCATAGCTGGAAAGCACCTGATCCATCACCTCGCGCGTGGTCACCGGTGCCGAGAAGGACCGGCTGAAGACCAGCGAGTCCCGGAACTCTCGTTCTTCCTCCAGTTCGATACACGCATGGGAGTTCAACTCCATCACCGTGCGCATCAGCGGGAGCCCATGGCGGCGCCGAATAAGCTGCGGATCAGCCGCTTTGAGGTCAGCCGCTGTGGTGATGCCAAGTGCTTCAAGTTTGGCAGCACTGCGTCGGCCCACACCCCAGAGCTGCTGGACCGGAAGACTCTCCAGCAGGGACACTCGGTAATCACTCGGCAGGGCCTCCCAGACGCAGATTCCCTGCATCCAGCCGATGCTCTTGGCGGCCAGGTTCGCCAGTTTGGCTAAGGTCTTGGTGGCACCGAGCCCCACTCCGACGGGAAGGTCGAGCCTCCGGGCAATATCGGCCTTCACCGTGGCAGCGAAGCTCCGGGCAGCCTGCGGCTGGCCCTCAAAGAGCGCGAACGCCTCGTCGATGCTGTACTTTTCCACCTGACCGCTGTGCTCAGCGATCACCTGTAAGAAACGGTGGCTCATATCCCCGTAGAGCTCGTAGTTAGACGAGCGTGCCACTAACCCACGCTGCGCTGCCGTAGGCGCGAGCTTGAACCAGGGCGCACCAACGCTGATCCCTAGCTGTTTCGCCTCCCGGCTCATGGCAACAGCACATCCATCATTATTGGACAGCACAACAACGGGCCTGTCCCGAAGGCTGGGATCAAAGACTCTTTCGCAGCTCACATAGAAGCTGTTGACATCAATAAGCGCAACAAATTTCACACCTGGTCACCGCAGACTGTGCAGACACATATATGCCACGCCCCAGATGATCAGCTCTGAGAGTTCGGGCACCTCGATATCCGAATACTCGGGGTTCTCAGCCTGCAGCAGGACCCCAGTGGAGGTGAGCCTCAAGCGCTTCACCGTGAGCTGTCCATCAAGCACAGCGACCACCACATCCCCGTCGCGCGGTTGCGCGCCTTTGCGGATGAGCAAATGATCACCATCGCTGATCCCCGCGTTGACCATGGAGGAACCGGAGACTCGTGCAATATATGTTGACGGTGGATCATGAACCAGATGCTCGTGAAGGTTGATGGTTTCGCTGACGAAGTCCAGGGCGGGTGAGGGGAACCCCGCTGGAACGGTAGTGGGCAGCACAGTGAGCTCGCTGGGTGCAGCAGATTCCTCAACGGGGCGAAGCTCAGTGATAGTCACAGAACCAAGTATCGTTCGAATGTGTGTTCGATACAAGCCCTTGGGTGCCTGACGGGATTAGCGTGCTTGCCGCGCCACCGAGGCCATACGTTGGATCACCGTCAGCAGGGAGGCAGCTGCGAGTACGGTGAGCACCACCTGGAGCACGATCAGCGGAAGCCCCAGACCAGTGAAGCCGGTGAACACCAGGGTGAGTACCATGCGCTCTGGCCGCTCCGCAATACCCACATCGGCACGGTATCCCAACGACTCGGCCTTGGCGCGGATATAGGAAACCAGCATTCCCAGCATCAGGCAGACAGCCGCCGTGGTGCCCAGCCAGTAATTCTCCCCGCCGGTGAAGAACCAAAGCAGCAGGCCCAGGAACACCGCACCGTCCTGCACTCGGTCCAGGACAGAATCAAGAAAACTGCCCAGCTGTGAGCCCTTATTGCTCAGGCGAGCCATCAGCCCATCGATCAGGTCGCTGAAGACAAAGAGTGTGATGAAGACTGTGCCCCAGAAGAGCTCACCCATGGGGTAGAAGATCAGGGCGCCGGCGGATACGCCGAGGGTACCGATGACGGTGACGGCGTTAGGTGACAGTCCCATCCTCAGCAGAGCTTTGGCCACCGGGGTGAAAAGCGCGCCGAAGAACGCCCGAGCGTACTTATTGAGCATCAGTCCTCCGCGCCCCCTGCTGTGTCAGGCCACGCTTGCGCTACCAGACGCCGGATCTCTCCGAGAGTGGCCGAGAGAGACTTTGTCTGCGCAATGATCGGCAGAAAGTTGGTATCCCCGCTCCAGCGCGGGATCACGTGCTGATGAAGGTGCGCTGCGATACCTGCTCCACCGGCTTTGCCCTGATTGATGCCCAAGTTGAAGCCCGCTGGATGACTCTGGGCCCGCAGGGCACGCATCGCATCCTGGGTCAGAGCGGTGAATTCGGCGGCCTCTTCTGGTCCAAGGTCCGTCAGATCCGGTACATGTCGATAGGGACATACCAGCAGGTGCCCCGGGTTATAGGGGTAGAGGTTCAGCAGGACATAACAGGTTCGACCACGATGGACGATCAGTGACTGCTCATCCTCGCGCTTCGGGCCAGCGCAGAAGGGACAGTTGTCCTCACCGGTGACCTGGTCCTGCCCCTTGACCTGATACGCCTCGCGATGGGGCGTCCAGAGCCGTTGGAAGGCATCAGGCACCCCAGGCAGCACGTAATTATCGGTGTCCCAGGGTGCCTGGTTCATTTAGGCCACGCGGTCCTCAATGGCCTTAACAATGCGCTCAACAGCCTCATCCACCGGCACCTGGTTCTCCTGGCTGCCGTCACGGAAGCGGAAGGAGACGGCACCGGCTTCTGCATCCTCTCCCCCGGCGATGAGCACGAACGGGATCTTGTCCTTGGATGCGGTACGGATCTTCTTGGGGAATCTCTCGTTGCCATCGTCCAGCTCCGTCCGCACACCCTTGGCCTTGAGCTTGGCTACGACCTCAGCGAGGTAGTCGTTGAAGGGCTCGGCGACCGGAATGGCGCGGACCTGCACTGGTGCCAGCCATGCCGGGAAGGCGCCTGCGTAATGCTCGGTGAGCACGCCGAGGAAACGCTCGATGGAGCCGAAGAGTGCCCGGTGGATCATCACGGGACGCTGGCGAGTCCCGTCAGCTGCGGTGTATTCCAGGTCGAAGCGCTCAGGCAGGTTGAAGTCCAGCTGGATAGTGGACATCTGCCAGGTACGGCCGATGGCATCCCGGGCCTGTACGGAGATCTTCGGACCGTAGAAGGCGGCGCCACCCGGATCGGGCACCAGCTCCAGCCCGGACTCCGCTGCCACGTCGGCCAGAGTCTCGGTGGCTTCCTCCCAGATCTCATCCGAGCCCACGTACTTCTCAGGGTCCTTAGTGGACAGTTCGAGGTAGAAATCGTCCAGCCCGTAGTCTTTCAGCAGCCCCAGCACGAAGTTCAACGTGCCGGTCAGCTCAGACTTCATCTGCTCTCGAGTGCAGTAGATGTGGGCGTCGTCCTGGGTCATTCCGCGCACCCGAGTCAGGCCGTGGACCACGCCGGACTTCTCATAGCGGTAGACAGAGCCGAATTCGAAGAGCCGCAGGGGCAGCTCACGGTAAGAACGTCCCCGGGAGTCGAAGATCAGGTTGTGCATCGGGCAGTTCATCGGCTTCAGGTAGTAGTCCTGGCCGGGCTTGATGACCTCGCCGGTCTGCTCATCACGCTGTTCATCCACGTGCATTGCCGGGAACATGCCATCCTTGTACCACTCGAGGTGGCCGGAGACTTCGTAGAGCCGCCCCTTGGTGATGTGCGGTGTATAGACGAACTCGTAGCCGGCTTCCTCGTGGCGGCGACGTGAATAGTCCTCCATCACACGGCGCAGCACACCGCCCTTGGGATGGAATACCGGCAGACCCGAGCCGAGCTCGTCGGGGAAGCTGAAGAGGTCCAGCTCATTACCCAGACGGCGGTGGTCGCGGCGTTCGGCCTCGGCCAGTCGTTCCTTGTAGGCCACTAGATCGTCTTTGGTAGGCCATGCAGTACCGTAGAGCCGCTGCAGCTGGGGGTTGGATTCTTTACCCCGCCAGTAGGCCGCTGCCGAGCGCATGACGGCGAAACCATTGGCGATCAGCTTGGTGCTGGGCAGATGCGGGCCACGGCACAGATCTGCCCAGACCCGCTCTCCCTTGCGGTCGACATTGTGGTAGATGGTGATGACATCCCCGCCGACCTCAACGGAGGCGTCGTCGCCGGCTTCACTGCCGGAGCCGAGGAGCTCGAGCTTATAGGGCTCATCAGCCATCTGCCGTTTGGCCTCGTCGAGGTCCACTACTTCGCGCTCGAAGGTCTGACCGGACTTGACGATCTTCTGCATGGCCTTTTCGATCTTCTTCAGATCCTCAGGCGTAAAGGGGTTCTCCACGTCGAAGTCGAAGTAGAAGCCGTCCGTGATGTAGGGGCCGATGCCCAGTTTCGAACCTGGGAACAGCTGCTGGACTGCTTGAGCCATGACGTGGGCGGCGGAGTGCCGCAGCACGTTGAGACCGTCGGGCTCGCTGATATCTACCGGCTCAACAGAAGCGCCGTCGGGGATCTGGCGGGAGAGGTCCCAGAGCCGACCATCGACGCGCATCACCACGGTGGTGGCCTGATCAGCGAAGAGCTCAGTGCCGGTGGTGCCCTCAGTCACAGTTGTCGGCTGACCGCCGAGACTGATGCTGATGGATGCGGACGCGGCGTTTTCGCTCACTGGGAATGCTCTCCTTGATAGCTGGTGTCTCGGTCACCGGTGGCACCGGAACTGACCCTGAGATTCTACGGTACTTAAGCCTGACTGCGACTGTTGTCCTGACAGCCTGGGCACCAGTACAGGCGCCGTCCTTGCAGCTCCCGCATGGCAATAGCAGCACCACATCGCAGGCAGGCTGTGTTGTGGTGCTGATACACCGAGTGGCGACGCAGTTGCTGATTCTGCTGTGCCGCATGCCCGGCACGATAATCATGGACATCATCGCCGGTGGCGGCACTGCTGTGCGCAGTACGCAGAGTTCGGATGACTCCCTCTTCATATCCCTGGCGCAGCTGGGTGGTCAGGGTGTTCCACAGTGAGTCGATCTGTCTGGGGCGCAACTGCTGGGCTGGGGTGTCCGGGTCGATGCGCTCAACGAACAGTGACTCAGCGCGGTAGATATTGCCTACCCCGGCTATCACTGCCTGGTCCATCAGTGCCGCGGCAATACTGATCCGCCGTCGCGCGAGATTGCTGGCGAACTGCCCTCGGGCACAATCGTCCACGGTACCTTCGGGCTGGCGCAGCGGGTCCGGTCCCAGCTTGGCGATGACAGTGTGATACTCATCTTCGGTGATCACCGCACAGGTGGCTGGACCTCGCAGGTCTGCCCAGCCGTGACGGCTTTGGACTCTTGCCCGAACCGCGCCGGCAGCTGGTTCCGGAATGATCCATCCGTCCTCGGCGTAACTGGGCTGCAGCTGTTCGACGGCGGCTCGTGGTGCCCCAATGCTGGCAGGGCCGGCGAACTGTTCGTCACCGCGGAAGCTGAAGGCCCCGTAGAGCCCGAGGTGGACTTGCCAGATCACGCCGTCGACGTGAAGGAAAAGGTGCTTGCCCCACGCTTCAGCTCGTTCGGGGACCTCGCCGTCTAGACGAGCAGCGCCTGCGGTGAATCGACCTTGTGGGGAGGAGACTCGCCATTGTTGACCGGCAAAGAGCCGGTGCATCTGAGCAGCGAGACGATGCAGGGTATGACCTTCGGGCACGTCAGGCAGGTGTGAATCGGCTCAGTCGAGGATTTCCCCGGTGTTCTCGTAATGGGTGATCTTGCCGATGCGCCGACTGTGGCGTTCCTCATTGCTCCACTGACCTTCGAGGAAGGCGTCCACGATGGCGGTGGCCTCTTCTAGGCTGTGCTGTCGCCCGCCGAGTCCTACCACGTTGGCGTTGTTGTGCTCACGGGCCAGCCGCGCGGTATCCAGGTTCCACGCCAGTGCGGCCCGGATGCCTTGAACCTTATTTGCCGCAATCTGCTCTCCATTGCCGGAGCCGCCGAGAACAATGCCCAGCGAGTCCTGACCTTCGGCCTGCTCCGAAGCAACAGCCTCTGCGGCTTTGAGGCAGAAGCCCGGGTAGTCATCGGCGGCGTCGTATTCCGCCGGACCGTGGTCGATCACCTCGTATCCTTTGGCTTTCAGGTGCTCCACCAGATGAGCCGAGAGCTCCATTCCGGCATGGTCAGTGGCTATGTGGACGCGCATGGGGACCTTCCCGTATGGGGTTTAAGGAACAAGCGGGCACCATCTTATGCTTAAACGACTATGACAGAAGAGCACCGCGAGCTCCCCAAGTTCTCCCGCCGTCTTGGTGCGCCCATCGCCACGATACGGCCAGTGGGCAAACCTCCGTCCCAGGTGACCGGGCGCCCGGACAGGCAGGCACACCAGCCACCTGCCGCGGCTCAAGAACCGCAGACCAACGACGACGGCGCCGAGCTGACCCCGGTGACGTCCCCGCAGGAGCGCACGCACCTGCCACCGGCGCTGCGCCCCATGCCCACTGACTTCGGCGTGATGCCAGGACCCGACGGCTCACCGGTGCCGGCGGAGCCGGATCCCGACGCGGTGAATCCGGAGAGCTTCTACGCCCAGGTCGGCGGGCGCCAGACGTTCCAGAAGGTCGTGGATGTTTTTTACGACCAGGTCGCAGAGGATCCCGATTTTCGGGCCATGTATCCAGAGGAAGATCTCGGCCCTGCTAAGGAGCGGCTGCTGCTGTTCCTTGAGCAGTACTGGGGCGGCCCGCGGGCTTACCAGCAGCAGCGCGGTCATCCGCGTCTTCGGATGCGCCACATGCCTTTCCGAGTCGACGCCGAAGCCCGGGATAAATGGCTTCGCTTCATGCGCAAGGCCGTCGATGCCGCTGAACTCTCACCCCTGCACGAGCAGGTGCTGTGGGACTACCTGGAGCGCGCCGCGCACTCCATGGTCAATGCCTGAATTCGGTAGACTTATCCGCCGGGCTGCCTCTCGGCCCGCGCCTCAGTAGCTCAGGGGATAGAGCAGCGGCCTTCTAATCCGCCGGTCGGGGGTTCGAATCCCTCCTGGGGCACACGGCTACATCCCAGTAAATACAAGGCCAACGGGCCCGTTCCACCTCCAAAGGAACGGGCCCTTTCTTGTACCTGTGACCATGACTCTGACCACATTCGGTCTCTGGCTGCCTTGTTCTCCCGCAGCGCTGCCGCTCTCCGGGCACCGACGTTCTTCACCTCAGCCGACGCCGGCTATTGACGAAGAACGCGCCACCGTGCATTAATTAAGCATCCGCTTTATTAAGGAGTTGGTGAAATGACTGCTGGGGACACTCTGAGTATCGTCTTCGCCGCACTAGCCGACCCTACGCGTCGAGCCATCCTCAGCCGGCTCGCGCAGGGACCGGCCACGGTGAGCGAGGTCGCTGAGCCGTTCCCACTGAGCGCTCCCGCGATCTCCCAGCACTTAAAGGTCCTGGAACGCGCCGGGCTCATTACCCGAACAGTACGAGCCCAATGGCGAACCCTTTCGATGCACGCCGAGCCCCTTGATGAGGCCGCCGCCTGGGTCGAGCGGCAACGCCGCGAATGGAATCTACGTCTCGACAGTCTCGAAACTCATTTGGACACCATGAAGACCAAACCGAACATCGATCCCTAAGGAGACCGGGCCATGACAACACCTCAACCCTCATCGACGAACGCCCCGCACTTTTCCATCACCCGCACATTCGATGCGCCTCGAGACCTCGTCTGGCGTGCTTGGACCGACGAATCCGAGCTCGCCCAGTGGCTGTTCCCCTTCGGGGTCTCCACCGACAGCATTTCCTTCGACGTCCGTGTCGGCGGCCGCTATCGGTACACGATGACCAATGACCAGACAGGCGAGAAGTTCCCGACAGGAGGAGAGTTCCTCGTGGTCGAGCCGACAGACAAGCTCGTCTTCACCTGGGGCAACCCCGACGCGCCGGTCAACGATTCACCCGTTGTCACGCTCACTTTCATTCCCCGCGGCGACAGTACCGAACTCGTGTTCCACCTGCGCGGGTACTCCGGCAACCCCGGGGACGGCTTCGTCTACGACGGCTGGGATGAGGCGCTCACCAACTTGCACCGGCACCTCCTAGCCAAAAAACTGCCCTGAGCTCATGGTTGGGAAATGACACCCGCGCGACCACCGGCGATACCATAGAACGTCCTACGGCGACGCCGCGTACGCCGGTGGACCGCCACAGAAGCAACTCACTCGCACCACCAGGAGCTCTACTTGCCGCTGCGTCACAAAGTTCATCTCGGACTGGTCATGGCGGCCGGCTCTCTCCTGGCATTGATCCATTCTCTTCTGCGCTTCCGGAACTTCGAGGCCAAGGGTTATGACCTGGGGATTTTTGACCAGGCGGTTCGGCAGTACGCGATGTTCAAAGCACCCATCGTCCCCATCAAGGGCGAGGACTTTCATCTCCTAGGTGACCATTTCCATCCGATCCTGGTGCTCTTCGCGCCGCTGTACTGGATCTGGGACGACCCGCGAATGCTGAATGTCGGCATGATCGGACTACTGGCATCTACTGCCATTCCGGTCTACTTGGTGGTGCGCGGTTGGTTCTCTCATGTGCCGGCGCTGCTGAGTGCGGCAGCCCTGTTGCTGTGGTGGCCCTTCCAGGCAATTGTGAACTGGGACTTTCACGAAATCGCCTTTGGTGTACCGATCATTGCCTGGATCATCTGGGCTATTGAACGACGTCGAATGTGGTGGGCCGTTGGCCTCTCTGCTGTGCTGCTGGCTGTGCGAGAGGACATGGGCGTCACACTCTTCGCCATCGCCTTAGTCCTCGCCATCCGCCGCGCCTGGCTGGCTGCAGCGATCACGGCTGGCCTCGGCATCTTCGGCTACTGGTTGGCGGTCGAGACAGTGATCCCGCACTTCTCCCCCGCTGGCGAGTTCGTCTACTGGCAGTACACCTCTCTGGGTCCCTCTGCCGGCGCGGCAGTACTGTTTATCCTCACCCAGCCGTGGAACGCCGTCGTCGTGCTGTTTGACCACTCCCTGAAGGTCAGTCTGTGGCTGCTGCACTTCGCGCCCCTGCTGTTCCTGCCCTTCCTCTCCCCCTATGTGCTGCTGGGCGCACCGATACTGCTCTCCAGACTCTTCAACGATCGCCTCAACGTGTGGTCGCCGGTCTATCAATACGACGCGATTCTCGCGCCGATCTTCCTGCTGGGGGCTATGGACGTGATTCGGCGCCTCGTCCATCAGGGTGTGCTGATTCCGCGAGTGCCCTGGGCACGGCGTCGCACGGACCGCAGCTCAGGCGATGCCGTCTCCGAGGCTCCAGTCGGCGCATCCGGAGTTCGCGGGCACCTGCCAGTAGCAATTCCTGCGCTGCTGCTGGCCTGCGGCGTCGTCGGCTCCTTGCTCTTTCCGCAGGTCTTCCCGTATCAGCGCACGCTCACCGGGCATAACTGGTCCATGTACGAGCGGGCGCAGGCCCATGAGCGCGCAGTGAAGATGATCCCCGATGGTGTCTGCGTGGAGGCCGCCGATACTGCGGTGCCGCATCTGGTGGACCGCACCTACGTGGGACTCAACGGGACCACCGCCGAGGAGGACCTGCAGTGGCTAATCATCGACGAACGCGCTGCTGAACTTGGCGGCTCTCATCCGCTCACGCCGGAGGAGGCCTTCCAACGCGCAGAACGCTTGGGCTTCGAACCGGTCAGCGAGGATGACATGGGACTATGGGTGCTGCGGCGCGATATTCCCACAGCCGAGAAATGCGGCGACTATCTCTCGCGATAACATGACAGAGCCCCAGCACGCCATCCCCGGAGATTCCTATGCCCACTGACGCTGTACAGCGCGTGGTCATGCTCAGCCTGCACACCTCTCCCCTGGCACAGGCGGGAATGGGCGACGCCGGGGGGCTGAATGTCTATGTCAATGCGCTCTCCCAGGCCCTTGTTGCCCAAGGCGTGGAAGTCGACATTGTCACCACAGACCTGGACCTTCCCACCGTAGATACCGCCGCGCAGGAAGGCGGCCAGGACTTCAGTACTACCTTGACCGATGGTCGGCGGCTTCATTCCTTGCATGTCCCGCGCGGGTGTCGTCAAGACAAGACCCAGCTGCTTGAATGCCTGGATTCCCTGTCGCAGCGTGCCGCTGAGGTGCTGAGAGCCGCCACAAGCACCACGGTGGATGTGGTGCATTCGCACTACTGGCTCTCCGGTTTAGCGGGTCTGACCCTGGCTAAGGAACTGGATGCGAGTCCAGTGCATACCATGCACACCATCGGGGCGATCAAGATCGAAAGGGACCCCGCCACCCAGGAGGATCCGCGTCGCCATGATGCTGAGGCTCGAATCGCTGCCGAGGCCGCCGCGCTGACCGCCAATACTGAGCGGGAGCGGCTGGACCTGGAGCGCCTCTTTGAGGTACCGCGATACAGGATCTCACTGGTCAAGCCCGGGGTGGATCTGCAGATTTTCCATCCTCCCGCCGCCGGTGACCCGCGGCATCTCCGGCGTGGCGATCGGCCCCTGGAACTGACCTTCGCGGGCCGACTGCAGCCGCATAAGGGTCCCCAGGTTGTGGTGGAGGCACTGGCGCATCTGCGTCGAGATCACCCTGAGTTGACGGTGCACCTCACTGTTGCCGGCAGGCAGAGCGGACCTGATGCCATCGACATCGAAGCTCTCGCCGCTGAGCACGGGGTGGACGACGTCGTCGTGCATCGCAAGCCGCTGCCCCACGATGATCTGGCGACTCTGTTCCGCCGCTCAGATGCGGTCCTTGTGCCTTCCTACAGCGAGTCTTTCGGCCTGGTGGCGCTAGAAGCCATGGCCTGCGGCACACCAGTGCTTGCCCACCGTGTTGGTGGACTGGCCGAACTCGTCAGGCACAACAGCACCGGTCGGCTCATCGATTCGCTGGATCCGGCGGACTGGGCCGCTGAGATTGCCGGGCTGTCCGCAGACCCGACACGCTGGAGGCAGTTCTCACACCACGCTGCAGAACTTGCCCGCGGCTATTCCTGGGAAGCCACTGCGGTGCAGGCTATGAGCGCCTATAGCCACGCACGGCAAACTACTCTCAGCACTGATCAGCCGCTATAGCGTGACTGCCAGGCGCTGGAGTACTTCTGGTTGAGCTGGCGCTGGGTTCGACCGTTGTTCACCACGGTCTTCTGGATGGTTTCCTGGATACGGGGGCGAATGCCCTGCGGCGGCCGCACCATACCTTCCTGCGCAACAGTGGCCACCAGCAGACCTTCGCGGCTGTAGATGGACCCAGTGCTGAGTCCGCGGGCGCTTTGGGCGCTGGGGCTGTCTTGGACGTAGAGCAGCCACTCATCTGCCCGGGCCGGCCGGTGCCACCACAGCGCATGATCCAGGGAAGCCATCTTCAGCCCGGGCTTAGCCCAGTACAGACTGTGTCTGCGCAGAATCGGTTCCAGCAGGGTGTAGTCGGAGGCGTAGAGGATGGCGGCCCGGTGCACATTCGGGTCATCTGGCAGCGCGGTCTTGGTCTTCATCCACACTGCACTGGTGGGACGCGCTTCTCGGTCCGCCTCAAGGTAGAGCGGACGATCGATATGCCGGATCTCGAAGGGTCGGCCGCGTCCCCATTCCTGGATGATCGGGTGTTTCACATGCCCCACGAGTTCCTCTGGGGAAGCCAGCTCCTCCGGATCCGGAATGCCTGCGGGCATCTGAGCCTGGTGGGCTGGTCCCGCCGAGGGACGCTGGAAGCTGGCGATCATGGACAGAATCGGTTTGCCGTTCTGGTAGGCCTGCGACCTTCGCGCGGAGAAGGAGCCGCCATCGCGCAGCCGCTCAACCTTGATCTCAATCGGCTTGCTGGCATCACCGGGACGCAGGAAGTAGCCGTGCACCGAGTGGATGGCACGCTCTGGGTCGACGGTATGCATGGCAGCGGTCGCTGACTGGGCCAGGACCTGACCTCCAAAGACCCGCCAGAAGGCCTGCTCGAAGACCGGAGCCAGAAACTGGTCCTCGCCGTCGGCGTCGTTCTCCAGCTGCTCCAACTGGAGCATGCCCACCAGCTGATCCACCGCTTCCTCAGATGTGGGGATACGGAATTCACGGTCGGGCATGGGTCTCCTTGGTGGGTCCTTACGGCTGACAGCGAAGCGGTCCGGTTTGCGGCTCCGCGCTCTGACAGAATCAATCCTATGACCCAGCAGCTGCATTTCGCCGAGGCCGCAACACTGCAGGACCTCGGTACCTACGTCAAGCGGGCCCGGCGCATCCAGGAACAGGGCATTCGACTCCAGGCAGTAGGTTCCGTACTGGCCGCTTGGGTGCCGGTGATGACTCCCAATACTCTCACCTCCGGGGTACCGGCCGTCCTGGGTTTGCGCACTATGGCATTGGCGGAGCCCACGACGACGGACGCTACGGTGGAGCTGGGTTCTATCAGCGAGCGGTTGGCCCGGCTTAATCCGGCCGAGGTGACCCTTCCGCTGCCGCCGAGCCGGATCAACGCGCCTTGGGCAGCGGTGACTCCCCCGCGTTCAGGCTGGGAGGCTGTAGGGGCTGAATCAGACCAGCGGTTGCGTGAAGCCGCCGATGCGGGGATCGCGGAGATCGCGCAGGCGGTGCCGACCAGCGCCGGAGCCCATGTTGTGGAACAGGTGCGCGAAAAAGTCTGGGGCCGCCGGCTGGCCGCGGCGGGCATCGACATTCCTGCCGGAGCTGCCTTCGGTGCGTTGTCGCTGGGGTTCCTCAGCGGCGAGGAGGGGGCTGAGACCCAGATACACCGCCTCGGGCGCTGGCTGCGGCTCAGCTCCGCTGGCGGGTTCATCCTCTGCCGAACGCCGTAGCGCTGCGCCTTACCTTCCCGCTCTGGCACCGCCTCATAAGAACCAAGATATCTGAACGGCCGCACACGGTGCAGGGCATGAGTTGGCGTCAGCGGCTAGGCTTGTAGCGAGAACGGCTGCCTCTTACGGCGCGCCCGATTACATCCGACACCGGTAAGGACACTTCAGATACACAATGGCTGAGTTCATCTACACCATGGTCAAAGCCCGCAAGAAGGTGGGCGACAAAGTCATCCTCGATGACGTCACCATGTCTTTCTACCCTGGCGCCAAGATCGGCGTCGTCGGCCCCAACGGCGCAGGTAAGTCCACGATCCTGAAGATTATGGCGGGCCTGGATGAGCCCTCCAATGGCGAGGCTCGGCTCTCGCCAGGCTACTCGGTGGGCATTCTCCTGCAGGAGCCCCCGCTGAACGAGGAGAAGACCGTTCTGGGCAATGTCCAGGAGGGCGTCGGTGAGATTTACCAGAAGCTCGTTCGCTACAACCAGATCTCCGACGAGATGGCTAACCCCGATGCGGACTTCGAGGCGCTCATGGAGGAGATGGGCAAACTCCAGGAAGAGATCGACGCCGCGAATGCCTGGGACCTCGACTCGCAGCTCGAGCAGGCCATGGACGCCCTGCGGTGTCCTCCCGGCGATGAGCCCGTCACCCACCTCTCAGGAGGTGAGCGCCGCCGCGTCGCGCTGTGCAAGCTGCTGCTCTCCAAGCCAGACCTGCTGCTCCTGGATGAGCCCACTAACCACCTCGATGCTGAATCGGTGCTGTGGCTTGAGCAGCACCTTGCTTCCTACGAAGGCGCCGTGCTGGCAGTGACCCACGACCGTTACTTCCTGGACCACGTGGCTGAGTGGATCTGTGAAGTCGATCGCGGACGGCTCTACCCCTATGAAGGCAACTACTCCACCTACCTGGAGAAGAAGCGTGCCCGCCTCGAGATCCAGGGCAAGAAGGACCAGAAGCTGGCCAAGCGACTCTCCGACGAACTCGAATGGGTCCGTTCGAACACCAAGGGTCGCCAGGCTAAGTCCAAAGCTCGTCTGGCCCGCTACGAGGAGATGGCCGCAGAGGCCGAGCGGACCAAGAAGCTGGACTTCGATGAGATTCAGATCCCCCCGGGCCCGCGTCTGGGCACCCAGGTCATTGAGGTCAAGGATCTGAAGAAGGGCTTCGGTGACCGGACGCTCATCGACGGGCTGTCCTTCTCGCTGCCACGCAATGGAATCGTCGGCGTGATCGGTCCTAACGGTGTGGGTAAGTCCACCTTGTTTAAGACCATCGTGGGCTTTGAACAGCCCGACGACGGCGCTGTCACTATCGGTGATTCGGTCAAGATCTCCTACGTGGACCAGAACCGCGAGAACATCGATTCGGAGAAAAGCCTCTGGGAGGTCGTCTCCGATGGACTCGATTACATCCACGTGGGTGCTGTGGAGATGTCCTCGCGCGCATATGTCTCAGCTTTCGGGTTCAAGGGGCCTGATCAGCAGAAGAAGGCCGGGGTGCTCTCCGGCGGTGAGCGCAACCGCCTGAACCTGGCCCTGACCCTGAAGCAGGGCGGCAATTTGCTGCTGCTCGATGAGCCCACTAACGACCTCGACGTCGAGACCCTGGGTTCACTGGAGAACGCGCTGCTGGACTTCCCCGGTTGTGCGGTGGTCATCTCTCACGACCGGTGGTTCCTGGACCGCGTAGCGACACATATCCTCGCCTGGGAGGGCACCGAGGAGAACCCGGCGAACTGGTATTGGTTCGAGGGTAACTTCGAGTCCTACGAGAAGAACAAGGTCGAGCGCCTGGGACCGGATGCAGCACGTCCCTCACGTGTGACTCACCGTCGCCTGACCCGCGACTGATCGAAGGTCTTCAGCTGATCCGACGGCGGCATGTCACCTTATCTGACATGCCGCCGTCGGTGTATGCGCTGGCCTTCAAAAGGCCGGCTCGCGCTCCTGGGCTGCGGCATCCCAAGACACTGCGCCGGTTCCCGAGGACACTGCGCCAGCATTGGTGTCGGCGCTCTCCGCCAGGTGATCGGCTCCGGCACCAACGGGAGCGTGTTCTCCGGAACCGCCCTCTGATGTTTGCCCTGCAGAGGACAAGGAACTATCGCCCTGCCGGCGATCGCCTGTCTCATCATGTCCCTGGTGTTCGGCATCCTGCTCACTTGCGCCATGACGTGCCTTGGTGAAGGCGGAGGTGCCGAAGGCTAGATCATGCCCGATGCCCTGGGCGGCGATCTCAATTTCAGTACCTTTGCTGTTTTCAGACTCCCAGCTGCGAATCCGCGGACGACCGCTGACGACCACCGGATCACCTTTTTGAATAGAGCTGGCAATGTGCTCCGCCAGCTTCTGGAAACAGACGATGGTGTACCAATTAGTGGTCCCCGAGACCCACTCTCCGTTGTCTCGGCTGCGCCAACGCGGCGTGGAGCCCAATCGGAAACTGGCGATAGCCAGACCAGATTCAGTAATCCTCAGCTCTGGAGCAGTGCCGGCGAACCCGCGCACCGAGATTGAGTCAGACATCGAGGTCCCTCCCTCATTCACGGCCAGTGGAGTGTGGTGAACCAGCATGGGCCGTGAGCAGCACGCCGGTTCACCACCGAGTCTGCTACCGGCAGATACGCCAAAGGGGTGGCCCTCCCACCGCCTGTGGATTCTCTGGCGCGTACACCGCCAGCACCACAGTCTGGGGAAAACCACCCCTTCAAGGCTCCGTGAGCCAATGACAGGGACTAGCCCAGCTTCGGGTATTTCACCGGCTCGGACTGCGTAATGTGCTCAAGTACCCGCACCACTTGAGCTGAATAGCCGAACTCGTTGTCGTACCAGACATAGAGGATGGCCTGCTTACCGTTGACAATAGTGGCCAGTCCGTCCACAACGCCTGCAGCACGCGAACCGACGAAGTCCGTGGAGACCACCTCGGTGGAATCGATATAGTCGACCTGGCTGTGCAACGGTCCTTCCAGCGATTCCTTGCGCAGGAAGGTGTTGAGTTCCTCTTTGCTGGTCTCCTTCTCCAGCTCAAGGTTCAGGACAGCCATTGAGACATCCGGGGTAGGAACACGGATGGCATTGCCGGAGAGTTTGCCCGAGAGCTCCGGCAGGGCCTTGGCTACCGCTTTGGCGGCACCAGTTTCGGTGATAACCATGTTCAGCGCAGCCGAGCGGCCGCGGCGCTCACCCTTGTGGTAGTTGTCAATCAGGTTCTGATCGTTGGTGTAGGAGTGCACCGTCTCCACGTGCCCGTGGTCAATGCCGTAGGCGTCCTGCATCAGCTTCACCACCGGGGTGATGGCGTTGGTCGTGCAGGAAGCCGCCGAGAGCAGCACGTCCTCGTCGGTGATGTCACTGTGGTTGACCCCGTAGACGATGTTCTTGATATCGCCCTTACCTGGTGCAGTCAGCAGGACCCGGGCGGCACCCTTGGACTGCAGATGCTTGCTCATACCCTCTTCATCCCGCCAGATCCCGGTATTGTCCACCACCACGGCGTCCTGGATACCGTAGGCGGTGTAGTCCACCTCTTCAGGAGCATTGGCGTAGATCACCTGGATATAGGTTCCGTTGGCGATGATGGCCTGGTTCTGCTCATCGACTCGGATGGAACCGGCGAAAGGACCGTGCACCGAATCGCGTCGCAGCAGAGATGCACGCTTAGCCAGGTCATTGCCCTTGCCCTTGCGGACCACGATGGCCCGCAACCGCAGACCCGAGGCAGAGGAGGCATGCTCGACCATGATCCGGGCCAGGAGACGGCCAATACGTCCAAACCCATAAAGCACGACGTCGCGCGGCTCGGCCCGGCCTTCTCCCCGCCGTCCGACCACATCGGCGAGCTCCTCTCGCAAAAACGCCTCGAGGCTGGAGGTGCCGGAGGCCTTGTACTTATTGTTCAGACGGGCCAGATCGATGCTGGCTGCACCCAGGTCTAAAGTGGTCAGGGCCTGCACGATAGGCAGTGTTTCGGAAATCGGGAGTTCGTGTTCATCCACCTGACGGGCAAAGCGATGGGCTTTGAGAATGTCGATGGCGGACTGGTTGACGAGCTTGCGACCGTAGATGCCGGTGACGACGTTGTTCTCCCGGTACAGCTTTCCGATGAGAGGGATCATCGCTTCGGCCTGGGCCTCGCGGTCGATCCAGCTGTTGAGGTGCTCGCTCACGGGTGCGGACACAGTGTTGTTCCTCCTGCGTAGACGTCATTGTCTGTAGCTGGGCGATTCGCCCAGTGCCGAAGAAGAGTCTACGTGAGGCGCTGCTGCCCGCAGACGCGGGTGGGCCCGGAAACAGTCAGTGTGATGCACCTCATACACAAGGAGGAGAAGGGGCGGGCCGGCCGGTAAGCCGGGTTCTGTCGTGGACCATCATCCATCTGGGTCCCGTGTTGCCACGGGCCTCAAGCGGTCAACCCGGATGCTCGGGCGGGCAGCCCTAGTCACGCATCCTGTTCGACCTTGCTCCGAATGGGGTTTGCCGAGCCACACCGGTCACCCGGTGTGCTGGTGGTCTCTTACACCACCGTTTCACCCTTACCCGGTCTGGCGACCAGCCGGGCGGTCTGTTTTCTGTGGCACTGGCCTGCGGATTACTCCGAGTGGGCGTTACCCACCATCCTGCCCTGCGGAGCCCGGACTTTCCTCGGCGCTGACCTGTTAGCTCAGGTGAACGCCGCGATGGTCTGGCCGACCCGTCCCTTCATCCTGTCCATACTACGCCGGGTCAGTTCAGTGCTGCGGCAGCGGAGCCTGCGCGGAGATCAGGTCCTGCTCCCTGAGCTCTGCCCAGAAGGCCGCTGGAATCTCTTCCTTCAGAGCCTGAAGGTCCTCGGTGATTCGCTCGGGGCGGCTTGAACCGGGGATCACTGCCGTGACTGCTGGGTGGGCGGTGGAGAACTGCAGCGCTGCCGACTTGAGGCTGACCCCGTGGCGTGCGGCGACCTCCCGCAGCGCCTTGATCTTCTGCGCAATGTGCTCGGGGATCTCCGCGTAGTCGAAGTGCTCTCCGCCCAGCAGTGCACCGGAGTTGAAGGGACCACCGACGACAATCCCGGCACCCTGCTCTGCTGCTTTGGGCATCATGCGCTGCAAGGCGTGCTCGTGCTGCAGCAAGGTGTACTGGGTGGCTGAGAGGCTCATCGTCGGAGTGGTTTCTTCAAGGTCCAGCGCCAGCTCAATGGGTTCAGTGGTGTTCACACCCAGCCCCCACCCGGAGATCACGCCTTCATCCTGCAACTGGGCAAGTACCCGGAAGGCACCCTGTCGCGCCTGGTCGAACAGGCTGATCCATTGGTCGCCGTAGAAGTCTGGAGAGGTGTCATGAACGAAGACGAAGTCCAGACGATCAGTCTTGAGTCGGTTGAGGCTGTCCTCGATGGAACGCTTGGTGGCATCGGCGCTGTAATCGGTGGTGATCTTGTAGGGATGTCCGTGTTCGAAGAGACCTTCCTTCTTCTCGGTTTCGGCCTCAACCACCCGGCCAACCTTGGAGCTGAGCACGTAGTCATCTCGGCGATAGCTTGAGAGCACTTCGCCCAGGCGTTCTTCGGCCAGGCCCGCACCGTAGAACGGGGCGGTGTCGAAGTATCGTATGCCCTGGTCCCAGGCCGCCTGGACCGTGGCCAGTGCCTCGTCCTGGGGGATGTCGCGGAACATATTCCCCAGTGGGGCAGTTCCGAATCCGATCTTGTCCTTGAGCAGTTCCTGCAGTTCAGCCATGGGGTTCGGCTCCTTGCCTGTTGATCGGCGGTCAAAGACGTCAACGGACTGATGAGGTCCGCCACCTGCTGGTAACGGCTGATGCATGCAGTTTCTTCCCATCGCAGCTGATCAGCGCTGGCGTTGCTAGGGTAATGCGGTGCAAATTTTCCTCCCTCCTTCAGAAGGTAAGACTCCCCCTGCCCACGACGACGGCGCTCGCCTGGACCTTCAAGCTCTTACTCTCCCTGAACTGGGCTCGCCACGTGCCCAGGTGCTCCACGCGCTCGTGCGGGTCAGCGCACAGGAGGATGCCCAGCAGATCCTGAAGGTCGGAGCAAAAGTCATGGCAGAAGTGGAGGCCAACACCCGACTCACCGAAGCCCCCACAGCCGCTGCCTGGCAGATCTATACCGGGGTGCTCTTTGACGCACTAGACGCCGGCAGCCTCAGCGGCGCGCAGTTGCATCGCGCTGAACGGCAGGTGCTGATCTTCTCCGGACTTTTCGGTGCCACCGGCTTCACCGACCGCATCCCTGCCTACCGGCTCGCCATGGACGTCGCCCTCGACCCGCTGGGCAGACTCGCCAGTTATTGGAAGAAGGAGCTCGCCGCGACCATGGCTGATCGTGTCGGTGACCAGCTCGTCGTGGACTGCCGCTCGGCCACCTACGCCAACGCATTCAAACCCGCGGCCCAGCAGACTCTGATGGTCAATAACTTCACCGTCAAGGACGGCCAGCGCAAAGTGGTCACACATTTTGCCAAGCATGCCCGGGGTGAACTCACCGGGATGCTGCTGCGCGCGGAAGCAGAACCGCAAACTATCGACGACGTCGTGGCCGTAGCCTCCCAGCGATGGACTGTGGAGATTCGCGAGTCAGACGGGAAGAAACCGCATCAGTTGGACCTGATCAGCTGATGCGCTTCTGCTGACCGCCTTACACGAGCATCTGCCGGACATCATCAGCGGAGACACCCAGCTCATTGGCGATCCGCATCGGGGAGATTCCCGCCTCACGGGCGGAGCTCACAGCTGCGGCTCGCGCGGCCACCAGCTTCTCTAACCGCTTCCGCTGCTGAAGCACCTGGTCATGGGCCTCAGCGATCCGCCGGATGATGGCCTGCTCGGTATGCTCCGTCGTGGACTGTCCTGGCTCGTCTGCCTCGGCGGCAGGATCGATACTGATCTCACTGGTCGAGGGATCCCACGAGGTACCAGCGGCTGAGGCGTCCATAGCCTCATTGCTGAGCCGGTCGGCGTCGCCGTTCTGCGCCCGGGGAATCCAGGTGTAGGACACCTGCGAGTTCGGCAGAATCTGCTTGGCTTCCTGGGCCAAACGCTTCATATCCTCGTGCTTGATCTTCCAGCGCCCGCTCATCTGTTCCACCACCAGCTTGGAGTCCATGCGGACTTCCACCTGCGCGGCAGGGTTCAGCGCTGCGGCTAGTCGCAGGCCCTCAATCAGCCCGGTGTACTCAGCCACATTATTTGAAGCCTTCCCCAACGGCACGGCCGTAGTGGCCAGTATCCGGCCCTCAGCGTCACGGACCAGCGCACCGGCACCGGCAATCCCGGGGTTGCCGCGGCTGCCGCCGTCGGCCTCAACAATCAGATCAGTCACGACCAGAGACCTTACCCTGCTGCCGCGTCTGAATCACCAGCTGCCTCGGGCTCAATGGCCAGGTGTGATCACAAAGTCCCACGGATCACTGTTAAGTCCACTGACCGCCACTTCCACCTCATATCCCCGGTCGGCCAGCAGGCGGTCCAGGGCCTGAGCCGCGGCCGGTAGCCACATCCATTCGGAGGCGAAATGCGAAACGTCCATCAGATACGGCCGGCCGCTGCCCAGTGCAGCAGCCTCGCGCGCCTCCGAAGCCGGGTGATGGCGCAGGTCAGCGGTGATGTAGACATCGGCCTCTGCCTCGCGCGCCGCCCCCAGCAGGGAATCCCCGGCCCCGCCACAGAGCGCCACACGTTGGATAAAGGCGTCTCTATCTCCTGCCACACGCACCCCACCGGCCACAGCCGGCAGAATGCCGAACACTCTTGCGGCGAATTCGCCCAGCGTCGTGCCCTGCGGGAGAGTACCGATGCGTCCGAGCCCCTCTTCGGGCAGCCCGTCCTGTGCGGGCTTCAATGGGGCGGTGTCCTGCAGCCCCAGGATCTCGGCCAGTACATCATTGACACCACCCACAGCGGAGTCGCCGTTGGTATGGGTGGTCAGTAGTGCACAGCCGGATTCGATGAGCCGGTGGATGACCGCGCCCTTGAACGTCCCCGCCTCCACGCTGGTGGCTCCGCGCAGCAGCAAAGGGTGATGAGTGATGAGCAGGTCCGCCCCCGCCTCACAGGCTTCATCAACGACGGCGGCCACCGGGTCCACAGCGAAGTGAATCTTCTTCACCGCAGAGTCTCTGCGTCCGGCCACCAGGCCCACAGCATCCCAGTCTTCAGCCAGGCTCCGGGGCCACAGCTCTTCGACGATATCCAGCACTGCCTGCAGAGAGGGAGTCTCAGTCATAGCCCCATTCTTACCCGGACCCGCCTGTGACTGCGGGTGGAGCCGCGGCAAGTCTGCATATCTCCGCTGATGAAGTCGTCAGGAGCAACCTGCAGGAATTCCACCGCCGGTGCACCGGTTGCAGAGACTATGACTGAGAATTCTCGTCCTGCCGACCTCTTCAGCGCACCGAGTGGCAGGTTGCGCACGGTGGTGTTGGCTGCTGGGTGCTTCTGGTGCTTAGATTCCATCGCCCGGCGGCTCATCGGAGTTCATTCGGTGCGCAGCGTCTACACCGGTGGAAGCGGCCCTGCCAATTATCAGGCTGTATGCACGGGATCCACCGGGCACGCTGAGGCCGTGGAGATCACCTTCGATCCTGAGCAGCTGCCGGCTGAGGTGCTCTACCAAGTATTTTTCTCCACCCATGACCCCACCTCATTGAATCGCCAGGGGCACGACGTCGGGACTCAGTACCGCTCCGCTATGTTCTTCTCCTCAGCAGTTGAGCGGGAGGAGTTCCAGGAGGCCATCACCGCCGCGCAGCAGCACTATGACAAACCGATAGTCACGACCCTGGAAGCTCTTGGTCCTGTCTTCGAGGCAGAAGCTGAGCACCAGGATTTCCATACTCGGCGGCCCGATGTGGGCTACTGCCACTTCATCATCGATCCGAAGATCAGCTACCTGCGCAGGCACTGGGCCCAGTGGCTCCGGGAGAATCAGTCAAGCAGCGTCACCGGGCATCTCCGGCCTGGCCTCGGGCGATAGGCTAAGCACCGAGGATCTTGAACAACTCCCTCCCCACCGAAAGGTTCATCTTATGGGCATGCTCAATAACATCACTGAAGCTGTCGGAAACACTCCCCTGGTGCGGCTCAACCGGCTCGCCGCAGACCTCCCGGGCAACGTGGCAGTCAAGCTTGAGTTCTACTCCCCCGCCTCCTCGGTGAAGGACCGTATCGGCACCGCGATCATCAACGCCGCCGAAGCAGCAGGCGTACTGAAGCCCGGCGGCACCATTGTGGAGGGCACCTCCGGCAATACCGGTATCGCCCTGGCGATGGTCGGTGCGGCCCGAGGTTACCGCGTGGTCCTGACTATGCCGGAGACTATGTCCACCGAACGGCGAGTGATGCTCCGCGCCTATGGTGCCGAGATCGTGCTGACTCCAGGTGCTGACGGCATGCGGGGAGCCGTAGAACGGGCAAAAGCCATCGTGGAAGAGACCGACAACGCGATCTGGGCGCGCCAATTTGCCAATGAGGCCAACCCTAATGTGCATTACGCCACCACGGGTGAGGAAATCTGGCGTGATACCGACGGCGCCGTCGATGTCCTGGTTTCCGGGATCGGCACCGGCGGAACTATCACCGGTGCAGGCCGAAAACTGCGTGAGTACAATCCAGACCTGCATATTGTGGCAGTGGAGCCCGAGGACTCACCTATCCTTTCCGGCGGCGCAGCTGGACCGCATAAGATCCAGGGCATCGGCCCGAACTTCGTCCCAGACATTCTGGACACCGAGATCTACAACGAGGTGATCCAGGCCAACCTGGAGCGCGCGGTCAGCACCGCACGGGAGCTGGGGACTAAGGAGGGCATCCTGGGCGGCATCTCAACCGGCGCCAATGTTGCCGCGGCCTTGGAAGTGGCAGCGCGGCCGGAGATGCAGGACAAACTCATTGTGACCCTGGCTTGTGACTTCGGCGAGCGGTATATCTCCACGCTGCTCTATGAAGACATCCGCGGCTGAGCCTCGGAACCGTAACCCTGTGATTGTTTCTGTGAAAGGCTGACTCTTGGGTTTCTTCTCCCGTATGCGCGAGGATATCGCCAGCGCTCGCGAACACGATCCCGCTGCCCGCAGCAATATTGAGATCGTGTTGGCATACTCCGGTCTGCACGCTGTCTGGTCCCATCGCGTGGCTCACAAGATGTGGCAGGTCAAGGCGCTGAAGACCCCTGCGCGCATACTCTCCCAAGTCACCCGGGGACTTACCGGGATAGAGATTCACCCCGGAGCCACCATCGGGCGGCGGTTCTTCATCGATCACGGCATGGGTGTTGTCATCGGCGAAACCAGCGAAATCGGTGATGACTGCATGCTCTACCAGGGGGTGACCCTTGGCGGGCGTTCTTTGGAGCAGACTAAACGCCATCCCACGTTGGGCGATGGCGTCGTCGTCGGGGCAGGTGCCAAAGTGCTGGGTCCGGTGGAGATCGGTGCCGGCTCCGCTATCGGAGCAAACGCTGTAGTGGTGAAATCCGCACCGGAGAATTCAATCCTGACCGGCATACCCGCCAAGGATCGCAAACGGTCGCCCGAGGAGCATCAGCCCGCGGTTGATCCCGCGGAGTACGCCCTGGACCCTGCCTTGTTCATCTGATCCGCAGCTGATTCACAACGACGACGCCCGGCTCTCCTTCAAGGAGGCCGGGCGTCGTCGTCAGGGGTGAACTTCTCTACATCTCCATCTCGGAGCGGTCTTCGCTCCAGCGAGTGTGGAAGGTACCTGGCTTATCAACCCGCTCATAGGTATGAGCCCCGAAGTAATCACGCAGCCCCTGCGTCAACGAGGCCGGCAGTCGATCACGACGCAGACTGTCGTAATAAGCCAATGATGAACTGAACACCGGCGCTGGCACACCATAGGTGGCCGCGGCAGCAACCACGCGTCGCCATGCGGGCAAGCACTCATTGAGCGCCTCGGTGAAGGCCGGGGCCAGCAGGAGATTCTTAGGCCGCTCCTCCGGGACCTCGTAGGCCTTCATGATGGTATCCAGCAGATCCGCCCGGATAATGCAGCCCGCCCGCCACAACGAAGCAATGGTCCGCAGATCCAGCTCCCAACCGAACTCGGATCCAGCGGCAGTGAGCATATCGAAGCCCTGCGCATAGGAGACCAACTTCGAGGCATAAAGCGCTTTACGCACATCCTCCACGAAGTCCTGCTGAGCATCCTGCTCTGAATAAAGCTCCTCAGCACTGACAACACCATTAATCCCAGCAGAGAAGACCCGGGACGTCTCCGCGCGCAACTCACGCTGTGAAGAGATAGAACGGGCGAACACCGACTCAGCAATCGTGGTCACCGGAGAACCAACCTCTAGACCCGAAATAGCAGTCCAGCGACCAGTGCCCTTCTGCCCAGCGGAGTCAACAATGACATCCACCAGCGGACGACCAGTGAGTTCATCCTCCTGCTCCAGTACCGCAGAAGTGATCTCAATCAGATACGACGCCAAATCAGTGGTGTTCCACTCCCGGAAAACCCCAGCCTGCTGAGCCGGCTCCAACCCAGCCAAAGAGCGCATCAGATCATAGGCCTCACCGATGACCTGCATATCGGCATACTCAATGCCGTTGTGCACCATCTTCACGTAGTGCCCAGCACCATCAGTGCCCACCCACGCGCAGCAGGGCTCACCGTGGTATTCGGCAGCGATCTTCTCCAGCATCGGGCCCAGCGCCTGGTACGATTCCCGCGATCCACCGGGCATAATCGAAGGCCCGTTGAGTGCGCCCTCCTCACCACCGGAGACACCCACACCGACGAAGTGCAGCCCCTTCTCCCGCAGAGCCGCTTCGCGCCGTCGGGTCTCTTCATAGAAGGAGTTACCGGCATCAATGATGATGTCGCCTTCTTCCAGCAGCGGGAGAAGTTCATCAATCACCGCATCCACCGGGGCACCGGCCTTGACCATGATCAGCACCCGGCGCGGACGCTCCAAGGACTGGACCAACTCGGCCAGGGACTCAGTGCGCACAAAGTTGCCCTCGTGCCCATAGCTGTTCAGCAGAGAGTCCGTACGTGCCACAGAACGATTATGCAAAGCTACGGTGTAACCGTTTCGAGCCAGGTTCCGGGCCAGGTTCGCGCCCATGACAGCAAGACCGGTAACTCCAATATCAGCGCTCATTATTCTCCTCTGCTGGGGAAAGTGATCAGCCATCATCCTACGCGCATCGTCACGCCCCAGCGCATCAGCACGTCAGCACGCCCGCAACGACCAGTTAGTCACCTACGGCATTGCGACCGCGCTGAACGATCAGCGGATCCGGCTCTCCTACGACTTCATGGTCCTTCCCCTCGTATTCAAACTGTGAGAGGAAATAGCGCATCGCGTTAAGCCGCGCACGCTTCTTATCGTTGGATTTGATGGTGATCCAGGGTGCGTGGTCGGTGTCAGTGCGCAGGAACATCTCCTCTTTGGCCTCCGTATAGGCCTCCCAACGGTCCAGGGATTCCAGATCCATGGGTGAAAGCTTCCACTGCCGTACCGGGTCGATCTGCCGAATAGCGAAGCGCGTGCGCTGTTCCCGCTGCGTCACTGAGAACCAGAACTTGGTCAGATGGATGCCAGCGTCTATCAGCATCTGCTCGAACACCGGAGCCTGCTTCATGAAGATCTCGTACTCCTCATCCGAGGAGAACCCCATCACCCGCTCCACACCAGCGCGGTTGTACCAGGAACGGTCAAAGAGGACCATTTCTCCAGCCGTTGGCATGTGATAGATGTAGCGCTGGAAGTACCACTGGCCGCGTTCACGGTCCGAAGGTTTGTTCAGCGCCACGACCCGTGCCGTGCGCGGATTCAGATGCTCGGTGAACCGTTTGATGGTGCCACCCTTGCCCGCGGCGTCGCGCCCTTCAAAGACGATGACATGACGCAGGCCATAGTCCTCGGCCCAGTACTGGAACTTCAGTAGCTCCACCTGCAGGTGGTACTTCTCGATCTCATAGATATCCCGGTCCAGCCGGAAATCATAGGGATAGTTGTCCTGCCAGGTCTCCACAGCATTGCCCTGCGGATCGATGAGGTCAGGATCTGGCGTATGACCATCGCGCACGGTGTAACCGCCTTCACGCAGCTGATCAATGAACTCCCGCAGATTCTGCCGGGGTCCAGCGCCCACTTCCTTGAAGGGGTCTTTCACCATGTGATGCTGCCTTTCGCCGCTATGCGTATTACGCCGTTATAGAACCACTAGTCCATGAATGCTAGGTGAACGTTCTCCAGTAGTGCCTCACCCTGGATCGCTAGAGCGCCTGCTCGCCCATCTGACCGGACCTTGCCAGAGCCGTCAGCCTGGAGACCGCGCGGTGGTACTTCTTCATATACCCGCCGCTCATCATCTCTTCGGTGAACAGCCGGTCGAAGGGAGCACCGGAAGCGATGATCTTCACATCCTGGTCATAGAGACGATCAGCCAGCACCACAAAACGCAGAGCCAGCGACTGGCCCTCGATGGTGTCCACATCCTTGAGAACTAAGACATCGGTCTCAGCGATCAGCTGGCGGTAGCGGCTGGGGTGGACTCTGCTGAGGTGCTCGCACAGGGCGCCGAAATCATCAACGACGATCGTTTTGTCGGCGTACTTCTGCTGTGCAAACGGCGTCAGCTCTTCGGTGCTCAGCGGGGCAGGTGCCTCCGGGAGCCCGCGGTGACGGTAGTCCTCGCCGTCGACCCTGATCACTCTGAACTGATCTGCCAGCACCTGAATTTCGCGCTTAAAATCCGACGCCGCGAACCGGCCCTCACCGAGGGAACCGGGAAGGGTATTGGAGGTGGCCGCCAACTTCACTCCGGCATCGGCAAGTTCACGCAGCAGCCGAGACATCAAGGTGGTGTCCCCGGCGTCGTCGAGTTCGAACTCGTCAATGCACACCAGCTGATAGTCGCTCAAGACCTCTACGGTCTTCCGGAAGGTCAGCGCGCCCACCAGGTTGGTGTACTCCACGAATGTTCCGAAAGCACGACGGTTCTCCGGCACCCCGTTGGCCCCGGCTGCGTGGTACAGCGAGGCCAGCAAGTGGGTCTTGCCCACTCCGAACCCACCATCGAGGTAGATACCTGCAGGAGAAGCAGCGCGTGGGGATTTGGCCCCGAAAAACTTGGAGAAGAACCCTCCACCTCCGCTGGTTCCGCCAATACCCTCAGCGAAGCCACGCAGGGCCTGCACCGCCTCGGATTGCGAAGGATGAGCCGGGTCCGGGATGTAGCTGTCAAAGGACACCTCGGAGAAGCGGAAGGAGGGCCGCAACCCTTCAAGCAGGTCTTCGACGGTGACCTGCGGAGTGCGCTCAGACAGCGGCGTGACGTTCGATGGCATGCCACCCACTCTACTCAAACCGATATTGCCTCCTGTGACGGAACCCTGGTTGGGTCTGCGCTGGGAGGACTACTCTGGTCGGAGTCGACACAACGTCTTCCCCACGCGATACGAAAGGGCCAGTCCATGACCGCGAAGGACCTCACCCAGTACGCCAATCCGCACGCCCTGGTCAGCACCGACTGGCTTGCTGAGCACCTCCACGACCCCGATGTGGTGATCCTGGAGTCCAACGAAGACGTCTTGCTCTATGACACCGGCCACATCCCTGGTGCGGTGAAGATTGACTGGCACACCGATCTCAATGACCCGGTGACCCGCGATTTCATCAACGCCGAGGAGTTCTCCCGGTTCGTTGGTTCAAAGGGCATCACTCCGGAGAGCACTGTGGTCTTCTACGGTGACCGTTCGAATTGGTGGGCAGCCTATGCTCTGTGGGTCTTCACCCTCTTCGGCCACCAGGATCTGCGACTGCTGGACGGCGGCCGGGCCAAGTGGATCGAAGAAGGACGTGAACTGACCACTGACGTGCCCTCCCCCGCCCCGGCGGACTATCCCGCACCGGCATCCCGCGACGATGCCACCTTCCGGGCCTTCCGTGAAGACGTCCTGGCCCATCTCGGCAAGCCGCTGGTGGACGTGCGATCGAATCCGGAATACACCGGTGAGGTCACGGTGGCTGCCGGTTTTGAAGGCGAGGGAGCCCTGCGCGGCGGCCACATCCCCACCGCCGCCAACGTGCCCTGGGCCAAAGCCGCCAATGACGATGGAACCTTCAAATCACGCGCCGAACTTGAGGCCATCTATAGGGACGAGGCCGGCATCGGTGAGGCAGATGAGGTGATCGCCTACTGCCGAATCGGCGAGCGCTCCTCACACACGTGGTTCGTGCTGCAGCATCTGCTGGGCTACCAGAACGTGCGCAACTACGACGGTTCCTGGACAGAGTGGGGCAACGCAGTTCGGCTGCCCATCGCTGTGGGTGAGGGACCCGGCCAGGCACCAGAGAAGTAGGGCGGGTGCGGAAGAAGTAGGCTGGAGAAATGACCCAGACCGCAGATCTTCCCGAACAGCTGGCTGAGATCGTCGAGGAGTTTGCCGCCGTACCGGACCAGCAGAAGCTTGAGCTGCTGCTGGAACTCTCCCGCGAACTTCCCGAGCTTCCTGCCAAGTACCAGGAGAACTACACCGACTCCATGGAGCAGGTGGTGGAGTGTCAGTCACCGCTGTTTCTGGCTATGGAGTACGACGATGCAGCCGGAACCGCTGAGCTGATTTTCTCCGCACCGGCAGAGGCGCCCACCACCCGCGGATTTGCCTCCATCCTGCAGCAGGGCCTGTCAGGACTCAGCTACCAGGAGATTCTGAACACTCCTGATGACCTGCATCAGCGCCTGGGGCTGGGCAAAGCCATCACTCCTCTGCGTCTGCGCGGGATGAGTGCCATGCTCGGCCGCGTCAAGCGAAATATTCGGGAGCACCTAGCGAAGTAGCGTCAAGAAACTGTAGGAACTATCCCCCGAATGGGGGTCATTCCTACAGTTTCTTGACGAAGGTTCAGGCTCCGGGATCGACGTCGCTGCTCTGTCCAGGTTCGGGCTGGTTAAAGAGGTCGGTGAGCCAGCTCGTGACGTGACGTTCCCAACGCAGCGGACTGTGGTTCCACTCCTTAACGTGCTTCGCACTGGCGAAAGGCACAAAGGAGACCATCTGGTTGCGCTGGGCGAGGTCACGGCTGGGGCCGTAGGGCACGACGTCGTCATCACGGCTATGCA
This sequence comes from Nesterenkonia rhizosphaerae, assembly GCF_039544555.1. Classification (NCBI taxonomy): domain Bacteria; kingdom Bacillati; phylum Actinomycetota; class Actinomycetes; order Micrococcales; family Micrococcaceae; genus Nesterenkonia; species Nesterenkonia rhizosphaerae. The sequence continues at coordinate 1,603,055 of NZ_BAABLW010000007.1, forward strand.
GGATCAATGTGCGCACATGCAATTGGTCTGCCCGGTCGATCCAATTCAGAATCCGCAGGTCCACCGGTGAGGCCAACCCGGTGACTCGACGGCCGGCCTTATTCGAAATGAACCAGCGGGTGAGCCGACCTACTGGCTCAGGGATCTTCAGCGCGCGTGCCTGGTACGCCAGGACGTCAATCCAGTCGATCACCGGTCCGGTGAGCACCAGCCCACGCACATAAGCAGCCAGTGGCGAACGGTCGGTCGTCTGCAGGCAGATGGCCCCGCCCATGGACCAGCCGAAAAGCACTACCTGCTGGGCCCCATGGTCCAGGGCATACTGAATGCCAACCTCGATGTCCTCCCATTCGGTCACCCCCAGGCCGTAGCGGCCATCCGGTGCAGCCGGTGCCTCGCCGTCGTTGCGATAGGAGAGCAGCAGCGAATCGATTCCCAAACTGTGCGCCGCTGGCAGCGCTTTGATTCCTTCGGTGCGGCTGCCGCCCCGCCCGTGCACCATGATTGCCCAGATACCGCGCCCGGCCAGGGGCCCGGTGCTGTCCTGGGCAGCGGGAACATACCAGGCCGGTGCCGGCCCTCCCGGCAGGTCAATGACCACATCCTCGGCGCTGAAACCCGCAGCCTCTGGGGTCTGATAGGCCACCGATGACCACCATCCCCGCACCGCACGTCGCAGATCACCGCCCTCAACGGCCTCGACTCGGCGCGCAATCGTGCCATCGCGCGGAGTGAAGGAGGTAATCTCACCCACTCGGGCGAAAGCCTTGCCACCGTGGAAATACAGTCCATAGACCCCGTCCACCACCGTTTCAGGGGTGGCGGGAAGAATGACTTCGTCACCCCGGGGGCCGCTGACCACTGCGAGGATCTCCAGATCCTCTACGCGTTCCTTCACCGGGGTGACCACCACGCGTGCAAAATAGCCGGCCACTGCGGAAGCCAAGGCAGTGAGGGTCATACCAGCAGCAAGGCCGGTTCCAGCCCCAAGTACTGTTGCCCGCACCCAGGGGGTGTGTTCTGACTCCTGCCCTCGCAGCCGACGCAGCATCGCACGAGCCTCCCGCCCGCTGCGCAGCTGCGCCCATTGCCCCTGATCAGCTGATCTTTTGAGGGTTCGCCGGAGATTTCTGTTCAACTGCATCACCACCTGCTCGCAGGGCCTGTTGCTTAGGTCCAGCTTACGTGCGCAGGCCCTGACGTGGTGAGATAGAGGCATGAGTGACGATCCGTGGCGCGAGAAACTCTCCGATGCCGAATACAAAGTACTCAGACAAGGCGCGACTGAGCGGCCCTACACCGGTGAATACTGGGACACCAAGGACACCGGCGTGTATTTCTGCAGGGCCTGCGGTGCGGAGCTTTTCCGCTCGGAGACCAAGTTTGACTCCCGCTGCGGTTGGCCCAGCTTCTATCAGCCGGCCGAGGGCACAAATGTGACCTACATCCGTGATGAGTCCCTGGGGATGCAGCGCATTGAAGTCCGCTGCGGAACATGTGACTCCCATCTGGGTCATGTCTTCGAAGGTGAAGGTTTCGACACTCCCACCGACCTGCGCTACTGCATCAACTCCATTTCTATGCGGTTCGAGAAAAGCGACGACGCCGGAAGCGAGGCCTGAATTGGGCAAACAGCGAGTAGAAGCTACTGAGCAGCTGGATGCCTCGTTCGCCTCAGATAATGTCGCCGGAGTCAGTCCGGAGATCCTCCAGGCACTGACCGAGGCCAATACCGCGGCAGCGCTTCCCTACGGCGGAGATCTGCAGACTTCTGCACTCACCGACTGGGCCAAGAGCGAGTTCGGTGCACAGGCTGAGATCTACCCGGTGTTCAACGGCACCGGAGCCAATGTGGTGGGCCTCCAGGGACTGCTGGATCGTTGGGGTGCGGCCATCTGCTCCATGCAGGCGCACGTCAATAATGATGAGGGGGCGGCACCCGAGCGTGTCGGCGCCCTCAAACTGCTGCCCCGGCCCACTGTTGACGGCAAGCTGCGGCCTGCCGATATCACCGCAGAGCTCTCGGCTCTGGGCTTCGTGCACGCCGCGCAGCCCCAGGCTGTGACCATTACCCAGTCCACGGAGCTGGGCACCCTCTACTCCCGGGATGAACTGGCTGAACTGGCTGAGACAGCGCATTCTCACGGACTGGGAGTGCACATCGACGGCGCGCGCATCTCCAACGCTGCCGCTGCACTGGGCACCAGCTTGGCCGGGATCACCTCAGAAATCGGTGCCGACGTGCTTTCCCTTGGCGCCACCAAGAACGGGGCACTGGCAGCAGAGGCCGTGGTGGTGATCAACCCCGACCGCGCACGCGGCACCGAGTTCATCCGTAAGTTCTCTATGCAGCTGGCCAGCAAGCAGCGGTTCCTCTCTGCCCAGCTGGTGGAGCTGTTCGGCACCGAGCTTTGGCGCAAGAACGCCGAACATGCCAATGCCCAGGCAGCCAAACTAGGTGAGGCACTGGCCACGCTTGAGGGTGTGAACATCACCGGCTCCACCGTGGTCAACGCGGTCTTCCCGGAGGTGCCCCAGGAGATGGCCGCCAGGATCCAGAGCGCCTATCTTGCTCATGAGTGGGATACCGCCCCCTCAGGGAACCCGGTGCTCCGGCTGATGTGCAACTGGCAGACCACTGATGCGCAATTAGATGCACTAGTGGCCGTCGCCGCTGGTTAAGGGCAGCTATCTCTGGGCAGATCGGCGTGCCTTAAGCGGAAGCAGGCGCTTGCCTTCCTAGGCTATTGGCGTGACCGTTTTCGGCCCCCTGGGCAGCGCTGCCAATCCCTCACCGCAGGGTACGCATGTGCGCGCTCCGGGAGTCGAGGGACTGCCGCAGAGTTTCCGTGCCGCTCTCCGTGAGCTGCGCGCTGCTGTTCCGCGCACCGAAGCCCTTGTCGAAGAGGTTCCGGCCCCGGCCAAGCTCGCTCCTTATGCAGTGGCGCTTCGCGCTGAGATCCAGGCCCCCGGTGTCAGTCCCGCAGGGGCGCATCCTGTCACACGCCTACGCCCCACAGCGAATGAGGATGAGATTCTCGCCACCGGCCGGTTCATCCTTCTGCATGATCCGCAGGGACAACAGACCTGGGACGGCGATTTCCGCGTGGTGATCTACATTCGCGCTGAACTCGAGCCGGAGATGGGCAATGACCCACTGCTAGCCTCAGTCGCCTGGACCTGGCTCTGCGACTCGCTGGCACAGCACGGTGTGAGCTACAGTCGCGCCGGCGGGACTGCCACCCGGATCCTGTCAGAGTCTTTCGGATCGCTGCAGACCAGAGTGGCCAGTAGTGATGTCGAGCTGCGTGCCTCCTGGACCCCGAAAGGACCCCACTTCGGGTCCCACCTTGAGGCCTGGGCGGATATGGTCTGCTCCTTCGCTGGACTTCCACCACTGCCCGACGGCGTGGTCGCGCTTCCCCACGTCAGGAGAAGCTGAGAAGAGATGACCGACTCACCTGATGATGCACAAGACCTTCCGCTGCTGACTGAACCGGCCGAGGGCATCCCTGCGGTCATCGACACTGAGCGTGGCCTCCAGCGCGCTGCGCAGTCGCTTGCCCAAGGTACCGGCCCCGTGGCCGTAGATGCCGAACGAGCCTCTGGATTTCGTTATGGTCAGCGAGCATTCCTGGTGCAGCTCAAACGCGAGGGATCCGGAATTTGGCTGATTGATCCAGAGGCGTTCAATAGCCTGCTGCCCATTCAAGAGGCGCTGGGCTCAGCCGAGTGGATTCTTCACGCGGCCAGCCAGGACCTGCCATGTTTGGCAGAGCTGGGAATGCGCCCGCATCAGCTCTTCGACACCGAGCTCGCGGCACGGATGACAGGGCTGCCGCGCGTAGGTCTGGGCGCCGTCGTCGAACAGCTGCTGGGAGTCCGGCTGGCCAAGGAACATTCAGCTGCCGACTGGTCCAAGCGCCCACTGCCGCAAGACTGGCTGCGCTATGCCGCGTTAGACGTGGAGCTGCTGGTACCGCTGCAGGAGAAGCTCAGCGCACTGCTCGCCGAACAGGGCAAGACTGAGTGGGCGGTCGAGGAGTTTGAGTACCTACGCGCCAATAAGCCGACGCTGGTGCCCTACGCTGAGCGCTGGCGCAAGACCACCGGCATCAATAAGCTGAAGTCCCCTCGCAAGCTAGCGGTGTTACGCGAACTGTGGCGCGCTCGCGACGCCCTGGCGGAGAAGAAGGACCTAGCCCCGGGGCATCTCTTGCCCGATTCAGCCCTAGTCGCCGCCGCCGAGGCCCAGCCGCGCACAGTTCCACAGCTGTTGTCGGTACCGGGGTTCCATGGTCGGGCCGCAAAGAGGGAAGGCCCCCGCTGGCTGCGCGCAGTCCAGGCGGGTATGAAGACCGAGGAGCTGCCGGGCAAGCCACGCTCCACGGGTGCTCCCCCACCGCCGCGGACCTGGAAGGACCGTAATCCTGAGGCCTTCAGACAGTTCCGCACGGCTAAGGATCGGCTCGCCCGCCGAGCTGAGCAGCTTCAGCTCATGCCGGAGACCCTGTTGGCCCCGGCAGTACTGAAACAGCTGTGCTGGACTCCCCCGCCGCAGCTGGATCTCGATTCGGTCAGCGCCGCTTTGCGCGAGCACGGCGCGAGACAATGGCAGGTAGAGCAGTGCGCAGCGATCATTACTGTCGCCATGCTGGACCCAGAGCCGCTGGAGAATCTCTGAATTACAGGTGGCACGGCGCGGTTACTCACCGGTAGAGTGTGACGCAGGACGCACTTCCTCCCCAGCACTGCTAGGAGCCACTGATGACCTCTGATTTCTCCCGCTTCACCACTCTGACCGAGTCGTTCACCCAGGAGACTGTCACGCACAGCCGTGTGGAAGACGTCGCCCTGCCTCACGGCGCAGGGACTCTGACGCTGATCCGGCTTGATAACGATCACCCCAAGCGTCCGAACACCCTCGGCCCCGGCTCGCTCATCGAGTTCGGCGAAGCAGTGGCCGCTCAGCTGCCGCGAGCTCAAGCGGGCGAAATCGCCGGGCTAGCCGTCATCGGCCAGCCCGGTGTGCTAGCAGCGGGGGCTGATATCGTCTCCGCCCGGCAGCTGACTGATCCGGATCAGGGTCGCGGGCTGGCGGACCTGGGACATGAGGCCTACAACGTGCTGGCGGACTTTCCGGTCCCGACCTTCGCGTTCATCAGCGGCACCGCATTGGGCGGCGGGCTGGAGATCGCCCTGGCTGCTCACTACCGCACCGTGTCCTCTGACGCTAAGGCGCTGGGACTGCCTGAGATTTTCCTGGGCCTCATCCCCGGCTGGGGCGGTATCTACCGGGTACCCCAGCTGATCGGGCCCGAGCGCGCCGTCGAGGTCATCTTCAAGAACCCGCTGAACAACAACCGGTCCCTGAAAGGCCGTGAAGCCTACGAGATTGGCCTCGCTGATGCCCTGCTGGACCCTGACTCCTTTGAGCAGCAGTCCCTGGATTTCGCCGCACGGATTATTTCCGGCGATGCGGAACTGACCCAGCGCGTCACAACACACCGTGAGCACGACGCCGGGGAGGCGGCCTGGCAACGAGCCATTGAGACCGCCCGAAGTCTCGTCGCCGCCAAGACCGGCGACACCGCACCGGGACCGCTTCGTGCCCTGGAGGTGTTCGAGCAGGTTCGGCACCGCAGCCGGGACGAGGACCGCAAGGCAGAGGTAGAAGCACTTGGACAGCTGCTGGTCAGCGATGAGTTCAAGAATGTGGTCTACGCCTTCATGGAGTTGGTGCAGAAGCGCGCCAAGCAGCCCGCTGGTGTTCCTGGGGCTGCTCCCCGTGAGATTCGCAAAGTGGGCGTTGTCGGTGCCGGGCTCATGGCCTCTCAGCTCGCTCTGGTCTTCGCACAGCACCTGCAGGTACCTGTGGTGCTGACGGATCTGGACCAGGACCGAGTGGATAAGGCCCTGGACTATGTGCGTGATCAGACCCAGAAGCAGCTGAAGAAGGGCCGGCTCAGCGCGGAACAAGCCACTGCACTTGCTGATCTGGTCACCGGCAGCACTGATAAGTCGGTGTACGCCGATGCTGACTTTGTGATTGAGGCGGTCTTTGAGGAGATCGGCGTCAAGAAGCAGGTGTTTGCTGAGCTTGAGGAGATCATTTCTTCCGATGCTGTATTGGCGACGAACACCTCGTCTCTTTCTGTCACCGAGATGGCGGCAGATCTCCAACACCCGGAGCGTGTCATCGGGTTTCATTTCTTCAACCCCGTTGCGGTGATGCCGCTGATCGAAATCGCCCGCACGTCTCAGACAGCCGATGAGCCCATCGCCACAGCTTTCGCTCTGGCGGCCAAGCTGCGCAAAACTCCGGTGCTCACCAAGGACGCCACGGCATTCGTGGTCAACCGTGTGCTGCTGCGGTTGATGGCAGAAGTGCAGAAGACCTTCGATGAGGGCACTGACGCACGGACCGCAGATGAGGCGCTCAAGCCACTAGGCCTGCCCATGACTCCCTTCGATCTGCTGGCCATGGTCGGGCTGCCGGTCGCTCAGCACGTCACGGAGTCTCTGCACTCCTCCTTTGGTGAGCGGTTCTACGTCTCCGCCAATCTGCAGGCCCTGATCGATCACGGGGTCACCGAGATCTGGAGCGCCGAAGCCGATGGCGACAAGCACATCAAGGACTCCACATTGGCGCTGATGAGCTTTGGCGATGACCCTAAGACCACTGAGGAAGTCCGCACAACGGTTCTAGAAGCACTAGCGGAAGAAATCGGGCTGTTGCTGGAGGAGGAGGTGGTGGCTTCCCCTAAGGATGTTGATCTGTGCATGATTCTCGGAGCAGGCTGGCCCTTCCACCGTGGTGGCATAACGCCCTACCTGGATCAGCAGGGAATCAGCCAGCGGGTCAACGGTAAAGCGTTCGCCGACTAGCCGTTCCCCTGGAGCCGAGAGGTCGGCATTCGTGATTTATGAACAGACTCTCCCCAGATCTTGAAAATGGGCCTATCCTGTTCACATAGAGAGGGGAACACACCATGTCTAATCTCACAAGAATCACGGCCGCCGCCTTCGGCTTGGCCATGTCAGCTGTCATGATCGCTGGACCGGCACACGCCACCAGCAGCGCATCCGTGGGTGAAATCATCCCGCCCGCTGTGTCTGGTCCGGTGACTTCAGGCTCCGCAACTGACGTCTCCGTTCGACCTCTGACTCTTGGGCAAGAATGGCTTTGCCGGTACTTCGACCGGCGATTCTGCACTCCCTAACCTGTGACAGAAACGCAGCAGTTTCAGCAGCCGCCACGTGCGCTGCTGACGCTCCTTGCCCTGCTTTTTGTACTGTGGTTCATGCTGGGGTTTGTCTTTTCCCTGGTCGATCCGGACTACAGTCTCAGCGGGTATTACTACCTCCGCTTCGCTCTGGTCATGATGTGCTTGGCCCTGCTCGCGCTTGGCGTTGTCTGGGCGCTGCTGGGCAGCCTGGTGGCGACTGCGGCCACCGAGCTGCTCGGATTTACCTCGCTCGAGCAGACTCTCTTCTTACTGATCATGGTGGGAGTCGCCGCAGCATATTCGCACCGGCATGTACGAACGGTGTACGCCGGGATCGTTCTGGCGTTCTGTCTGTATCTAGCCTGGTTGATGGAAGATCCGCTGACCCAGTTGGTGCTCGCCTCCACGCTGGCAGCAGTAGTAGCCGTGGCATACCTCGTGGGCCGCGCGTTCCGCAAGATGCGGCTGAAGCAAGAACGCTCCGAGCGCGAGCTCGTGGAGCATCAGCGACAGCGGGCCCGGGAACGCCGGGAGTTGGCTCGTGAACTGCATGACAGCATCGAACACGACCTCACGATTATCGGACTCCAGGCTCAGTCAGTCTCAGGCAAGTCGGCTGAGGCAGCCGCCGCTGAAGAACTCCGGCGCATTGATGAGCATGTCCGAAGCGCTGGTGAGCATCTGCGTCGTGTCTTGGAACTGCTGACCAGCGAAGGCGCCATTAGCGAGTCCAGCCACGACGGCATGGATCTGCTCACAGGTCTGGAGCAGTTCAGCCAGGAAATCGAAGCTGCAGGAATCCCGGTGACCCAGGAGTTCAGCGGAAACCCGCAGAGCCTCTCCCCCAGTATTCACACTGTGCTCTACCGTGTGCTACAGGAAGCCAGCACCAATGTCATCAAATACGGTGCCCGGCAGGCAGAGAACCCTCAGGCGCGCTGCCACTTCAAGGTGGCGGTCGACCGAGACCATGTGGACCTGGCTGTCATCAACACTGTAGATCGGCAACGGCACCAGAACAGTCCTGCCCTGACAGCAGGGTTGGAGGGTTTGAAGGAGCGAGCTAATGCCTTCGGCGCCACAGTGGAAGCAGGTCCCCATGGCGACCACGAATGGATCATCTCGGTCCGCGGAATGCGCACCTTCTAAGACCGGCGCGGGTTAAAGACTGGCACTTCCCCGGTGGGCATATTCTCTCCGGGCAGACGGCGGGCGAAAGGCACTTTAGTTCCGAGCACCTGCGCCACAGTGTCCTGCGCGATCTGCGCGGAGGTGAGTCCCACGCGCTGCAGAACCTGGTCACGTGAACCGTGTGCCAAGAACTCCACAGGCAGTCCGACCTCATTCAAGGCGGTGTCCACACCGGCTTCGCGCATGGTCTGCCGGATCCGCGAACCCACGCCGCCAACCTTGACCCCGTCCTCGATGCACACCACAATGCGGTGCCGCGCTGCCAGCGAAACCACAGACTCCGGAACAGGCAGCACCCAGCGGGGGTCCACCACCGTAGCTGTAATGCCTTGATCCTGAAGGCGCCGAGCCACATCCAGAGATAGCTCACCCATCGTGCCCACTGACACAATCAGTACATCATGAGAGTAGCCGCCGTCGTCCTCGGGCTCAGTACTGCTGAACAGCACATCCACCCCGTCGGCAAGCCTTTCAACGGCGTCGATCTCTCCGTTGACCGAACCTTTGGAGAACCGCACCACCGTGGGGGCATCACTGACGGAGACCGCTTCACGGAGTTCTTCGCGCAGCCGTGTGGAATCGCGCGGGGCGGCGATCTGAATCCCAGGCACGATCTGCAGCATGGAAAGATCCCACATTCCGTGATGACTCGCGCCATCGGGACCAGTGACACCCGCCCGGTCAAGCACCAGGGTCACACCGGCCTTATGCAGCGCAACGTCCATGAGGAGCTGATCGAAGGCTCGGTTCAGGAACGTGGCATAGACCGCGACCACCGGGTGGAGTCCCCCGTAGGCTAAGCCCGCAGCGGAGGCCACCGCATGCTGTTCAGCGATTCCTACGTCGAAGACTCGCTCGGGGTATTTCTGGGCGAACTTCCGCAGCCCCACTGGGATCAACATGGCACCGGTCAGCGCAACAATATCCTCACGCTCATCGGCAAGAGCGGCGATCTCCTCTTCGAAGACGCTTGTCCAGGACCGGGCGGCGCCCCGGCTGACGGGTTCCCCGGTTTCAGGGTCGATGACACCGACGGCATGGAACTGGTCCGCTTCATCTGCACGCGCCGGGGCGTATCCTCGACCCTTCTCTGTCATCGCGTGGACGATGACGGGTCCGGCGTAGTTCTTGGCATCGGTCAGTGCTTCTTCCAGCGCCTTCTGGCTGTGGCCATCAACGGGGCCGATGTACTTCATGCCCAGGTCTTCAAAAAGTCCCTGCGGTGCCCAGAAGTCTTTAGCGCCCTTCTTTGCCGCGTGCAGACTGCGGTAGACCATCTGCGAGACAGGACCACCATGCTGAAGACGCTGTTTGGTCCCGTCCATCACAGATTCGTAGACCGGATGCGTACGGACTTTATCCAACACGCCGCGGCGCAGTTTCGAAAGCTGATTGGCCAGACCGCCCACAGTGGGAGCGTAGGAGCGGCCGTTGTCATTAACGACGATCACCACTCGCCGGTCTTTATCGGCCGCAATATTGTTCAGGGCTTCCCAGGCCATGCCGCCGGTGAGGGCGCCATCACCGATGATCGGGACGACATAACGGTCGCTTTCACCACCGAGTCGGCGTGCTCGCGAGATTCCGTCTGCCCAGGAGAGCGAGCTGGAAGCGTGGGAGGACTCCACGATGTCGTGAACCGATTCAGCGCGTTCGGGGTAGCCAGAGAGTCCGCCCTGCTGTCGCAAGGTGGAGAAATCCTGCCGTCCGGTCAGAAGCTTGTGTACGTAGGACTGGTGCCCAGTGTCGAAGATGATCGAGTCACGGGGTGAGTCAAAGACCCGATGAATGGCCAACGTCAGCTCAACCACACCCAGATTAGGGCCGAGATGTCCGCCGGTGGCGGAGACATTGGCGATGAGGAACTGCCGGATCTCTTCGGCAAGCCGGTCCAGCTGCTCCTCCGTGAGCTTGGACAGGTCCTGGGGGTGTTGGACTGTCGAAAGGATGCTCATCATTAGGCCAGTCTACTAGCGGGTGCCCCCGGGTCCGAAGTTGATGAGCCCAGTATCGCTGACGACCCTCGCATCTATCAGAGACAGACAAAGCTGCCCCGGCCAGATGGCCGGGGCAGCTTTGTGCATAGGACGCGGTGGCTAGGCCTGGCTTGCTTACTTCACCAGCGAGCGCAGCACGTACTGCAGGATTCCGCCATTGCGGTAGTAGGAGGCCTCACCGGGGGTGTCGATGCGAACCACGGCGTCGAAGCTGATCTCCTCGCCGTTCTCCTGCTTAGCGGTGACCTTGACGGTCTTCGGGGTCTGGCCGTCATTGAGCGCGGTGATGCCCTCAATGCTGAACACCTCGAAGCCGGTCAGGCCCAGGGTGTCAGCGGTCTCACCCTCCGGGAACTGCAGGGGCAGCACGCCCATACCGATGAGGTTGGAACGGTGGATGCGCTCGAAGGACTCAGCGATGACGGCGCGCACGCCCAGCAGACGGGTGCCCTTGGCTGCCCAGTCACGGGAGGATCCCGAGCCGTACTCCTTGCCGCCCAGAACCACCAGCGGAGTGCCCTCTTCGGCGTAGTTCATCGCAGCGTCGTAGACGTAAGCCTGCGGTGCACCTTCCTGGGTGAAGTCGCGGGTGAAACCACCCTCGACGCCGTCCAGCAGCTGGTTCTTGATGCGGATGTTGGCGAAGGTTCCGCGGATCATGACCTCGTGGTTGCCACGGCGGGAACCGTAGGAGTTGAAGTCCTTGCGCTCCACGCCGTTCTCCAGCAGGTAGCGGCCTGCCGGAGTGTCGGACTTGAAGGAGCCCGCCGGGGAGATGTGGTCGGTGGTGACCGAATCGCCCAGCTTCAGCAGTACGCGGGCGTCGTCGATGTCAGTGACCGGCTCCGGATCCAGCTTCATGCCGTCGAAGTAGGGGGCCTTGCGCACGTATGTGGAGTTCTCATCCCATGCGAAGGTGGCACCCTCAGGGGTGTCCAGGGACTGCCAGCGGTGGTCGCCGTCGAAGACAGTGGCGTACTTGGAGGTGAACATCTCCGTGTCGATGGACTCCTCGATGATCTTCTGCACCTCCACCGGATCCGGCCAGATGTCCTTCAGGAAGACGTCGTTGCCCTCGGCGTCCTGACCCAGCGGCTCGTTCTCGAAGTCGAAGTCCATGGTCCCGGCCAGGGCGTAGGCGACTACCAGCGGCGGGGAGGCCAGGTAGTTCATCTTCACATCCGGGTTGATGCGGCCTTCGAAGTTACGGTTGCCCGAGAGCACCGAGGTCACTGCCAGGTCCTGCTCCTGGACGGTCTGGGAGATCTCCTCTTCCAGCGGGCCGGAGTTGCCGATGCAGGTGGTGCAGCCGTAGCCGACCACGAAGAAGCCGATCTTCTCGAGGTACTCGATCAGGCCGGACTTCTCGTAGTAGTCGGTGACCACCTTGGAACCAGGCGCGATGGATGTCTTGACCCAGGGCTTCTGCACCAGGCCCTTCTCCACGGCGTTACGTGCCAGCACGCCGGCGGCCAGCATGACGTTCGGGTTTGAGGTGTTGGTGCAGGAGGTGATGGAGGCGATCGACACTGCACCGTGGTCCAGTTCGAATTCGCGACCGTCAGGCATCTTCACGTGCACAGGCTTGGAGGGACGCCCGGCGGCAGGCTCAGATCCTGCGTTCATTGGACGCGGCTGATCCTTTGCCGACTGCTCCTCGCCCGGCGTATGTGCCGGCGCATCGGATCCGGGGAAGGATTCCTTGGACGCCTCATCGGCCTTGCCGTTGAGGCCCAGAGCATCCTCAGTCTCCTGGACGTAGTTGTGAATGTCCTTGCGGAATTGCTCCTTGGCATCGGTGAGTTCGATGCGGTCCTGGGGGCGCTTGGGGCCGGAGATCGAGGGCACCACAGTGGAGAGATCCAGTTCCAGCTGCTCGGAGAACCGCAGCTCCCGGGAGGGGTCATGCCACATGCCCTGCTCCTTGGCGTAGGCCTCCACCAGAGCAAGCTGCTCTTCGGTACGACCGGTCAGGCGCAGGTAGTCCAGGGTGACCTGGTCAATCGGGAACATCGCGGCGGTGGAACCGAATTCGGGGCTCATGTTGCCGATGGTGGCGCGGTTGGCCAGCGGCACCGAAGCGACGCCTTCGCCGTAGAACTCCACGAACTTACCGACCACGCCGTGCTCGCGCAGCATCTGGGTGATGGTCAGCACCACATCGGTGGCGGTGGCGCCGGCGGGGATCTCGCCGGCGAGCTTGAAGCCGACCACACGCGGAATGAGCATGGAGATCGGCTGGCCCAGCATCGCAGCCTCAGCCTCAATGCCACCCACGCCCCAGCCCAGCACGCCCAGGCCGTTCTCCATGGTGGTGTGGGAGTCGGTACCCACACAGGTGTCTGGGTAGGCGCGCAGCGCGCCGTCGATCTCACGCGTCATGACCACCCGGGCCAGGGACTCGATGTTCACCTGGTGCACGATGCCCATGCCCGGAGGAACAACCTTGAAGTCTGCAAACGCGGTCTGGCCCCACCGCAGGAACTGGTACCGCTCACCATTGCGCTGGTACTCGATGTCCATATTGCGCTCGATCGCATCGGAGTTACCGAAGGAGTCGATCTGCACCGAGTGGTCGATGACCATTTCTGCCGGTGCCAGCGGGTTGATCTTATTCGGGTCGCCGCCCAGCTCCGCCACTGCCTCGCGCATGGTGGCCAAGTCCACCACGCAGGGCACACCGGTGAAGTCCTGCATCAGCACACGGCCGGGGGTGAACTGAATTTCAGTGTCTGGATGTGCGTTCTCGTCCCAGCCGCCCAGAGCCTTGATGTGCTCGGCAGTGACGTTGGCGCCGTCCTCAGTGCGCAGAAGGTTCTCCAGCAGGACCTTCAAGCTGTAGGGAAGGGTCTCGTAGCCCTCCACCGTATTGAGTCGGAAGATTTCGTAATCGGCGCCGTTGACGTTCAGAACGCCTTTTGCTCCGAAGCTGTCCACAGTACTCACGGGGACTCCTTGTCTGTCTTCGCTGACATGGCCTCGGGCCTTGGGTGCGACCGAGTGCCTGTTATCCGCCCACCATCCTACTCATAAGGCAGGTCACCTGAGCTTCAGCCACGGCGGACGGTAAGAACAGACACGCCCAGCGGCCAGCGATCTCAGCCGCGGCGGAATAGCGCCACTGACTCCATATGGTGAGTATTGGGGTACATATCAAGAAGACGCAGGTCAGAGATACCCCAGCCGAGTTCCTGCAGACGCTTAGCATCGCGGGCGAAGGACGCCGGGTCACAGGAGACGTAGATAATCTCGCCCGGTGCTGAGTCGCTGATCCCCTGAAGCACCCGGGCATCGGCTCCGGCGCGGGGCGGATCAAGCAGAACCAGATCCGCCTGTTCCAGCCGCGGAGCTACCCGTTCCGCTGGGGCGCAGACCACCTCCACGCGGCCGGTGCCGGCAAAGAGCTGCTCGGCCGCAGCGCTGCTGGCCTGCGCTGCCTCTACGGAAAGTACTTGCCCCTGGGGACCCACCACTGCGGCTGCCCAGGCCGAGAAGAGGCCCGCCCCGGCATACAGGTCGACCATGGTGCCGCCCTGAGACAGCTGCGTGAGATCTGCGACTGCGGACACCAGCGCCTGCGGCGCCTGTCGGTGAATCTGCCAGAAGCCCTCAGGAGCCAGAGTCACCTGCGAGCGTTCAGCTCCGGCGTCGTCATGGAATGCCACCGGCAGCGGTTCGGTCACCATCCGCTCCCCGGCCACCACGCTGTACTGGACCTTCACTGGCTGCAGCTGCTGATGACGACGGCGCCCACGTGGGCCGCGTTGCGAGCCTTCGCGGGATTCCGCTGCGCTGATCAGCACCACGCTGCCAACCTGCGGCGAAGTTTTGGCCTGAGCAGCCATTCGGTTAGCAAGGCCATCGCGCTCAGCAGGGTCATCGCTGCGAACCAGCAAAGTCAACGGCCCCGCTCCCCCGGGCGCCACCACGTCGACCGAGGTGGCCCCGGAGAAGTCCCATCCGAAGATCCCCGAATCCGATACTGCAGCGACCGCCAGCGGCATACTGCGCAGCGCAATCAGATCATGGGAACGATGCGGTTTCATCGCCAAAGACCCGTCCTTGACCGCAAAGCTCACCCTGCTGCGCCAGTGCAGCCCGCCAGATTCCGCCCCGTTGAGGCTCTCGGCACGGATATCGCCGTCGGCACAGAGCCCGGGCACATCAAGGTCTGCTACTGAAATACCGCCGATACGGTTCATCGTGTCGCGGAAGACGTGGGCCTTCAGCCGCCTCTGGTGCGCATCGCTGATGTGGCCGTATTCGGCCCCGCCTACCGGCAGCTGGTCCCGATCGTAGGCGCGCAGCGCATCGGCCTGCTTCCACGGATGGCGTCGGCGATGATCTGAGGCAGCGAGAATATCGACAGCGTCGGCACGCCAGAAGCGAGCGCCGTCGCCTCCTTCTGTCACCACCGCCCGCACAGTCTCCCCGGGAATGGCATGACGCAGGAACACCACGCGCCCGTCATGACGCGCGATGCAGTGCCCGCCATGGGACATCGGTCCAGCTTCAAGGGTGAGGATTTCAGCCATCGTGATCCTGTACCGCCGAGGTGGGCTGTTCCTGCTCGGTGGGGCGGGTGATCATCCAGCCAAGCCACAGACCCAGGGCATAGAGCGGCACTCCCATCACCACTCGAGCGGTGCCAAGAGCCCCGGTCGCATCTGCCCAATACATCGGCAGCTGAACAGCCAGACGAGTAGCCAGCACGGCTGCAATGATCCATGTGGCTAGGGCGTAACGACGGCGGCGCAGGTCATCGCGACGCCAACTGGTTCCTTCACCACGGACAAAACCGAAGAGCACGCCCATCAGTGGCCAGCGGATAGCCACTGAAACCGCGAAGACCAGCAGATAGCCGATATTGATGAAAAAGCCTGGCAAGAAGTAATCCCGAGCTTCACCACTGACCTGCGCGAAGGCAGCGCATATCGCCACCCCCACCAGCCCGGAGAAGGACTGCAGCAAACTTCCGCGCTGGACCAGCCGCACCACGGTGAACAAGACCCCCATCCCTAGAGCCAACAGCAACGCCGTGCTGAGCTCTTCGGTAACGAGGAATGCTGTCAGGAACGCTGCTGCGGGGAGAGAGGCTTCGGCCAGTCCTCGCCATCCTCCTGCAGAAGCCAAGACATCGAGGGAGCCGTCATCTCGGGTCTGCATCTTCTGCGCGGCGGAGGCCGAAATCTGCTCGCCAAACTGCTCAGCAGCTGACGGGGCGGCCTTAGTCTGCCCGGCATCAGTCTGCCCGGCGGTCTCAGGCGTTGCTGCGTTCTCCTGGGAGGCAGTCATAGGGACACCAGCCTCAGGCGCCGGGCTGTGATCCGGGGCGCTGGACGTTCGGCACTCCGTTGCTCCGGTTGGGACTCTGGCCTGTACTCGGCTGGCCAGTGCCGGGCTGGCCTGTGGCGGGCTGGCCCTGACGCGGCACCACCACACGCTTGGCCCCAGCCGGCGGACGCAGCGGCAGCAGCTCGCGCGGAGGCAGAGGCTGATCTCCACGGACCACCAGAATCTCGGAGAACAGCTTCTCCACGCCGGCTGATGCCTGGCGATCGATCGCACCGCGACCACCGATCACCCCGCGCAGGAACCAACGATTGCCCTCGAAACCGATGAATCGGGCAGCCCGCCAGCCCTGGCGGCCGTCCTTGAGCACCGTAGGAACGCGTGCATGGAGTTCTTTACCGAAACGGCCATCGATCTCCTTGACCCGACCGTGCTGCTTCACCACGGATTCTTCGATCTGACGGCGCACATCCTGCCAGATGCCTCCGGACTTCGGAGCGGAGAATGCCTGCAGCTGGATGCTGGCTTCGCCCACTGCAATGGTCAGTGACACCACCCGCTTGGTCTTCTGGTCGATGTCCAGTCGTACCTTCTGGTCCTTGCCCGCGGGCACCAGGAGCGCACCGAAGTCCAGGTAGCCCTTCTTGGATTCGACCTCATCGGCATCACGCGGGCCTCGGAGAGCCTCTTCGGCATCCGCCTGTCCCGACTGATCCGTCGGCTCAGCAGCGGTGCTCTGGTGACCGGTGCTGTCCTGGACCTCGGTCTCCTCGCCAGCGACGACGCCCTGCTCATCCCCCAGCTCAGCCTCCTCGATTTCTACCTCAGGGGCAGATTCCTGATCGAGAGCCTCACGAATAGTGGCTGGCTTTTTCGGCTCGTTCTTCTTCTTTCTACCGAAGAGCATGCCTCTCCTTACTTGAGTGTGGGTGGGGTGGTCAGTGAGCGGGAGTGAGCCCGGGAGAGGCGATACCGCTGGAGCCGAAGCCTCCAGCACCGCGCACACTCTCCTGGAGCTTATCCACCGGAGTGAACTGTGCCTGAGCGACTTGTTGCAGGACCAGCTGAGCAATCCGGTCACCGCGGGAGAAGCTGACCGCGGTGTGCCGGTCCGTGTTGAGCAGACAGACCTTGAGTTCCCCGCGGTACCCGGCGTCGATCGTGCCTGGAGTGTTCACCATGGTGATCCCGTGCTTGACGGCCAGGCCGCTGCGCGGGTGAATGAGACCCACCCAGCCTTCGGGAATTGCCACGGCGATGCCTGTGGGGACCAAACGTCGCTCGCCCGGTTCAAGAGTGAAGTCCTCTGCACTGACCAGATCGGCGCCGGCATCACCAGGATGGGCGTAGTGCGGCAAAGGAAGTTCGGGGTCCAGAAGCTGAATCGGCACGTCGATGGTGTTCACGCTCACGAGTCTACCGGCCTAGCCCACTGGCCTCTCGTGAGACGATGGGATTATGAATGACGTGCTGTATTCGGAGAAGCTCTGGCCCGCCTGGTGGTTGTGGGTGTCCGCCGTCATTGTCGGCGCTTCTATCTCCATTATGTTCTTCCCGATCAACGCGACTTTTGGGACTCTTGCACTGGTCATCGGGGTTGCCCTGTGCGTCTTTGCGCTGGTGATCACCACTCCGCGGGTCGAAGTCACCGAGGGCTGGTTGCGTGTCGGCCGAGCGCGTATTGAACGTCAACATTTAGGTCGCGTGGTGGGTCACCGCGGCGATGCTGCCCGGGAACAGCTGGGGCCTGGATTTGATGCGCGTAGCTACCAGTGCATCCGCGGCTGGATCGATCCGGTCATCACCGCTGAGATCACTGATCCAGAGGACGCCACGCCCTATTGGCTCTTCTCCACCCGCCAGCCTGAAGCGCTTCTGGAAGCCCTAAAATCCGATGAGCCGGTACGCACGGCTGGAGTCTCGCTGGCCTGACCGGTACTGGAACTGAATACGCCAAGGGCGACCCGGCATCTCTGCAGGGTCGCCCTTGGCGTATTAGCGAAGCTGAAACCTTAGAAGATCAGCCCTCACAGTCAGTGCAGAAGAACTGACCGTTCTCCTCGCGTGCCACCTGGGACCGGTGCCGCACCAGGAAACAGGAGGCACAGGTGAACTCATCCGACTGCGCCGGCAGGACCCGAACCTGCAGCTCTTCGTCAGAAAGATCAGCGCCGGGCAGCTCAAAGCCCTCTGCGGCCTCGGCCTCATCCTCATCGACAACAGCCGACTGGCGGTTATTGGAGCGGTTCTTCAGCTCCTCAATCGAGTCCTCGTTGACGTCGTCGTCGTTCTTCCGCGGCGCATCGTAGTCGGTAGCCATGGCTGGTGCTCCACATCATGAGTATTTTGCTCATCCCCGCAGGTCGCAGACCCTTGAGGACTTATCAGGTCGCACAGATTGTGTCGTATCAGCCCCCATAGGACAAATCCGCGTCGGCACTTTACGGCTGAGGGTGAAATACTGCGCCCGAACAAAGCCGGCAGGACCCATCCTTCCAGGTGGGGTTGAGGCCCCCAGGACTGAGTCTTCCTCTGCGCGATACAGTTGCCGGATAGGACTTCCCACACGTACCTGGAGGACGCGTAAGGATGCAGGATCTGCGGATCGTGGGGCTGGATGAGGAGAACGATCCCCCGCGGCTGATGCTCTCCGACGAGGCTGGAGCTGACTATGCCCTGCCCGTTGATGACGCGCTGCGTGCTGCCGTGGGAAGAACTCCGGGTGCATCCCCCTCCGGAACTGCAGCATCCGAGTCCGCCACAGGCGCGGCAGCACCGAAGCCGAGCCTCTCACCCCGAGAGATTCAGGCTCGGCTGCGGGCCGGTGCCACCATTGAGCAGGTCGTAGAAGCCTCCGGACAATCACGTGACCACGTGCTTCGGTACGCAGGCCCGGTAGCTGACGAGCGCGCCTATATCGCCACCCGCGCCAGGCAGACCGTCATAGCATCAGCGTCCACCACCGAGCATCACCGGGTGGCCTTCGGCGACTCCCCAGCCACCCTTGAAGCGATGGTCCGGGTCCGGCTGCGCGCGATGGATGTCCCGCTGAGTTCGCTCAGCTGGGACGCGTGGCGTAGAGAAGATGGCCGGTGGGCCATCACCTGCTCCTTCGACATCAGCTCCTCTTCCACCCACGCCGAGGGAATCGGCCTGAAACCTCCGGCCGAGTGGGCTTTCGACACCCATACCCGGTCGCTGCGTGCTGAGAACAAATGGGCTGAGTCGCTCTCCCAGCTCGATACTTCTGAGGTGCTCGGCTCCGGACAGCGGTCAGGGCGCCGACTAGCAGCAGTGGATGAGCCATTCGATGTGGACCGCGGACCAGCAAGCGTGACGTCCTCCTCCCCCCGCCGCGCAGGTCATGCCTCCACGCGAGGCAGAGGTGCAGGCCCGGATCGGGTTGCCGATCCGAGCGTGAGCCCCTTCAGGCCCTCGAATGAAGCAGACGACGACGCCGGACAGGGCACCGATACTGAGGATCTGCTCGATATTCTGCGGGCGCGCCGCGGTCAGCGACTTGGTACCGATGAATCCGGAGATGACAAACTCGCCACTCTGCTCACCCGCGATGAGCAGCCGCGCTCCTCACCGCACTCCATCCCTGATCAGGACGCCCCCCATCGCCCGAGCCGTCCCGTGCGGTCCGGAGCAGACTCACCACGGCACCGGGCAGCAGAGAATCCTGGTGAAAAGGACCGTGGCGAGGGCGAGTCAGGCGACAAGGACCGCACCGGACACGGCCGCCCCGAAAGCCATGGTGAGCCCGCAGCAGAAACTCATCGCCCCGCACGGCGCCGCGGCGAGGACGACGATCTGCAGCACACCGGCCCCATCCCCGGACTGGAAGAACAGCTCGATCACGCCGAGGAACCCGGGTATGAGACCGGCACAGACGCCTGGGGCTTCAGCTACGAGGACACCGGAGACGACGTCGATGAACCCGCGCCCAGCGAATCCGGACGTCATGCACCTGAGCCCGAGGACTCTCCGCATCGGCCGGCGGAGCCCAGCCGAAAAGATCAGGAGAGCAGCGACACCGAGAAGCGCCGTCGTAGCTCAAAATCCAAGCGCCCCTCCATGCCGCGCTGGGACGATATTCTCTTCGGCTCGAAGAACGAGTGAGCGCGTTCCGCGAGCGGGCGCATGCCTCGCGCAGCTGAGTGGTCAGTTTGTCCGCTAAAAGGCGCGAAAAATCTCGTCTTAACGGATGGATTGACCACTCGATAACCGACGCCTCCCCGGTCATTCGACCCTACGTGCAGGTCACGTTTAACCGGTGAACCCCCGGCCGGTAAGCTCCAGCAGCGGGATTTTCCGCTCCACCTCCGTCAGCGAGCCGTGCATACCGACCATTGACATGATTCCGACGCCGGTGCGGGCAGTATCAAATATGGCGATCGGCGCATGGGCCGCGATGATCACATCCCCGAGGCGACCTAGCACCCGCTCCTCCACGGCGCCGAACCAGCCGGCAGCAATGGCCTTATCGCGAGTAAGCACCCAGGCCACATCCCCGAACTCCGCCCGCCAGCGCGCAGCCAACTCCACAGGGTCCTGCTCCGCCTCGGCGTAGAGATACATCATGCGAGGGTCCCCGCCGGTGTGGGCGACACCGCGCAGCAGGTCATCGCACTCGGCGATATCCACCAGATCCTGCTCGGCAATGTCGAGCATGCCGTGGTCGGCAGTCAGCAACACGGCAACTTCATCGCCATAGCGCTCGGTCAGCGCGGAGCACAGCCGACGAGCCGCCTCATCGAGGTTCTCCAGCATGCTTCGCCACATCACGCTGTCCACACCGGCGTGATGACCGGTCTTATCAAGTTCATCCACATACAGGTAGACCAGTTGCGCAGGAGCCGGACCACGCCGCACGCCGCCCTTGGCGGTGCGCCGGTCCATGATCCACTCCTGCGCCGCCCGGAACCGGCTCTCAATGCGGTCCGCGCCGAGGAACTCACCGCCTGAAAGTGCCGCAGTTGTCAACGCTGAATCGCGGAACTGGCTGCGCGAAGCAGTGAGTACTCTCGCCCCGGCATCTACCGCCTGCTGCAGCACTGAGGGGTGCCGCTGCCAGCTGCGGGGGTCGACGTCGTCATCCCACCCCCCGAGCATATTGACCACTCGGCCCAACTCAGGCGCCAAGAGGTCATAACCCAGCATTCCGTGCTCCCCTGGTGCCTTGCCGGTGCCCAGCGAAGTCAGTGATGCAGAGGTCGTTGCAGGTGCCCCGCAGTCCAGCACGCGCCCTTGAGCCGCCCGGCGCCAGGCAGAGGCGAGGAAGCGCGCGTGACCGGTGTGGGCGGCCAGATTGTGATCGCCGAGTCCGTCGACCATGATGACCACTGCAATGCTGCACGGCGGAATATCGAGTCGGTTCGCAAACCCTTCCAGACCCAAGGCGGCACAGGCTGAGGGCAGCACATGACGTAAGTGAGCGCCGTCGTAGTCAGGAGCGGGTGGCAGCGGCAGGCTCATCTGGGCCTCCTGGGTCTGTGGCGGGTCGGCATCTCACCGGGGGTGTACTGGGTGCGCTCAGCGGGCGTATGTGGCGCAAGCCCGGCGCAGAGCGCGCACAAAACTGCGCGCCTCATCTACCGCGGTATCGCCTTCTGCGGTCGCCGCGATGCGCAGCACAATATCCTCCGGTGCCAGGGTGCCGGTGTCACCATGATCAGCCATGCACTCAGGGTTGCCGCATTCAGCTGGGTAGGTATCCAGCCGGGCGCCGCCGCTCCAGTTCATATTCAAACTGACCTCGGCCAGGCCCCTGTCCGGTCGGAACTGATCCGGGCGGCGGTGTACTTCGGAGAGGATGAGTGAGCGGATGCGCGAGACCGGCACAACCTCTGTGGAGATGCGCGCGACAACTTCTGCTGAACCGGCACGACCGCGGTCCTCGTGCCCTACGGCACGGGGCTCATCCTCAGCATCGTGATCATCGAGATGAGCGACGACGACCACATCATCGGCCAGTACCAGCACGGTGATGTGGCGGTGGACTTCTTCCATATCAAAATGGGTGTCCACGTGGACGATCTGGTGGGTGGCCTCGCGCCCATCCAGGGCATCGGTCACCGTATGGTGCACCAGTGAGGGGTAGAAGCCCCCGCGATCGATGGCTTCCTTAAGCGTCAATCCGGAGGCCTGTGCGGGATTGTGGTGGCTGGGGGTCATGGATTCCATGGTATCCGTCAAGCGCTGCGGTCATATTCATCCTGTGGATTTCACCAGGGGCGGAGCGATTCGCCCGCTGAGAACGGGGTTCGCCATAATGGAGCGGTGCTCCAAAATTCAGGCCAGGGAAACGCGACCTTCCATCACCGCAATGCCGCACTGCTGTCCGTGGCCGAGGTGGAGGCCCCAGAGGTACTGACCTCGAAGGACCTCGACAAGCGGCTCGCCGACGCTCTTAAGCGGCTGAAGCTGCCCACTGGGCTCCTCCAGCGAGTGGCGGGGGTCAAGTCCCGGCGGAACTGGCGCTCCGATGGTGACGTCCGCACAGCCACCGTCGACGCCGCCCGCAAAGCGATGGACGCCGCAGGCATCACCGCCCAGGATGTCTCGCTGATGGTCAACACCTCGGTGACCCGCGAACACCTGGAGCCCTCAGTCGCGGTGGGCATCCACCATGAGCTGGGCCTGCCGAGTTCGGCGATGAACTTCGATATCACCAATGCTTGCCTAGGATTCGTCAACGCCATCACGCTGGCCAGCTCCATGATCGACGCCGGACAGGCTAAATATGTGCTGATCGTCAATGGTGAAGATGCCCGCAAGGTGCAGGACGCGACGGTGGAGCGCATCAACTCCCTGGAGAAGATGGTCTCCCGGGACGACTTCATGATGGAGTTCGCCTCATTGACATTAGGCTGTGGAGCCGCCGCTGCCGTGGTCGGTCCTGCTGACTTGCATCCGGAGGGGCACCGAATCGTCGGCGGAGTCACCCGTGCTGCCACCCAGCACCATGAACTCTGCGTGGGCGATCACCGCGGCATGTACACCGATGCCAGAGGTTTGCTCGATGGCGGCCTGCAATTGGTGATGGATGCCTGGGAAGACGCCAAGGCCCATTTCAGCTGGGAGAACATGGATTCCTACGTCACCCATCAGGTCTCGCAGCTGCATACCTCGTCCATCATCAAGGCGGCCAGACTGGACAAGAAGCGCGTGCCGGTCACCTACCCCGAGCTGGGCAATGTGGGACCGGCCTCGCTGCCGATCACCCTGGCCCGAGAAGCCGCCAACCTGGCCCGCGGCGCCCGAGTGCTCTGCATGGGTGTGGGTTCCGGCCTCAACACTGCGATGGTGGAGCTGGAATGGTGACTCTCCGGACCTTCAGCCCGTGGAAGCCGATACCGGCCGCTGCAGCGCGGCTGCCCTTCGATACCCTCCGCCACACCCCGCTTCCCGGCATCGATCCGACGTGGTCGCATCTGGTACGCGCTAAAACCGATGACGGTGAACGCACCTTCCATGTCCTGGACACCGGGCCTGCACTGGCTGCCCGCGGCATCGAGCCCACCGGCACGATTCTGGCTGTTCACGGCAATCCCACCTGGTCCTATCTGTGGCGGGGAGTACTGGCAGCCTCCGTTGAACGTGCTGAACATGGCAACGCCTGGCGTGTCATCGCCCCGGACCAGCTGGATATGGGTTTCTCGGAACGGCTGTCACATCCAGAACCTCCCTCCGCGGATGCCCCCAGCTACCGGCGGTTTGAGCAACGCCTGACTGACCTGGATGGACTGATGGACGCCCTCGACGTCGACGTCGACCGGCCCCTGGTCACCCTCGGCCATGACTGGGGCGGGATCATCTCCCTGGGCTGGGCCACTCGCCAGCGCAATGCGGTGGACGCGGTGGTCAGCCTCAACACCGCCGTGGATCATCCCACCGGAGAACCGGTTCCCCCGGCTCTGCGGGCGGCGATGGCTCCCGGGTTGTTGCCGGGGTCCACGGTGGTCACTGATGGCTTTCTTCGCGTCACATTGGCCCTGGCCGAGGGCGGGCTGCCCAAAGATGTATACCGCGCCTACCGGGCACCTTATGTCTCCCGGCTGGGTCGAGGCGGAATCGGCGGTTTCGTGGCCGATATTCCTGCCCTGGCCAAGCACGCCTCACGCACCGTCCTGGAAGAAGTCTCCGCTGGACTGCAGCAGTGGGATAAGCCTGCATTGCTGATCTGGGGGCCGAAGGACCCGGTGTTCCAGGACCGTTACCTCGCTGACCTACTGGAGCGCATCCCACATGCTGACCTGCACCGATTCGAAGGTGCCGGACATCTGGTGGCAGAGGATCGGGATATCGCCGCTGTGCTCTTCACCTGGCTGAAGGACCGCTTCACGCCACAGGAGTATTCTCAGCAGCTCAGCTCTCCCGCACCGGCGGCACAAGTCATGGGGCTCGGCGAGCAGCTGGAAGCCATGACGCTGAGCTGGCACAAGGACGAACCCGCAAGCGTCGATATGACCGCTACCGGCGGCCCCGAAACACTGACCTGGGAGCAGCTGAAGTCCCAGGTGGATTCCGTGGCGGCCGGCCTCTATGAGCTCGGCGTCCGTCGCGGCGACCGGGTCTCGCTGCTGGTACAGCCGGGCAATTCCCTCACAGTCATCCTCTACGCCTGCCTGCGCCTTGGCGCCGTGGCAGTGGTGGCCGACGCGGGCCTGGGCCTGAAGGGAATGACCCGAGCGGTGCGCAGCGCGCGCCCGCAGTGGATCATCGGCGCTCTGCCAGGGCTGACAGTGGCCCGCGCCCTGGGCTGGCCCGGTACCCGGATCAGCGTGGATGCGCTCTCTGAACGCCAGTCCGCACTGTTGGGAACTGCGGCTTCGGTGGAGCGACTGCTGCGCTCGGCTGCCGGCTCACGGCTGCAGGATGTCCCGATGCCTTCAGCTGCTGACCCCGCCGCGGTGCTCTTCACCTCCGGGTCCACTGGTCCCGCAAAAGGAGTGCTCTACACGCATGAGCGGCTGGGAGCCCTGGTCGCGCTGCTTCGGCAGCAGTTCGACATCAAACCCGGCTCCTCGCTGATTGCAGGCTTTGCGCCTTTTGCTCTGCTGGGGCCGGCCATCGGTGCCACCTCAGTGACCCCCGATATGTCTGTCACCAAGCCGGCAACCCTCACTGCCCAGGCAGTGGCCGAAGCCGCAGCGGCAGGTAAAGCCACTATGTTCTTCGGGTCACCGGCGGCGCTGCGCAATGTGGTGGCCACAGCCGGTGCGCTTAAGCCGGAGCAGCGGCAGGCACTGCAGCGGATTCGCCTGGTGCTCTCCGCCGGTGCCCCGGTGCACCCAGATGTCCTGGATGCAGTCCAGGACATCTTCCCGCAGGCTGAGCTGCACACTCCCTACGGCATGACCGAGGGACTGCTTCAGGCCGACATCTCCCGCAAAGATATCCATGAGGCCATGTCCACCAGCCAGGCCGGAGTATGTGTGGGACGCCCAGTCAGCGGAGTGCAGTTCGCTCTGGCGCCGCTGGATGAGCTGGGCACCCCTGCCGAGCAGCTGGTTGATCCCGCTGATGCACCAGGGGTGCTCAGTGAGCTCGTCGTCTCCGCAGCCCACCTGAAGGCCGGCTATGACCGGCTCTGGTACACCGATCGGCAGTCCCGTCGGGACACTGAGAAGGGACTGCTATGGCACCGCACCGGCGATGTGGGCCATATCGATGCTGACGGCAGGCTCTGGATCCAGGGGCGGCTGCAGCATGTGATCAGTACCCCTGCGGGCCCGATCGGACCCGGCGTCGTCGAGACTCCGGTTGACGCCCTCGACCAGGTAGCACGCAGCGCTGCGGTAGGAGTGGGCCCTGCCGGTACCCAGGCGGTCGTCGTCGTTGTTGAACCCGTTGACGGTGCCAACCTTCGAGTGGGTTCCTCCCCCTTAGCCCAGCCGCAGATCGCGTCCGCGGTCCGCGAGGCAAGTTCTGGAGTGCCGGTCTCGGCGGTACTCATTGTTGATGAACTGCCGACAGATATTCGTCACAACTCGAAGATTGAGCGCAGCAGGCTGGCCGCCTGGGCTGCGGCCGTGCTCGCCGGAGAGAAGGCTGCACTGTGAGCCGCGAGATTCTGCCTCCCGCCCGGGTGCTGGTCACCGGTGCCTCAGGTCTGCTGGGCCGCAGCGTAGCGCAGCGGCTTGCCGATCTCGGTTATCAGGTCACCACCTTCCAGCGCAGCGCTTCCGGCGTGGTCGGCGCACGTGATGTGCGCGGTTCGCTGACCGACGACGACGCCGTAGCGCAAGCAGTCGCCGGCCAGGACGCCATTGTGCATATGGCGGCAAAAGTGTCAGTTTCCGGCCGTCGCGAGGACTTTGAACGGGTCAATATCCTAGGCACGGAAAAGCTCTTCGACGCGGCCTGGGGCGCTGGCGTTGAGAACATCTTGCATGTCTCCTCCCCGTC
The DNA here is from genome assembly GCF_039544555.1 of Nesterenkonia rhizosphaerae. Taxonomy (NCBI): domain Bacteria; kingdom Bacillati; phylum Actinomycetota; class Actinomycetes; order Micrococcales; family Micrococcaceae; genus Nesterenkonia; species Nesterenkonia rhizosphaerae. The sequence goes on from NZ_BAABLW010000007.1 coordinate 1,629,180, forward strand.
AGTGGCTCACGCCGGGTCCTCCTTGGTGGGTGCTCCGGCTGGTCCGCCGGATCCCCAGCATGCTGAGGGCCATTACGCACGGACCAAAGCCGAGGCAGAGGTGCTGGCCCAGGCCCGAGGTTCGGCGGGAGTCAATGTCCTGATTATGCGCCCGCACCTGGTCTGGGGTCCCGGTGATGGGCAGCTGACCAAGCGCATTATTGATCGCGCCCGGTGTGGCCGGCTTCCGCTGATCGGCACCGGCGCTCCCCTGGTGGACACGCTCTATATCGACAACGCGGTGGAGGCCTTCGTCAGCGGTCTTCGTCGGCTTCCGCTGATTGCCGGCGAGACACTGGTGGTGACCAACGGCGAACCGCGCCCCATCGGCGAGCTGATCATGGGCATCGCAGCAGCCGGCGGGGCTGCACCGCCGAAGCTTCGGGTGCCTGCCGCACTGGCCAAGGCCGCGGGCCTGGCAGTGGAGAAGATCTGGGCGTTCTCTGAGCGGGTCACCGGACCTCATCAGGATGAACCCCCGATGACCAAGTTCCTCGCAGAACAGCTCTCCACCGCCCACTGGTTTGACCAGCGCAGAACTCAGCAGCTGCTGGACTGGACGCCGTCCATCAGTATTGATCAGGGGCTGGCTCGTTTGGGCAGTCACATCCGCAGCACTGGCACGGTGCTTTAGCGGCCACTAGGTCCGCACCGGTGCTCACCTGCCGTCCAGCTGATGTCCGGGTACTGGAAAGCAACCCTTCTTAACCTGGCTGCCACCTGACGTCTAGCCTGGGGAGACCCAACGTGTCTGCAGCTGGCCTGCTCATCGCGGTGGTGGGCGCCGTCGTCGTCCTGTTCCTGTTGATCATGCAGCTGAAGCTGCATGCCTTCGTCGCACTGTTGCTGACCAGCATCATCACCGCGGTGGTCGTGGGTATTCCGCTGAGCGAGGTGATCGACACTGTCGAAGAAGGCATGGGCGGTGTCCTGGGCTTCGTGGCCATCATTGTGGGACTTGGTGCCATGTTTGGCCAAGTGCTCAAAGCCACCGGTGCTGCAGAAAAGATCGCCGATACCCTCGTGCAGGCCTTCGGAGAAAAGCGCCTGCCGTGGTCATTGGGGCTGACCGGCCTGATCCTGGCCATTCCGGTCTTCTTCGACGTTCTGCTGGTCATGCTGATGCCGCTGGTCTACAGCCTTGTCCGCAAGGCGCAGACTGCGCTGGTGGTGCTCGCCCTGCCGCTGTTGGCTGGTATCAGCGCCGGGCACAGCCTCGTCCCTCCCACCCCCGGTCCAGTGGCCGCAGCCGGCGTACTCGGGGCAGATCTGGGTTGGGTGATCGCGATGGGTCTGCTCGGAAGCGTGCCGGCGGTGGTCGTCGCTGGCGTCTTCTACGGTCGATTCATTGCCCGGTACGTGGATGTGGGCGTACCGGAAGATCTTGATGATGATGACGAGGACTCCCCCGCCACCGAATCCACCCCCAGCTTCGGACTTATTCTGACGATTCTGGCTGTGCCTCTTCTGCTGATTCTGGGTAATACCGTTGCCGAGGCTGTGCTGGACGAAGAGCACGTGGCCGCACAGGTTCTAGCATTGATCGGTGATCCCATCGTGGCGCTGATCATCGCAGTGCTGCTGGCCTTCTATGTGCTGGGCATGCGCCACGGTCTGGGCCGAGAGGAGCTGCAGACCGTTGCTTCCAAAGCCCTGGCACCGGTTGGCCTGATCCTGTTGGTGACCGGCGCAGGTGGTGTCTTCGGCCAGGTGCTGGAGGATTCCGGTGTCGGCGATGCTCTCGAGGACACGCTGGGACAGCTGGGCATCCCCGTCATTCTGCTGGCATTTGTGGCCGCAGCGCTGCTGAGAGTAGCCCTTGGGTCGGGCACCGTGGCAACGGTCACTGCCGCGGCCATCATCGCACCTCTGGTGGAAGGCTCTGACTACTCACCTGCGATGATCGGCGCCGTAGTGGTAGCGATCGGTGCCGGGGCCACGGTGCTCTCTCACGTCAACGACTCGGGCTTCTGGCTGGTGAATCGCTACCTGGGCTTGACCGAGAAGCAGACGCTGATGACATGGACGGCAATGCAGACCCTTCTGGGGCTCACCGCCTTCGCCACCGTCTGGGCCGTCAGTCCGCTGCTGGGATGACGTGTACCTGCGGTGCGCTGGCGTCTTGATCGCGGTCCCAGCGAAAGAGCACCAGATGCCAGAGCCCAGGCGCCTTCCGTGATGGGTCAATCAGTCCTTGTGCACCCAGTTTCATGAGCCGATGGCGGACTGTCCACGATGGCGGAATGCCGCCTTCGGCTACTACCTGTTGCCAGTCAGATACCGCGTCCTCGAGCCTGATCCCGGCGGCACTACGGGCGTGCTCATCGCGCAGGTCAAAGATGCCATCGGCCTCCACCCGGATGCGCAGCAGCTCCAACTCGGGGTCGGCGTCGTGATGATGCGCAAGCATCGCAGCACTGACGCCTTCCGGGGAGGAGCTCAGGTACAGCGTCGGTTGACCTTCTGCGGAATACCGCCCAGGACGCACCGATCCCTCCAGCGCCGAGGTGGCGAACTGCGGATTTACTCCGCGGTAGAAGGTGCCCGCGACGCGGCAGAACAGGGCGGAGCTGCGTTGAACTCGCGGCAAGCCGCCCTCCCCAGTCAATGCCACGAGACCTCAGTACCTGGAGATGGCCCGACGGGCTGAGTCGGTGCGCTGTTCTGGGTTGGCGATGTCGATACTGGCGTGCAGAATGGTGATTCCATCTGGAGACGCCAGCATGGGAGTCAGCTGCAGGGCAGCCACCTGCGGATGGTTGTCCTTGAGCATCGCCACCCGCTGCACCGTCTCTTCCAGTGCCGATACATCTACTGCCGGAACTCCTTGATAACCCAGCAGTTTCCGTGCGGCCTTGGGTTTGCGGATCAGCCGATGCACGTCTTGATCGGTCATCGGCGGCACCGCGTGCGACCAGTCGTCCAAAAGGTCCACCGCGTCACCGGAGATCCCGAAGGAGACGACCGGCCCCATCATAGGATCTTCGATGGCGCGCAGAATACAGCCCTGGCCGGTCGGGGCCATGGCTTGCACTTCGAGACCCGGGCTGCCGTATTCGGCAAGGGTTCTGCGCATATCGGATACCGTACGGCGCAGCGTCTCCTCGTCATCAATGTTCAGCTGCACCCCACCAAGGTCCAGCCGGTGCCGCAGATAAGTGTTGGTCGACTTCACGGCCACGGGGTATCCCAGTCGCTGCGCGGCAGCCACGGCTTCATCTGCACTCTCGAACGGGATAGAGGACAGCACCTCTACGCCATAGAGTCCCAGCAGCTGCTGGGTCTGCTCCTGGCTCAGCCGCTTCAGCGCTGCGCCCTCAAGATCTGCCAACCATGTGGTCAGCAGTTCATCGCCCTGGCGAGCCACCGCAGTGCCCTCCAGTCCGACAGGAATATACGGCTCGCCGATGCCGCGTGTGCGCCACTGCTGGTAGCGGACAACCTTTGCCAGCGCAGCCACTGATCGAGCCGGAGACGAGAAGACCGGAACCCCCTGCTGCAGGGCGCCGGACTCAATCACCGGACCAGCATTGCCGATGTAGTTCAGCGGCACATGCGGGTCCAGAATGCCGATCAGTGACATCACCATCGGCTTGGTATGTCCGCGAGCAGTCTCGGAGATCGCCCGCGCATGGTCATAGTGCACGCCGGTGATAGTGGGCTGCAGGCATACCGCCACCGAGTCGACCTCGTCGTCGTTGAACAGAGCTTCCAGTGCCTCAGTCAGCGCCCGCGCGGAGTCCCGACGGCCGCCTTCCATGTCCAGTTCTCCATTGATCGTGGTCGGCTGCAGCCCGTAGGACTCCCCCGCATCTGCCAGCAGCCTGCCCATTGAAGGCGAATTGGAGAGGATCCCCAGTTTCAGTCCGACCGGAAGCGGCTGGGTGGCCAGGACCTGCAGGACATCCATGAGCGAATCGTGATTGCCCACTTGGATGACTCCGGAGTTATCCAGCATTGCATCTACCGCCCCTTGCGGGGCTCGGGAGGTACGGACTTCATGTCCGGGTGGCAGCCTGCGGCCCATCACATCAGATTTGGCCACAACCACCGGCTTGCTCAGTGAAAGACGCCGCGCAATGCGCGAGAATTTGCGCGGGTTACCGAAGGATTCAAGATAGACGCCGACGGCGCGGGTGGCGTCGTCGTCCTCGAAGTACTGCATCGCGTCATTGCCGGAGAGGTCAGCGCGGTTGCCCGCTGAGATGACCGCCGAAAGCCCCAGTTCCCGGCGGTGCGCCTGCGCATAGAGCGATACACCGATGGAGGCTGACTGGCTGAAAAGTCCCACGCCCCCGCGCACCGGCAAGGTGGGCGACAGCGAGGCATTGAGCGAGATATCCGGGTCAGTATTGATCAGCCCCACAGATGCTGGTCCGATGACGCGCATGCCGTACCGGCGGGCCATCCGCACCAGCTCACGCTGATCGATGGCGCCACTTACGCTCTCGCCATGGCCTGAGATCCCGTCGGTCACCACCAGGATCCCTTTGACGCCCTTGCGGCCGCAGTCGGTGACCACTGTGGCCAGTTGCTCCGCGGGCACCGCGATAATCGCCAGGTCAATGTCCTGCTTAATGTGTTCCAGCGATGAATAGGCCGCAGTCCCACCGACCTCGAAGGCTTCGGGGTTCACCGAGTGCACCCCGCCGGTGAAATTGGATTCAATGAGGTTCTGCAGCAGGTGATAACCCACCGATCCGTACTCCCGGGAAGCCCCGATCACCGCAACCTGCTGCGGTGCCAGCAGTTCCCCGACGCTGCGTGCCTCGGCACGATGCTCGCGGGCCTCCATCACCTCGCGCGAGCGCTCAGTGGGGTCGATGGAGAACTTCAGCAGGACCACTCCGTCCTCGAATGTGCGCTGGACCTCGTAACCGGCTTCGGAGAAGACTGTGAGCATCTTGCGGTTCTCCGGGAGAACCTCGGCTGAGAAGTGCTCGAGTCCGCGTTCGCGTCCAGCTGCTGCCAGGTGCTCCAGCAGCACCGATCCCAACCCGCGTCCCTGATGTGCGTCAGAAATATTGAAGGAGACCTCCGCCTCCCGGGTTCCTTCGATGCGGTCATAGCCGCCGACCCCGATAATCTGGTCATCCAGCAGGACCACCAAGGAAACCCGGTCCACATGGTCTACATTGGTGAAGCGCTGAAGCTCTTTCTGCGTCAGCGCTGACTTATACGTGAAGTAGCGCAGGTAGATCGAAGACTCAGACTGCCCGGCGTGCATGCGCTGGAGGCGCTCAGCATCTTCTGGGTGCACCGGTCTCAAATGGGCCGCTGCGCCATCGCGCAGCACGACATCAGCCTCCCAGTGGGCAGGATATCCGCGGAACCGTGCGCTGTCACCCATAGGATCAACACTAGCCAATGAAGACCAGCACTCCTACACCTGACTAAAGACAAGGACCACACTCACCCACTATGGCCCGCCGACCATCACGCTCCAGCGACTCTGCTCCCCCGGTCACCCCGGAGGAGAACATCATCGATATTGACGTCTCCGCCGAGATGGAGACCTCGTTCCTGGAGTACGCCTATTCGGTGATCTATTCGCGTGCGCTTCCTGATGCCCGCGATGGTCTCAAACCAGTGCAGAGACGAATTCTCTACATGATGTCCCAAATGGGGCTGACCCCGCAGAAGGGTCATGTGAAGTCTGCCCGCGTGGTAGGCGAGGTGATGGGCAAGCTGCATCCCCATGGGGACGCGGCCATTTACGATGCCCTAGTCCGTATGGCCCAGTCTTTTGCCCTGCGACTGCCGTTAGTGGATGGGCACGGTAACTTCGGCTCTCTCGACGATGGCCCTGCGGCCCCGCGGTACACCGAGGCGCGGATGACTGCCGCTGCCACGGCCATGACGGCCGATCTGGATGAGGACGTTGTCGATTTTGAGCCCAACTACGACAACCAGCTCACCCAGCCCGGTGTGCTGCCCAGCGCGTTCCCCAATCTGCTGGTCAATGGTGCCTCCGGCATCGCCGTGGGCATGGCCACGAATATGGCTCCGCATAATCTGCGCGAAGTGGTCGCTGGCGCCCGTCATCTGATCCACAACCCGGAGGCCAGCCTTGAGGACATCATGGCTCATATCCCCGGGCCTGATCTTCCCTCAGGTGGCCGGATCGTCGGGCTTGACGGCATTCGCGACGCCTACCGCACCGGTCGCGGCAGCTTCAAGATCCGCGCTAAGACAGCTATCGAACAGGTCTCCCCGCGCCGTACCGGCATTGTGGTCACTGAGCTGCCCTATATGGTGGGCCCTGAGAAGGTCATCGCCAAGATTAAAGAGGCCGCGCAGGCAAAGAAGCTCACCGGCATTGCTGATGTTCTGGACCTGACTGACCGTAAGCACGGGCTGCGGATGATCATTGAGCTAAAGGCCGGTTTTAACCCCCAGGCTGTGCTGGCCCAGCTCTATAAGCTCACCCCGCTGGAAGACTCCTTCGGAATCAATAATGTGGCGTTGGTGGACGGTCAGCCCCGCACTCTGGGGCTGTTGGAGATGCTGCAGGTCTATGTGGATCACCGCATCACCGTGGTACGCAGGCGCACCGCCCATCGGCTGGGCAAGCGCCGCGATCGGCTGCACCTTGTCGAGGGCCTGCTGATCGCGATCCTCGATATTGACCAGGTCATCCAGATCATCCGTGCCGCCGAGGACACCGGCGCCGCACGCCAGCGGCTGATGACGATCTTCGACCTGACCCAACCCCAAGCCGAGCATATTCTCGAGCTGCGACTGCGTCAGTTGACCCGCTACTCCACTTTGGAGCTCGAGCAGGAGAAGCAGCGCCTGGAGGAGGAGATCGCTGAACTCGCCGCGATCCTTGACTCGGAGTCTCGGCTTCGCGAGGTGGTCGCTGATGAGCTTGCCGATGTGGCGGAGAAATACGGTGATGATCGGCGCACGCAGCTGGTGGAATCCGAAGCCGCAGAGCCAATAGTGCCTGCCGCTGCGGCCGCAGGGAAGATCGACGACGCCGGTTCTCACCTTCAGATTCCAGACTCGCCCTGCTGGGCGGTGCTGTCCACCTCAGGTCAGTTGGCGCGCACTACTGACCGCTCCTCCCTGGTGCATCCCACCCGCCGAACTCGTCACGATGCGCTGCGTTCATTGGTGGCCACCACCGCGCGCGGTGAGATCGGCGCGGTCACGTCGCTGGGGCGGATGCTCCGCATTCCCGTGGTGGACCTTCCGCCGCTGGAGATCGCTGGGGGAAAGATCAACCTCAATCAGGGCGCTAAGGTCAAGGACTTCTTGACTCTCGGCACACGCGAAGAACTTATCGGGTTCGTACCCTTGGATCGGGTCATTGCACTGGCTACCGCCGAAGGCCGCATCAAGCGAGTCAATCCGGAATACCCGCTCAATCGCGACGAGTGGGAAGTCATCGCATTGAAGGACAAGGACACCGTTATCGGTGTTGATGTTGCCGCAGGCGACGATGACCAGCTGGTCTTCGTCTCCCGTGCTGCCCAGCTGCTGCGCTACGACGCTTCACTGGTGCGGCCCCAGGGTCGCGCCGGGGCCGGAGTGGCCGGCATGAAATTAGGTGAGGACGACGCCGTCATCGGATTCTCCGTGATACCTGCCGGTGCCCTTCATGAGGAGGGTGCGGCTGTGGTGGTTACGATTGCCGCCGGCGACGGCACGCTCGAGGGTCTGGAATCCGGCAGTATCAAAGTCAGCGATCTGAGCGAGTTCCCTGCCAAGGGACGGGCTACCGGCGGAGTGCGTGCCCAGCGCTTGCTGCGCGGGGAAGACCACCTCACCCTCGGCGCTGCTGTGCTTGCCTCGCCCCTGGCAGCGGCTAAGAACGGCTCGGCCCGGACGGTACCGGCTGAGATGGCCCGCCGCGATGCCTCAGGCGTGCCGCTGGAGCAGCAGATCGACGCCGTCGCTTCTTCTCCGGAGGCGATCGCCCGGTTCGCTTCCTCGGTCAGCGCATAACGGTCGTCATTTCTGCGTAACACCAACGTTCTACGTTGTGTAGAAATCCCGGTGAGATGGGCGTATCGTAGTAATGCACTGATATGTCAGGGCAGAAAAGGAGTACAACGTTGGCCAGCCTCGGAGATCTTGAGCGTTCTGTGATGAGCCTGCTGTGGGACGGCGGGCAGCGTCTTAGCGCCAATGAAGTACGTGACCAGCTAGATGAGTCCCTGGCTGTGACCACCGTGCTCACTGTGCTTTCACGCCTGGAGAAGAAGGGCATGGTCCACCGCGAGCGCTCCACCCGGCCGCACCGTTATGCTGCGACCGCCTCGCGCGAGGAGCACACCGTCGAGATGCTCAACGAGGTGCTGGGCACTGTTCCTGACCGCGAAGCGGTTCTTGCACGGTTTATCGGCGGAGTCTCGGACTCCGAAGCCGCAGCGCTGCGCAAGATCCTGAGCAAATAGTCACTAAGCTGGTCTTATGACCAGCACCCTCAGTGAGCAGACAAGCGGGGCTGCGTGGAGTTCTTAGCGCTCTTTCTGGCAGCCCTGGCATTCCTGCTGGCAGTACCGGTCCCCCGGCTCCTCCACCAAGCGAGCTTCCGCGTCCGGTCCCCGTGGACAGCGATGCTTCTGTGGCAGAGCATCGCTTTAGCCGGCGGGCTGTCGTTGGTGGGTGCCCCGATGATCTATGGGCTGGCACCATTCGGAGATTCTCTGCTCGAGGCTGTTGTCACAGTCCTGCGGCTGCTGACTCAGGAGGATTTCGCCGCACTGGAGGACCTTAATGTCCACCCCACGCACATCTTTGCGTTATGCCTGGGCGTGCTGCTCTGCGGCCACCTGCTGCTGACTCTGGCCCGTACGTATATCCGGGTACTTAATGCCCGACGCCGCCATCGTCAGCTGGTGGGTCTGCTCTCCACACCGTTGGCCCAGGAGCAGGACCCTGAGACCGCCCACCTGGTGGACACGCACATTATCGAACATGACGCCCCGCTGGCCTATTGCCTGCCAGGACGTACCAACGCCAGCTCTGTCACAGTGCTGTCCCGAGGTCTGCTGGTACAGCTCAGTGAGGCGGAGCTGGCCGCCGTCGTCGCCCATGAGAAGACGCACCTGGCGCAGCGCCATCATCTCCTCACCATGGCTTTCGAGGCCTGGTACCGGGCACTCCCCTGGCTTCCCACCACCCGCTACGGGCGGGAGGCGGTGCTGGAGCTGACTGAGATGCTCGCCGATGACGGGGCGCTGGCCGAAAGCTCCAGGGAGGACCTCCTGCGCTCCATCGCCACTACCGGAAGTGGTGAGGATCAGCCTTCGCCTGATGCAGCTGCGCCGCAGGCCCAGGGCGGTCTAATCACCGGTGCCAGGCTGCAGCGACTGCTGCTTCCGCCGGCGCCGCTGACCCGGACAGCCAGTCTGGGCATCGCGTCTTCTGCTCTCGCACTGCTGGCAATTCCCACCGGGCTCATTCTGCTGTCCTAAGGACAGCAGCTGCGGTGAGTTAGTTCTGCAGGAAATCTCCAGCACCACCGACCAGTTCGGTATGCGCCTGTTCCAGTCCGGGCTTATTGACCAGCGCGGCGATCTCCGCGGCAAACCCCTCCACGGTGTAGAGCTTGCCTGCGGCTGCCCGACGAGCTTCGATGGCCCCTGGCTCGGCTCGATCCAGCAGTGTGGCGGTGATGGTGCCTTCGATCATGTCACCTGAGACGATGGTCAGGGTGACGCCCTTGTCATCAAGGACCGGCACCATCTCGCGCAGCGCGTCTTCACCGGCACGCTTTGAACGCGCCACCGGCTCGTAGGCGTCCATGGTGGCCGTCTGGTTGATGAAGTGTGCCTGATGGCTGGTGACGAAGACGATCTGTGAGCCCGCCGGCATGGCCTGGATGGCAGCTTTGACCATGTTGACCTGCGCGTCGCGATTGAGCTTCAGTGCGTAGTCTTCGCCGCGGTCTGCCTCCATGCCGCCTGAGGCGTTGAGGATCAGCAGATCCAAAGAGCCGAAGTTCTGCACCGCGGCGTCGACCAGGGCCTGGGCTCCGCTGTCTTCAGTCAGATCCGCTCCCACCGCCACGGCCTTCCCGCCGGCTTCTTCGATCCCCTTGACCACTTTGTTGGCGCGTGGGGCCTTGGCACGGTAGTTCACGACGACGCCTGCACCTCGGGCTGCGATCAGGGCAGCGGTGGCAGCACCGATGCCGCGGGAGGATCCGGTAATCACCGCACCTTTTCCGGCGAGGTCCTGGGGCTGAGCAGAGGCAGTAGTTTCAGTCATAAGTGTGTCTCCTTGAAAGTAAATAGTGCCGTGGGCTCAGTGGCCCATGCCCAGGCCGCCGTCAACGGGGATGACTGCACCGGAGATGTATCCGGCTTCCTCAGAGGCGATCCAGCGCACCACGCGGGCGACTTCTTCGGTCTCCGCGAAGCGACCTGCAGGGATGTTCGCCAGGTACTTCTTCTGGGTGTCCTCATCCAGGGCATCTGTCATATCTGAACGGACGAATCCGGGGGCCACCACATTGGCGGTGATGCCTCGCCCGCCCAGCTCGCGAGTGAAGGAGCGGGCCATACCCACCAGCGCGGACTTGGATGAGGAGTAGTTGATCTGACCCGGAGAACCGTAGAGGCCGACTACGGAACCGATGAGGATCACCCGGCCCTTCTTCAGCCGCAGCATACCTTTGGAAGCCCTCTTGAGCACCCGGAAGGCTCCGGTGAGATTGGTGTCGAGGACTGACGAGAAGTCCTCTTCGCTCATGCGCAGCAGGAGGGTGTCGCGGGTGATGCCAGCATTGGCCACCAGCACTTCCACCGGACCGTGGGCTTCCTCTACGGTCTTGAAAGCCGCGTCAATGGAGGCTGAGTCGGTGACATCTGCTGCCACGCCGAGAGCGCCTTCAGGGGCGTCGCCGTTTCGGGTGGTGACGGCGACCTTATCGCCGTTAGCCAGGAACTCCTCTGCAATGGCCCGGCCGATGCCGCGGTTGCCGCCGGTGATCAGGACGCTGCGTCCGCTCATTATTCTCCTTGAAGCAAAGTGGTGAGATCGAATTTCTCCATCCCACACCCTACGCGAGCACCCGGCTACCCGCGCGTCACAACACCGTTGCGCGCCCAGGCCGGCAGTACTTCTACCGGCTGTAGAAGATCGCCTATCAGGCGTAGAATGAAGTGATGGCCGAGCCGGTTCACTCGATCACGGATGCTCCTCTCAAACACAGTGAGGAGCAGCATGGGCGCATGCTGCGCTATACGCTGGCGATGTCTATCCGCATTGTCTGCTTCATTCTGGCCGCAGTTGTCGGTGTGGTGTGGGAGACATGGTGGGCCATGGCCTTTGTGGCGGCCGCAGTGGTGCTGCCGTATGTGGCGGTGGTTGATGCCAATGCTGGCGGCGACCGTTATATGGCGTCTCGCGCAGCTGATGGCTTGAACGCTCAGCCGCAGCTCACCAGCGGCCCCTCTGCGGATGAGGCCGCAGAACAGCCGCAGTGGTGGGAGGCTGAAGCGCAAGAGTACGACCACGGGCACTTCCCCGGTGCTGGTGACGTCATCTCCGGTGAGGTGATCACCGGCGAAGACCTGAGAGACCCAACTGAGACTGACACGCACCCGAGCGAGCGGAGGAAGAGCTGATGGACCTGCTTGGATCATTGAGCGCCGATTCCGCCCAGCAGGGCCCGGAACAGGCCGAGTGCTCCCGCAAGGGATGCCGCCTTCAGGCGCAGTGGCAGGTGAAGTGGAATAACCCGAAGATCCATACGCCCGAGCGGCGCAAGATATGGCTGGCCTGCGCAGAGCATCGCGAGTGGCTGGAGAACTTTCTCAAGCAGCGGCTCTTCTGGCGCAGCACCGAACCGCTAGAGACCGGCACTGCTTCAGTGGACGGGGAGTTCCGAGGGTGAAAGAGCGCTACCGTTTCCTCCTGACCCCCACCTGGCTTGGGTGGCTCGCCGTATGCGCCGTTTTTGCTGTGGCCTGCTACTTCCTGGGGCAATGGCAGCTGGACCGCCGTGAGCACGCACTGGATGAGATCAACCGTGTGGTGCAGAATTACGACGAGGACCCCGTCCCCTACTCCGAGGTCCGTGAGCTCTTCGCTGATCCGGGCAGCCAAGATGAGTGGACTGTGGTCAGTATGCACGGTGAGTACCTCGCCGATGACTTCCGCCTGGTCCGCAATCGGGGCCATATGAGCCAGGTCGGCTACGAGCAGGTAGTGCCCTTCCGCGAGCAGGAGACTGGCGACGTCGTCGTTCTCTCCCGTGGCTGGCTGCCCACCTCTAGTGATGACGGCTCCCGCCCGGCGTACAACCCGCAGCCCCCGGAGGGCCAGGTGGAAGTGATAGCGCGGCTGAAGCCTGCCGAGCCGGCGATCAACCGCGATGCCCCGGATGGTCAGCTGGCCTCCCTTGATTTGACTGAGTACGCCGAACAGCTCGATTACCCCCTAATCACCGGCGCCTACGCGCGGATGGCTCAGGAGGACCCCGCGCCGGAGCAGGCGCCGAGCCAGCTGGTGCGGCCCAGTATGGATGAGGGACCGCATCTGTCGTATTCGATGCAGTGGATCGCCTTCGGTCTGCTCGGTTTCATCGGCTGGGGCTACGCCGCTCGGCTGCATGCCCGGAACCGGGATCTAGCGGCTGCGGAAGAAGCAGATAGTCCGCATCAAGCCGCTGCCGGCACTATGAACCGGGATCGTCTCCGGGAGGCCAAACGCGTCCGGCGGCTGCAACAGGGCAAACTCAGTGATGAGGACTTAGAGGACGCCTGGGTCGAGGAACATCTGAGCAATTCACGGTGAGACCCTAGGCCGACTCGTGGCTCTCCTCATATGATGACGGTTATGGCTCAGGCGCAGAATCCCCAAGCAATCGCTCACGGCACCGGCCGACCCTGGGAGGAATGGGTTCGCCTGCTCGATGAGGCTGGGGCCGCGACGATGGATCATGCGGCTATCGCCAAGCTCACCTACACCCATATGCCGGATCAGGTAACCAACCGCGGCTGGTGGGCTCAGGGCGCAGCGATAGCCTATGAGCAGCAGAAGGGGCTGCGCATCCCGGGACAGTCAAGCAGCGGGGACTTCCAAGCATCGGCCACTAAGACGTACTCGGGCAATCGCGACGCTGCCCTGCAGGCGTGGCTTCGTCTTGTGGAGGACGCAGAGGAGTTCGACGGCGTGCCCTTCAGCGAAGAGCCGGCCGTCTCCTCCACTGAGAAGTGGCACTACTGGCGAGTCGGGCTTTCCGATGGGACACGAGTGAGCGTGAACATCTCCGAGAAGCCGCCGACGAGCACCTGCATCAAGTCCTCAGTGGCTGCCAATCACACCAAACTCAGCGATGAGGACACTCGTGAGCGCTGGCGGGCCTTCTGGAAGGCGATGCTGGCTGACCTCTAGCGGGACTCTTCGCGGTGCCATGCAGCGTGGTCATCCATCCACCAGCGGAGGGCATCCCCGCTTATGGTCGGCTGTGCCGAGAACCAGTACGTCTGGTCCGGATTCCATCCGGCGATGATGCTGGCGAACTCCGCGGTCGCTGTCTTTACGCCACGGGGCTCCATCGAGGCGTTTGCCCACGGAACGGCAATGGGTTCTCCTGCGGCCTGGAGATAACAGGCCGTGGTGAGATGCACGCCGTCGTAGTCCCGAGCCACCTGCCGCCAGTCGGGGATGACCCAGCGACCGTCTCGACCGGTCGCGCGATACCAGTCATGGCGCTTCTGATACGTCACTTCCAATGGATACCGCGCGCAAAGCTCCGCCCACACCTGCGGGTCACTGATCTCCAGCAGTCGCAGCTCTTCGGCCCCTTCGGGCAGCTCCAGCCGATAGGTGCTGGCTGTGTCCCAGTCGAAGGCGTCCTCGACCCACCACAGCCCCGACGGGCTCCCGTCGCTGAATGTCCCGGTGCTGGTGAGCAGGGCGTGACCGCTCACATGCGGAAATGACCACCAGTCGGCAGAGAAGTTGGAGGTGATGGACGTGTAGCGCCGACTGTTCCAGCGAACCTCGTCCTGCAGTGTCTGTTGCCGCGCGCCCTCAAGCATCTGCGGGACATCGGGTCGAACCGTCGGAGACTCTTCTGCGTACCAGTGGACTACGTGCTGGTCGTCCAGCTGCACCGGTTCCAGCCACTGGCCAACGGCAGGCCCCGCGGCCAGGTGTTCTGCGATGCGGTGCAGGGGCTCGTCGAGTTCGACTGTCGCGGCAAGGACGTCGGTCCCCTCCGGTTCCTGCCAATACCGTGCATGAGCTGCAGCGTCAGCCAGCGCGGGACGCAGGTTCTCTTCTGTGGGTTCCAGGAGCGGGGTCTCGCTCAGCACGTGGGCCACATCCGCAGGCAACACCGTCGGCGTTGGCTCGGTGGAGTCCCCGAACAGCGAGCCCCGGCTGGCTTTCGGCGCCATCCGGTAGGACGCCCAGAACTCCGCAACACTGAAAGCACGATCCTCTGGATCCCGAAGCTGTTGCTCAGAGCTCCGGGCGAACTCCAGGAGCAAGCGTCGGCCACGGGGCCCGGCAAGGAGCATCTCAGGAGAAATCGGCGGCATGACCGCACTCTATACCTGAGGCTAGCTTTTACCTCGCGCGCTCACTCCAGCGCGATGAGGTCCTCGTACTCCTTGGTGTAGAGATCTTCCACGCCGTCTGGGAGCAGCAGCACGCGTTCAGGGTTCAGCGCCTCTACCGCGCCTGGGTCGTGGGAGACCAGCACGACGGCGCCCTCGTAGGTCCGCAGCGCCGCTAGGATCTCTTCACGGCTGGCGGGGTCCAGGTTATTGGTGGGCTCATCCAGCAGCAGCACGTTGGCGCTTGAGGCCACTAGCGTGGCCAGTGCCAGACGGGTCTTTTCACCTCCGGAAAGCACTGCCGCAGGTTTGCTCACATCATCTCCGGAGAACAGGAAGCTGCCCAGGATCTTCCGCTGATCGGTGTCATTGAGGAAGGGTGCAGCGGTCTTCATGTTCTCCAGCACCGAGCGCTCAGTGTCCAGTGTGTCGTGCTCCTGAGCGAAGTAGCCGAGCTTCAGCCCGTGACCGTGAATCACCTGTCCGGAGTCCGGCTGGGTGACCCCGGCCAGCATGCGCAGCAGTGTCGTCTTACCGGCGCCGTTGAAGCCCAGAATCACCACGCGTGAACCCCGGTCAATAGCCAGATCCAGACTCGTGAACAGTTCCAAGGTCCCATAGGACTTGGAGAGACCTTCAGCCATCAGCGGCGTCTTGCCGCAAGACTGCGGTGAGGGGAAGCGGATGTTTGCCACGCGGTCTGCCTGGCGTTCGCCTTCTACGCCGCGCATCATGCGTTCGGCGCGTTTGAGCATCGACTGCGCTGCGGTGGCCTTGGTGGCGGTCGCCTTCATCTTCTCGGCCTGCGCCCGAAGCGCGGAAGCCTTCTTCTCCGCATTGGCGAACTCGCGCTTACGACGTGCCTCGTCCTGTTCGCGCTGAGCCAGGTACTTCTTCCAGGTCATGTTGTAGACGTCTACGGTCTGCCGCATGGCGTCCAAGTACAGGACTTTATTGACCGTCTGCTCGACCAGCTCCACATCGTGGGAGATCATCAGCACGCCACCGTGGAAGGTCTTCAGGTGCTCGCGCAGCCAGGTGATGGAGTCGGCGTCGAGGTGGTTGGTGGGCTCATCCAGCAGGAGGGTGTCCGCCTGCGAGAAGAGGATGCGCGCCAACTCCACGCGGCGGCGCTGTCCGCCGGAGAGCGTCTTCAACGGCTGGTTCAGGATGCGGTCGGGAAGATCAAGATTGGCGCAGATAGTCGCCGCCTCGGACTCTGCCGCATAGCCGCCGCCTGCCTGAAATTCAGCCTCCAGACGGCTATATCGGTTCATGGCTTTGCTGCGCACCGCGTCGTCGTCGCTGGCCATATCCTCTTCAGCCTGACGCATCTTCGTGATGACCTGATCCAGGTCCCGGGCTGAGAGAATGCGCTCGCGTGCGAGCTGTTCCATGTTCTCCACTTTGGGATCCTGAGGCAGGTAGCCGATGCTGCCGCGACGCTCCACGTGACCGGCAGTGGGCTGAGTCTGCCCCGCCAATACCTTCGTCATGGTGGTCTTGCCGGCGCCGTTGCGACCCACCAGGCCAATCTTGTCACCAGCATCGACGCGGAAGTTCACCTCGTCCATCAGCAGCCGTGCGCCGACGCGCAGCTCAAGGTCAGTTACGCTGATCAACGGTGAAAATCCTCAAATCTCTTCATGGGTGGTGTGTGTGGGCAACCAGGACAGTCTAACGATCCAACTGCACCAGGTGTGCATGGACGTGGAGACCTCCGACGGCGCCCCAGCGCGTATATTGCATCCGGTCTCATTGACGATCACCGAGCCGGTGGTCGCCATCATCGGAGCCAATGGCTCAGGGAAATCGACTCTGCTGCGGCTCATGGCCGGCCTCGTTCAGCCGACATCTGGATCCGTGACGTTCTCCCCGCAAGCTCCGCGAACCGGTTTTGTCTTTGCCAATCCGCAGGCACAAACGGTAATGCCTGTGGTAGGCGAGGACATTGCGTTCTCGCTAAAACAGGCCGGCGTCCCCCGTGCTCAGCGTACACAGCAGGCGGCTGAGATTCTTGCCGGTGTGCAGCTGGAGCACCGACTGGACTCTAGCGTTTATGAGCTCTCCTCCGGGGAGCGCCAGAAGGTGGCCCTAGCTGGAGTACTGGCCGCCAAACCACAGCTGGTATTGGCCGATGAGCCTACTACGTTGCTGGATCTGCGCAGTGCCGCAGATTTTCAGGCCCGGCTGCTGGGACTGGGCGTCCCGTTGGTGGTGGCCACTCATGATCTGGACTTCGCTGCTCAAGCGCAGCGAGTACTGGTCTTTGACCACGGTCAACTGGTGGCAGACGACGAGCCGCCTGCAGCGATTTCTCACTACAGGCGGCTCGCACTGGCCTAGCCCGGGACCAGCTCAGATGTTGAAGCCGAGGGCCCGCATCTGTTCTTTGCCGTCGTCGGTGATCTTCTCAGGGCCCCACGGGGGCATCCATACCCAGTTCAGTCGCCATTCATCCACCATGGTGCCGATATGCTGTCCCACCTGCTCCTCGAGCACGTCGGTCAGCGGGCATGCTGCAGTGGTGAGGGTCATGTCGATGATCAGCGCGCCGTCCTCGGCGTAGTGCAGGCCATAGAGCAGGCCGAGGTCCACCACGTTGATACCGAGTTCAGGGTCGATGACCTCTTTGAGGGCCTCTTCAATGTCCTCAATGGGGGTCTTTGCCGCAATGTCAGACATGTTCCCCTCCTTTCTCTTCTCCATACTGTGCCTGTAGTAACGCATCGCGCAAGGCCATCCATCCCAACAGCGCACATTTGATGCGAGCAGGATATTTAGCCACGCCGGTGAATGCGCTCAGATCTTCGAGCTCTTCCTGTTTGTGCGCGTCAAGCTCTTTGCCGCGGGCGTGCATGAGCTCACGGAAGATCTCCCCCAGCTCTTCGGCTCGCTGCAGGGATTCTCCCTCGAGCATCTCGTGCATCACCGACAGCGAGGCTTGGGAGATCGAGCAGCCACGACCGGTCCAGGCCAGGGTCTCGATGGTGTCGCCATCGAGTGTGACCTTCACCCGGCATTCGTCACCGCAGGTGGGGTTGACCTGGAAGGACTCGCCGTGGGCGGCGTCGATGTCACGCTCCCCTGAGCGGGCGCGGGAGTGGTCCAGAATGACCTGCTGGTAGAGCTGCTCCATAGCGCTTGCCATCTCAGCCTCCCACCTTGAAGAACTCAATCACTTTGTGCAGTCCGGTCAGGAATGCCTCAACGTCCTCGGCGGTGTTGTAGATACCGGCTGAGGCTCGAGTGGAGGCATGGACGCCGAACGCCCGGTGCACCGGCTGCGCGCAGTGGTGTCCTACGCGCACCGCAATGCCTTGGTCATCAAGCACCTGTCCCACATCATGCGGATGAACACCCGCAACGTCGAATGCCACCACCGCGAGGCGGTCAGTTGCATCAGTGGGGCCCAGTACGCGCACACCAGGTATAGCCGCAATGCCGTCCAGCAAGCGCTTGGCCAGGTCATCCTCGTGGGCTGCAAGCTTGTCCATGCCGAGGGCGGAGAGGTAGTCCACCGCTGCGTGCATGCCAACCGTCTGCGCAACCATCTGCGTGCCAGCTTCGAAACGCTGTGGCGGCGGCATGAAGGTGGTCTCCTCCATGGTGACGATCTCCACCATGGATCCGCCGGTGAGGAAGGGCGGCAGGGCTTCCAGCAGCTCACGCCGTCCGTAGAGTGCGCCCACCCCGGTGGGGCCGAGCATCTTGTGGCCGGAAAAAGCAGCGAAGTCCACACCCAGCTGGGCGAAGTTCACCGGCAAGTGAGCCGCCGACTGGCAGGCATCAAGAACGGTATACGCTCCGTGCCGCTGTGCCCGTGCCACGATCTCAGAAACCGGGCTGATCGCGCCGGTGACATTGGATGCATGGGTGAAAGCCACAATGCGGGTGCGCTCGTTGATGACGGCGAAAGTATCGGGATCCAGGCGCCCGTCAGGGGTCACCGATATCCAGCGGAGCTTAGCTCCGGTCTTAGCAGCAAGTTCCTGCCACGGCACCAGGTTGGCGTGGTGCTCGGCCTCGGTGACCACGATCTCATCACCTGGAGTGAGCTGGAAGATCGATGCTTCTGCTCCCCCGCGACCCATTGAAGCGTTGAGGAAGCCATAGGCCACCAGGTTCAGGGCCTCGGTGGCATTCTTGGCCCAGACCAATTCGCCGAAGTCCGCACCGACGAAGCGCGCCACGGCCTCCCGGGCCGCCTCGTAGGCCTCAGTAGCTTCCTCGGCCACCTCGTGTGCGCCGCGGTGAACCGCAGCGTTAGAGCGCTCGTAGAACTCGCGTTCTGCGTTCAGCACCGTCTGCGGCTTCTGCGAGGTTGCCCCGGTGTCCAGGTACACCAGGCGCTTCCCGCCCCTGACCGTACGGTTCAGGAGCGGGAAGTCATCCCGGATGGTGTCAGGGTTGAACACGTGCGTGATCAGGCCTGCGCAGCAGCGCTGAGGAAGCGGTCGTAGCCGTTGGCTTCCAGCTCATCGGCCAGCTCAGGGCCGCCCTGCTCGGCGACCCTGCCGTCGACGAAGACGTGCACGTAGTCGGGCTTGATGTAGTTGAGGATGCGGGTGTAGTGGGTGATCAGCAGGGTGCCCATATCGTTGGCCTCGTGGGCCCGGTTCACACCCTCGGAGACCACGCGCAGAGCATCGATGTCCAGGCCGGAGTCGGTCTCGTCCAGCACAGCGAACTTGGGCTTGAACAGCTCCAGCTGCAGGATCTCCACGCGCTTCTTCTCGCCGCCGGAGAAGCCTTCGTTGACGTTGCGGTTAGCGAAGTCAGCATCAATCTTCAGCTGATCCATCGCACCCTTGACCTCCTTGGCCCAGGTACGCAGCTTGGGTGCTTCGCCGTCGATAGCGGTCTTGGCGGTGCGCAGGAAGTTGGTCATGGTCACACCGGGGACCTCAACGGGGTACTGCATGGCCAGGAACAGGCCGGCGCGGGCGCGCTCGTCGACCTCCATCTCCAGGACGTCTTCGCCGTCGAGGGTGATGGTGCCGGAGGTGACCTCGTAGCGGGGGTGGCCGGCAATGGTGGAAGCCAGGGTGGACTTGCCGGAGCCGTTGGGGCCCATGATGGCGTGCTTCTCACCGGAGTTGATGGTCAGGGAGACGCCCTTGAGGATTTCCTTGGTGCCCTGGTCGGTCTCGATGGAAACGTGCAGGTCCTTGATCTCGAGAGTAGACATTCTTCGCGTGTCCTTTGCTAAAAGTTCTTCAATAGGTCGTGATGTGGGTCGCGCCTGATGCGCGGCGAGCGGGCCCTAGTGGCCGTGGATCTGCAGCTCTTGCTCCAGAGCTTCCTGGAGGGACTCCTCGATGGATTCCACGTCGATCTTCTGGATGATCTCGTTGAGGAAGCCGCGGACCACAAGCTGGCGGGCTTCCTTCTCGGGGATACCGCGTGCCATGAGGTAGAACAGGTGATTCTCATCGAAGCGACCGGTGGAGGAAGCGTGGCCGGCGCCTTCGATCAGGCCGGTCTCGATCTCCAGGTTGGGCACGGAGTCTGCGCGGGCGCCGTCGGTCAGCAGCAGGTTCTGGTTCTTCTCATAAGAGTCGGTACCTTCGGCTGCCTTGCGGATGAGGACATCTCCCACCCATACCGTGCGGGCGGTTGCACCCTGCAGGGCGCCCTTGTAGAGCACATTGGAGGTATTGCGCGGGGAGTTGTGATCCACGAAGGTGCGGTGCTCGATGTGCTGGCCGGAGTCGGCGAAGTACAGACCGTACATCTCAGCCTCGGCGCCTTCCGCCGCATAACGGAAGTTGGTGTTCAGGCGCACCACTTCACCGCCGAGTGAAATAGCCACATGCTTGTAGCTGGCGTCACGGCCGACTTCAGCATCGTGCTGGCCGACATGGACGGCGTCGTCGTTCCAGCGCTGCAGGGAGATGACTTTCACGTCGGCGCCGTCGCCCACGATCACCTCGACGTTGCCGTTGAACGCTGCGCTGCCGCGGTGCTCCAGCACGAAGACGGCCTTAGCGTGCGTTCCGGCTTCCAGCACGATGTGGCTGTTGGCGCGCTTGCCGGCTTCCAAACCGGTGATGACCACACGGATGGGCTCGGACACCTCAGTGTCTGCCGGAACCTGGATGTACAGCGCCTCGTCAACGTTCTTCGACGCGACGACGGCGGCGCGGTCAGCCGGCTGCAGGGCCTGGTTGCGCGGTGCGGTGCCGTGAGTCAGAGAGGAAACGACGACGCCCTCTCCCGCGCTGATCTGGTAATCAACCGGCTCGCCATCAGAAGGAGCGTCGGTCAGCACGCGGGCCAACTTCTTCAGCGGGGTGAAGCGCCATTCCTCTTCACGTCCGGTCGGCTCGGGGAATCCGGAGACCTCGAAGCCGGTGTGCCGGTTGGTGCGCGATCCGGCGCCGGAGGTCACCTGCTTGGTCTCGCCGAGGCCTCCGTGGGAATGATCAGCAGCTGCGTTGGTGGCGGCGGCGAGGTTCTCGCCTTCCTCGGTCATGCCGGGGATGGTGATGCGGCGTTCGCCGACCTCCACGCCTGCGACCTTCTCCGCCTGCTCAGCGGGGGTGTTCGTCATGTGTTTCTCGTCCCTTTATCTGTATGAGATGTCGGTGAAGTTATTGAAGTCCTGTGGCTCACATGGCACCGCCTGCCTCCCTGGATAGGGAGACAAGCGGCGTGGTATGTGGTCGGTACTAGCCGACGGAGCCTTCCATCTGCAGCTCGATCAGGCGGTTGAGCTCCAGGGCGTACTCCATGGGCAGTTCACGCGCGATCGGCTCGATGAAGCCGCGCACGATCATCGCCATCGCCTCGTCCTCGGCCAGGCCGCGGGACATCAGGTAGAACAGCTGCTCTTCGGACACCTTGGAGACCGTTGCCTCATGGCCCAGGGTCACATCGTCCTCGCGGATGTCGATGTAGGGGTAGGTGTCGGTCTTGGAGATGGTGTCCACCAGCAGTGCGTCACAGACCACTGAGTTGGCGGAGTTCTTCGCCTCCGCATTGACCTGCACCAGGCCGCGGTAGGAAGCGCGACCACCACCGCGAGCCACCGACTTGGAGACGATGGAGCTGGAGGTGTTCGGTGCCATGTGCACCATCTTGGAACCGGTGTCCTGGTGCTGGCCTTCACCAGCAAAGGCCACCGAGAGAGTCTCGCCCTTGGCGTGCTCACCGGTGAGGTAGACAGCGGGGTACTTCATGGTGACCTTGGAACCGATGTTGCCGTCGATCCACTCCATGGTGCCGCCGGCGTCTACAACGGCGCGCTTGGTCACCAGGTTGTATACGTTGTTGGACCAGTTCTGGATGGTGGTGTAGCGCACGCGGGCGTTCTTCTTCACCACAATCTCCACCACAGCAGAGTGCAGGGAGTCGGTGTTGTAGATCGGGGCGGTGCAGCCTTCGATGTAGTGGACGTAGGAGTCCTCGTCGGCGATGATCAGGGTCCGCTCGAACTGGCCCATGTTCTCGGTGTTGATGCGGAAGTACGCCTGCAGCGGGATCTCCACGTGGACGCCCTTGGGGACGTAGACGAACGAACCGCCGGACCAGGCCGCGGTGTTCAGGGCGGCGAACTTGTTGTCGCCCACTGGGATCACGGAGCCGAAGTACTCCTCGAAGAATTCGGGGTGCTCCTTCAGCGCGGTATCGGTGTCCATGAAGATGACGCCCTGGGCCTCGAGGTCCTCACGAATCTGGTGGTAAACCACCTCGGACTCGTACTGAGCGGCGACGCCGGATACCAGACGCTCGCGCTCGGCTTCCGGGATTCCCAGACGCTCGTAGGTGTTGCGGATATCCTCCGGCAGGTCTTCCCAGCTCTGGGCCTGCTTCTCGGTGGAACGCACGAAGTATTTGATGTTGTCGAAGTCAATGTCGGAGAGGTCCGGGCCCCAGGTGGGCATCGGCTTCCGCTCGAAGTACTTCAGGCCCTTCTTGCGAAGCTTGAGCATCCACTCGGGCTCGCTCTTCTTGCCGGAGATGTCCTCCACGACGGCATCATCAATGCCACGCTTGGCGTTTGCTCCGGCGGCGTCTGGGTCAGCCCACCCGTACTCGTAGGCGCCGATGGCGTTGAGCTCCGGGTTGTTATCCAGGATTTCCTGGATGACCCCCGGGTCCTCTGTCTTGTTGATCTGCTCGGTCATGACAACCTCTCTTGTTGACGGGGGGAAATGACGATCCTCTTCCGGCCGCCGATTGCGCGGCTTGTACCGGTGGTCTCTGCCGCGCCTGAGGCACGGGCCCGGCGTTCGGCGGCAAGCTTTTCTCGCCCGACCGGGACGTGGGTAGTGCAGACATGGGCACCGGCCGCCTGTGTGGACAGTCTGCGGACGTCCACGTCCAGCAGGCGGGAGATCATCGCGGTCTCTTCTTCACAGAACACTGGATGTGCTGCGGCTATTTCCCGAATGGGACAGTGACCTTGGCACAACTGCGTGGACTGCATGGCCAGCAGTGGATTATCACGGCCGACCAGCCGGGTGAAACCGGCAAACCCTGCTTCGTTAAACGCCACCGCCAGCCGTTCCGTGCGCTCATCAAGATCCTCGATGGCGGACAGTTCGGGGCCGTAGGTGGTTTCGAAACGTGCGAAGTACTCCTGGGCCAGCACTCGGGCGGCCTCGGAGTCGGTGGAGTGTTCATCTCCGGCGCCGACGCCGGCATTGTTCAGTTCGGTGCTGCCTTCAGTGTGCTGTTCTAGGACAGCCAGCGCTGAGCGGACTAAGGCCAGGTAATCATCGCCGAGGACCTGCTGCCCACGAGATGACAGCACGTAGCGACGCGACGGACGCCCAGCACCTCGACGCCGTGTGGTGACGTTCTTAATTTCCACGATGCCCTGTTCGGTCATCGCATCCAGGTGACGGCGCACAGCGGCGGCGGTGAGGTTGAGTTTACGACCCAGTGCCGCAGCGCTGATGGGCCCCTCTTCCACCACAAGCTGAAGGACACGGTCTCGAGTGGATCCATCAGATTCGCGCGGGCTGGCTTCCTGCGCAGCGGCAGGGGTCTCAGCGGCGAAATTCATGACTCTATTCTGACCTATTCAGAACAACTACACCAGCAAGGCACACCTAACCCCCAGCGGCAGTGGTGGAGGTCACTCAGATGCTCACCTCGAGGGAGATCCATGTCAGTACGCAGCTGGCTGCTTACCGGCACCACTTCTTCTACCTCGTGTAGAAAACTGTAGACTGAGATGGTGCCCGCCTCCCCCGCCTGCCTGACTCTGACTCAAGTGCGCTATGCCGTCGGCTCTGCCCGCAGCGCCCGCGGAGTCACCGAAATCCTCTCAGGCGTCTATATCACTGCGCGTCGGGGCGAGGTCACCGTCATCATCGGCCCCAATGGTGCGGGCAAAACCACTACCCTGGCCTGTGCACAGGGGCTCATTCGTCCGTCGGCTGGAACCGTCCGGCTACTGGGCGAAGACCCATTCCGGGCCGGCGCGCAGTTGCGTGCCCGTGTGGGGGTCATGCTCCAGGACGGCGGCCTGCCGCAGTCGGTCACCCCACAGGCGCTGCTCAGTCATGTGGCCCGCCTTCATCAGGATCCTTGGCCGCTGACTGAACTGGTCCGGCGCCTGGATATGACACCTTTCATGCGTACCAATATCCGTCGACTATCCGGTGGGCAGAAACAACGTGTGGCACTGGCTGCCGCTCTTATAGGACGCCCTGAAGTGGTCTTCCTGGACGAGCCCTCCGCCGGGCTCGACCCGCAGTCACGTCAGCTGGTCTACGAGCTCATCGAGCACCTGCGCGATCTGGGCCTGGGCATCATCCTGACCACCCACTTACTGGAGGAGGCTCAGCGGCTGGCCGACTCGGTATTCATCCTCAAAGACGGCCGGGTGGTCCGTCACGGCAGCGTCGCAGAGCTCACCACCGGCGCGGACGGTTCCGACCCGGATCAGAATCAGCCTTCGCGCCGACTGCTCTTCATCAGCCCGCGTATCCTCAGTCGCGAAGAACTCGCAGATGCCCCACTGCCGCTTGAACTCGACGGCGGGACCTTCAACAAGGCCGGCGCGCGGTGGGCAGTCAGCGGGATCACCAGCCCCGAAGCGTTAGGACAGCTGACCAGCTGGTGGCAGCAGATCGGGCTGATGCCCTCCGAAATAAGCTACGAAGCGCGGACCCTTGAGGACGTCTTCTGGGAGGTGTCAGTACCGTGACGTTAGATCCAACTACCACTGTGTCTGCGTCCGGCCCCGCGCCGATGGCCCGCAGAATCCTGGCCCATGGCTTCTACGAGACACGCAATGTGCTGCGCAACGGTGAGCAGCTGCTGGTCTCGCTCATCCTGCCGCTGCTGGTCCTGGTGGGGCTGCACCGGATGCACACCGTGACAGATGTCGTACCTGATATCAACGTCATCGTCCCCGGGGTGCTCGCGCTGGCTGTCATGGCCTCCGCCTTCACCGGTCAAGGCATCGCCACAGGTTTCGAAAGACAGTACGGAGTGCTCGCCTACCTTTCGACTACTCCTTTGGGGCCCACCGGATTGATCCTGGGCAAAGCCGTCGCTGTCCTATGCGTCGCCGTCGTTCAGACGCTTGTCCTTGGTATCGCCGGGTTTGCCCTTGGATGGTCGCCCCAGCCCGCCGGGTTGGCCTTGCTCGGTGTGATCGTTGTCCTCGGGTGCTGTGCTTTCACCGCTCTGGGCCTGCTGATCGCCGGGACCGTACGCGCCGAGGCGACCCTGGCAGCCACCAATGTGCTGTGGGTGCTTATGGGAGC
This sequence comes from Nesterenkonia rhizosphaerae, assembly GCF_039544555.1. Lineage (NCBI taxonomy): Bacteria > Bacillati > Actinomycetota > Actinomycetes > Micrococcales > Micrococcaceae > Nesterenkonia > Nesterenkonia rhizosphaerae. Next base: position 1,654,477 of record NZ_BAABLW010000007.1, read on the forward strand.
AGCCGGTGGAAGCGTGCTGCCGCTCAATCACGACGGCGCAGGGGTACTGCTCTTACTGCTGCCATCGGCCTCACTGGGCGAAGCCTTACGTGCTGCATCCCTCGACGGATCATTCGCCGTCGTCCCTGTACTTGTACTCATCATCTGGGCCGTGGCGGCGGTGCTGGCCGCCCGGCGCTGGTTCAGCTGGAGATAGGTTCACCGCTATGACCACCGCCCCAAGTTTCACCACCACGCTGCGCGATAAGCTGCCCACTCGCCTGACCCGGGCCACCCGTGCCCTGGCATGGGCCACGCTGATCAGCAATATCGGGATCATTCTGACCGGCGGTGCTGTCCGGCTGACAGCCTCCGGGCTTGGCTGCCCCGAGTGGCCACGCTGCACGGCTGATTCCTGGGTGGCAACTCAGGAAATGGGCATGCATGGCGCTATCGAGTTCGGCAACCGGCTGCTGACCTATGTGCTGGTGGCCATCTGCGCCGCAATGTTCTTCTCGGTAGTCCGGCTGTGGAACACCCACCGCCCATTGGTGGTGATGAGCATCGTTATCCTCGCCGGAATCCCGCTGCAGGCCGTGATCGGTGGCATCACCGTGTGGACCAATCTGAATCCTTGGGTGGTCTCGCTCCACTTCCTGGCCTCGGCGGGCTTGGTCATGGTCGCCACGATGCTGCTGAACCGCGTCAGTCTCGAACTCCGGGCACCGGGTCAGTTGGACGCTCCATTGGTAGACGGAGCGCGCGACGGCGTGACCTCGGGTCTTGCACCTATCATCCTGGCTGCCAGCTGGGTTGCGGTGGTGCTGGGCACCGTTGTCACAGGGACTGGTCCGCATGCTGGCGATCCAGGTTCACCCCGGCACGGCTTCGATCCGGATCTGGTGACTCGGATGCACGTTGTGCCGGTATACATACTGTGCGCGGCCGCCGTCGTTCTTATCATCCGGCAGCTGAGGCTCCAGACTTCTCCAGCCCAGCGTCGCGCTGCCTGGCTGCTGGTCGCAGTGATCCTTGGCCAGGGAGCCATCGGGTACTGGCAGCACTTCACCGGGCTGCCCATCCTGCTGGTCTGGTTCCATATGCTGGGTTCTGCCCTGCTCATGGTCGCTGCGACCATGGTGTTCGACCGCTACCGCGCGAAGTACCGGACCCGCGGGCTGGGTGATCCGGCCGAGCCCGAAACTCTGGATGCGGCGCCGACTGCTCGCTGAAAATCCATAGCCCGCCGAGGCGGACTTATATGTTCGCGTCAACTGAGCGGTTCTCCCGCCGTGGTGATGGCAACGCCTCGTGACAGAGTTTCGTGTCAGACCCTCTCCATAGAGTTAAACCATGGAAGGTCAGCGGACTCACCCACAGTGCGAGTTCCCCGCGATGCCGGAGAACATTCGGCACCTCGGCGGGGAACCCGAACTGTCTGCCGCCTGGGAACAGCAAGTCACCGCCAGGCGTGCTGAAGCAGCCGCCATCACCGCACTTCTGGAATACCGTGCACGAGCTACCGTGCCCTACGCACAAGAACCCCTGGTCGTCCGGACCGAGGCAGACCGTGCCGCAGTCCGGGATGCCGCCCGGATCCTCGGGGTCAGTGACCGCACCGCCACCACCATCCTCAACACCACCGACGACGCCAGGCACCTTCTCCCCCGCACGTGGGGAGCATTCTGTGAGGGTCTTATTGACCTGCCTCGGGTGCGGAAAACCGTCGACGCCGCCACCACCAGTAGCCTGCCTAATCACCTGCTGAAACAACTGGACCAGGCCGCGGCAGAACAAGCACAGCGCCGTAGTCTCTCGGAGTTTCATCACTGGCTCACCCGCTACACCGCCTCACTCGACCCAGAGAGTTACACCGGGGCTTGTGAGAAGGAAACCCAAGCCCGGTTCGTGCGGTTTCAGCACCAGTCCCACGGGATGAGTTATCTGCAGGCGTATATCCCCACGTTGGAAGCCGCTGCGATCGAGAAACGCCTCAAAGCCGCAGCCCGCGGACTCGACCAGACCAGTGACCCGCACAGCAGTGATCCCCCAGCAGAGGATCCCCGCACCACGGACCAGCGTACTCTGGCTCAGCGGGAAGCAGACCTCCTCACCGCATGGCTTCGCGATGGACGGATCTATGCCGCCGCGGTTGATGCCAAGATCATGATCATGATCCCGGAGGCCACCCTCACCGGTGACAGTGATGAGCCGGCGATGGCTGCGGACCGGTCATGGATGATCCCAGCCCACCAGGCAAGGAACCTCGCCGCCAACCCCGAGGCCAACCACCACTGGTACCAAGGCCGGTCCCGCAAGGATTCTAGGAACGCAGAGTATGACTTACTGAGTGCTCGGTATATCGGCCGGTACCCACCAGCACACCTACGCGACGCACTGATCTTCCGGGACGGGACCTGCCAAGCAGACGGATGCACCATCAGCGCTGAGCGCTGCGATATTGACCACCAAACACCCTGGGAACAGGGCGGAGAAACCACCGCCAGCAACCTCTGGGCACTCTGCAGGCGCCATCACCGGATGAAATCCCACGGCTTCCTCCACCCACCACCACAAACCAAAAGCGCAAACACCGGCGGTGGAACTGGCGGTGGAACTGGCGCTGGCGGCGGGGCAGACACAGCCAGTCATACCCGACAGCGGGATGGCGCGGGAAGAAACCGCGATCCCTACAACGCACCAAGGTCAGGCTGTAGTCCGGGCGAGTACCTCAGCCAGCCGGGACAGCGAACTCACAGGCAGCGAACTCACAGCCCCTGGGAAGCACTCCTGGAGGAGAACTACAGCGATTCTGTTCCGCCTGCCGACCAGCAGACGTTTGTAAGCTGCGCCCAGGCCCCGTCCAATCAGCAGGGCGAGGGCAGGAGTTCGCCCGATCTGCTCTGGCACAGCCTGGCAGTGACACACGGCCTCGCGGCCTAAGATCCCTGCCAGCACAGGGGGCCAACGACTCGGCCTGAACCGAATGCGTTAACGCGTGTTGGAGTGATCATCGTAGATACTGATCGTGCCCGAGTAGTTCGCCACCCACACACTGGCAGTGACCGGATCGTACGTCACGCCAATCGGCAGATGTCCCGTGGGCAGGCGTTCGATCTCCTCAAAAGTCTCCGCGTCGAATTTCGAGACGGTGTCCTCAAAGTAGTTCACTACGTAGAGCGCCGTGCCGTCAGCTGAAATATCCATACTGCGCGGCTCCCGGCCCGTACTGGCTGTACGAATGACCTCATTGGTCTCAGTGTCGAATGCGACCAGCAGATCCGAGTGCGCAAACGTCACGTAGAGAGTTTTCGCATCAGGTGAGAGTGAAAGATGGCGAGGAAACTCTGCCTGGTTATAGATGACTTCCTGCTCACCTGTTTCCAGATCCAAGCGATACAGCTCATTGGCGTACATAGCCGCCACAAAAACCGTCCTGTTATCTGGCAACGCCGCGATACCGCGGGGCTGAGAGTTCACCGGCACCCGGTTGATCTCCTCCCCTGTTTCAGTGTCCACCACAGATAGGTCATGATCACACCAGTTCGAGACCAGCAGCCGTGAGCCATCCGGGGTCAGCTCCACAAATTTTGGTACCCGCCCGACTTCAATGAACTGATCCCAATCCTGATCCGCCACGCTGTACCGATAGACCGCCGACGGGGCTACAGCATCGCCGTTACGGCAATCGTCATAGGCACCAGCGCCCATGTCCTCAAGCCGATACTGAGAGACATACGCATACTGTCCGTCCTCAGTCCACACCGCCTCCACCGGGGCGCCAACCACCGACTCCGGATATCCCGAGGCTCCTAAGGCCCCTGGGCTCACACGGTCCGAAAGTTCCTGGACCAGTTCCTGTGCCTCAGTGTCATAGAGGGTCACCGTGTTCTGGTACATCATGTTGTTGGCGATCGCCAGACCATGATCATTGGAGACTATCGACTTAGGTGAGATCACCGGCTCTGAGATCGTGGACTCAGCAGCCATCGTGGTGGTGTTCGATGCTGGCCATTGAGTCGCCGCAGCCTCATCGTCATCTTCTGCGGCTTCTTCGCCCTGCTGGTCTGCGTCCTGCTGGTCCTCAGCAGGCTGCGGTGACTCTTCATCAGCAGTGTCCGCGTCGTCCTCGCTGACCTGCACAGTGGGACCGGGGATAGTGGCTTCATCCTGCGCTGCGTCCTGATCTGTCGTGTCCTGGGAACCGCAGGAGGAAAGCACCAGGGCCAGGCCAAGCGCCCCGGCGGTCAGGTAGTGCGGCAAACGGCTGGAAGTCATGGGGTCCTCAGTCAGTCTCAGGTGCGTTGCAGGAAGCATCGCAAACGTAGGCGTGGGAGGGAACAGTTGCGCTACATGCGCACCTGAACCGTTCCTGCGATTTTGTCATGTGCCCCGCGCCCATCGGGGGAAATCACCACGGTTGGCAGGACCAGAAGCAGCAACCCGGAGCGAGCCAACGCCCAGACCGGCCCTGGCGTCCGCGCAGGCTCACCGGGCACCAACCGCACCACCTGCAAGCGCACAAGTCGCTTGCCGATCGTGACTCCTAGCAGCCCGAGCAGAACAACATGCATCAGCAGGAAGATGCCCAGGGTCACCCAGACGTTGAGGTCGAACCAGGTCGCTGAGATGAGACTTGCAATACCCCAGTCGATAAACAGCGCAAGAATCCGTCTGCTCCAAGGCGCCAGGGAACCAGGGCCCTCAGCGGGGAGGCCCAGCTGCTGTCCGGGCCAGGCGTCGTCGTTGGTTGTGCTCACGAGGTGCCAGTCTACTTTTCTCCCACACCGTCCGCCCGAGCCGAAGGCCGCTGCTGCGCAGCGCACTCGGCGCGCGTGCAGACTTTGTAACATGCCCGAAACAAATGCGTGACCGCGGGGAAATCGCAGTGTCGGTAGGGTGAGGGGTGAGCGCCGCCGCTTTACCTGGCACCTCCCCGCCCAGGGAATCGCTGCGGCTCACAGTAAAAGTCACTCAGATGAGGAGCACGGACGCAATGTTTTCCAGCCCTGAAGAAGTTCTGAAGTTCATCGAGGAAGAGGACGTCAAGTTCGTTGACATCCGGTTCACGGATCTTCCCGGTCTCCAGCACCACTTCAACGTTCCCGCCCACACCGTGGACCTCGACTTCTTCGAGAACGGCCAGCTCTTCGACGGCTCCTCCATCCGCGGCTTCCAGGGCATCCAGGAATCCGATATGCAGCTGATCCCGGATCCCTCCACCGCGTTTATTGACGAGTACCGCGTGGCCAAGACCCTGGTCATGACGTTCTCCATCATCAACCCCCGCACCGGTGAGCCTTATGGCCGCGACCCGCGCGGCGTGGCTCAGAAGGCCGAGCAGTACCTGGCATCCTCGGGTATCGCTGATACTGCTTTCTTCGGCCCAGAAGCCGAGTTCTTCCTGTTTGACTCCGTGTCCTTCAAGTCCAGCCCCCAGGAGTCCTTCTACTCTCTGACGGCACGCGAGGCCACCTGGGGCAATGAGAACTCCCGTGAGTTCGACGGCGTATCTGACGCTCACAAGCTGGCCCACAAGGGCGGCTACTACCCCGTCTCCCCGCAGGACAAGACCGCTGAAGTCCGTGACGAGATCGTCCTGGCGCTGGAGCGCGCAGGTCTCTCCGTAGAGCGGTCCCACCACGAGGTGGCTGGTCCCGGCCAGCAGGAGATCAACTACAAGTTCAACACTCTGACCCTGGCTGCCGATGACATCCAGAAGTTCAAGTACGTGGTGAAGAACACTGCTGACCAGTTCGGCCTGGTTGCCACCTTCATGCCTAAGCCCGTCTTCGAAGAGAACGGCTCGGGCATGCACGTCCACCAGTCCCTGTGGTCAGACGGAGATCCGCTGTTCTACTCCGAGACTGGCTACGCCAACCTCTCTGATACCGCACGCTGGTACATCGGCGGCATCCTCAAGCACGCCCATGCTCTGCTGGCGTTCACCAACCCCACGGTGAACTCCTACAAGCGCCTGGTCAAGGGCTACGAGGCACCAGTCTCCCTGGTCTACTCCCAGGGCAACCGCTCTGCTGCCATCCGCATCCCCATCACCGGTTCCAACCCCAAGGCCAAGCGCATCGAGTTCCGTGCACCTGACGCCTCCGGCAACCCCTACTTGGCCTTCGCCGCCATGCTGATGGCCGGACTGGACGGCATCAAGAACCGCATCGAACCCCACGAGCCAGTGGATAAGGATCTCTACGAGCTGCCGGCCGAGGAGCTCAAGGACATCCCGCAGGCTCCCGGTTCTCTGGACGAGGCACTGGAGGCACTCGAGGCTGATCACGAGTTCCTGCTCGAAGGCGGCGTATTCACCGAAGAGCTGATCCAGGCGTGGATTGAGTACAAGCGCGAGGAAGAAATCGCACCGCTGAACCTGCGCCCGAACCCCTACGAGTTCGAGCTGTACTTCTCGGTCTGATCGACTGCGCGGTCTGATCGAGACCGACCATGTGGTTGAGCCCGTACCTGATTCAGGTGCGGGCTCAACTATTACCACCGGCACACGGCCAGTTGTTCGTCTCCCCCAACCGCTGGAGTGCCCTGTCGACCTGTGCCCGCGGAATGCGACTAGCCCGCAGACGTGGAATTACTCACGCTGATATGTGGGATGAGAACGACGCCGCCTGGCGTTGCCACTGAATATGACCGACTCAGTCTCCCGTCCCCTCTCTGTGCTGGATCTCGCGCGTGTCAGTGAAGGCAGCAGCATCGCCGATGGCATCGCCCGAAGCGTCCGGCTCGCACAATCTGCCGATCAGTTGGGTTATACCCGGCTGTGGTTCGCTGAACACCACAACATGCCGCATGTGGCGTCCTCGGCGACCTCGCTGCTGATCCAGCACATCGCCTCCCAGACCTCGCGCATCCGTGTAGGTGCCGGCGGCATTATGCTCCCCAACCATGCCCCGCTGGTGATCGCCGAGCAGTTCGGCACACTGGAGACTCTTTATCCGGGACGCATCGATCTGGGTCTGGGCCGTGCTCCGGGCACTGATGGGGCGACCATGCGCGCCCTGCGCCGCGACGGCACCGAGGCGGATCGGTTCCAGTCCGATGTCATGGAGCTCAATGGCTATCTCACCGGCTACTCGCGTATCCCGGGGGTCAACGCCTATCCGGGATGGCGCACTGAGGTGCCCATGTTCATCCTGGGATCGTCACTCTTCGGCGCGCAGCTGGCAGCCAAGCTGGGTCTCCCTTACGCTTTCGCCTCGCATTTCGCCCCGCAGATGCTTGAGCACGCGGCCCACACCTACCGTGAGCACTTCGATGCCACCCAGTCATTGGCAGGCCCGGATGCCACACCGCATTTCATTGCCGCTGCCAACGTGATCGCTCATGACGACGGCGAGCTGGCCCGTGCCCAGCGGCGTCGAGCCGAGGATGGCTGGATCAAATCCATGCTGGGCCGGAACAAACCGCTGACCGACGACGACGTCGTGATGCTGCGCGATCATCCGGCCGGCCAGCAGGTACTCACTATGCTCTCCAAGACCGCTGCCGGAACTCGGGAAGAGGTCACCACCTGGCTCAACGAGTTCGCTGATTCGGTGGCCGCGGATGAGTTGATGCTGGTGAATCTCGCTCCTGATGAGGAGGTTCAGCACCGGACGCTGCAGCTGCTGGCCCCTGAGGGAGTCACGGCACCTGCAGCTCAGGTCTCGTAGAACAGCCGCTCGAAGACCTGCCGGCTGCGCCGGGTGGTTCGCAGATAGTCCTCTTCGAATGCTGACGCGTGCCCGGCGTCGTATCCGCACCAGCGGGAAATTGCTTCAAGGTCACGCCGGGCCGCGGGCAGGACGTCGGAGCTCTTGCCGCTCCACACCATTATGGCAGCACGAACCCGGCTGCACAGTGTCCAAGCATCAGCCAGTACGGCAGCGTCAACCGGGCTCATCAGCTGCCGGTCTACCAGTCCGTTCAATGCCGTAAGTGTGGAGGTGCTGCGCAAGAGCTTCTCCTCATGTCCGTGCTGAAGCTGCATCAGCTGAACCAGCCACTCAACATCGCTTAAGCCGCCGCGTCCAAGTTTCACGTGCCGCGCCGGATCAGCCCCGCGCGGCAGCCGCTCGGATTCCACTCGCGCTTTGATACGCCGAATCTCCCGGATCTGCGCGGAGTCGGGTGGCTCACCGTAACGGATGGAGTCCACCAGTTCCATGAAGTCAGCGGACAGGGCGTCACTACCGGCAAGCGGCCGGGCCCGGAGCAGTGCTTGCCGTTCCCAGACTGCCATCCATCGCCGGTAATACTCCCGATAGGACTCCAGAGACCGCGTCAGTAGCCCCTTTCTCCCCTCGGGACGCAGATCAGCGTCAATCTGCAGCGGGAACTCTCCCTTCACCGCTGGTCGGATCGGTTTCGACAGCAGCGCTGAGAGGCGCTGGGCGAGCTTCTGCGCCTGTTGGTCGGCTTCTGCGGTTGAGACATCCGGCAGGGCACGGTGTACGTACAGCGCATCCAAGTCCGAGCCGTAGGTGATTTCTCGACCACCTTGGCGCCCCATGGCGACCACCAGAAAATCAATCTTCTGACCTTCGGCTTCGAAAACCTCGCTCTCGGCGACCCGCAGCGCTCCCAGGGTGGCGACTCGATCAGCCAAGGAGAGAGCCTCCCCGACCTCCTCCAGCTGCAACAGCCCTGAAGCATCTGCCACTGCCGTTCGCAGCATCTCGCGCTGACGGACCAACCGGGCCAGCCGCACCGCTGTGGCAGTTTCGCCGTCATGGCGCGCGATCGCGTTCTGGACCTCCGCCCAGAGTGTCTCAAAACTGCGGGGCTTCAGGGCGTCGTCGTCGCCCAACCATCTAGTGGACTCTGGAGAGTGCTCCAACATCTGCGAGATCAGCTTCGAACTGGAGAGAATGTGGCACAGCCGCTCTGCAGCCATGGACGAGTCCCGCAGCATCGTCAGATACCACGGGCTCGTGCCCAGGGATTCGCTCAGCCGCCGGAAGGCCAAAAGCCCGGCATCCGGGTCGACTCCTTCGGCGAACCAGCCCAGCATGGCCGGCAAGATCCGCTTCTGCAGCGTCGCACGTCGGGCCACACCCTGGGTCAGGGCATTGATGTGCCGCATCGCTCCTGCCGCGTCGCGGTAGCCCAACGCCATCAGACGCGCTTGTGCGGCCTCGGCGGAGAGCCGCACATCGTCGTCGGAAAGCACGGCTGTGGTGGACAGCAGTGGGCGGTAGAAGATCTTTTCGTGGAAGGTGGAGACCTCACGAACCACTTTCCGCCAGGCGTCGAGGACTTCATCTGGCGCTGGACGTCGAAGCTCGCCTGGTGGACGGCTGGCTTGCGCAAGGGCGCGCAGTTGGTCCTCTTTTTCCGGCATGAGGTGAGTGCGGCGCATATGCGTCATCTGAATGCGGTGCTCGTAGAGGCGCAGCCGCCGGTAGCACCGCGACATGGCCTCCGCGTCCTTACTGGACATGTATTCGCCCTCGGCCAGGGCCGTGATAGCGCTGAGGGTGTCTCGCACGTGCAAGCTCTCATCTACCCGGCCGTGCACCAGCTGCAGCAGCTGAACGGTGAACTCGATGTCACGCAGTCCACCGCGGCCCAGTTTGATCTCCCGATGCGCCTGTCCTGCGGGTATATTCTCGAACACTCGCCGCCGCATGCCCTGAGCGTCCTCAACAAAACCCTCCCGAGCGGAGGACTGCCAGACCAGCGGCCAGATGCTGTCCATATACTGCTGTCCCAGCTCAGGGCTACCAGCAATAGGGCGTGCTTTCAGCAGCGCTTGGAACTCCCAACCGTGGGCCCAGCGCCGATAATACTCCTGGTGGGAGGCTAGCGTGCGTGAGAGCGGCCCGTCCTTCCCCTCGGGCCGCAGATTCGCATCAATCTCCCAGAGTGCGGGCTCCCCGTGGGATGCCCCGAGGGCCTGGGAGATACCGCTAGCCAGTGCGGCGGCGCAGTTCAGCCCTTCAGTGTCGTCCATCTCCTCGGGTGCCCGGTGCACAAAAACCACATCCACATCGGAGATGTAATTCAGTTCCCGGGCACCGCATTTGCCCATGCCGATCACGGCCAGATCGACCTGTTCGGCTGAGGGTCGACGCTGCTGCAGGTGCGCGCGTGAAATCGCCAGACCTGCCTCAATGGCGGCTGAGGCGGCGTCGGCGAGCTGACGTGAGACTGCCGGCTGATAGGCCAATGGATCCGCGGCGCACAAGTCGCGCAGCGCCAGCCGGGTGATCTCACGGCGGTAGACCACCCGTACCTGGCAGGCTGCCTCGGTGGCGGTGAAATCTTCGCTGAGTCTGGCGAGCGGATTCCCAGGGGCTTGCGGGTCGGCTCCAGCCGCGGTCAGCATCGTGGTGCGCAATGTGGACGACGAGACCTCTGCCGGCTCTGCGGAATAGTCCTCGAAGAGGACGTCGGTGTTCTCCGGATGCCGGATGAGAAACTCCGTGAGCGCTTCCGAAGCCCCAAGCAGACGGGCCAGCGGGAGCGCTTCAGGATAGACCTCGCCGTCGTCGTCCGCGAAGAGGCGGCGGATCTGCGGTGCCCGCTCGAGGAGCCGGATCAGGAGCAGAAGCGCTTGATCCGGCTGCGGGGCATGGCGCAGCGTGGTGATCAGGGCATCGGTGTTGAAATCCTGAAGCTGTTTGTCGCACAGGAAGGTCTTAGCGCGTTCAAGCTCCTGAAAGCCTGCCGCGATCAGGTCACGTGCTGAAACAGTGCTGGTGCTCAAGGAGTCCTTTTCTGCCGCAGCCTATGTGCTGCCGCTTGCTGCCCCGCCGTGGTTAGACAGCCCCGAGGTACTGGCTCACCTCAAAGGGAGAAACATTGACCCGGTAGGCATCCCATTCCTGCCGCTTATTGCGCAGGAAGATCTCGAAGAGCTGCTCCCCGAGAATCTCTGCCACCAGCTCGGACTCCTCCATCTGACGGAGCGCTTCGTGCAGGGTGCCAGGGAGCGGGTTGATGCCCAGCGCTTTGCGCTCGGCGGTGGTCAGCGACCACACATCCTCGGTCACCGCCTCACCGAGCTCATAGCCCTCCCGGATGCCCTTAAGACCAGCGCCGATGACCGCCGCATAGGCCAGATAGGGGTTGGCTGCAGAGTCGATACCGCGGAACTCAATACGTGCGGAGCCGCCCTTAGTCGGCTTGTACAGCGGTACGCGCATCAGTGCTGAACGGTTGTTATGACCCCAGGAGACATGGCTGGGGGCCTCTCCCCCGCCCCAGAGCCGCTTATAGGAGTTCACGAACTGGTTGGTGACAGCGGTGATCTCTGGTGCGTGAAGCAGAACGCCGGCAATGAACTGGCGTGCCGTAGTGGAGAGGTTGAACTCCGCATTGGGGGCGTAGAACGCGTTGGAGTCGCCTTCGAAGAGGCTGAAATGGGTGTGCATCGCCGAACCAGGATGCTCAGAGAAGGGTTTCGGCATGAACGTCGCGAATTTGCCGTGCTGCAGGGCCACTTCTTTGACGATGGTGCGGAAGGTCATGATGTTATCCGCCATGGTCAGGGCATCTGCGTATCGCAGGTCGATCTCGTTCTGCCCCGGGCCCACCTCATTGTGGCTGAACTCTACGGAGATGCCCACGGCTTCGAGCATGTTCACCGTGTGACGTCGCAGATCCTGAGAGACCGATCCGGTCAGGTGGTCGAAGTAGCCGGCCCGGTCAGCCGGGTGCAGCTGTCCATGCGCATCTGGCTGTTCCGAGTCCAGCAGGTAGAACTCCACCTCGGGGTGGGTGTAGACGGTGAAGCCCATTTCCGCAGCCTGGTCCAGCTGGCGACGCAGTACATGCCTGGGGTCACCGGCAGCAGGTTCCTGGTCAGGAGTGAGCACATCGCAGAACATGCGGGATGTGGGCTCGTCCTCGCCACGCCAGGGCAGGATCTGGAAAGTAGAGGGGTCCGGCTTCAGCAGCATGTCAGACTCCGAGATACGCGAGAGTCCCTCAATGGAGGAGCCGTCGAAGCCGAGTCCTTCGCTGAAAGCCCCTTCCACCTCAGCCGGGGCCAGCGCCACAGACTTCAGCGAGCCGACGACGTCGGTGAACCAGAGGCGCACGAAGCGGACATCGCGCTCCTCAATGGTGCGCAGTACGAATTCCTGCTGTCGATCCATGCTCAAATGCCTCCCAGAAAGTGCTTTGTCAGCGCCGCGTCTACTCTATCGCCCAGCCGCAGTATCCGCTCACCGCGGCACGACTATCTCTGGCGAAGATGAGCTCGGCACTGAGATCTTGCCTCTGAGCAGCCAGGGCGCAGGGTCTGGTCAACTCCTTCTGCCGGTGTATAGGGTCACGGCATGCGCTCTACTCCCCTGCTGCCCGTCGTCGGTGCCATCGGCGTAATCGTTCTGGCCACCTCCTGCTCGGCCTCCGCATCGGCTGCTGATAGTGAACAGACGTCAACCCCGAGCGAGTCTGCAACAGCACAGGTCAGCGACGCTGAGCACAGCCCTGACCACGAATCCTCCGCCGTTCCGGTGGTGGAAGCACAACTGGCCGAGGGGATGACACTTCCCGAGTGTTTGGAAGACAAGACAGATGTCTTCGTCGATGCCGATTCAGTGTTCACCGAAGATGATCTTCTTCACCTTTGCCCAGCCGAGCCCGCTGAGGATCGAGTATTCCGACCCAGCCAGCAGATTTTCGGAGACGGCCAGAAGATCAACATAGTGCACGTTGACGGCGAAGCAGGCGCTGGCGTCGAGGTCCATCACCTTCGTTGCGATGACGCCGATGCCCTTGCGCATAAGGCTGCCCACAACGCCGGTGGCCAGCCTGTTGGCTGGCCCCAAGAATGGAATGGACAGGGCGTGATGCCCGATCCCTACTGCCATCCCGACTACCTCGAGATTGGTGAGTGGGAGTACTTGGAGGCGTTCGCCTCCGTTTGGGAAGGCATTGAGACGTCAACCCTTGCCGAAGCGGGTCAGCCCCAGGACGAGATCAATCAGTTCCTGTGGCAGCAGTCCCAGGCTCGAGCGGCGTGGACTCCGTAGCTCATGGTGGGGCACCCCAGACACAAGAAGACCCCGGCTGGTGAGGATCTCTCCTCCCCAGCCGGGGTCTTCTGACTCGCGTGCGCGGAAGGGGACTTGAACCCCTACCCTCGATATGTGAGGACTAGCACCTCAAGCTAGCGCGTCTACCTATTCCGCCACCCGCGCGAGCGGCCGCCTGATCAGCAGCTTTCTTGGGATTCCCTCATTGATTCCTCAATGTGGGGCCAAGAGAGCTTAGCACGCCAGCGGCCTGAGTCCCTAATCGGAACCAGGAAGGGCGGGTCAGCCCTTGCCGCCGAAGCCCTTGAAGCGCTGGTTGAAGCGCTCCACGCGGCCTGCGGAGTCCATAATGCGCTGCTTACCGGTGTAGAACGGGTGCGAAGCAGCAGAGATTTCGACGTCGATCACCGGGTAGGTGTTGCCGTCTTCCCACTCCATCGTCTTATCAGAGGTGGCAGTGGTGCGGGTGAGGATCTTCTCGCCGGAAGCCAGGTCGTTGAAGATGACCGGCTGGTAGGTCGGGTGGATATCAGACTTCATGGGTTCGGTGTCCTTTTCGTATGCCGCTGGATTTTGCCAGAAGCTGGAGAAAATAAGTACGTGGGCACAGATGTGCCAGCGATCAACTATATCAGGTCAAACGATGCCGAAGAGATTATTGAGCATCACAGCCAGCGCCACCAGACCCAGCACGATGATAATGCTGCGCAGCACCACCGGACTCAGGCGTCGTCCCACCCAGGCGCCGATGAGACCACCCAGAGTGGATCCCACGGCAATCACCAGCACAATCCCCCACAGGATCACCCGGTCATCCGGATCACGCAGCACATAGTCCACCACTACGTAACTGATCGCCGCGGTGAGGTTCACAAAAGCCACCAGGAGGTTCTTGACCCCGTTGGCCTGCTGCATGGTGGCGGCCAGGAAAATACCCATGATCCCCATCAGCAGAATGCCCTGGGCCGCCACGAAGTACCCGCCGTAGATGCCGGCAAGGAATACCAGGACTATCAACGGCCAGCCCACTGAGTCGGCTGCCTTCTGCGCTGCCGTCTCGGCAGGATCTCCTGGCGAGGGAGTCTCTGGATCAGCTGCTTCTTCTGTTTTCCGGCGTTTAACCCACGCCGCCAGTCGCGGCTGGGCGATGACCATCAACAGCGAGACCAGAATCAGCACCGGTGCGACTTTGCCGAAGACTTCTTCCGGCAGCATGATCAGCAGCGCTGCACCGATCACACCTCCCACAAAGGACGCCGGCACCAGCTTCGCAAGCACAGAACGCACCTGCAGAATCTCGCGGCGGTATCCCCAAGCGCCGGTGAAGTTCCCCGCAATCAGCCCCATCGCGTTGGAGACCGTGGCGGAGACCGGAGGCACGCCCATCGCCACTAGAACTGGAAAGGTCACCAGAGTTCCGGAGCCCACCACAGTATTAATAGCACCGGCCCACACAGCGGCCAGCAGGATGAGCAGCACCAGCCCAATCCCCAGGCCATGCAGCTCGAACCCGAGAACAGCGTCGATAGCGGCCTCCACAGCGGCTACTGCTTCATAAAGGCGCTGTAGCGTCCGTGGCGCTCAGTCAGCTCCAACGGCATATCAAAAGTACTACTCAGGCTCTGCGAGGTCAGTATGGATGAGATGGGGCCGGCGTCGACCACTTCTCCGTCGCGCAGCAGCAGCACATGTGTGAAGCCCGGCGGGATCTCTTCCAGGTGATGTGTCACCAGAACCGTAGCCGGAGCAGCCTCATCGGCCATCAGCTCAGACGTCCGTGCTACCAGGGCCTCTCGGCCTGCCAGGTCCAGACCCGCACCGGGCTCATCCAGCAGCAGCAGCTCCGGATCAGTCATCAACGCTCGAGCGATCTGCACCCTTTTGCGTTCGCCCTCACTCAAGGTACTGAAGGGACGGTCGAAGACGGTGCCGACACCCCACGCGTTGAGCAGGCTGAAGGCCCGCTTCTCGTCGAAGCGCTCATACTCTTCGCGCCACCGGCCGGTCACTCCGTAGGCCGCAGTGACCACGGCGTTCAAGGCAGTCTCATGCCCGGGAAGCGAATTAGCTATGGCGTTCGAGCTCAGCCCAATGCGTGGGCGCAGCTCAAAGACATCGACTGCACCCAGCTGCTCGTCAAGGATCTGCACCTGGCCAGCGGTCGGGAAAAGTCGCGCGGCGGCAATCTGCAGCAGAGTTGTTTTACCGGCACCATTGGGCCCGAGGATGACCCAGCGCTCGTCGTCGTTGACTTGCCAGGAGATGTTGTTCAGCAGCAGCTTGCGTCCGCGACGCACCGTGACGCCGCTGAGGGAAAGGACTGGACTCATAGCCTCAACACTATCGAACAGCGACCTGATGTCCGCGCAACCGGTTAGAGTGATCTCGCTATGAGTGCTGCCACTGCCGCTGAAACCGCCCAAGACCTGCCGACCGGGACTGTGGCGATGATCGCCGCAGCTGAGCTCGATCCCGCCCTGATGCGCTCGCTCACGGCCGAGTTCGCTCGGCGCGGTACCGTCCATGCCGCCCAGGCCGAGTCTTTCGCCACCCCTACCGGCGGCATCCAGGCGGTCCGCTGGTCTGTGACACTCGATGACTCCGACGACGATTTCGGCTCGCAGTTCCTCGTGTCCCTGCTGGAAGACGCAGCTGAGCAGCTGCGCGACCGACAGCCCAGCGACAACCCCGAGGTGACCACCACAGTGCTGTCAGTCCACCATCGCCCCACCGGGCAGATGATGCTGGTCATGGATGTCGACTCCACCCTCATTGACCAAGAAGTCATTGACCTCTTGGCTGCACACGCCGGCAAAGAGGCGGAGGTTGCTGAGGTGACCGAGCGTGCCATGCGCGGCGAACTCGATTTCAGCGAATCTCTTCATGCCAGGGTTGCGGTACTGCAGGACCTTCCCGAACAGATTCTTCACCAGACCCTGCAGAAAGTGACCCCCACCGAGGGCGCCCAGCACCTGCTGGAGTCCTTCCGCCGTCGTGGATACCCCGCCTTTGCGGTATCCGGTGGCTTCGAACAGATTCTGCAGCCCCTGGCCGAGCAACTGGGCCTCACCGGCTACCGGGCCAACATTCTTGAACTGAGCGACCGCAAACTCACCGGCAAGGTCACCGGCCAGGTGGTGGACCGGGCGGTGAAGCGCGAACAGTTGAAGCACTGGGCCCTAGACTCCGGAGTCCCGGTCTCGAACGTGGTAGCAGTCGGCGACGGCGCCAATGACCTGGACATGCTGGGGGCTGCCGGTGTGGGGGTGGCCTTCTGCGCCAAACCCGCACTGGCCGAGCAGGCGGATCTGGTCATCTCGCACCGCAATATGCAATTGATCAGCTACGCCCTGGGCCTAACCCCGCACGAAGTGCCCGCTCACCGGTAGGCTGGAGTGAGATGCGGCACAAAGGCGTGCTTCCACATGACCCCTTTAATAGAACCACTGCTTGGAGGACGTTCACGTGAACGAAACTGCCGTCAATGAGTCAGCCGCATTCACCGAGGTGGATAAGCGTGCCGTGGACACTCTGCGGGTTCTGGCCGCAGATGCCGTGGAGAAGGTCGGTTCCGGCCACCCCGGCACCGCAATGTCCCTGGCTCCTGCTGCCTATCTGCTCTTCCAGAAGGTCATGCGCCATGACCCCAGCGACCCGCAGTGGATCGGCCGAGACCGCTTCATCCTCTCCCCCGGTCACACCTCTTTGACCCTTTACCTGCAGCTGTTCTTCTCCGGCTACGGCCTGGAGCTCGAAGATATTGAGGCGCTGCGCACCTGGGATTCGAAGACCCCCGGACACCCGGAGTACGGACATACCGACGGCGTGGAGATCACCACCGGCCCGTTGGGTCAGGGACTGGCCTCATCAGTGGGGTTCGCCTACGGTCAGCGGCGCATGCGTGGCCTGCTGGACCCCGACGCCGCCCCCGGCACGTCCCCCTTTGACCACACGGTCTGGGTGATCGCCTCCGACGGCGACCTCCAGGAGGGCGTGACCTCGGAGGCCTCCTCACTGGCAGGTCATCAGCAGTTGGGCAACCTCGTGGTGATCTGGGATGACAACAAGATCTCCATTGAAGACGATACCGATATCGCGTTCACCGAGGATGTGACCAAGCGTTACGAAGCCTACGGGTGGCATGTCCAGCGAGTGGACTGGCTGAAGACCGGTGACTACGACGAGGACATCGCTGAGTTGCACCGGGCGCTGGCCGAAGCCAAGGCTGAAACCTCCAAGCCATCCCTGATTGCACTGCGCACCATCATCGGCTGGCCCTCCCCCAAGAAGCAGAACACCGGCGGCATTCATGGTGCGAAGCTCGGTGGAGAAGAGCTTGCTGCACTGAAGGAGGTGCTGGGCTTCGATCCGGAGCAGCACTTCCATGTGGAGGAAGATATCCTCGCCCACGCCCGTCAGGTCGCTGCACGCGGCACCCAGGCGCACGAAGAGTGGCAGAAGAGCTTTGACGCCTGGCGCGAGGCGAATCCGAAGCAGGCCGCCTTGCTGGACCGCCTCACTGCCGGTGAGCTGCCAGAGGACTGGGCAGATGCGCTGCCCGACTTCCCCGATGGTGAGGATGTGGCAACTCGTGCCGCCTCAGGAAAGGTCATCAACGCCCTTGCCCCGGTTCTGCCAGAGCTCTGGGGCGGCTCTGCTGACCTGGCGGGTTCGAACAACACCCTGATCGCTGGTGAGCCCAGCTTCGTCCCGGAGAACCGCTCCACCGACAAATTCGAGGGCAATCCCTACGGCCGGAACCTGCACTTTGGTATCCGTGAGCACGCCGCGGCCGCCATCACTAACGGTATTTCGCTGTCCACGCCGCTGCGCACCTACAACGGCACTTTCTTGATCTTCTCCGACTACCAGCGTCCGGCTGTGCGGCTTGCCGCTCTCATGGGAATCGGCTCCATCTTTGTATGGACCCATGACTCCATCGGTTTGGGCGAGGATGGTCCCACCCACCAGCCGGTGGAGCAGCTGGCCTCACTGCGCGCCATCCCCAATCTGGACGTCATTCGCCCTGCCGATGCCAACGAGGTAGCAATCGCTTGGCGCGAGATGATCAAGAATAACGACCGCCCCGCTGGCATCGCCCTGACCCGCCAGGGTGTGCCGACGTTCGCCCGCGGTGCGGCTGAGGCCACTGCGCAGGAGTTCGGTTCTGTGGAGGGCGCTGCCAAGGGCGCCTATGTTCTGGCTGAGGCTGTGAAGGACGGCGCTGTGGTGACTCCTGACGTCATCCTCATCGGCACCGGTTCTGAGGTCTCCCTCGCTGTGGAAGCTCGCGAAGCACTGGCGCAGAAGGGGATTGCGGCTCGCGTAGTCTCAGCTCCCTGCCTGGAGTGGTTCGCCGCCCAGGACGCCGAATACCGTGAGCAGGTCCTCCCAGCGGCAGTCAAGGCTCGGGTGTCGGTAGAGGCCGGCTCCCCGGTGGGCTGGCGCGAGATCGTCGGTGACGCCGGACGGATCATCGGTCTCGACCACTTCGGTGCCTCCGCGGACTACAAGGTTCTCTACCGCGAGTTCGGCATCACAGCGGAAGCCGTTGCCGCAGCCGCCGAAGAATCCATCCACGCCGCCGCTGCCTGATCCGCCTGAACAGACCTCGAACACCCTCCCGCTAAGGAGCACATCATGACTGCAAATCCCAATACCCAGGCTCTCAGCGACGCCGGCGTTTCCATCTGGCTCGATGATCTCTCCCGCGAGCGGCTGAACTCCGGTTCACTCGCCAAGCTCATCGAGACTCACAACGTCGTCGGAGTCACGACCAATCCGACGATTTTTGAGACTGCGCTGAAGCACGGCGAGGCCTACGAGCAGCAGCTGAGCGAACTGGCCAACTCCGGAGCAGACGCTGAGCAGGCTGTTTTTGACATCACTACCTCCGACGTCCGTGAGGCATGTGACCTGTTCTCCGGCGTCTATGCCGCTACCGACGGCGTAGACGGTCGGGTCAGCATCGAAGTGGATCCCCGTCTGGCTCGTGATACCGAAAGCACCATCGCCGCCGCCCGCGCGCTCTACAAGGCCGTTGATCGCGAGAATGTAATGATCAAGATTCCGGCCACTGTGGAGGGTATCGAGGCGATCGCCGCGGTCCTCTCCGAGGGCATCAGCGTCAATGTCACACTGATCTTCTCCCTGGAGCGCTACCGCGCGGTCATCAACGCTTTTATGCTCGGCCTGGAGAAGGCGCATGCCGATGGACTCGACATCTCCAAGATCCATTCCGTCGCCAGCTTCTTTGTCTCCCGTGTGGACTCCGAAGTGGATAAGCGCCTTGAGCTGGCCGCCGAGGAAGGCAAAACCGGCACCGAGAAGCTGCGCGGCAAGGCAGCCATCGCCAATGCTCGACTAGCCCACCAGATCGCTTCGGAGTCTTTCAGCTCCGAGCGCTGGCTGCTGCTGGCTGAGCGCGGTGGACGTCCCCAGCGCCTACTGCTGGCATCGACCGGCACCAAGGATCCCAGCCTTTCTGACACCCTTTACGTCACCGAGCTGACCGCCACCGGTGTGGTCAACACCATGCCGGAGAAGACGCTGATGGCAGTTGCCGATCACGGAGAGTTCGACGGCGACACCATGACTGACACCTATGTTGAGTCCAACCGGGTGCTGGATGGCATATCCGCGGCAGGAATCAGCTACCGCTCTGTCGTTGATCACCTAGAAGCCGATGGGCTCAGCAAGTTCGAGAGGTCCTGGGAGGGCCTGCTGGGCACTATTACCGAAGGCCTCTCCCGCAATACGGCCTAACAGCGCCCCTGCCGGCCTGCACCATTTGAGAAATTCCATGTCTGACGCTTGAAGAATCACAGGAGAATCATGAGCTCGCTGTCTCTGTCACTACTGGGTGCGGCCCGCGAGGCCGCCGACGCACAGGTCCCCGGCCTGGTGGACCACGAGTTCGCCTCCCGTCTTGGCGCCAAGGACCACACACTCTGGGGTCAGGCCGCTGAGGATGAGGCCTCCAAGCGGCTAGGCTGGGTCGCTCTCTTCGAGGACTCCCGGGCGTTGCTGCCAAAAATCGCCCAGCTGCGTGAGGAGCTCGCTGGCGAAGGCGTGAACCGGGTGGTGCTCGCCGGCATGGGCGGGTCATCACTGGCTCCGGAAGTCATCTGCGGCACCGAGGGGCTGGAGCTGATTGTCCTGGACTCCACCGATCCGCAGCAGGTGGGCAAGGCGCTGAAGGATCTCGAGCGCACTGTCCTGGTGGTGTCGTCAAAGTCCGGCTCCACCGTCGAGACCGATTCCCAGCGGCGAATTGTGCAGCGGGCCTTCACTGAAGCTGGAATTGACGCAGCCTCGCGCACGGTGGTGGTCACTGACCCCGGCTCTCCCATGCAGAAGCAGTCTCAGCAGGAAGGTGTCCGGGCGATCTTTGAAGCCGACCCCTCGGTGGGAGGCCGATATTCAGCCCTGACCGCTTTCGGACTGGTGCCATCCGGCCTGGCTGGCGCTGATCTGGAGGCACTGCTGGATGATGCTGAAGATGCTCTTGAAGTGTTGACCGAAGACGATGACTCAAATCCCGCGCTTCAGCTGGGCGCGGCTATCGGCGGAACAACTCCGCTGCGCAACAAGCTGGTCATCGTCAATTCCGGATCGCCGCTGGTGGGCCTGGGCGCATGGATCGAACAGCTGGTCGCCGAGTCCACCGGCAAGGAAGGCACCGGTGTGCTGCCGGTCATTGTCGGGGACGGGGAACCTGAACTCACTCGGGACGCTGACGACGTCCTTGTTGTCGAGCTCATCGACGCTGAGGCAGAAGAGGGCTCCTCCGTGGACGGCGACACTGCTGACACTGTTGTAAGCCCCCATATTGTGCGCACCGGCGGAAGCCTCGGCGCACAGTTCCTGCTGTGGGAGGTAGCTATCGCGGTGGCCGGGTCCCTGCTGAGCATCAATCCTTTTGACCAGCCGGATGTCGAATCAGCCAAAGAGGCTGCCCGCGGCCTTCTGGACTCCCCTGCTCCCGCAGAGCAGGAGTCAGTGCAGGACGGCGCCGTCGCCATCAGTGTCTCCGGTGATGAGTCACTGCTGTCCTCGGGTCAGACCAGCGTTGCCGAGGCTGTCCAGGCGCTACTGACTCGGATCCCGACCCACGGCTATCTGGCGGTGATGGCGTATCTGGACCGGCTTGGTGAAGCGGAGCTGGAGGAGGTTCGCCCGCATCTGTCCCAGGTCGCTGGCCGGCCGGTGACGTTTGGCTGGGGCCCTCGGTTCCTGCACTCCACCGGCCAGTTCCACAAGGGTGGACCGCATGTGGGGGCCTTCCTGCAGATCACCGCCGATTCTGATGCCGATATTGATGTTCCCGAGCGTCCCTTTACCCTGAGCGAGCTGATCTCCGCCCAGGCTGCCGGTGATGCCCAGGTTCTGGCCGAGCACGGTATGCCGGTACTGCGCCTTCATCTGAAGGACCGTGCTGCTGGTCTGCAGCAGGTCATCGACGCCATCAACTCCCTCTAGGCGGATCACAGTGACAGACAGTGCACAGGAGCCGGCAGCGGAGAACCGTCGAAACGGACGACAGGCCGGGCCCTGCGCCATGGTCATGTTCGGCGTGACTGGTGATTTGGCGCGTAAGAAGCTGCTACCGGCGATCTACGACCTCGCCAACCGCGGTCGGTTACCAGAGGGTTTCTCCCTGGTGGGATTCGGACGCCGCGACTGGAGCGACGCCGAGTTCTGCGCCGAGGTGCTCAAACACGTACAGGCTGGCAACCGAACCGGATTCAATCAGGACACCTGGGACCGCCTCGCCGGCGGCCTGCGCTTTGTCTCAGCCGACGGATTTGATGACGAAACGGCGTATGCCCGACTAGGTACGGTGCTGGCAGAGCTGGCCGATGAGCGCGGCACAGAGTCGAATCACGCATTCTATCTCTCCATCCCACCCAACTCCTTTGAGACCGTCTGCCAGAAGCTGGCGTCCCATGGTCTGGCCAGACGTTCTGAACTTCCGGAGGACCCCTGGTCCCGGGTCATTATCGAAAAGCCCTTCGGCCATGACCTGGAGTCAGCTCAGGAGCTCAACCGCGAAGTGGAATCCGTCTTCGCACAGGACGAGGTCTTCCGCATCGATCATTACCTGGGCAAGGAGACGGTCCAGAACCTGCTGGCCCTGCGTTTTGCCAACCGCTTCTTCGAACCACTCTGGAACAACCAGCACGTGGATCATGTGCAGATCACCATGGCTGAAGACATCGGCATCGGCGGACGGGCTAGCTATTACGACGGCGTTGGCGCGGCGCGCGACGTCATTCAGAACCACCTGCTCCAGCTGCTGGCACTCACGGCCATGGAAGAACCCATTAGCTTCGACGCGGATCATCTACGGCGTGAGAAGGAAAAAGTCCTCGAGGCCGTCGTCGTACCAGATGATCTCGAAGCAGCCAGCGCCAGGGGTCAGTACACCGCCGGCCAGCGCAACGGCGAAGAAGTCGTGGGCTTCCTGCAGGAGGAGGGCTTCGATCCAGGCTCAACGACAGAGACCTACGCCGCCTTCCGGCTGGGGATCAAGACCCGGCGCTGGGACGGGGTACCGTTCTATCTGCGCAGCGGCAAACGACTGGGACGACGGGTCACAGAGATCGCAGTGGTCTTTAAGCGTGCCCCTAATCTGCTGTTTACGGACACCGATGAAGAACATTTCGGTCAGAACTCCCTGATCATCCGGATTCAGCCGGATGAAGGGGCCACGCTACGGCTGACGTCCAAGGTTCCTGGGACCCAGATGGACGTCCGTGATGTTGATATGGACTTCAGCTACGGCCGCGCATTCACGGAGGAGAGCCCGGAGGCCTACGAACGGCTCATCCTCGATGTGCTGCTGGGCGAACCGCCGCTGTTTCCTCGTCATCGTGAGGTAGAGCTCTCCTGGCAGATCCTGGATCCATTCATCCAGCGCTGGGAGGCCCTGGAAGAACAGCCGGAGCCTTACGCTCCAGGTTCCTGGGGACCGGAATCAGCACACCGGCTCATGGCCCGCGATGGCCGCAGCTGGCGGATCCCGTAAGGAAAGGCAACCGATGAACATTGAGGTCAATGGACACACCGCAGCGCCGCAGCGTGAGGTGTTCGCCGATAAAGACACCCTGACCGGAACTGTAGCCAGCAAGCTGCTTCAGGTCCTGCGCAGGACCATCGAAGCTGATGGCAGTGCCCATGTCAGCCTTACCGGCGGTGGTGCTGGTATCGGTACGCTCAGCGCTGTGGCCGAGATGCTGCAAGAGAATGCCGAAACTCAGCTGGACTGGTCCGCTGTGCATTTCTGGTGGGGAGATGAGCGGCTGCTGCCTGCCGGGGATCGGGAACGAAACGATCAGCAGGCCCGCAACGCTCTCTTGGACTTCCTGGTTGCTGAGCATGATCTCCCTGAGGAGAATATCCACTCTGCCCCCACGTCCGAGGACGCGGCAAATCCCAGTGCAGCCGCGCAGATCTACGCTCAGCAGTTACAGGCATTCTCCGCATCCGAAGGTGTCGTTGTGCCGGGCAGCCAGAAAGTCCTCCGACTGCCAGCCTTCGCGGTGATGCTGCTGGGCGTGGGACCGGATGGTCATATCAACAGTCTTTTCCCAGGTAAGTCGAGCCTGGCTGTGTCCGAGGTGACTACCGTGGGCGAAGAAGACTCCCCAAAGCCGCCACCACAGCGGGTCTCGCTGACCTTCGATGCCATTCACACTGCACAGCGGGTCTGGACAGTGGTGGCTGGTGATGACAAAGCGGAAGCGGTGCGCCTAGCGTTCGAACCCAGCACACCTACTGATGACATTCCGGCAAAGAACGCGCGCGGGGCGAGCGAGACGATCTGGCATATCGATCAGCCAGCAGCCGTCGGGCTCGCATAGCAGTACACCACTGTATAGAGAAGGAGGAGGCCTCCCCTCGGGAAGCCTCCTCCTTCTCTATACAGCAGCGGCTGTGTCACCAGTCAAGATTGAACTGAATCAGCAGTCCTAGCGCCACAATGATCAGTCCCCAGACGATACCCAGGGTCACAGTCAGTCGGTTCAGGTTACGTTCTGCCACGCCGGAGGAGCCCAGGGAGCTGGTGACACCACCGCCGAACATGTCAGACATGCCGCCACCGCGACCCTTATGCAGCAGGATCAGCAGAATCAGCAGCAGGCTGATGAGGGCGAGAAGCACCTGAAGTGCAACGGTCAGAGCGGACACAGCGGCCTTTCGTGGACTGTCAGAGAGTCATCGCGATATTTCGCAGACTCCAGGATAACGCGTATGAGCGGAGACTGGGTTCAGCCCACTACGTGCTTTTCGAACTGGGCGATCTTAGCGAACTCCTCAGCGTCCAAAGACGCTCCGCCGACGAGCGCGCCGTCGACGTCCGCCCCCTGAAGAATGGAGGCGACGTTGCCGGACTTCACCGAGCCGCCGTAGAGGATGCGGATGGTGTCTGCAAAGTCCTGGCTGTAGAGCTCGGCGAGCTTAGCGCGGATGGCCTGAGCCATTTCCTGTGCGTCCTCAGGTCCGGCGACCTTCCCGGTGCCGATGGCCCAGACGGGCTCATAGGCCACCACCAGGTCGGTCAGCTGCTCTGCACTGAAGCCCTGCAGCGCCGCTTCCAGCTGTGCCAGGGTGTGCTCCACATGCTGACCAGCCTCGCGCACCTGGAGACCTTCGCCCACGCACAGTACCGGCGCTAGTTCATAGCGCAGCGCAGCGGCCAGCTTACGGTTCAGCAGCTCGTCAGTTTCGCCGTGGATCTCACGACGCTCAGAGTGTCCGATCAGCACCTGCGAGCAGCCGAGCTTCTGCAGGAAGGCTCCCGAGATATCGCCGGTGTAGGCCCCGGAATCCTGATCGGAGAGATCCTGTGCCCCATAGTCGAGGGACAGTTTGTCACCGACCACCAGAGTCTGCACCCCGCGCAGATCGGTGGAAGGTGGGAAGACCGAGACCTGGACACGCTCGTAGTCGTGCTCAGCGTCGGTCAGAGTCCAGGCGAGCTTCTGGACCAGGGCGATGGCCTGCATATGGTCCATATTCATCTTCCAGTTGCCGGCGATCAGCGGCCGGCGCACAAACTGGCCATTCTTCTGCAGAGTCATGATGTTCCTCTTCGTTGATGGTCTGGGCTGCGCCGCTGGCACAGAATGGACAGGCGCTTAAATCAGGCGCCCAGTGCTTCGATTCCCGGCAGCGACTTGCCTTCCAGGTACTCGAGGCTCGCACCGCCGCCGGTCGAGATGTGACCGAACGAGCTCTCGTCGAAGCCCAGCGCGCGTACTGCAGCGGCTGAATCGCCACCGCCGACGACGGTGAAGGCTTCACTCTCGGCAAGCGCCTGGGCTACAACGCGCGTGCCCGCGGAGAAGGCTTCCATCTCAAAGACCCCCATCGGACCATTCCAGAAGACAGTCTTGGAGCGGCGAATCTCCTCCGCGAAGGCTTCAGCTGAGGCAGGCCCAATATCCAAGCCCATCGCCTCAGCACCGTAAGTCCCGTTCTCGAGGTCCTCCACAGGACGCACTTCGTGATCGGCATCGGCTGCGAATCCTGAGGCCATCACGATGTCCGTGGGGAACAACAGCGTGGTGCCATGCTTCTGAGCCAGCGCCATCAGTCCGGTCACAGAAGGATCCTCGAGCAGATCCTTCTCCACCAGGGACTTGCCAATGGGATATTTCATAATGGCCTTGGCAAGAGTGAATACCATGCCGCCACCGATGATCACCGTGTCAGCTCTGGGGATGAGGTTCTCGATCACTGCGATCTTGTCGGAGACCTTGGAACCGCCAAGCACCACTGTGTAGGGGCGGGCGGGGTTCTCAGTGAGGGTCTTCAGCACTTCCAGCTCCGCAGCTACCAGGTCGCCCTGGTACGCGGGGAGCTTCTCTGCAATATCAGCAACAGAGGCATGGCGGCGGTGGACTGCGCCGAAGGCGTCATTGACGAAGGCACCGTTACCGGCGGTGAGCGCGGCTAGCTCGCCGGCCAGTTCTGCACGCTCTGCGTCGACTTTGGAGGTTTCGCGGGGATCAAACCGAACGTTCTCCAGCAGCAGGACCTGGCCGTTCTGGAGTTCGGCGGCCGAGGCCTTGGCACTCTCGCCGGTGAGGTCCTCTGCCTGCGCCACTGCGAGGCTGGTCAGCTCCGCCATGCGGGCTGCCACAGGAGCGAGAGAGTACTGCGGATCCGGCTTCCCTTTGGGTCGGCCCAGGTGAGCGGTGACAATGACGCGTGCGCCTGCGGCAGCCAGCTTCTCCAGCACCGGCAGCGACGCACGAATGCGCCCGTCATCGGTGACTTTGCCGTCCTTCAGCGGAACGTTCAGATCGCTGCGGACCAGGATCTTGCGTCCTTCGACGCCCTGTGCGAGCAGGTTCTCCAGTGTGGCTGTCATCGTAGGCGAGCTTCCCTTCTCATCGCTTCGCGCGGGAGCCGTCTGGTGGGCCCCTGCTGCTTTACAGACTATCAATCCGGTCAGGGCAAACTTCGGGCCCCGGGATGCTGCTCCCGGGGCCCGAAGTTTCTTGAGCAATGACGCTTAGGCCAGCTTCTTGCCCACGTAGGCCACCATCTCCACCAGGCGGGAGGAGTAGCCGTACTCGTTGTCGTACCAGGAGAAGACCTTCACAGTGTTGCCGATGACCTTGGTCAGCGGCGCATCAAAGATGCTGGCGTGAGGGTCGCCCACAATATCGGAGGAGACGATCGGGTCTTCGTTGTAGGCGAGCACACCCTTCAGCGAGCCCTCAGCAGCCTTCTTGAAGGCGGCGTTGACTTCCTCAACTGTGACACCTTCCTTTTCCACGGTCACGGTCAGGTCAGTGCCCGAACCGGTGATGGTGGGAACGCGTACCGCGAAGCCGTCGAGCTTGCCGTCCACCTCAGGAATCACCAGGCCGATGGCTGCTGCTGCACCGGTGGAGGTCGGGACCATGTTCACGCCGGCAGCGCGTGCACGGCGTGCGTCCTTATGGGGTGCATCGTGCAGGCGCTGGTCCCCGGTGTAGGCGTGAATAGTGGTCATCAGACCCTCCACGATGCCGAATTCGTCGTTGAGAACCTTGGCCAGCGGGGCCAGGCAGTTGGTGGTGCAGGACGCGTTGGAGATGACGGTGTGGTTCTCCGGGTCATAGGTGTCCTCGTTGATGCCCAGGACGAAGGTCCCATCGACGCCCTTGGCAGGTGCCGAGACGATTACCTTCTTAGCACCAGCCTGAAGGTGCTTGCCTGCGGACTCCTTGTCCGTGAAGAAACCGGTGGACTCGATGACGATATCCACGTCGAGTTCGCCCCAGGGCAGGTTAGCCGGGTCACGATCGGAGAGCAGCTTGATGCGGCGCTCGCCCACCACCAGGTAGTCACCGTCAAGGGACACCGGCGCAGGGAAACGACCAAGCACTGAGTCGTATTTGGTGAGATTCACCAGAGCTGCCGGATCGGTGAGGTCGTTGATGGCAACGAGCTCAAGGTCCTGTCCCTGATCCTCCAGGACGCGCAGCACATTGCGTCCGATTCGTCCAAAGCCGTTGATCGCGATCTTTGTCGCCATAGGTCTTTCCTTCCGTTTCCGGCTCGCAGAAACGCGTTGGGGATCAGCGAGCGCCGGATGACCGGCACCGCTGACCCCCAACAACGTCGTTGTTCTCAGGTTGTCTGCAGAACGTGTTCAATTTTCTTGTGCCAGTATCTCATACCCCTGTGGCAGGGCACGATACCTGGCGTGCACCATCAGATGGTGCCTGCTCATCCCGGTGGAATCAGGCTCCGGGGGTGATGAGCTTGGCAGCGCCCTCGCGTGCCGCCTGGAAGCGAGCAGCAACGTCGTCCCAGTTCACGATGTTCCAGAAGGCCTTCACGTAGTCAGGCTTGACGTTCTGGTAATCCAGGTAGAAGGCGTGCTCCCACATATCCAGCATCAGCAGCGGCACGGTCGCCACCGGAATGCCGTTCTGCTGGTCGTAGAACTGCTCAATCACCAGGTTGCCGCCCAGCGGCTCGTAGGCCAGGATGGCCCAGCCGGAGCCCTGGATGGTCAGAGCGGCCTGGGTGAACTGTGCCTGGAAGGCGTCGAAGGAGCCGAAGTACTCGTCAATCGCCGCGGCGATCTCGCCTTCGGGACGTTCCTGGCCGTTGGGGGTCAGGTTCTTCCAGAAGATGGAGTGGTTGGTATGACCACCGAGATTGAACTGCAGGTCCTTCAGCAGCTTTGGTGTGGTGGCGTAGTCGCCCTTCTCGCGGGCCTCGGCCAGCTTCTCCAGGGCGGTATTTGCCCCGCCGACATAGGTGTTGTGGTGCTTGGAGTGATGAAGCTCCATGATGCGGCCGGAGATGTGCGGCTCCAGAGCGCCGTAGTCGTAGTCAAGCTCAGGAAGGGTGTACTCAGCCATGTGTTCCTCCTTGTGACGGGGATTTTCCTCGAGGTCTTGTGGCCTCGTTTGCCATCAATCCTATTGCGCACACCAGCTGGGCATAAGGGATTACCGACTATGACATGGGATGTTCACCAAGGGACGAAATCAGTACTCCATGTCCTCGGTGACGCTGGCCTCGGTATCTGGGATGCCCAGCTCTTCGGCGCGCTTATCCGCCATAGCGAGGAGTCTCCTGATACGACCGGCTATCGCATCCTTAGTCATGGGAGGCTCGGCCAGTCGGCCCAGCTCATCAAGGGAAGCTTGCTTATGCTGCAGGCGCAGTCTGCCGGCATATTCAAGGTGCTCAGGCACCTCTTCGCCCAGAATCTCCAGTGCACGCTCAACCCTCGCACCGGCAGCCACGGCAGCCTGCGCCGAACGCCGCAAGTTTGCGTCGTCGAAGTTGGCCAGTCGATTGGCCGTGGCACGCACTTCCTTGCGCATGCGCCGCTCCTCCCAAACCAGAAGCGTCTGGTGGGCGCCCATGCGGGTCAGCAGCTGGGCGATCGCATCTGCATCACGGATGACTACGCGGTCCGTATTACGAACTTCACGGGCTTTGGCGGTCAGGCCCAATCGACGGGCGGCACCGACGAGCGCCAGAGCGGCCTCTGGCCCCGGGCAAGTGACCTCCAGGGAGCAGGAGCGCCCGGGTTCGGTCAGTGAGCCGTGAGCCAGGAATGCCCCGCGCCAGGCTGCCACGGCATCTGCCACAGAGCCGTTGACGATCACCGCGGGCAGTCCCCGCACCGGTCGTCCGCGTCCGTCCAGCAAGCCGGTCTGGCGGGCCAGAGCTTCTCCTTCGCGCACGACGCGCACCACATAGCGGGAACCGCGCTTGAGGCCATTGCCGGAGACAACGATGATCTCGCAACCATGTCCGTAGACCTCCTGCAGTGCTGCGCGCAGCCGGCGAGCGGTAGCGGCGTGATCAAGCTCTGCCTCAATGACGATGCGCCGGGAGATCACGTGCAGGCCTCCGGCGAAGCGGAGCATGGCGGAGACCTCGGCCTTGCGCTCTGAGGTGGTGGTGACCTCGGCTCGTGAGAGTTCGTCCTTGACCGATTCGGTCAGCGCCATATCTTTTTCAGTTCCTCGTGGTCTGGTCGGGGCTGTCAGCGGAAGGCCATGCTACTGGACGTTGCTGCAGCTGAGAGAAAATCACTGGTGGAAGACCTCGTTGAAGGCAATCGCCAGGCGCAGCGGGTCGTGGACATCGCTGCGTTCAGAGTGCTTCACTTTGGCATAGGTGATCTCTGCGCCAAGCTGTTGAGCTGCTGATTCAAAAGCTCCGCGCTCAGCGTCGCTGATCGAGCGCGGGTCCGCGATGATCGCGTCGATATGCAGCTCAGGGGCGTAGTGGTGAAGTACCTGCAGATGTTCCGCTGCTGTCATTCCGGAAGTCTCATCGGTGTCAGCTTTGAGGTTCATCACCACGCAGCGTCGCGCTTCAGTGTCGTAGAGGGCTGAGCGCAGGTCATGCAGCAGCAGATGCGGCAGCACCGACGTGTACCACGAGCCTGGACCGAACACTACCCAGTCCGAAAGCTCGATGGCGGTCACCGCCTCCGTGCAGGCTTCGGCCTCCGCCGGGTGGATCTGAACATCGGTAAGCCGGCCCAGCTGTCCGGCCCGAGCCAGCTCAGCCTGTGAGTAGATCCGCACTGGTTCCCCGTCGGAGTGCACGGGTTCAACGATGCCGGACATGGTCAGCGGCGTCCGGGACATAGGCAACACCTGTCCACGGGCGCCCAGCAGCGCCCCCGCCCAGCGCAGACCATCCACCGGGTCCCCAAGGAGCTCCCACAGTGCCACGATGAGCAGATTGCCCATTGCGTGGTTGTCCAGACTCCCGCTGACACCGTCCCGCGAGCTGAAGCGGTGCTGCATCACTTCGGCCCACGTGCGGCCCCATTCGGTGTCATCGCACAGCGCAGTCAGGGCCATGCGCAGGTCTCCTGGAGGCAGCACATCCATATCTTGGCGCAGTCTGCCAGAGGAGCCGCCGTCGTCGGCCACCGTGCAGATGGCGGTCAAGTGCTCAGCAGCGATGATCCGCAGGGCTGAGAGCGTGGCTTTAAGCCCGTGGCCTCCGCCGAGCGCTGAGACACGTAGTGAGCTGCGACCCGGACTGACCACCGGGGCAGCAATAGTGGGCAGCGGTCCGGTGAACGGCTGGCTCACTATTCACGTCCCAGATCGCGGTGAATGACGTTCACGGTGACATTGGGCAGCTGATCCAGGCGGCGGGCCAGCTCTTCGCTAATGGCCACTGAACGGTGCTTGCCACCGGTGCAGCCAACAGCCAGGGTCGCATAGTGCTTATTCTCTCGGCGGTAGCCGTCGAGCGCCGGCATCAGAGCTTCAACGTAGCGGTCCACGAACTCACCGGCACCCTCATTGACCAGCACATATTCCCGCACCTTCTCGTCCTGACCGGTGAGCGGCCGCAGTTCAGGCACCCAATGCGGGTTCGGGATAAAGCGCACATCAGCGAGGAAATTCGCATCAGCGGGCACTCCGTATTTGAAGCCGAAACTCATCACGTTCAGCCGCAGGGTGATGGGCCCGTTGTCGTTGAAGAGTTCGTTAATGGCGCTGGCCAAGCCATGGACGTTCAAGTCGGTGGTGTCCAGCACGATCTGTGCTTCGGCTTTGACGTCTTTCAGCAGCTCTCGCTCGGCGGTGATGCCATCCACGATGCGTCCCTGCCCCTGGAGCGGGTGCGGGCGGCGTCCTTGCTCGAAGCGCCGGACCAGCAGGTCATCGGAGGCGTCCAGGAACAGCATCCGATAGTGAATACCGGAAGCCTCGATCTGCGCCAGACCTTCCTGCATAGTGCTGTAGAGTCCGCGGCTGCGGACATCCAGTACCACCGCTAGCTTCTCTACGGAGCCGGGGTGCCGCGCGATCAGGTCCATCATGGTGGCAATAAGCCCGGGCGGGAGTCCCTCCACCACATACCAGCCCATATCCTCCAGCGCGTGGGCTGCAGTGGTGCGGCCTGCTCCGGACATGCCCGTAATGATCAGCAGCTCGCTTTCTGGCGGCTTTACCGGCGTCAGGTCCTCGCTCATCATGTGCTCCGTTTCGGCGTCATGCATCATCGTGGCCGGGTGCCGGCCGGCCTGACTACGACTCTACCGGTCCTGCGCCGGCCTCGTCTGTGGTCTTCGTCAGGTGCTCGAGAATGCTGCGTGCAGTGTCCAGGCCGATTCCTGGTACTTCGGCTACCTGCTCCGGGGTAGCTGCCCGCAGATTCGCTACGGAACCGAAATGAGCGACGACGGCGGCGCGACGCTTGGGTCCCAGCCCTGGTACATCATCAAGTGCAGAAGCGGTCATCTGCTTGGACCGTGAGCTTCGGTGGTAGGCAATCGCGAAGCGGTGGGCTTCATCACGAATGCGCTGCAACATATACAGCGCCTCGGAGCTGCGGGGCAGCACCAGGGGGAAATCGTCCTCCGGCAGCCACACCTCCTCAAGTCGCTTGGCTAGCCCGACAACGGGCATATCCGGCAGCCCGATGGCGTCCAAAGCCGCGCGTGCTGCGTTGACCTGCGGCTGGCCGCCGTCGACGACGACAAGGCTGGGTGGGTAGGCGAACTTCGCCGATTCGCGGTCCACTACGGTGCTCTCAATGACGGTATCGGCGCCGCCTTCAGCTGAGGCTTCGGGGACGGGATCCGTGGTCTGCTCGAGCTCCTTGAGATAGCGGGAGAAACGCCGTGTAATGACATCCCGCATCGCGGAGGTGTCATCACGGGCGGCCTCGCCGCGGATTGAGAACCGTCGATAATCTTTCTTCTTGGGCAGACCGTCCTCGAGCACCACCATCGATGCCACCACATTGGTCCCGGAGGTGTGAGAGATGTCGAAGCACTCGATCCGCATCAGCGGCTCAGCCAGATCCAAGGCCTCCTGCAGCTCACGCAGCGCAGCGGAGCGAGTAGTGATGTCACTGGAGCGCCGGGCCTTGTGAAGAGTCAGCGCCTGCTCTGCGTTCTCCTGAACAGTGCCCAGCAATGCTGCTTTGTCTCCACGTTGCGGCACCCGGATCTGCACCCGGGCTCCGCGCAACTGGCTGAGCCAGGTGGTGAGCTCCTGGTGGTTCTCCGGCAGTGCTGGTACCAGGATTTCCTGCGGGATGCGTTCGGTATCTGGGATGGACCCGTACACCTGAAGGAGCAGCTGCTCCACCAGACCAGCGTCGTCGATCTCTTCCACCTTCTCGGAGATCCAGCCGCGTTGGCCGCGGATGCGGCCTTGGCGGATATGGAAGACCTGGGCAGAAGCCTCCAGCTCATCCTGAGCGAACGCGAAGATATCGGACTCCGTGTCCTCCGAGAGCACCACGGCATTTCGTTCGAAGACCCGCCGCAGGGCTTCCAAATCATCCCGGTGACGGGCCGCGTCCTCAAAGCGCAGCTCCGCAACTGCCTCCTTCATCCTGGCCTCAATGCGGCGCATATGCGGTCCGGGGCGACCGGCCATGACGTCGACAAACTCTTGGGCCAGCTCCCGGTGGTCTTCGGCGGAGATATTGCCTACGCACGGGGCCGCGCATTTGTCGATGAATCCCAACAGGCAGGGTCGGCCTGAGGCTTCAGCGCGCTTGAAAACACCTGGAGAGCAGGATCGGACTGGGAAGACCCGCAGCATGGTGTCCACGGTTTCGCGAATCGCTTTGGCCGGATGAAAGGGGCCGAAGTACTTCACTCCGGGTTTCTTGTCTCCGCGCATGACCTGCACCCTGGGGTATTTCTCATTCATGGTCACCGCCAGGTACGGATAGGACTTATCGTCCCGGTACATGATGTTGAAGCGTGGCGTGTGCTGCTTGATCCAGGTGTATTCGAGCTGAATGGCCTCTAACTCAGATCCCACCACCGTCCATTCCACGCTGCTGGCCGCGTGCACCATGGCGAAGGTCTTCGGGTGCAGTTGGTGGACCGACGTGAAGTAGGAGTTCAGCCGGGCGCGGAGATTCTTCGCCTTGCCCACATAGACGACTCGCCCATGCGGGTCGATAAAACGATAGACGCCCGGGTTGGTGGGGATCTCACCGGGTTTCGGTCGGTATGAGGCGGGATCGGCCATGAGCCTCAGCCTGCTTCCGCCCCCGCAGGCGGGGCGTTGTAACCGGCCGCCCGCTCCTGGCCGGAAAGCTCTGCGATGGCGTCCATGATTTTGCTGGTGGCCTCGCGTCGTACCGGCAGTGGGTGCTTCTCCCCCAGCTTGCCGAAGTGCAGCGGCTCACCCACGTGCATCTCGAAGTGATGGGGTTTGATCATGTTCTTATCCGGAGCTTGAAGGTTCTGGGTCCCTTTGAGGCCGACCGGAACAACCGGGACACCAGTAGCCAGTGCCAGCCATCCGACACCGTTCTTACCACGGTAGAGACGTCCATCACGGCTACGAGTACCTTCAGGGTAGATGCCTACTCCGTGGCCGGAGCGCGCGATGTCGCCCAGTTCATAGAGCGCCTCCACCGAGGCCGATTGTTTCTGCCTCTCCACGGGTACCGAGCCGACCGACTCAAAGAAGATCTTCATCGCTTTCCCACGCAGCCCCGGCTGTGTGAAGTACTCAGCTTTGGCGAAGAAGCTCACCGGACGAGGGAAAGTCGCCTGAATCAACACCGAATCGAGAAAGGAGAGATGGTTGCTTGCGACGATGAATCCGCCGTCACTGGGTACTTTCTCCATCCCAGTGATGGTCGGTCGGCAGGTCAACTTCACCACACCAGCGAAGCTCTTGCGGATGGCATCGTGGGTCACCACCCGTTTTTCCGGGTGGTCTGCAATCTCTCGGCTCACTGAGCAGATCTTAGTTGCTTCGACCTGGTCAGCGCGATTCACTCCTTCAGGAGCGGCTTGAGGAATGCCCCGGTATGCGAACCGGTCTCCGCCGCACGGGCAGCAACCTCCTCAGGGGTCCCCTCAGCGATGATGCGCCCGCCACCAGTGCCGCCTTCGGGGCCTAAGTCGATCAGCCAGTCTGCAGATTTGATGACATCAAGATTGTGCTCGATAGTCAGCACCGTATTGCCTTTGTCCACCAGCCCCTGCAATACCTGCAGCAGCTTCCGGATGTCCTCGAAGTGCAGGCCAGTAGTGGGCTCGTCCAGGACATAGATGCTGCGGCCGTTGGACCGCCGCTGCAGCTCAGACGCGAGTTTCACTCGTTGAGCCTCGCCGCCGGAGAGTGTTGTGGCTGACTGGCCCAGACGTACATAGCCCAGCCCGACATCAACGAGCGTGTTGAGGTGACGCGCGATCGGCGTAAAGGCGGAGAAGAACTCCGCTGCCTCCTCGATAGGCATATCCAGAACTTCGGCGATGTTCTTGCCTTTGTAGTGGACTTCCAGGGTCTCCCGGTTGTACCGAGCGCCGTGGCATACCTCGCAGGGCACATAGACATCCGGCAGGAAGTTCATCTCGATCTTCAGCGTGCCATCGCCTGAGCAGGCTTCACAGCGCCCACCTTTGATATTGAAGCTGAAGCGCCCGGGCTGGTAACCACGCGTCTTGGCCTCCTGAGTCTCCGCGAAGAGCTTACGGATGTGATCGAAGACCCCGGTATAGGTGGCTGGATTTGATCTGGGGGTGCGGCCGATGGGGCTCTGGTCCACGTGGATGATCTTGTCCAGGTGGTCCTCGATGCCATCGATGCGCCGATGCCGTCCGGGCACCTGGCGAGCATTGTTGAGCTTATTGGCCAGTGCCTTATAGAGGATCTCATTGATCAGGGTTGACTTGCCCGATCCTGAGACTCCGGTGACCGCCAGGAAGATGCCAAGCGGGATGTCCACAGTGAGGTTCTGCAGGTTGTTCTCGCTGGCATCGACGATTCGCAGTGACCGCTGCGGGTCTACCGGGCGGCGCTGGGCTGGCACGGCGATACTGCGCCGGCCCGAGAGGTAGTCACCGGTGACTGAGCGCTCATTGGCGCGCAGCCCCTCGACCGACCCCGAATGAACGATCTGACCACCACGTTCTCCGGCACCGGGACCGATGTCCACGATCCAGTCAGCCTCTGCGATGGTGTCCTCATCGTGTTCGACCACGATGAGCGTATTCCCCAGGTCCCGCAGCCGGGTCAGGGTCTGGATCAGTCGGGTGTTGTCGCGCTGGTGCAGTCCGATGGAGGGCTCGTCGAGAACATAGAGCACGCCCACCAGTCCGGAACCGATCTGAGTGGCCAGCCGAATGCGCTGGGCCTCACCGCCGGAGAGCGTGCCGGCGGCGCGTTCCAGGGTCAGATAATTAAGCCCGACGTCGAGAAGGAAATTCAGCCGCGCGAGGATCTCCTTCAGGACCTGCTCGGCGATTTTTGCATCGCGGGCGGAGAGCGTGAGGCCGTTGAAGAACGCAGCGCACTCATTCAGGGGCAATCGGGCCACGTCAGCGATGGATTTGTCCTGGACGAGCACTGACAGGCTTGCCGGGTTCAGCCGCTGACCATCACAGGCCGGGCAGGGCACCTGGCGCATGTACTGCTCGTAGCGGTCCCGGGCGTTATCCGATTCCACCTCTTCGTGCTTGCGCTCAAGATATGTCAGCACACCCTCGAAGCCGGTGGTGTAGCGACGTTCGCGGCCCCAGCGGTTGCGGAACTGCACTTTGACCTTGTAGTTGCGTCCGTGCAGCAGAGCCTTCTGCACCTTTTTGGGAAGGTCTTTCCAGGGGGTGCGCAGCGAGAAGTCCAGCTCATCGGTTAGTCCCTCCATCACGCGCAGCCAGTATTCTTTGGTCCCCTTTCCTGCAGCCCAGGGGGCGATGGCGCCGTCCTCCAGGGACAGGGAATCATCAGGAACTACCAGAGACTCATCAACTTCCAGTCGGGAACCGATTCCGGAGCAGACGTCACAGGCGCCGAAGGGCGAGTTGAAGGAGAAGGTGCGTGGCTCGATCTCGTCGATCGGCAGCGGGTGCTCATTGGGGCAGGCGAGATTCTCACTGAAGCTGCGGTATTTGGGGCCGCTCAGCTCCTCAGGGACACGGCTGGGGTCGGTGGGCTGGCCAGCCTCATCCAGATCCACCATATCGATGACCACGCGGCCTTCGGCCTGCTTCAGGGCAGTCTCAATAGAGTCGGTCAGGCGCTGGCGCATGCCTTCACGGATTACCAGACGGTCAATCACCACATCGATGGTGTGCTTGTACTGCTTCTCCAGTGTGGGTGGCTCATTGAGCTGAATCAGCTCACCATCGACCACCGCACGCGCGAAGCCTTGACTGGCCAGTTCGCGGAAGAGGTCCTTGAACTCGCCCTTGCGCCCGCGCACCACAGGAGCCAGCACCTGAAAGCGGGTCTTCTCCGGCAATGCCAGGATCTGGTCCACGATCTGCTGTGGAGTCTGGCGCTCAATCCGCTCACCGCATTCGGGACAGTGCGGCACTCCGATACGCGCCCAGAGCAAACGCAGATAATCGTGAATCTCGGTGACTGTACCTACAGTGGAGCGCGGGTTCCGGGACGTTGACTTCTGGTCAATGGACACCGCCGGTGAGAGGCCTTCGATGAAGTCGATATCCGGCTTGTCCACCCGGCCCAGGAACTGGCGGGCATAGGCTGAGAGCGATTCAACATAGCGACGCTGGCCCTCCGCAAAGATCGTGTCGAATGCCAGTGATGACTTACCGGAGCCTGAGAGGCCGGTAAAGACGATGAACGCATTGCGAGGCAGCTCCAGCGCCACGTTCTTCAGATTGTGCTCCCGAGCCCCCTGGACCACGATCCGGTCAGCTTCAGCTCGGCCCACTGCCCCCTGGGACGCAGCACTTGCAGAAGCCGCGGTGCCGTTGGCCCCGTGCTCTGGGGCGGGCGAGGACAGGGCTCGGTAGTAGTCATCAACGGACTCGATCACTGCGGTAGTGGTGTCAGACACGCGCACAAGTCTAAGGCCGCAACCCGATTCGAACAAGTGTTCGATTCCTCCTGTCCTTTACTACCCAGCGGCTCATGAAGCAGCCGGGACCGCGTCCTGACGCCGCAGCTGGCGGTGGGAGAATGTGCTCATGTCCTTCTCCAGCACTCCCGGCGTTT
Source organism: Nesterenkonia rhizosphaerae (assembly GCF_039544555.1). Lineage (NCBI taxonomy): Bacteria > Bacillati > Actinomycetota > Actinomycetes > Micrococcales > Micrococcaceae > Nesterenkonia > Nesterenkonia rhizosphaerae. The sequence continues at coordinate 1,691,900 of NZ_BAABLW010000007.1, forward strand.
CCACCGGCTTCGCCAGCAGCGTGATCTTTGACCTCGACGGAACCCTGGTGGACCCGGCTGGAGCCATCACCGGAGGCATCGCGGCCGCGTTGGCGGCCCACCGTGTACCCGTGCCCAGCCAACAGGTGCTTGACTCGATGGTGGGCCCTCCGCTGCTCACGTCGCTGAAGGCACTGCCGGGAGTCACCCAGGAAAACGTGGCAAGCATCATGGACCATTACCGCAGCAGCTACCTGAACTCTGGCATGGCTGCGAGCAAGGTCTACCCCGGAATCAAAGAACTGCTGCAGACCCTCGGCGAATCCGGTGTATCCCGAGCGGTGGCGACCTCCAAGCCAGAGCCTCTGGCGAACCGGCTCTTGGAGATCCAGGGGCTGGCGGGGCTGATTGATTCGGTCCACGGCTCGCACCCGGATGAAACAGTCCCGCACTCCGGTAAGACGGAGATAGTGGCCGCCGCACTGAGTGCAGTAGGTGCAGATGGCCTCGATGAGCACCAGCGCCGGGACCGAGTCGTGATGGTGGGCGACCGGATCTTCGACGTCGCCGGTGCCCACGCTCACGGCCTGCGCTGCATCGGGGTGACCTGGGGCTATGCCCCCGACGGTGAACTCGAAGCGGCCGGGGCTGACCACCTTGCCGCCGATGCTGCCCAGTTAGCGGATCTGCTGCAGCAGCTGTTGGGACTGTCGTCGTCGTTGCGTTCTGCCCTGGCCTGACCGGCCAGCAGAAGATACTGGTGCAGCTCACGCATGGCGCCGACTTCCGGGCACGCCATAGACTGTGGCGCATGCCCTCGGTTAGTTCCCTGATCTACGATCTGCCCGCCATCACTGTTCGTCGTATCGCGGTGTCAGAAATGAGCAATAACGTTTATCTGCTCACCTCCAAGAAGTCAGGGGTACAGGTGCTGATCGACGCAGCCGACGACGCCGCGGCCATCAGCGAGCTGCTCAGCGCCGCTGCCGCCGACACCCCCTGCGCTCTAAACCTTCGTGCTGTGCTGACCACCCATCAGCACTGGGACCATATTCGGGCCCTGCCGGAGCTGGCTGAGAACCCTGGGGTTGAACTTGCCGCTGGAGCCGATGACGCCGCAGCCATTGAAGAGCAGAAGAGTGTGAGCATCAGCCATCGCCTGCAGCACGCAGACACTGTCCAGTACGACGGAATCTGCCTCGATGTGATCCACCTGCGCGGACACACACCCGGATCAGTGGCGTTTGTCTATCCGGTGGAGGATGGGCCCACCCATATCTTCACCGGCGACTCACTCTTTCCCGGCGGCGTAGGCAAGACCTGGAGCTCCGAGGACTTCACTACCCTGCTGGACGACGTCGAGACGCGTCTCTTCGCCGAATATGACGACGACACCATCATCCACCCGGGCCACGGGGAACCCACCACGCTGGGCGAGGAAAGGCCGAAACTGGCCGAATGGCGGGAACGTGGCTGGTAAGGACTCCCCCACAGTGAGCCCCCGCCCGCTTCTGCAGAAACTGACCTCATCCCCCGACAATCCCGGGCAGCCCCCGAGCCCTGAGGAGCTCTTCGAAGCCTTCAATTCCTGGGTCACCGACCGCGGCCTAACTCTCTACCCCGCCCAGGAGGATGCCATCCTGGAGCTGGCTGATGGCGAGCATGTCATCATGGCTACTCCCACCGGTTCCGGCAAATCCATGGTGGCGCTCGCCGCCCACTTCCTCGCCCTTTCGCGGGGGCAGCGCAGCGTCTACACCGCGCCCATCAAAGCACTGGTCTCGGAGAAGTTCTTCTCCCTGGTGGAAGTCTTCGGAGCCGAGAACGTCGGCATGGTCACCGGGGACTCCGCAGTCAATGCCTCCGCTCCGATCATCTGCTGCACTGCCGAGATCCTGGCCAATGAGGCCCTCCGCGATGGCGAGGAGGCCACTGTGGGTCCGGTGGTCATGGACGAGTTCCACTTCTATGCCGACCCGCATCGCGGCTGGGCCTGGCAGGTGCCGCTGATCGAACTGCCGCAGGCACAGTTCCTGCTGATGTCGGCCACCCTGGGTGACACCACCCGTTTTGAGCAGCGGATTGCCCAGCGGACCGGACGCGACGTCGTCGTGGTCTCCTCCGCGGTGCGTCCAGTGCCGCTGAGCTACGAGTACTCCACCGCACCGCTGACGGAGAAGCTTGAAGAACTGGCCGCAACTCATCAGGCACCGGTGTACGTGGTGCATTTCTCCCAGCGTGAGGCTGCGGAAAGTGCTGTCGGACTGATGAGTCTGAACCTGCTCTCCAAGGCTGAGCGCGAGACTCTGAACCAACGCCTGGAACGCTTCCGCTTCGCCAAGGGCTACGGCAAAACACTGAGCCGACTGCTGAAGTCGGGGGTGGGTGTCCACCATGCCGGCATGCTGCCCAAATACCGACGGTTGGTGGAGCAGCTGGCTCAGGAGGGGCTGCTGAAGGTCATCTCTGGAACTGACACTCTCGGGGTGGGCATCAATGTGCCGATTCGCACAGTGCTGCTGACGGGCTTGAGCAAATACGACGGCGAGCGGGTCCGTCAGCTCAACGCACGGGAGTTCCACCAGATCGCCGGACGGGCCGGTCGGGCCGGCTTCGATACCTCGGGCACAGTGGTGGTACAGGCCCCGGAGCATGTGATCGAGAATGAGCTCGCGCTGAAGAAAGCGCAGGCCAAACACGGCGACGACGCGGCCAAGGTCGCTCAGGCGATGAAGTCTAAGCCGAAGAAGAAGCCGCCGGAGGGTTTCGTCTCCTGGAGCGAGAAGACCTATCAGCGGCTCATCGAGGCTGAGCCGGAACCGATGGTCTCCCGGATGAAGGTCAGCTATGCGATGGTGCTGCATCTGCTGAACCGGCCGGAGAACCCGATTATGGCGATGCGTCGACTGATCACGGCCTCGGACGAGTCCCGGGCCCGGCAGGCGCAGCTGCAACGGCGCGCTCTGCAGATTTTGCGTGAGCTGCTGGCCGCCGGGGTGCTGGAACGGTTGGAGGAACCGGATGAGGACGGGCGCACCGTTGATCTGACCCTGGACTTACAAGATGACTTTGCGCTGAATCAGCCGCTGGCTCCTTTTGCGGTGGCCGCCTTAGAGCTGCTGGATCCCGAATCAGAAACTTATGCGCTGGATGTCATCAGCGTCATCGAGTCCATTCTGGACACCCCCTATCAGGTGACCGGCGCACAGGTGAAGAAGCTCAAGGGCGAGAAGATTGCTGAGCTCAAGGCCGAGGGTGTGGACTACACCGAACGGATGCGGATCTTGGATGAGCTGACTCACCCGCGACCGCTGGCGGAGCTGCTCGAGCAGCAGTTCGAGGTGTACCGCTCCTCCGCGCCCTGGGTGGCCGACCATGTGCTGGAGCCCAAGTCGGTGGTTCGCGACATGATCGAACGGGCCTTCACCTTCGTGGATGCCGTGAACTTCTATGGTCTGGCGCGCAGCGAGGGAGTGCTGCTGCGCTATCTCTCCGACGCCTACCGCACATTGCGTCAGACAGTGCCCACCTCGAAGGTGACTGAGGAGCTGGAGGACCTGATCGCTTGGCTGGGTGAAGTGATCGCCCAGACCGACTCTTCGTTGGTTGAAGAGTGGGAGCGGTTGGCTGCCAGTGATGATCCTGAGAAGCTGGCCGAGGTAGAACGCCGTCAGCTGGAGCAGGCTTCCGAGCCCGCCGGGTTCTCTGCCAATGTCAGGGCTTTCACTGTGCTGGTGCGCAATGCGATGTTCCGCCGGGCTGAGCTCTTTGCCCAGGAGAAGGACGAGGCGCTGGCGGCACTGGAGCGTGAACACGCAGAGTTCCTGCCTCGGGAGGGTGCACGAGCGCCGCAGACCGAATGGGCGGAGCCGGATCGCTGGGGGCAGGCGCTTGATGCGTTCTTCGACGAATACGAGGATGTGTACACCGACGCCAAGTCCCGAAGCGCGACGCTTTTCCGGCTGGACCGCCAGCCCGCCGGGCGCCCCGGGTTCTGGCATGCCGTGCAGGTCCTTGATGATGACCAGGGCAACCACGATCAGGGCATTCATGCCTGGGTGGACTTGGCTGCCTCCGATGAGGCCGAAGCAGCTGTCGTACGGGTCTACCATGTCGGCGAGCTCAGAACTGCTTAAGCTGGAGCCCATGAACGAGACTCGCCTGCTGCTCGACGGTACCCGGATCATCGACCACCGTCTCGAGGTGCCACTGGACGGCAGCGCCCCCGCTGAGCGCAACGGAAGTGAACGCATCACCGTCTACGCCCGGGAGTTCATCGGCGCTGAGGCTCAAGCCAAGGGCGAGCTGCACGTCTCTGCGCTGCCCGTACTGCTCTTCCTGCAGGGTGGCCCAGGTGGTAAGGGCAATCGGCCGGCCCGGCTTTCCGGCTGGATGGCCGAGGCGGCCAAGGACTTCCGCATCATCATGCTGGACCAGCGCGGCACTGGGCTGTCCTCCGCGCTGAACCGTCACAGTCTCACTGCCCGAGGCGGTGTGGCAGAGCAGGTAGCTTATCTCCGCCATTTCAGGGCAGACAGCATTGTCAAAGACGCCGAGGCATTGCGCGAGCACCTCGGGGTGAACTCCTGGAGCGTGCTGGGGCAGAGTTACGGCGGGTTCTGCGCGCTGAGCTATCTGTCCTTTGCGCCTGAGCATCTGGACCGGGTGATGATCACCGGCGGTCTAGCACCAGTGACCGGGCACGCTGATCGGGTCTACCAGCACACCTACCGGCTGATGGCCGCTAGGAATGCCGAGTATTTTGCGCGCTTCCCGGAGGACCGGCAGCGCCTTGATGAGATCATCAGCTATGTGCGTGAGCGGAAGAGCGCCGGCGCTCCGGTGCGGCTGCTCGATGGCTCCGAGTTGACCATTCCCAGACTCCAGATGCTGGGCATGCTCCTCGGCGGCAATACGCGTGTGGATTCCCTGCACTATGTCCTCGAAGAAGCCTTCACCACCGGAGCCGACGCACAGACGACGCTCAGTGATACTTTCCTTGCCGCCGTCGGGCAGCAGGCCTCCTTCGCTGCATCTCCCATGTATGCGGTGCTGCACGAATCGATCTACGGTCTTCCTGAGGAAGCCCCCACCGAGTGGTCCGCTGAACGGGTGCTTGAGCAGTTCCCGGCCTTCGCCGCCGACGCTGAGTCTCCGCTGCTGACCGGGGAGATGATCTTCCGTGAGCACGTGCAGCAGGACCCGGTCCTGGCGCCGCTGTATGAGACCGCCGACGCGCTGGCGCAGATCAGCGATTGGGATCCGCTCTACGATCTGGAACAGCTGGGCCGTAATCAGGTGCCGGCCGCAGCTGCGGTGTACACCGACGACGTGTATGTCGCTCGGGAGCTCTCGCTGGAAACCGCAGCGCGGGTGGCCAATCTCTCCGTATGGGAGACCGATGAGTTCCACCATGACGGGCTCAACGACGACGGCCCGATGATCCTGCGCGAGCTGCTCCACCGCACGGAGCACTGACCTGTGACCGGAATACTCTCGGTTGGCCTGACCGGTGGCATTGCCTCGGGAAAGTCTGCTGTGTCGGCGCGAATGGCAGAACATGGTGCCCTCATCATCGACGCGGATCTGCTGGCCCGGCAGGTGCTGGAACCTGGCACTGAGGGTCTTGATGAAGTGGTGGCCGCCTTCGGTGAGCAGGTTCTGACTACTGAGGGTGGACTGGACCGGGCCGCACTGGGCCGAGTGGTCTTTGCCGACGACGATGCCCGCGCCCGCCTCAATGCCATCGTCCATCCGCGTGTGCGTGCTGCTGCCGCGGCGCTGCGGGAATCAGCCCCTGCCGGCAGCATCGTGGTGGAGGATATCCCGCTGCTGGTGGAGACCGGGCAGCAGGATCGGTTCGACGTCGTCGTGGTGGTTCAGGCCCCGCACCCGGAGCGTGTACGGCGGATGGTGCACAACCGCGGGATGAGCCAGGATGATGCCGAAGCGAGAATCCGCGCGCAAGCCACCGATGCTGAGCGCGCCGCAGCAGCCGATGTGGTGCTCATCAACGACGGCCGCCTGTCGCACCTGCAGCAAAAGGTTGATGAGCTGATGGTGAACCTCAGCGAACGTGTCAGGGCCACACAGTAGCCTGGTGTTATGTCTCTTGCGCCGAAGATCTCGCGGACCGTTGCTCCGTTCAAGGTGGAGAGCCCATACCAGCCCTCCGGTGATCAGCCCAAAGCCATCGAGGAGCTCGCGACCCGCGTCCAGGGTGGCGAGAAGGACGTGGTGCTCATGGGCGCCACCGGCACAGGTAAGTCCGCCACCGCCGCCTGGCTGATTGAGCGTCTGCAGCGCCCGACGCTGGTCATGGTGCAGAACAAGACCCTGGCAGCTCAGCTGGCCAACGAGTTCCGAGAGCTGCTGCCGAACAACGCGGTGGAGTACTTCGTTTCTTATTACGACTACTACCAGCCCGAGGCCTACGTCCCGCAGACCGATACCTTCATTGAGAAGGACTCCTCGGTCAATGACGAGGTGGAGCGGCTGCGGCACTCCGCCACCAATGCGCTGCTGACCCGCCGCGACGTCATCGTGGTGGCCACCGTCTCCTGTATCTACGGTCTGGGCACCCCGGAGGAGTACATCAAGCAGATGGTGCCGCTCAAACGCGGGGACACTATCGAGCGGGACCAGCTGCTGCGCCGGTTCGTGGGCATGCAGTACGTGCGCAATGACACTGACTTCCACCGCGGGACGTTCCGGGTCCGCGGTGACACCGTGGAGATCATCCCGATGTACGAGGAGCTCGCAGTGCGCATCGAGTTCTTCGGCGATGAGATCGAGGCGATCTATACCCTTCATCCGCTCACCGGCACCGTAGTGCGCGAGGAAGAGGAAATGTACATCTTCCCCGCCAGCCACTATGTGGCCGGTGATGATCGGATGGCCAAAGCCATCACCAGCATCGAGGATGAACTGCAGCAGCGGCTGGCTGAGCTGGAATCCCAGAACAAGCTCCTTGAGGCCCAGCGGCTGCGCATGCGCACCACCTACGACCTCGAGATGATGCAGCAGATGGGCTTCTGCAACGGCATCGAGAACTATTCACTGCATATCGACGGCCGCCCGCGCGGCTCCGCGCCGCACTGTCTGCTGGACTACTTCCCTGACGATTTTCTGCTGATCGTCGATGAGTCCCATGTGACCATCCCGCAGATCGGCGGCATGTACGAGGGCGATATGTCCCGTAAACGCACGCTGGTCGAGCACGGCTTCCGACTGCCCTCGGCTATGGATAATCGGCCGCTGAAATGGGATGAGTTCTTAGAGCGCATCGGTCAGACCGTGTACCTCTCGGCTACCCCGGGCAGCTATGAGCTGGGACAGGCCGACGGCGTGGTGGAGCAGATCATCCGTCCCACCGGCCTGGTGGACCCGGAGATCGTGGTCAAACCCACGAAGGGTCAGATCGATGACCTGCTCGGTGAAATCCGTGCTCGCACCGAACGCAATGAGCGGGTCCTGGTGACAACCCTGACCAAGCGGATGGCAGAAGACCTCACCGAATACCTGCTGGAGCACCGGGTGAAGGTGGAATACCTGCACTCGGATGTGGACACCCTCAAACGAATCGAGATCCTGCGTGAACTGCGCAAGGGGACCTACGACGTCGTCGTCGGTATCAACCTGCTGCGTGAGGGACTCGATCTGCCTGAGGTCTCACTGGTGGCCATCCTGGACGCGGATAAGGAAGGCTTCCTTCGTTCCACGACCTCATTGATCCAGACCATCGGCCGTGCCGCCCGAAATGTCTCAGGACAGGTGCATATGTATGCCGATAAGATCACCGACTCCATGCGTCGGGCTATTGATGAGACCGAGCGTCGCCGTGAGATCCAGGTGGCCTATAACAAGGAGCACGGGATCGATCCCCGGCCGCTGCAGAAGCGTATTGCCGATATCACCGACCAGCTGGCGCGCGAGGATGCCGATACCGCGGATCTCCTGCAGGGCATGGGCGGTCTGGCCACAGGATTCACCTACGGCAAGGGGCACCGCGGCTTCACCGCCTTCCAGCAGGAGGACGACGGCGCCGCCGGTGCCGCTGCCGAGGCCACCGCACAGACCTCTGTGGCTGCAAAGACTCCAGCCACGGATCTGGCAGATCTGATCAACCAGTTGACCCAGCAGATGCACAATGCGGCTGAAGAGCTGAACTTCGAACTGGCCGCCCGGCTGCGTGATGAGATCGGAGACCTGAAGAAGGAGCTGCGGCAGATCAAAGCCGCCGAGTAATCAGCTGCTGGCGCTTGGGCGGATGAACTGGGCGCGGGCCTGATCGACCTGGGGCCTGATGAAGCAGTCCCAGGCGTGATCGTTGAGCAGGCCCATGGACTGCATAAAAGCGAATACGGTGGTAGGGCCGAGGAACTTCCATCCCCGACTCTTAAGTTCCTTGGCCATCGCCACCGCCGAGGGTGAGGTGGTCATGGTCTGGGGTTCGCCCAGTTCTTCAGGCCGCGGTTCGAATGACCAGACGAAAGCCGCCAACGATCCCTGCTGGGCGATGAGTTCTTCGGCCCGGCGGGCATTGTTGATCACCGCTTCGATTTTGCCGCGGTGCCGGATGATGCCCGCATCCGTCAGTAACCGGGCGACGTCGTCCGCCGTCATTCCGGCGACAGTCGAGATCTGAAACCCTGCGAACGCAGCTCGGAAGTTCTCACGTTTGGTCAGGATGGTGCGCCAGCTCAAACCCGCTTGGAAACTCTCAAGACAGAGTTTCTCGAAGAGCCTGCGGTCCTCCCCCACCGGGAATCCCCATTCAGTGTCGTGATACTGGGGGAACTCTGGTGCCCCGGACGCCCAGCTGCAGCGCGGCAGGTCAGCTCCGCTGTCCGCAGGGGTACTCACAGACCGAACTCATGCCGTCGTTCAGCCGGTACCAGCTGGAGATACTCGGAGTGCTTGGCAATGAAAGAGCGCACCAAGGGACAGTACGGCAGCACTGTCAATCCTTGCTCCCGGGTGAGATCCAGCGCCTCACTCACCAGTTGTTTCGCCAGTCCCTGCCCTTGGAAGGACTCGTCGATCTCGGTGTGGGTAAAAGCACGGGCGTGGGCGCCGGTTTCGCGGTATTCAGCGAAGCCGGCGGACTGTGCCTCGACCATGATGGCGAAGCGGTGCTGTTCAGGCTGATGAATCACCTGCGTGCTGGGCTGCTGTACGTGGAGTGTCATAAGACAGGTGTACCATTATCTCTGCGTGAGGGAGTACCCCTAGGCGCTGTGTACGTCAGCACGCGGAGCACCGATGCTCCGCCGGGCACAGCGGTCCTGGATGATGGTGGACATTGTAGACCTTGATCCGGGGCGGAGAGACTCGCGAGGATGACTCGCATCGTCGCACTCCCGAAAGGACTCCTTACTGTGGAGATCACTCCCCTCGTCTGGGGCATCACTATTGCCTCGATCCTCGGCCTGCTCGCCTTCGACTTCTTCGCCCACGTACGCAAGGCCCATGAACCCACGCTGCGTGAAGCCAGTATCTGGTCGGCCTTCTATATCGGTGTGGCCCTGCTCTTTGGCCTGGTTTTCATCTTCTTCGGTGACACCGCCCACGCCACTGAGTACTATGCCGGCTACATCACGGAGAAGGCGCTCTCGGTCGATAACCTCTTCGTCTTCTTGGTGATCATCTCCAGCTTCAACGTGCCCAGGAAGTACCAGCAGAAGGTGCTGCTCTTCGGCATCGTCTTTGCGCTGATCGCCCGTACCGCCTTCATCTTCCTGGGTGCGGGGCTGATCCACGCCTGGAGCGATGTCTTTTACATCTTCGGCATCATCCTGCTGCTCACCGCCGGCCAGCTGCTGAAGAAGGAACTCTCCGGTGAGGAAGCTCAGGAGGAGGCCGATAACTTTGTGGTCCGTGCCGCTCGGCGCTGGCTCAACACCTCAGATGACTACGACGGCGACAAGCTCACCACCCGAATCAATGGCCGGCGGATGCTGACTCCGATGCTGCTGGTGATGGTGGCAATCGGCGGCACGGACATCCTCTTCGCTCTGGACTCGATCCCCGCGATCTACGGCCTGACCCAGGAGCCGTATATCGTCTTCAGCGCCACCGCATTCTCGCTCATGGGTCTGCGCCAGCTGTACTTCCTGATCGACGGCCTTCTGGAGCGCCTGGTGTACCTCTCCTACGGTCTTGCCGTGATCCTCGGGTTCATCGGCATCAAGCTGATGCTCCATGCGCTGCATGAGAACAATCTGTGGTTCATCAACAATGGTGAGAATGTCGCGGTGTTGGAGATCTCGACCGGACTCTCGCTGCTGGTCATTCTGGGTGTGCTGACCGTGACCGTCCTCGCGTCCCTGGTGAAGTCGCGAGTCTCCGGAGATGCAGAGACCAAGAAGCCCGTCCCGGCGGAATTGCCGGAACGGGCTTCTGAGCAGGACTAGATACGATCACCCACGAGGCGGGATCCCCGTATCGCCCGGATTCGCCGGATCGATGATGGGGGTCTCGCCGGTGCGGACGCGGTATTCCTCCACGACCGGGGGCTGCTCGGCATGCTCCAGTTCTGGAGCGTTCTCCGGCTGTGTGCCCTCTGCGTAGTCCGGTGCCACCACGGCCTCGGCCAGCGAAGCATCTGCCTCCTCCATGCGGCGCTCGTACTCCTCCGGCGGCAATGTCTGCAGCCAGCGGCGGGTCCTGAGGAACCCGACTTCTCCAGCGTCCTCCCGCATGGCTCGAGAGAGGTTGTACATGATGAAGTACCCGAGAATGAAGAAGGGAAGTCCGAACACCAGCGCGACCTCTTGCAACGCGGCAAGTCCACCTTCGCCGGTGGCCGTCAGAAGCAGTGCAGCAATGGTGCCAATAGCGACCGTCCAGAACGCTCGCTGGTGCAGCGGGGCTTTGCCCTCGTAGCCATTGCACATGTCGTCAAGAACAAGGGAACACGAGTCCATCGAGGTGATGAAGAAGACGCCCACCAGCATGATGGCTACAGCCGAAGTCACCGGGGCCAGCGGGAACTCGGCCAGGAACGCGAACAACGCGGTCTCCACGCCATCCTCCAGCACTGAGTCCACTAGTCCGCCGTCGCCATTGAACTCGATGTCGAAGACGCCGCTGCCCCAGATGCCGAACCAGATGATGGTGAACAGGGTCGGTAGACCAAGCACCCCGGCCACGAACTGTCGGATCGTGCGCCCCCGTGAGATCCGCGCGATGAAGATGCCCACGAAGGGTGCCCAAGCCACGGTCCAGGCCCAGTAGAAAATGGTCCAGCCGTTCTGCCAGCCGGTATCGGCCAACGTATCGTTCCAGAACGCAAGTTCGGGCAACATGCTGAGATAGACGCCGGCCCATTCGATTGTGCCGCGCAGCATATAGACCGTGGGCCCCGTGGCCAGAACGAAGATCAGTAAGGCGATGGCGGTCCAGATGTTGAAGTTGGACAGCCGCCGAATGCCCTTATTCACGCCCAGCACCGCGGAAATCGTCGCCACAATGGTGACCACTGCAATGATGATGATGAAGTTCCAGTCGGCGTCGCTCACACCGAACAGCTGGGCCAGACCAGCGTGAATCTGCAGCGTGCCCAGCCCGATCGAGACAGCAACTCCGAAGATAGTGCCCACAATGGCGAAGATGTCGATAGATTTGCCGATAGGCCCGTGAATCCTGTCTCCAAGAATGGGCTGAAAGATAGAGGACACGCGTGGCGGGAGGTTCCTCTTATAGATGAAGTAGGCAAAAGCCAATCCGGGAAGCGCAAAAATCGTCCAGGTATGTAGACCGAAGTGGTAGAGCGTGAAGCCCATGGCCTCGCTGGCAGCTTCCATCGAGCGGGCCTCGACTCCAGTCGATTCTCCCCGGGGCGGTTCCGCGAAATGGTTAGCCGGTTCAGCAACAGCCCAGAACATCAGGATGGTGCCAATGCCTGCGGCGAAGAGCATGCCGAACCATGACATATCGCTGTGCTCGGGCTTCTCATCATCTTGACCTAGACGAATGCGCCCAAACCGACCGAAACCCACAATGATCAGGAAGATGAGGAAGATGGTCAGGCCGGAGATGTAGAACCATCCCAGGTTGTCATAAATCCACCCCGACCCGGCACCCCAGAACGACGCCATGCCCTCTGGCATGACGAGGGTAAGTATGACGAAGACCGCGATCAAACCTGCTGACACGAAGAAGATCACGGGACTCGTGCGCAGTCTGAAAAGGTCATGGACCTTATCTAGCATTGGTGCCTTTCGTGAGAAACGTCCGGTCTCTCAATCTTGTCTTCCCGCCGTGGATCACGGTTCACGGCGGGCGCCCAACGCCGGTTCTGCAGCCAATTAGGCCGAGTTCCAGCTAGGCATATCGGCTCCACGCTAGAAAAGAATCCCCCATAAGTCACCCCATAAACCCTGGGAAAAGGCTGGGACTGGCTTGTCAGCGACGCCGTATCGCGCTCCTGACGGCGATCGCATGGCCGGGTCTCAAGATGGTAACGATCCCGTTTTAGGCTTTTAGATACGAGAAAACCCGCCCCACCTGAAGCGGTGAAGCGGGTTTCTCGTTGCAGCTGATATCAGCTAGCCAACAATTACTTGCCGGTCAGTTTTTCGCGCAGTGCTGCCAGAGCCTCATCGGAGGCCAGGGTGCCTGCATCCTCGCCACCAGCGGGTGCGGAGGAGTAGTTGGACGGAGCCGGCTCAGCCTTGCGGCTGGAGGATGAGCCCCCCACCGAAGCTTCGGCTGCAGCCTCGGCGTCGGCGTCGATGGCCTTGCGGACCTGCTCCTTGTGAGCTTCCCAGCGCTCCTGAGCGGCGGCGTACTGTGCTTCCCAAGCAGCGCGCTGCTCGTCGTAGCCTTCCATCCACTCGTTGGTCTCGGGATCGAAGCCCTCGGGGTACTTGTAGTTGCCCTCTTCGTCGTACTCGGCATCCATGCCGTACAGCGCGGGGTCGAACTCCTCGGCCTCCGGGTCAACACCCTCGTTGGCCTGCTTCAGGGACAGGCTGATGCGGCGGCGCTCCAGGTCGATGTCGATGACCTTGACGAACACGTCGTCGCCCACGGAGACAACCTGCTCGGCCAGGTCCACGTGGCGCACTGCCAGCTCGGAGATATGCACCAGGCCCTCGATGCCGTCCTCGACGCGGACGAATGCGCCGAAGGGCACAAGCTTCGTGACCTTGCCCGGCACAATCTGACCCAGAGCGTGAGTGCGGGCGAAGGTCTGCCACGGATCTTCCTGGGTGGCCTTCAGAGACAGCGAGACGCGCTCGCGGTCCATGTCCACCTCGAGGACCTCGACGGTAACTTCCTGACCGACCTCGACAACCTCGTTCGGGTGGTCGATGTGCTTCCAGGACAGCTCGGAGACGTGCACCAGGCCGTCGACGCCACCCAGGTCCACGAAGGCACCGAAGTTGACGATCGAGGAGACGTGGCCCTTACGGACCTGACCGCGCTCGAGCTTGTTGAGGAAGTCAGAGCGGACAGCCGACTGGGTCTGCTCCAGCCATGCACGGCGGGAGAGCACAACGTTGTTGCGGTTCTTGTCCAGCTCGATGATCTTAGCTTCGATCTCCTGGCCGATGTAGGGGGCCAGATCGCGCACGCGGCGCATCTCCACCAGGGAGGCCGGGAGGAAGCCGCGCAGGCCGATGTCCAGGATAAGGCCGCCCTTGACGACCTCGATGACGGTGCCGGTGACGACGCCGTCCTCGTCCTTGATGCGCTCGATGTCGCCCCAGGCGCGCTCGTACTGTGCGCGCTTCTTGGACAGGATCAGACGGCCTTCCTTGTCCTCCTTCTGGAGAACCAGGGCCTCGACCTTGTCACCGACGGCGACGACCTCGTCCGGGTCAACATCGTGCTTGATGGACAGCTCGCGGGACGGGATGACGCCTTCAGTCTTGTACCCGATGTCCAGGAGAACCTCGTCGCGGTCAACCTTGACAATGGTTCCTTCGACCATGTCGCCGTCGTTGAAGTACTTCATCGTCGCATCGACGGCTGCGAGGAACTCTTCGGCGGTTCCGATGTCGTTGATAGCGACCTGCGGGGCACCGGGTGCAGTTGCGGTGGTGGTCATGTAGTAGGGGCTCCGATATGGATTGATGGTGGTTGGTCAGTGCACGGTTCAGCGAGTGCACTGAGCGGTGGACAGGTGAACAGTTCAATGCTTGAATGCATGCGAGCTTTCGCAGGCAATCCAGCAGGATCTGTATCAGATGCCAGACTCGACGCTGAATAGCGACCGAATCTCACAGCTCTGTGCGCAGAACGCGCCCAATCAGTCTATACTCCCGAGGCAATTCAGTACAACCGCCCCCGAATATGTCCTGAGCACCGAGAACTCGGCGATGCGTCACCTAGAAGTGAGTGGCGCAGTAGGGGGCAGTCGGCAGATCGAAGGTCGCCGCCAGAGAGTTCCAGTCTGCGTCCTCGGGGCCGCTGATCCGTCCAGCGTCGCGCATAGTCAGGACGGACACATCACCCAAATACACTGCACCCAGCGTCTCAACATCAGTGCGGAAACGCGGGCCTGCTGCATCAGCGGCAGGCTGCACCCGTGCCGCCCCCGAGGTCACGGTGATGGCGAAGCTGCCTGCACAGATTCCCAGCGGGTCGGAGAGTTCCAGCACGAACTGCCCGTCGGCACCCCACTCACGAGCCTGCAGAACGCGCACCACATCGAGAATCCGCACCCAGAGCACGTCGCGCTGGGCGGTGACCTTGCGCGCACGCGGGTTCACCAGCGCGGCCGCAAGCGGGTCATCCACCGGCGCGTTGTTCTGGGTGATCCGCCCTACTAGGTCCATATCGGCGAGGTGCCGCCAGAGTTCGATCCGGCTTGCAGCATCCACGGTGACCATATCGCGCAGCTGCATAGTATGCGGCTCGTTGTCCCAGCCGGTGAAGGTGAACACGGCATAGCCACCGATAGTGCCTTCCTCGGTGATGTGCACAATGGTGCGGGCCTTGCGCCACTGGCTGGTGATGTCCTCCGGATTCCACTGAGCGGTAGCAGCTTTGCGGTAGAACGCTTGGCGCTCCACTGAACCGCGGGTGCGCTGATGGAACTGGGCGAAGGTGGCGTCTACGACGTCACCGAGCTCCGCCGGGTCCACAGTCAGAACCCTGCCAGTGGCCGGGGTGCGCAGGGCGAAGGCCTCACCGGCCTTGGTGACATTAACCTCCAGGCGCTGCTCGCGGGTGGTTGCTCCGAAGCCGAAGCGGCCGTAGATGCTGCCTTCGGAGACAGTCAGGGCTACCAGCGGCATCTCGTCCTGCACCGCGCGGGCCAGCGCCGTCGTCATCATGTGCTTGAGGATGCCGCGGCGACGGAATCCCGGGTTGACGGTGACTCCAGTGACCAGACGTGCCGGCAGTAGCTCGCCTCCGGCGTTGAGCGTTTTGTCATAGTCGACGAAGGTGCCCACCGGGTGGAGCGCGGCGTCGAAGCCGATCTGTTCCAGAGCGTCGCCCCAGGGCTCCAATGCGGCAAAGCCCGGGTCGACGAAGACGCCGGTGCACTGCTGGTTGTCCTCAGCCAGGGCTGGCTGCAGGCGCTCAAGTTTCTCGTCGCTGTACCACTCCTCGTAGAAGCCATGCTCCACGGTACGGATGAAGGCGGCACCTGCGGGATCCGGCTTGCCGTCCTCCCCCAGGGTCAGCGGAAAGGTGCGGCTGGTCAGTCCATCAGGGAGCGGGGCAATCTGGGGCAGCTTTGGCGCAGGTATGCTCACGCCTCCCACCCTACTTCGTACGGTGGCGCGGTTCGACCACATTCTGCTTCGTTTTCGGGCCGAATTCTCGTCAAACTGCGCCACCGTATGCTTGCAAGCCCCACGTGGCGGGGTTCCCCCGCCCGCGGGACCTTCAGGCGTGAAGGCGAGCGCTAGCTCGCCGAGAGCGTGGCGGGGTTCCCCCGCCCGCGGGACCAGCCCAGCCCGAACTCAGTGCGCGGCGTCGTGCCAGGTAGACCCGGCACCCACGTGCACATCGAGAGGAACAGTGAGATCGGCTGCCGAGCTCATCTTCTCCACCAGCAGCTTCTCCACCTGCTCCCGCTCCCCCGGTGCCACTTCCAGTACGAGTTCGTCATGAACCTGCAGCAGCATCCGGGATTTCAGCTGGGACTGCGCCAGGGCGGCGTCGACGTCGATCATGGCGCGCTTGATGATATCCGCCGCGGACCCTTGGATGGGCGCATTCAACGCAGCTCTCTCGGCCATCTGGCGCAGCTGCCGGTTATCGCTGGTCAGATCAGGAAGATAGCGACGGCGGCCGTAGATCGTTGCGGTGTAACCGTCCTTCTTGGCCTGTGACACCACATCGCGCAGGTAGTCCCGCACCGCCCCGAAGCGTTCAAAGTACTCGTTCATCAACTCACGGGCCTCATCCACCCCGATATTGAGCTGTTTGGACAGCCCGAAGCTGGAGAGTCCGTACACCAGGCCGTAGCTCATGGCCTTGACCTTGGAGCGCTGCTCGGCGCTCACCTCATCGGTACCCACGCCGAAGACCCTGGCGCCCACGAAACTGTGCAGATCCTCACCTGCGCGGAAGGCTTCGATCAGGGCTTGGTCACCGGAGAGGTGAGCCATGATGCGCATCTCGATCTGCGAATAGTCGGCGGTCAACAGGGTCTCGTAGCCCTCACCCACGGTGAAAGCATCACGGATCTTCCGTCCCGCCGCAGTGCGTACCGGGATGTTCTGCAGGTTCGGGTGCAGGCTGGAGAGTCGCCCGGTGGCTGCCACAGTCTGGGCGTAGGTGGTGTGGATCCGGCCGTCGTCGCCCACCGCTTCGGTCAGCCCGGTCACGGTCTGACGCAGCTTGGAAGCATCGCGGTGGTTCATCAGATGCACCAGGAACTCATTCTGAGTCTTGGCCAGCAGGTCCTGCAGGGTTTCCACGTCGGTGGAGTAGCCGGTCTTGTTCTTCTTCACGCCCTGGGTGGGCAGTTGCAGCTCCTCGAAGAGCACTGTCTGTAGCTGCTTCGGGGAGCCGAGGTTCACCGGATGTCCGACGACGGCATAGGCCGCTTCCGCCGACTCTTCGATTGTGCGTTGGAACTCCGTGTCGAGGTTCTGCAGCTTCTCACGGCTGACCGCGATGCCAGTGAGCTCCATCTGCAGCAGAATCTCCGCCAGTGGGATCTCCAGTTCATAGAGCAGCTGCTCGGCTTTGCGCTCGGCAAGTTCGGCGTGCAGCGTAGAGGAGAGGCTGTGCAGCAGCATCCCGTGCACCCCTGCACGTGCCAGGTCCTCCTCAATGACCCCGGGGATCGGCTCCTCATCAAAGAGCGTGCCCTGGCCGCCGTCGTCGTTCTTCTTGCGGAATTGCTCTCCACCCACATAGTCACCGGGCTCAGTGGATGCACCCAGGTGCTGGGTGACCAGATCCGCGAAAGCGAAGTTCCGCCGGTCAGGCTGGATCAGGTATCCCGAAATCAGGGTGTCCTCGACGACGCCGCGCAGGCTCAGCCCTCGCCAGGCCAGTCGTTTGCCGGCGTCCTTATAGTCATGAACAAGCTTCGGCAAACCGGGTTCCGTCAGCCAGGCAGCAAGGGCAGACTCCAGTTCGGCGTCGGCCTCGACCAGCGGCACAGCGAGGGCCTGCACTGCTTCATCGGGGCTCTCATAAGCTGGCACCAGCACTACGGCCAGCGCTTCGGCAAGCCGGGCGGCTTCATCGCGTTTTGCCTTAGTGGACAGTGATTCTCCGCTGCGATCCAGACACAGGGCAAGAGCTAACGGGGCGTCGTCGTGGTCTGCGAGGAAGTCAGTGAGTTCGGCAGCGGAGGAGGCCACTGTCACCTGCGGCAGCGCCCCAGTAGGTTCGGCAGAAAGGTCCGCTTCGGGGAATCGCGCGGCGAAGACCTCAAACAGCCGATCACGGATCTGGTTGAACTCCAGCGCGTCGAAAAGCGGTTCGACCGCTTCCCGGTCAGGCGGAGTCAGCACCGCGTCCTCAAGATCAAGCGGAACCTCGAGGTCTCGCACCAGCAGGTTCAGCTCCAGGTTTCGTTCCACATCGGCGACTGCTGCACGCAGGTTCTCCCCCACTTTGCCGCCGATCTCGGCAGCATTGTTGATGATCTCGCGGGTAGAGCCGTACTGGGCGATCCATTTGGCCGCCGTCTTCGGCCCCACCTTTGGCACGCCTGGGAGGTTGTCAGCTGACTCCCCCACCAGGGCAGCCAGGTCCGGGTACTTCGCTGGGGGCACCAGGTACTTGGCCTCTACTGCAGCCGGGTCCAGCACCGTCACCTTGGAGATGCCCGAGGTGGGGTACATCAGCTTGGTGTTCTCGGTGACCAGCTGCAGGGCGTCCCGGTCGCCAGAGACGATAAGGGTCTCCCAGCCGGCAGCCTCGGCGCGGGTGACGTAGGTGGCAACGATGTCATCGGCCTCGTAGCCCTCCACGGTGACAGCCGGGATGGTCAGCGCCTCGGCAACTTTCTTGATCAGGTCGATCTGGCCGCGGAACTCCTCTGGAGTCTTCGCGCGTCCGCCCTTGTACTCCTCGTAGGACTGGTGCCGAAACGTGGGGGTGTCTAAGTCAAAGGCGAGAACAATATGTGTGGGGAGCTCTTCACGGATGAGCTTCAGCAGCATATTCGTGAAGCCGTGGACGGCATTGGTGTATTGCCCCGAGGTGGTCTGGAAACTCTCCGGCGGCAGGGCGTAGAACGCCCGGAACGCCATGGAATGACCATCAATGACCAGCAGCTTATTGGCTTCAGCACTCACCCCCTCACCTTATCGCGAGGGGGTGAGTGCTGGGACAGCTCACAGGCTGGCTAACGCTCAGCCCAGAAGGTCCATGACTTCTTCGGGCTGACCGGGCCAGGCCTTGAACAGGTTCCGCTGAAAGTTACGGTCTGCTATCAACACATCCGCTGCCCCGAAGTCAGCAACGTTGAGGGCTCGGCGAGACGCCGCAGGCAGCTCCTCCCAACCGATCAGCGGCTGCAACCCTCCTGGCTGGTCGTGCAGCCACATGGAATGGGTGACCCGCTCACCGTATCGGGAGTAGGCCAGCAGCGGATGTCCATGGTAGGCCGTATGCGTATCAGCTTCAACGATGAAGAACCTGCCATGCTGTGAGTACCCAAAATGCTCCAGCTGAGTTGTCCCCTCGTCATCTCGTGCCCAGATCACGGCACCCTCCCAGTCATGCCGGTGACCGGCACCAGGTGCGGGACAGTCCTTGGGGAAGTACCAGGCGTAGACGATGCCCCATAAGTCCCCTCGCTTGACCGCGCGGTAATAGCACTGGCCGGAGCTTTGCGAGCATCCTTCCTCCGGGCTGTCCGTGGGCAGCCCTTCACTGACACGACCCTGGGCGTCCACTGCTGGATATGGCACACACCCAGAGAGCACCGAGAGATAGGGCTGATGACGCTGGGCGACGGCGCGCCCGTACCCATTCTCCAAGTGTTCTAGTACGGGGATCTGGTCATGCGGCACGGTGCTCTGCGGCCTGGTCACTGATACCACGCCCGTTCCAGGTGGCTGCTGAACCGCGCATCATTAAACGGCACATTGGCTGCCCCGAAATCATGCACCTCCAGGGCACGGCGGGCTTCTGGGGTCATGTCTTCCCAAGCAATCAACGGTTGCTGGCCGCCGACCCGGCTGCTGACCCAGAGCGTGTGATTGACCGGCCACGTGTGGTAGTAAGCCATGAGCGGTCGTCCCTGGTGAGTGTTGTCTTCCGTGGCCGGTGTGTGCCGGTAGTTCCCATGCTGGAAGTACGAGATGGACGCGATTTGTGGGTTCACGGCCGCGGGATCATCCAGCCACACCACGAGTCCCTCCCAGTCATGCCGGTGACCGAGTCCAGGCGATGGTGAGTCCTTGGGGAAGTACCAGGAGTACATGATCGCGTAGGCACCGTTGTGCCAGCCTGACCGCGCATAGACCTGGCCGGTATGGCTGCTGCATCCGCTGCTGGAGCCTCCGGTGGGAGCAAGTCCTCCACTGACGTTGCCAGCTGCATCCACAGCAGGGAACGGCACGCAGCCAGTGCGGACTTCCAGGAAGGGCTGGAACTGCTTTGCCAGTTGCTGGTCCCGGCTTACCGGTTCAACTTCAGCAAACCCAACGACTTCGGTATGTGGGATAACGGTCACGGATTCGGCGGCCGAGGCTGCCGGTGCCGCTAGGCCCGTCAGCAGCAGGGCTAGGGCGAACGTCATTGCGGATTTCTTCATTTTTCGTTGTCCTTTCGGGGCTCGGTCACTCAGTGTTCTGTCATTGCTGCGAGTAGGTCGATGCGTTGCCAGCCGCCGTCGGGCCCCTGCTTATCCAGTGGGTAGCCGGAGTCCAGGGCAGTATCGCGCAGCACCTGTGCGCGTTCTTCGGCATTGAGCTGCGGGTATGCGGTGATCAGCAGATTCGGCGCAAATTCCGGTACCTCAAGCGGCACACCAGCGGGGCCCAGCTGACCAAAGCCATAGCTGAGGTACTGCCGATAATGGTCTCGCGCAGCCCTAAGCGGCAGATATGGCTTATCCTGCTCGATGCTGGTGACCAGCTCTGCCCCGACAGCCGATTCCAGCACTGAGCACAGCTCCTCACGGGATTCGAGCAGCAGCTCCCGGAACAACGGATCTGACCAGCGGTTCGCGGCAATATAGCTGCCCATCATCCTTCCGCCAATCACATCCAGCGGATAATGAACCCCCATCAGCACCCGGTAGTGGCCCAGGTCGGCGGTGCGGGCGAGGATCCCTGCGGCCAGCTCTGGCAGCAGGGTCGCAAGGGTGACACCCTGCCAGTAGGCCTCGGAGGTATGGCCCGAAGGGAACGATCCGTCGTGGCCGGAGTAGGCGTTGCCGCCGTCGACGTCGAATTGGTGAATATGCTCAGGCGCCCGCAGGAACGGACGCACACTCCATTTGGCCCAACGCGCTTTGGCCGGATTGCAGGATGCTCCTTGGTGAGCAACGCGCCCGTGAGGACGGAATTTGGAGAGCAGCTGCACGGTTTTGGGAAGGTCACCGTCAAGGATGGCTTCGCGGAACAGGTGACCCAAGTGAGCCCCGAGCCCCGGAGCCAATGCCAGAAGTTGATCCTCGTACTGTGATTCCAAGGCAGCCCGGCATTGCGCGGGATCCTCGGCAGCTGCCTGGTTGTGCTGAATCGCCAGTGCCAGATCCTGCTCCAGCACGTCGGGGTGCTCACGGATCAGGAGATCAAAACTGTCCAGCAGCGGAATGAAGTCATGACCGCCGTGACCGTCTGAGGGGTAGTTTCTCTGCAGCTGTTGGGCACTGAATCCGCCGCTGAGCTCCTCGTAGCGCGGCTGGAACTCTGAGAACACCCGGTAGCGACGGCGGCTCTGCGGTGTTTCGTGAGTCCAGGATCGAAGAGAACCTTGGGTGTCTGTGCTCATGTCATGTCTTTCGTTAAGTTATTGGCCCACCGGCCCGAGCGAATGCGGAAGAATCCCCAGATCGCTTTGGTGAGCTCTTCGGTGGTGAAGAGCAGGAAGATGACTTCTACAGGCCAGTTGAAGACGAAGGTTCCCAGCAGCACCAACGGCACCCCTATCCCCCATGTGGTCACTGCCACCAGCCGGAAGGAGAAGAGGTTGTCCCCGCCGGCGCGCATGATTCCGGTGATCCAGATGTGATTGAGGAAGAAGATCAGCACCATCGCGGCGTGGATGTAGAGCATGTGGCGCAGATATCGGCTGGCGCTCTCTTCCAACTCAGGGAAGAGCGAGACAACCACAGGATTGGCCAGCAGCAGGACTGCTGTGGCGATCAGGCCGACCACCACCGCAGTACGGGTGAAGCGCTTGGCATAGTCGATGGCCTGCGCCGGGTCCTCATTGCTTAAGTTCTTGCCCACCAGCACTCGGGCGGCATAGGAGAATCCTGAGACACCGATGAGGAAATAGTTGTTGAGGGTCCTGACCAGCTGATAGGCGGCAAGTGCGGCTACGCCCAAATGCCCGAAGGCCATGGCATAGATGAGGCTTCCGGAGGCCCAGACGCCCTCATGCAGCAGCAGCGGGAAACAGACGCGCAGCATCCTGCCGACAAAGGCCTTCCGGAAGCTGAACATCTGGCGCACGCTGGCGTTGACCCAGTAGCGGCGGATGTAGATGAATCCGATGAGGACCAGGCAGGTCAGCGCTGAGGAGATCACCGTGGCAACAGCGGCTCCCTGCAGCTCCAGCCGGGGGAAGCCGGCTAAGCCGAAGATCAGCAGCAGGTTCAGCCCCGTGTTGGTCAGCAGTCCCACCACACCCAGCAGCAGGACTACTTTGATTTTGCCGATAGCGCCTAGGGCATTGGCGTAGGAGTCCTTGACCGCGTTGATCACGTAGGCGATCACGATGATGCTCAGGTACTGCACTGCGGCGCTGACTGTTGCAGGATCGGTGATGAAGAACAGAACAATCTGCTCTTTGAACAGGAACACCAGCACCGCCATGACGGTGGAGAGGCTCACCGCAAGCAGCAGCATCACCCCCAGCGCCCGATGCGCTCCGGCAGTATCACCGCGCCCGTGGAACTGGGTGATGAAGGTCGCCGAGCCCCACGTGGCGGCCATGAGCATGCCCAGGATGAAGCTGAACTGTCCGGCTGCGGCCATTGCCGCCACTGCGCTCTGCCCCAGGGAGGCCACCATCACGGTGTCCAAGAGGATGAACGAGTTCGACAGCAGGGCGTGCAGAACGAAGGGAAGCACCAGGCCGCGGGCCTGGCGGGAGAAGCTATCCGGTGTGGTCTTCAGCACCGGTGATCTCCAATTGCGCCAGCCCCTTCAATTGCAGCTGACTGGCGTAATGGCAGGCCGAGAAGTGTCCCGGCGCAGTCTCTTGAAGCGTAGGTGCCTTCTGCTCACACAGCTCGGTGGCATAGGCACACCGGTTGGCGAACAGGCACCCTTTAGGCCGATCTGCCGGTGAGGGCACCTCCCCCTTGGGCACAATGCGCTGCCTGCGCACCTCAGGATCCGGCTGCGGGACCGCCGAGAGCAGCACCTCAGTGTAGGGGTGCTTGGGGGCGGCGAAGAGCGAATCGGTGGGGGCCAGTTCCACGATGCGGCCCAGGTACATCACTGCCACACGGTCAGAGATGTACTCCACGATGGAGAGATCGTGGGCGATGAAGAGGTAGGTGACACCCAGCTCATCCTGCAGGTCTCGCAGCAGGTTGATGATCTGGGCCTGAATGGAGACGTCCAATGCGGAGACCGCCTCGTCGGCGACGATCACGCTGGGCCGGGTCACCAGTGCTCGGGCGATGCCGATGCGCTGGCGCTGTCCGCCGGAGAAGCTGTGCGGGTAGCGCCGCAGATGAGAGGGATCTAGTCCCACCTTCTCTGCGATTTCACGGACCCGACGGCGCAGCTCCGCCTGCGGAATGCGTGTGGTGGCCTTCAGCGGCTCAGCGATGATGTCAAAAACTGTCTGCCGCGGATCCAGCGAGGAATGCGGGTCCTGGAAGATCATCTGGATGTCCTTGCGGACTTTCTTCAGCTGGCGTCCCTTCAGGCTCAGAAAGTCAACCTCGCTGCCTTCCTGCGGTGTATAGATCACCTCTCCGGAAGTGGCATCGATGCCGCGGACGATACAACGGCCCAACGTGGATTTGCCGCAGCCCGACTCGCCCACCACGGACAGGGTTTCGCCCTGCTGCAGACTGAAGGAGACGTCGTCGACGGCGGGGAATGACACAGTTTTTGAGACGGCGAACTCTTTCGTGAGGTTCTTGACCTCCAGCACCGCTGGTTCCGTCGGGTGTTCGCCGGGAAGTTCCTGGGGTTTCTGCTCCGGTGAGGTGCTCAGGGTCAGAGTGCTCATCGCTGCTCCTTAGGCTCTGCTGCGGTGGGTGCCCGATGGGCAGTAGGGCTGGTTGCCGGCTCTGGCACCGGCTCTGCTGGCTTGGACCCGCTAGCGATGTCGGGATCCTCGAGGAAACACCGCACCTGATGCTGGGGGGCAACCGGAAGCAGCTGCGGGGTGGCGGTGTTGCAGACACCGTCGATCCTGTGGGCGCAGCGGTCGTAGAAACCGCACATGGGTGGCAGGTCGATGGCTTGTGGCACAGTGCCTTCAATGGCGTAGAGGCGCTCACGACGGCCCATCCCCAGCCGCGGGATGGAGCGGAGCAGCCCCCGGGTGTAGGGGTGGCGGGGGTTCTTGAAGATCTCACGCACCGGAGCCTGTTCCACCACTTTGCCCAGGTACATCACGGCCACTTCATCACAGACCTCGGCGACGACGGCCAGATCGTGGGTGATGAACAGTACCGCCATGCCCAGCTCCTCCTGCAGCTGAGAGATCAGTTCCAGGACCTGAGCTTGGATGGTGACGTCCAGGGCGGTAGTGGGTTCATCGGCGATGAGGATCTCGGGGCTGCAGCTCAGTGCCATCGCAATCAGTGCTCGCTGGAGCATGCCGCCTGAGAACTCATGCGGGTACTGGTCGATGCGGCGATCGGCGTCAGCAATACCGACCTTAGCCATCATGGCCAGGCAGATCTGGCGTGCCTCATGACGGTCCGAGGTTGTGTGCAGCAGGATCGCCTCAATGATCTGATTGCCAATGGTGTACAGCGGAGAGAATGCCGTCATCGGCTCCTGGAAGATCATGGCAATGCGACGACCGCGGACTGTACGAACCAGCGGACCTTTGGGATCCAGGGACAGGATCTCGAGCTCATCATGATCGTCTGTGGCATGCAGGGTGATCCGCCCGGCCTCGTCAAAGTCCTCGGGGTTGAGCCGGAGCAGGGTCTTGGAAGTCAGTGACTTCCCAGATCCTGACTCTCCCACCAACCCCAGGGTGCTGCCTGCTTTGAGAGTGAAGCCCACACCGTCAACTGCTTTGAGGGTGCCCGCCTCGGTGGGCAGATGTACTTTCAGATCTTCTACGGTCAGCACGGTGGTGCCGGGTGCGGGGGCCGTCATCGTTTATTCGCCTTCTTATACGGGTCAGCTGCATCGCGGAGGCCATCGCCGAGGAAGTTGAAAGCCAGCACGGTCAGGATCACGAAGATCAGTGGAATGAGCTTGTGCGGGTAGATCGAGACCGAGGCCACGTTCTGGGCTTCCTGCAGCAGTACTCCCCAGCTGGTAGCCGGAGCTTGAATACCTAGTCCAAGGAAGCTCAATGCGGTCTCACCCAGGATCATCCCCGGAATAGCCAGAGTCATAGCCACAATGAGGTATGACATGAATCCTGGGACCAGATGCACACCGATGATCTTCATCGGGCGCACACCGGCTACCCGGGCGGCCATCACGTAGTCCTCTTGTTTGAGGGAAACGAACTTGGACCTGACCACCCGCGCCAGGGTGGTCCATTCGATGAAGGCCATGATGACGGTGATGTAGAGGAACATCGTGACCACCGGGACTCGGGACGGGATCGCTGCGGCCAGGGCCATCCACAGCGGCAGTGTCGGGAAGGACCGCATAATTTCGATGATTCGCTGGATCACAAAGTCGATGGTTCCGCCGAAATAGCCTGCGATGGATCCGACCACAATGCCGAGGATGAAGCTGATGGCCACGCCTACCAGGGGAATCGACAGTGAGACCTGGGAACCCAGCAGGATCCGAGAGAACAGGTCACGACCCATGCCGTCTGTGCCGAAGAGGAAGATCCGGCCGCCCCCGTCAACGCCGAAGAGGTGAATAGAGGAGCTGAAGAGCCCGAAGAAGCTCCACTCGGATCCCTCTACGAAGAACTGGAGGCGGTGGATCCGATCTGTATCAGCGGTGAGGATGCTGCGCAGCGTCTCCGGGTCGCGACTGTGCTCGAGACCGTAGACATAGGGACCTACCCACTGGCCCTCGTGGAAGAAGCGGATCCTGGTCGGCGGCGCATCAATATAGGCAGCGTCGTAGCTTCCCAAGTTATAGGGCGCAAGGAATGGGGCGAAGATCGCACCGAAGTAGAGCAGACCCAATACCACCATGGAGATCTGGGCCAACCGGTGGGAGCGCAGCTTGGTCCACATCAGCCGCCACTGGCCGGCCGCGTAATACTTGTCCTGGGCTCGGGAGGCGGCCTGCTGCTGGGTGCGGGTATAGCCGCCGTCGAAGGTGGTTTCCTCCTGCATGCCGATCTTCTTCTCGCGGCGGGTGAGCCGAATAGTGCGGGTGCCGTTCTTAGGCGCGGTCAGGCTCATGCGGAGGCACCGTTCCTTTCATGACGAATACGGGGATCCAGCCAGGCCAGCAGAATGTCGGAAATCAGCGTGCCGATGACGGTCAGTACCGCCATGAACAGCAGCCAGGTACCGGCGAGGTACATATCCTGGGCCAGTAGGGCATCAAGCATGACGGGGCCCTGGGTGGGCAGGTTCAGCACGATCGCGGTGATGGTGGATCCGGTGAAGATTGCGGTCAAAGACCAGCCCAGAGTGGAAACAATCGGGTTGATCGCCGCGCGCAACGGGTATTTGCGCAGGATGGTTGATTCCTTGACGCCTTTAGCCCGGGCGGTGACCACATTGGGTTTATTGAGCTCATCAAGCATCTGACCGCGCATCACGCGGATGAGTTCGCAGGTGGAGGCAGTGCCGATGACCACAATAGGAATGATCATGTGTTTCAGGAGATCCCCAATTCGTGCCAGGGACCATTCGGCGCCGCGGAACTCTGGGGACTGCAGCCCCAGCATCGGGCTTCCCGTCCAGGAGTAG
Organism: Nesterenkonia rhizosphaerae; assembly: GCF_039544555.1. Taxonomy (NCBI): domain Bacteria; kingdom Bacillati; phylum Actinomycetota; class Actinomycetes; order Micrococcales; family Micrococcaceae; genus Nesterenkonia; species Nesterenkonia rhizosphaerae. The sequence continues at coordinate 1,718,532 of NZ_BAABLW010000007.1, forward strand.
GCCAAGTACATCAGGATCAGCGCCAGCAGGAAGTTCGGGGTTGCCATGCCGAGGAAGCCCACTGTGGTGAAGACGTAGTCACCCAGGGAATACTGCTTGACTGCGGAATAGACACCGATGGGGATGGCCACCAAGTAGGTGAAGAGCATGGAGGCGATGGCCACTACCAGGGTCATGACCATGTACTGCTCGATGACATCAAGAACGGGCTGGGAGTAGGCAAAGCTGTAACCGAAGTCGCCTCGGCTGATGATCCCCCACAGCCATCCGAGATACCTGATGTACCAGGGCTGATCCAACCCGAAACGCTCTCGCAGGGCCTGTTGGTCTGCGGCGGAGAGCTGCTCGCCCTCATCAGCGAGCTGACGCGCGTAGTTGGAGACATAGTCACCAGGGGGCAGCTGAATGATCCAGAAGACGATCGTGGAGATAATCAGCACCACTGGGATCATCAGCAGCGTGCGCCTGAAGATGTACTTGAGCACGGAAAAGGGCTCCTCGGATTCTCAATGAAGGGCAGGAGAAGGGCCCGCACCACTGCTGTAGGCGGGCCCCACTCCTGAATAGGAAGACTCAGCTCAGGGTGAGATCCCCGATTTAGTCCTCAAGGCCGACGAAGGAGAACTGCGCCGGGCGTCCATGGCCCAGGTCGCGGAACTCGTCAGCAAAGGTGACCCCGTCGGGGACGTTGACAATGTCATTGCTGACAGCGATCAGCATCGGCACCGGACCGGTATAGCCCAGGACCCACTGGTTGTCCTGGTGCAGCTTCACGATCTGCTCAGCAGCATCTTCGATAGCTTCAGTATCGGTAGCTGATGAGACCTCGGCCCACAGGTCCCACATCTGCTCGATTGCTTCGGGGACCTCGTAATCACCGCTGGGTTCACAGACCTGTTCGTACATGCATCCGAACTCACCGAACCAAGTGTTGCCTGCGGCAATATCGCGCACCGGCACCACAGTGTCAGGGCGCAGGTAGGGAGAGATACCGCCTGGGCCGAATGCGGTGGTGGCCACATGCTCGTTGTCCAACAGGGTCTGGTCCAAGGTGCCGCGGTCAACGAGGCGCACATCGGTACGGATACCCACAGCCTCGAAGTAGTGCTGGAGGAGCTCCTCAAAGTCACCGGCCTGAGCGTCGTCGGACTCCTGGAGAATCTCTAGCCGCAGCTCCGAACCATCAGGCAAAGTCCGGTAGTCGCCGTCGTACTCCAGACCCAGCTCGTCAAGGAGCTCACCGGCCCGCTCAACGTCGTACTCGGCCCACTGCTCAGCCCAACCTTCCTGGTGGAAGGGCAGCGCCTGGTTGATGGAAGCCTGCTGCGGTGCGCCCAGACCAAGCGTCAGGATCTCGGAGAGCTCTTCGCGGTCGACGGCTACCGAGAGTGCTTCACGGAACCGTGCATCCTGGAAGAGTTCGCGCAGTTGGTCATCCTGAACAGTCTGGTTCAACATCAGGCTGTCGCTGGCCCAGTTCACGCCCTCCCACTGGAGAATGCGGTAGTCGCCCTGCTCCTGGTTCTCCGCCAGTTCGGTGAAGTTGCCGAAGCCGAACTGGGAGATGTCGAAGTGACCGCTCATAGTCTCCAGAAGCACGTGGCTATCATCCTGGACTGACTCCAGTACGACCTGATCAATGTAGGGCAGCTGGTTACCCTCGGCGTCGGTCTTCCAGTAGTAGGGGTTGCGCTCCCAGGTGACGTTATTGGAGCGCGGCTCTTCTGTGGCTACCCATGCACGAAGCGATGGGCGGTCGGGCCAGATCCAGAAGTAGTACGTGATGTGCTCATACCAGCCCTCAAGGTCAGCGAAACCGTGCTCGCTGGCGATGCGCATAGCTTCTTCTTCGCCGACGAACTCATCCAGGATGTTCTCCAGATAGTGAGCCGGGGCAAACATCCACTTGGCATCGATGGCCAGACGCTCCAGGAAGAGCACACGCGGGTGTTCGAAGGAAACGGTGAAGGTGTGGTCATCAACCTGCTCGATCACAGCCTGGGCGCGTTCGCCGGTCTCTGGATCAGTGGAGTAGAAAGCGTCATAGACTCCGCGCTGGAAAATCTCTGGCTTCATGACATGTTCCCACCAGAAGATCACGTCACGGGCGGTGAAGGGCTCGCCGTCGGACCATTTCATGCCCTCACGAAGGAAGATGGTGAACTCAGTGTAGTCATCGTTGACCTCGTAGCCCTTGGCAACGTTGGGCTCCACGCCGTCACCATCGGCGGCGAAGCGGAACAGTGCCTCTTCAGTGATTTTTCCGATGCCCCACGGGGAATCGATGCCGTTCCATGGCATGTTCCAGGTGCCGCCGTGCTCACCGATCTGCTCGAGGACAGGCTCCACCATGATGTCTTCAGCCACGGGAAGTCGCTCGGCGAGTTCCGGGAGCTCACCAGCGCTGACCAGTTCAGTCAGTGTCGGCGCCTCGTTAACGTCCTCGAGAGACTCGATGGACTCGTTTGTATTGACCTCCCCCGCTTCGGCGGCTTCACCCGGGTTATCGCCGCCGCAAGCGGTCAGCCCCAGCGCTGCCGCCACTAGCAGCGCCGGCGGTGTCATGGTCTTCCTCATCATGTGTTGCCCCTCGTCCCAATAGATCTTTGGCTTTAACGAACTGGACGGCCCCTTCGGCAGCGGTCCATTCATCGTTAATGTCCGGCACCACCTGCGGCCACAAATGAATCTATGGAAGGTCCATGACTGATCCGTGGCGATGTGTGGAACCATCGGTGAATTTCCGGCCGAGAGTAGGGGGTGATTTAAGTTCCCGGGTAGCGGGAAAGTGAACAGTGTGTGAACGATCCCAATAATTCACTGATCTGAAGGCCGTGATTACCCGCAAGTCACTACGATGGCGCGTGTGCCAGATACCACTCAGCCACGCGCTACTTTGAAGGATATTGCCGCACGAGCCGAAGTCTCGGTGACTGCCGCTTCGCTCGCCCTTCGAGGCCAACCTGGTGTCTCTGCGCGTACCCGGACACAGATTCTCGCTGCAGCTGAAGAACTCGGCTATATTTCCGCCGGACGCGGCCCCCAGCATGATCGCAAGACAGTGGGGGTTCTGCTCCGAGACATTGTCAGCGTGTTCTCCCATGACGTGGTTGCTGGCATTCAGCAGGTCACCGATGAGCACGATATTCGACTGGTAGTCGCCGATGGCCGCGGCGATGATGAGACTATTCGTGCCGAATTCGAGAAGCTTGCCCAACAGCCGCTGCACGGCCTTGTGGTTTTCGGGACAGCTGTCACCGACACTGCGCTGAGAAGCTGCGCCGAACGAATGCCGGTAGTTGTGATCGGGCGAATGGGTCGCCCGGTACGCGGGGTGGACATTGTCAGCAACGATGATTTCCAGGGCGCCAAGATCGCTGTTCAACATCTGCTCCACCAGGGCCATAGCCGCATCGCCCACCTCTCGAAGGGATTGCTACGTCGGGACGGCTTTGTGGCGCAGATGCGCGAGGCGGGCCTGGAACTCCACGCCCAGGTAGAGGGCGGAACACCCGAACTGCTCAAACCTGCAATCCGCTACATACTCTTCTCCGTACTGCATGAGAAGAACTCCCCTACAGCGGTCTTTGCTGAAACTGACGGGATCGCCATCGACCTCATCGGGGCCGCACTGGATGCCGGCCTGCGGGTACCTGAGGACCTCAGCGTGGTTGGTTACGACAGCACTCGCCAGTGCGACATGATTCGTCCGCGGCTCACCAGCGTGGGACAGCCGCGGCATGAGATGGGCCAGGCCGCCATCGAGCTGCTACGGAACCGCTGGGCCGGCGAGACTGAGGATAAGCACATCATGCTGGAACCCAGCCTCGAAATCCGCGAATCAACCTCCGTGCCCAGGTTTTCTGATCCTGATTCTCCCCTTGACCTGAGCGTCGGCGTAAAAGCAGCAGGCCAGGATCGCTAGATCACTCGACACCAGTGCTCAGCTAGAGGCGATCGAGGCTGTGTGTACATTCCCCGGTCGACTGCCAGTCTGAGGGCGGTGCGCCAGGGCTGGCCGGCGGACTGTGATGGGGCGGCCCCTGGTCGGGTGGACTGCCATCCGGTGGGCGGAGAAAGCCGTGGGATTTCATCCGGTGATGTCGCCTGCATAACGCCCAGAGGTTGCTGGCGGTGGTTCCTCCAGCCTGTTCCCAGGGCGTTTGATGGTCGATGTCGCAGCGCTCAGCACTGATGGCGCATCCCTCTGCTTGGCAGGTCCCGTCCCGGAAGATCAGCGCGTCTCGTAGCCGGGTTGGCGGGTACCGGCCGATATACCGAGCACTCAGTAAGTCGTGCTCAGCGTTGCGGTCATCCCGTCGTGTGCTGCCCTGGTACCAGTGATGCTGGGCCTCGGGATCTGCGGCGAGGTGGCGTGCTTGGTGGGCGGGGATCATCCATGACCGGTCCGCAGTCCATCGCCGGCTCATCACTGTCACCGGTGAGGGTGGCCTCCGGGATCATGATCATGATCTTGGCATCAACCGCAGCGTCATAGACGCGTCCATCGCGAAGCCATGCGGCGAGGAGGTCTGCTTCCCGCTGAGCCAGGGTCCGTGGGTCACTGTTCCGGTCGTCACTAGTCTGGCCTTCAGCCGCTCTTGGGGTGGTGGCAGTGGAGCACCTGGCGTTCGCGTTCGTGGTGGGCTCGTCTGCGCTGGGTTGGCGAGCGCTGCGCTGGTCCATACCCCGGGCTGCGGCTTTGAGGCGCTTCTCAATCGCTGCCGCTTCCAGGGTGGGGATATAGGCCTGGAGGTAGCTCATCCCGTGAGACAGGTGCTGAAACCGCACAAACCGGGCTTGGGTTTCCTTCTCACAAGCTCGGGGGTAACGCTCTGGGTCTAGTGAGGCGATGTAGCGGGTGAGCCAGTGATGAAACTCCGAGAGTCTACGACGTTGGGCTTGTTCTGCCGCGGCCTGATCAAGTTGTTGCAGCAGGTGTGCGGGGAGATCACTGGTGGTGGCGGCGTCGATGGTTTTCCGCACCCTGGGCAGGTCAACAAGACCCTCACAGAATGTCCTCCATGTACGGGGCAGCAAGTGGCGGGCATCCTGGGCAGTGTTCAGAATGCTGGTGGCAGTACGGTCACTGACCCCGAAGAATCTCGCAGCATCATGAGCCGCTGACCTCTCAGCCTCAGAGCGGAGGAGCAGAGGTTCCTGGGCATAGGCGGCGATGACGCGCTCGCGATACTCCACCAATGAGGTGATGGTCGCGGCTTCGGCTTTCCGGGCTATGACTCGCTGCTTCCACGCCACAGCAAACTCCGGCTCCCCAGCGAGGGCTCTCAGGTGCTCAGGCATAGGAGGGACGCTGGTGGTGGAAGCTGCCATGGTGATCACCCCTGTCCCTGTGCCGGCCTCACGGCCTGGCCTTATACCTGGGCTTTATACCTGTGTGCACCTGTCCATCCATCGAATCTATGTTCTACTATTTCATGCTCTTTAATGCCTGTCGAGATATCTTGAGCATTCTTGTGATGCGCACGGGGCATACGGCATGACGTGATCCCCAGCGAAGAAGCCTTGACTGGACGTCTCACCTGTCCCATCGGACCTCATTGCTGCTCCAGCCACTGCGCCATTCAGAATCACGAGACACTTGAGCCCCCATCACCCCACACGGATAGGCCGATAAAGTTATCTGCATGACCGATGATTCTTCCCTGGACACTACTTACCGCCCCGGACTCCCTTTCCCGGGCGTCCCCACGCCATTCCCGGACGAAGATGAGCGCCTTGCTCGCCTGGAAGCAGCCGGAATACCGGCGGAGTACCACGAATGGATGGGCCCTCATGGCATCACGCCCCTGGGGGCGAAACTCGGGCTGGTCTACCGCGAAATGCACCCGGATAAAGTGGTGGCAACTATCCCGGTGGCCGGAAATGAGCAGAATGTTGGCCTGCTGCACGGCGGCGCCCATCTGGCCCTAGCCGAGACCCTAGGCTCTGTGGCCACCATCCTGCACGCCCGGGTGAATCTGGGGCTCGAGTATCCGGTAGTGGGGACAGAACTTGGTGCCACCCATCATCGCGGCGCCACCGAGGGGCTGGTCTGGGCCACCTGCATCCCACTGAACCTGGGTAAGCAGCTGGCCAGCCATGAGATTGTCATGCGCGATGACCAGGGACGACGGCTGTCCACGGCGCGGATGACAAATATGATCCTGCACCCGCGGGGCTGACCCACTACACATTGTTCACTTCAGCGAACGGCGTGGCGGTTTTGGCACAGTGGCGCTGAGCTTGCTAAAGTAAACAGGCGCTCAAAGGGCGCCTGCCGGGGGTGTAGCTTAATGGTAAAGCCCCAGCCTTCCAAGCTGGCTACGCGGGTTCGATTCCCGTCACCCCCTCGCTGAAGGAAAACCCCTGACGTTCTACGCAACGGACAGGGGTTTTTCTGTATCTGCACCGCCGAAGGAGAGCCTGTGGGAGCATCGGATCTTAGAACGGTCACTGCCGAAGCGCGAGACGCAGCCCGCAACCACCGCCTTCGGCTTGCCGTGATCATCCCAGTCTTCAATAACGGTGAGCTTCTGCGTACCAGGGCCTTCCCATCGCTGGTGAACTCCGCCTACTTCGCTCAGATGCACATCCTGCTTATAGACGACGGCTCCACCTATACCGCCACTCGGGAAGCGGTGGCAGAGCTCGCGGCAGCTCATCCTAATGTGACGGCATTCTTCCATGCCGAGGGCGGGTCGGGTTCAGCGTCCCGACCGCGCAATACCGGGGTGGAACTCGCCTTCACTGACTACCTCACGTACCTGGATCCCGATGACGAAATGCTCGACGACGGGTACTGGAAGCTCGTGGAGGATCTTGAGGCGGAGCCGCGCGCTCAGTTCGCCCTGGGAGACGAGATCACCGACCGCAATGGTCAGCAGCGGCTGCTGCCGAATAGACCGCACTATGGCAAGCTCGCCGATGCCGAGGGCCTGATCCGGCTCAGCAAGAATGCGCTGCGCCGAACCGGATTCCGTCCCACCTCCATCGAAGCAATGGTGGTGCGCACTCAGTGGCTTAAGGAACAAAAACTGCGGCAGGTGGAAGGCGCAGCCGGCCAGGACACCCTGTTCTTCTTGCAGGTTCTCCAAGCCGCAGAGGTCTGTCTACTGCGTGATGAGCCCGTCTACATCTATTACGCCGATGTGGCGGGATCCATGGTTAATGCAGTGGGCCCAGGGTACTTCCACAAATGTCTCACCCTGGAGAAGGCCCAGGTGAAGTGGCTGCAGCAGGAGGGCCTGCTCGAGGACTATCTGGAGACTCGCTTCGAGAAGTTCTTCGTCACCTGGTACCTGCGGCAGTTCTCTCGTGTGCAGCCCGAGCACCGTCAGGAGGTTCGTTCCCTGCTATGGGAAATTGCTTGCTGCTATCTCTCCGACCCACGGGCGCACCGATGGCAGTATCCGCAGAGCATGTGGTTCTTCCGTAAGCCCGGGTTGCCTTCCCTTGAGGGCTTGCGCCCATGGGCTGCGCAGGCGAAGCTGCGTGGCTCAGCCGCAGCCGGACAGGCCCGGCAGCTGACTGAGGGGGCGCTCACTCGGGCTGAGCGTCTTGCCGCGCGTATTCGATCCGGCGGCGACCAGCCAGAGCGGTGATCATCCCCAGACCTTCATGCCAGTAGTAATGGTCTTTGAAGGTCACTGGTTTGCGCCTCAGCTTCTTGGCAGAGACCCGAGCGGCGCTGTATCCCAGCCGCAGGACGCCTTCTCCTGCGATCCGCAGCGGCACAACTGGACCTGGAAGACGACGGCGGATCTTCAGTGTGCGCACGTATCCGCCGCGTGAGGCTCGCTGGTGCAGCCACGCCTGAGTGGAGCGGTCTGCTGGAATGGTCTCGTAGATGAGAACATCTTTGGTCCACCAGTACTTCGCCCCGGCACGCTGCATCCGCTCGAAGAGATCGGAATCCTCTCCCCCGGTGAAGTTGAACATCTCGTCGAAACGCATCCCGCGTTCGGCAAACCACTCGAAACGCACCAGGGAGTTGTGGGTGGCTGGCCTGCGCGGATACGGACCTTCCGGATGCTCCAACTTGCGGACAAAACCGTAGTTGGCAAGCCATTCTGGTTCGCCCTCTTCAAACACCGGAAGGACTGGGCCCGTCACGGCATCAGCCCCGGTGGCATTGGCGGTGTCGATCATGGCGCTCAGCCAGTGGGCGGGAACGTATTCGTCGTCGTCGATGAATATCACCGCCTGCGCGTCCTGCGGCACCGCGTCCAACGACGCGTTACGGGCCGAAGAGATTCCCGGCACCGGCTGATGCAGGTACACCGCGCTGGGCAGATGCTCGGCTACGGTCTGTGCCGCGGCGGGCTCAGGCGCGTTGTCCACGATGATGACCTGCGGCGCGGTCAAGGAGGAATCGGCCGGCAGACGTACGGCAGCAAGTGAGTCCAGCAACTGAGCCAACAGCTCGTTGCGCTGATATGTGCACACCAGGATCCACGTGCCCTCTACAGTGATCTGGCTGGAGCCCGGTTTATTGGGCATTGCGGCTTCCCCCCGCGATCTTCCCTATCAGCTGGCCTACTGGCTCATCGGGCAGTTGGGTGTAGCTTTCAGCCTCACCCGTGAACGCCGAAGAACCGCCTTCCTCGGACAACTCCAGATACTCCAGGAAGCCTTGCATATTCTCATTCTTCAGGGAGGTCTGCAGCAGCTGCATCATGTCTTCATCCGGAAGGATCACCTGTGCCCCGCCGGTAGTCACGGCGGGCTCGCCAGTGGGCATGGTGAACATGTGGATGTCATTGGCCCGCAGGTTGCGCATTTCCATGGCGTAGCCGGCCACTGTCTCCGCATTCAGTGCCGAATCCACCTCCATGAACGGGACAATGGACTCCACCACATTCATCACCCGCTGCGGATTGGTCAGCGTATCTCCGGAGAGAAAACGCTGCACGATGGCTTTGACCACACGCTGCTGGTTCTGCACGCGCATATAGTCACCGATGGGGAAAGACTTGCGCTCGCGGACGTACCACAGCGCTTCCTCGCCCTCGAGACGAATCTCCCCCTCTGGGAAGAAAACCGGATCATGCTCGCGGCCGGAGAATGCCTGAGGATTGTCCACGTAGACTCCGCCCAGTGCCGTGGTCAGATCTGAGAATCCTTCGAAGTCGATGACCGCGACATGGTCGATATGGGTATAGAGCATTTCCTCGACCATATCCACCACGAGCTCATATCCGCCGGCTCCCAGCGCAGAGTTCACCCTGCCGTATCCATGCCCGGGCACCTCGACCCACAGATCGCGCATGATGGACATGACATAGACCCCGGATCGATCCGCCGGAATGTGCACGAACATCATCACATCCGAGCGCGCTCCGCCTTCTCCGGTCCTGGCGCGGTAGTCTTCCTCATCATCACCACGGGAGTCGCTTCCCAGCAGCAGCATATTGATGGTGTCATCTGAGGTCCGGTATGCGCTGTCATCGGCAAGATCAAGCTCTTCAATGACATTGCGGTTGTCATCGAAGGTGGTCTGCAGCTGGCGCAGATAGAGTCCGGCGATGACAACGGCGGCGATGACCAGCACAGCTATCACGCCCAGGACAATAGCGATGATCTTAGTGCGGCGTCGTGGTTTCTTCTCGCTGGCAGCGGCCTGTGTACTGCCCTTGCCCGCCTTACCCGCCGCTGGTTCCGGAACGACTCCGCCGCGTGCGCGACGCGGCCGGTGCGGCTGTGGGCCGGGCTGCTGCGGTGGTCGTTCAGCCACTGACCTCTCCCTGTCCTGATAACGACGGCGCGGCCTCGAAACGGCCCAGCACCAGGGTGAGAATATCGGCCTGGCCTTCGCCGGAAGTGAGTTGCTCCACTGTCACGCGTGCTGCTTCTCTTTCGGCTTCCTTCTTCGATGGGCCCGCCCCATTGCCATAGGACACACCGCCGATCACCAAAGTGGCGGTAAAGGACTTATTGTGATCAGGCCCGAAATCCTCAATCAGGTACTTGATATCACCCAGCCCGCGCTCAGCGGCCAGTTCCTGGACGGTGGTCTTCCAGTCCTTGCCTGCTGTCATCGCTTCTTTGTCCTGCAGCAGTGGAGTCACCAGCCGCAGGACCAGCTGCCGGGCGGTTTCGATATTGGTGGAGAGATAGGCAGCACCAATCAGCGCTTCCATGGTGTCGGCAAGGATGGAATCCTTCTCAGCACCTTTAGTGCGCATCTCCCCTTCCCCCAGCCGAATATGCGGACCAACGCCTAAGCTGCGAGCGATCCGGGCCAGAGCCCGAGTGGAGACCAGGGCTGCGCGCAGCTTGGCCAGATCCCCTTCGGGCAGGTCTTCGAAGGCGCGATACAGAAAATCAGTGACCGCCAGGCCAAGGACCGAATCGCCGAGGAACTCCAGGCGCTCGTTGGTGGGCAGCCCTTCGTTCTCATAGGCGAAGGATCGGTGCGTGAGGGCAAGACGAAGAGTCCCGGGGTCAATATGGACCCCGAGACTCTTCAGAAGCTCATTCGTGTCTGCCAACTCCTACCGGGTCCGCAGATCAGGCGTCAGCGACTTTGCGGCCCTTGTACTCGTAGAACAGGGGGGTATCGGCAGAGTCGGTCACCAGCTTGGCCTGGTGAGGACGGCTGTAGACGACACGGCCGTTCTCCACAGTCTTCACCAGGGTAGGCACTTCTGCCTTCCACTGGGAGCGGCGGTGACGGGTGTTGGCACGGGACTTCTTCCGCTTCGGAACAGCCACGGTGTCTCTCTTCTCTCTCGTTGACGGACAGTGTCTAGGGGATCAAGTGTAGGCGGTCGGCGAGGCTTAGGCCTCGTCGTCGCCGTCATTCAGTTGGTTCTTCAGGCCCTGCAGTGCAGCCCAGCGGGGATCGACCTGCTCGTGCTCATGCTCTGGGTCCTCCTCCATGCGGAATCCGCACTCTGAGCAGAGCCCTGGGCAGTCATCCCGGCAGACCGGCTGGAACGGAAGAGCCGAGACCATCAGGTCGCGGAGGACAGGTTCGACGTCGACCATCAGGTCTTCGCCGACTGCCCGGTTCTCTTCGTCCTCGCCGGTATCCGTCCCCTGGGCTTTATCGGCCCAGCTGAACAGCTGCATCACATCGACCGTCAGCGGGTAGCTGATGGGGTCCAGGCAGCGGCCGCATTCGCCCACTACCTCCGCCGAGGCGGTGCCGGTCATCAGCACTCCCTCATGCACGGACTCGATCCGAAGATCCACCGCGAGGTTGCTGCCTTCCGGGATACCCACCAGCACAGTGGAAAAGCCCACCGGTGCTGGTACGTCCCGTGACAGTATTTCCTGCGCGCCGGGGTGATCCTTAAGCTGTTTGACGTCCACCTGCAGAGGCCCGGTCTGGCCGGTGCTCTGGGGATGTTTCACAGCAGACCAGCCTACCACGGCTTAGAGCTGGCCCGCGAATTCCTTGAGCCATGCCCGCAGATCCGGACCCAGATCCTCACGATCCACCGCCAGAGTCACCACAGCCTTGATATAGCTGAGCTTATCCCCGGTGTCATACCGACGACCACGGAAAATCACTGCGTGCACCCCGCCGCCCTCTTCCACCGGCTTGCCAGCCATAGCCTGCAGAGCGTCAGTCAGCTGAATCTCATTACCCTTACCCGGAGGAGTCTGCTCCAACTGAGCAAAGATCGCCGGATGCAGCACATACCGACCAATAATGGCCAGGTTCGACGGCGCATCCTCAACCGCAGGCTTCTCCACCAAAGCCTGCACCGGCACCACCTGCGCGCCCTCTTCCTGATCCGCTCCCCCGGCATCAACCACGCCATAGGAAGAGACGTTCTCCTCAGGAACCTCCATCACCGCGATCACCGAACCACCCAACTGCTGCTGGGTTTCCATCATCGTGGTCAGAAGCTCATCACGGGGATCAATCAGATCATCGCCTAAGAGCACCGCGAAGGGCTCATCACCGACGTGCTGCTTCCCGCAGAGCACCGCATGACCAAGACCTTTAGCCTCACCCTGGCGCACATAGTGGATATCCCCAAGCTGGGTGGCATGCCGGACCGCTTCGAGCTTCTTGGTATCGCCCTTAGCCTCCAGAGTGGCTTCCAGGTTCGGGGCCCGGTCGAAATGATCCTCCATGGCGCGCTTATTACGCCCGGTGATCATCAAAATGTCATCAAGACCAGCTTTGGAAGCCTCAGCCACCACGTACTGGATAGCAGGCTCATCCACCACCGGCAGCATCTCTTTAGGCATCGCCTTAGTGGCAGGAAGGAAGCGTGTGCCCAGGCCAGCAGCCGGGATCACAGCTTTTCGAATGGGGGTCGCATTGCTCATGGGCACACCTTACCGTTTTTGATCTGGAAGAAGTCTGAACTCTTTAGGAGGCGTCGCTCAGCCGGCGGTGCACTGCGTGCGGGACGAACTCTGCAATGTCACCGCCGAGAGTGTGGACCTCTTTCACCAGGGTGGAGGACAGATGCGCATAGCGCCCGTCGCCGGCCAGGAAAATGGTCTCCAGTCCCGTCAGATGCCGGTTCATTGTCGCCATGGACGCTTCGTAGGGCAGGTCATGGGTGCCGCGCAGTCCTTTGACCACGGCGCTGGCACCGACGTCCTTGCAGAATTCGGTCAGCAGCACACCGGCTGGCAGCGGTTTGACCGTGACTCCGCGCAGTGCAGAGAACGTCTCCTGGGCCATCTCGATGCGCTGCTCGAGGGTGAACAGTGGGGTCTTATGGATATTGGCTGAGACCGCCACGATCACCTCATCAAAGAGGTTGGCGGCGCGGGCAATGATCTCCACGTGTCCGTTGTGCAGCGGGTCGAATGAGCCGGGGCATACTGCTGAGTGCATGGCTCAAACCTACTTCACACCCGCCGCGGCTGCCTCCAGAACCTCCAGAAAACGATTGAAGAGCAGGTCGCGGTCAAACTGTGTGCGGGCCAGCTCCAGCGCAGCGCGGGAGGCCCCCTCACGGTCAACGGTGCCTACTTCAAGACGCTGAATCAGGTCCACAGCTGCTTCAGCGGGATCCCGACTCAGTCGGAATCCGGCCCCGTGGGCGTCCAGGACATCAGGAAGCCAGCCGTTGTGATTGAAGAGTACGGGCCGGGCGGCGGCCAGCGCGTCAAAGACCTTGTTCAAGGAGTTGACCTCCAGCGCGGGGTTGTCGACCAGGGTCGAGACGGCAAAGTCTGCGGCTGGAAGCATCCGCTCGATCTCGGTGCGCGGGATCTTCCCGGGGAGTACCTCCAGCGGAGGCAGTCCGTACTCGGTGGCGATCCGGCGGCAGTTCTCCGTGTCAGCTCCCTCTCCGTAAGCCACCACGCGGAATGTGCTGCTCCTGGCGGCAAGCTCCCCGGCCAGGCGCACCAGCCACGGCACGTCATAGGTCACGCCGAAGCTTCCGGCATAGAAGAGCACCGTCTCATCCTCTGACCAGCCGAGTTCGGCGCGCACAGCGTCACGGTTCTGCCGGGCGGCGGCGAAGTTCTCGACATCTGAAGCATTAGGCACCACTGTTGTCCGGGCCTTAGGCCAGACTCGTTTGATGCCTTCCTCCATCCCTGGGGACAGCGCGATCACGTGGGCGGCGGATCGATAGGCGATCTTCTCCAGCCGCTGCGCTGCGCGGATCGCTGTGCGGTTCTTCAAGAAGCCCAAGGCCACCGGAGCTTCCGGCCACAGATCCCGCACTTCGAAGACGAAAGGGGCACGGCGCAGCTTGGCGGCCACAATGCCGGGAACAGCTGTGGTCAGCGGGGTCGAGGAAGAGAACACGACGTCGGCCTTGACCCGGGAAGCATAGAAGCACGCCCTGGTCATGAAGGAGATAAAGGAGCGCACCCGCTGCCCAAAGGCCATGGCGTTCTCGTAGGGGACCGCGAGCCGGTGCACGCGGACACCTTCAAGCTCCTGGATCTGCTTCTGCGGTCCGCCGCAGATGACGGTGACTTCGTGGCCGGCGCGAGCCAGCCGCCGAGCGAACTGCCACGGCCGCTGCCACCCCGGCTCCCAGGGGAAATTGAAGTGCTGATGGATATAGACGATGCGCACGATACGCCAGTCTACGATGGAGCCATGAGTTCTCCCTGGGCGCGCGCCGCAGCTGCTGCAAACACTTACGATCAGGCCGGTCATGCTGTGCTGCCCACGGTCTACGAGCGCACCACCGCCGCAGCGATATCCCACGAGGCAGTGAACCTCGGCCAAGGGTTTCCCGACCAGGAGGGTCCCCAGTGGCTGTTGGATGCCGCTGCGGCGGCCATCACCGAGCCCCATACTGGTCCGCCGAATCAGTATGCGCCCGGCATGGGTCTTCCTGTGCTGCGTGAAGCAATCGCCGAGGATATGCTCCGGCGCCAGGGAGTGAGCCTCGATCCGGATACCAGCATCATGGCGACCACAGGGGCTACAGAGGGAATTGCCGCGACGATCTTGGCCTTCGCCACTGCCGGCAGCCAGGTGCTGTGCTTTGAGCCGCACTACGACTCCTACGGGGCGTGCGCTGCCTTGGCCGGTGCTGAACTGGTAGGAGTGCCGCTGACCGCCGGCGATTTCCGTCCCGACCTGGATGCATTCGCTGCGGCCATCAGCGACCGCACCTCTCTAGTGCTGCTGAACACCCCGCACAATCCGACGGGGACGGTCTTCACTGCCGCGGAGCTGGAGCAGATCGTGGAACTCGCTCACCGCCACGGAGCGCGCATCATGTGCGATGAGGTCTATGAGCAGCTCATCCTTGACCCGGAGCAGCAGCACCGCAGCATCCTCAGCATCCCGGGTGCCAGCGATATCGCAGTAGCTGTCAGCTCGGCGGGTAAGTCATTCTCCGTCACCGGCTGGAAGGTCGGTTGGGTGATGGGCGCACCGGCCCTGATCAACCAGGTGCGCGGTGTGAAGCAGTTCCTGAGTTTCTCCTCCGGCCCAGCCTTCCAGTGGGCGGTGGCGCAGGGGCTGCGTGATGATCAGGGGTATCTCTCAGCTCTTCGTTCGGAGCTAGCGGAGGCTCGCAACCACCTTTCGACAGCTCTCGATGAGGCAGGGCTGCGTCCCAATTCACCAGGTGCGGGGTATTTCCTGCTGGCAGATATTTCCGAGCTCACAGACCTCGACGACGCCGCCTTCTGCGATCTCCTAGCGGCGCAGGTGGGAGTAGCGGCCATTCCCGTCTCCGCGCTGATCATCGCTGACCAGATTCCGCGGAACCACCGACTGCGCCGCCTGGTTCGTTTCGCATTCTGCAAAGACCGGCACAGTATTTCTGAAGCAGCGCAGCGTCTGCAGCAGCGATTGCCGAAGGCACTGTCTGCTGCAGACACGTCCAGGTTCTGACGTACCGGGGCGGCAGGCTCAGGCTGGTTCAGCCAGCCAGATGTGCGTAGAGCCGTAAGACTTCTCGTGGAATCGTGAGAGACCTTCTGGCCAGGTGGGCTCGCCACTGCGGGCATCGCGCTCGACGACCACAGTGGCTGCCTCATGAAGCTGCGGAACTGCTGCGCTGAGGACCTTGTTGAGCTCCGCGTCGCTGAGCCCATAGGGCGGGTCGAGGAAGAGCAGCTCGATGGGCTCGCCCTCGCGGTTGTTGAGGTATCTCAGTGCGTCGGCTTTGGTGACTTGGACTTTTCCCTCGAAGAGCTGCGCGTTACGTCCCAGAGTTCGGTAGGCAGATTCTGCCTTGTCCACCGCTTCCAGGGCCCGTGCGCCACGGCTGAGCGCTTCAAAGCCGAGTGCCCCGGAACCGGCGTAGAGATCAACAACGACGGCGCCGTCGAAGGCGTTGTACCCCTCGAGTCGGGAGAACAGCGACTCTTTGACCCTGTCGCTGGTGGGACGGGTGGCGTCGGTAGGGACCGGGGTGAGGCGGCGTCCCTTGTGGGTGCCTGCGATGATCCGTGCCAATGTGTTTCTCCTGAAGGTCGGGTCTAACCGCGGTCGATGTAGTCTTCGGCGTCGTCGTGCCGTGCCTGGAACGTTTCCACAGCATCCCGCAGTTCTGGCAGGCTATGCCAGTCCGGGTCCTCATTGCTGAGCCGGGCGATCCACTCTCCTGCCTGAACGATGAGCTCTTCGTCCCTGGCTGCGCGCAGCAGACGCAGCGTGCTGCGCCCGCCGGACTGCAGGCTGGACAGGATATCGCCTTCACGCCGGCGTGCCAGATCCAGTGTGGCCAGGGCCATGCCGTCGGTGGTGGCAGCGACTTCGCGCAGCCGTTCCACGGAAGGGTGTTCCTCGGGCAGCCGCGTCACCAGCAGGCACTGGTTCTTCTGTGTGTGCCCGCGGCCAATACGGCCGCGAAGCTGGTGCAAGGTGGATATTCCGAAGGAATCGGCGTCCAGGATGACCATCAGTGTGGCGTTGGCGACATCGACGCCGACCTCGATCACGGTGGTGGACACCAGCACATCGAGGTCTCCGCGTTCGAAGGCGTTCATCGTGGCAGCCAGCTCCGCTGCAGGGAGCTGGCCGTGGGCGCCGGCGAGTCGCAGCTGACTCAGCACCGGGATCTCTCGGAGTTTCTGCAGCATCAGCTCCACCGACGCGCCTTCCTCCTCGGCGCTGATCTTGGGGCACACCACATAGCACTGATGACCTGCACGGGCCTCTTCAGCGATCCGGGCCCAGACCCGCTGAATCCACTCGCGTCCGCGCATCATCGGCACCACATGGGTGGCGATCGGGCTGCGCCCGCCGGGAAGACCTTCAAGGACGGTGAGTTCCAGATCGCCGAAGACAGTCATGGCCACAGACCGCGGAATGGGGGTGGCTGACATCACCAGGGTGTGCGGGGTGGGGGTAAAACGGCTGCGCAGTGCGTTGCGCTGTTCCACACCAAAACGGTGCTGTTCGTCAATGACCGCTAAACCCAGCTGAGCGAACTGAACCTTCTCTCCCAGCAGTGCGTGGGTGCCCACTACTATGCCGGCTTGTCCGCTGGCGATGTCCAGCAACGCCTGTTTCCTCGCTGAGGCACTCATGGAGCCGGTGAGCAGGGTGATGTGCACGCCGTCGTCGCCTGGAAACTCGGCGGCCAGAGCACCCAGGCTGCGTCGCAGCGAACGTTCATGCTGCATGGCCAGCACCTCGGTGGGGGCTACTAGCGCGGCCTGCGCCCCGGCATCCACCACCTGCAGCATGGCGCGCAGCGCCACCAAGGTCTTACCAGAGCCCACCTCGCCCTGCAGAAGTCTGTTCATGGGCTTAGACTGCCCGAGATCTGCCGCCAGGATCTCACCGCACCGGCGCTGTCCAACGGTCAGGTCAAAGGGCAGCTGGTCGTCAAAAGCCTGCAGCACCCCGTCTGGCTTCGGCGCTGCCGGAAGTGCAGGGGAAGCCGCTAGCTGACGACGACGTCGGTCCATCAGCCCCTGCACAATAAGCGCTTCGGCAAAGCGGAAGTGCCGCCATCCACGCTCCTGCGCTCCATCCTCCTGGGGACGGTGCACCAGCTCGTAGGCTTCACCGAGGCCGGGCAGATTCTCCGCTTGCGCCACAGCGGGTGGAATCGTCTGTGGCCAAAGACTGAAGTCAGTCTGATTCAGCACGATCTCCATACAGCTTTTGATCTTCCAGCTGGAAACTCCAGCAGTGGCCGGATAAAGCGGAACCGGCACCTCCAAGCGATCCTTGCCTTCACCGGCACCGTGCGGGATCGTCACGCCATCGGATTTCACCACCACTTCGAAGTCCGGATTATTCAGAGTCAGTTGTCCGGCGTAGGTGGTGACCTTGCCGGCGAAGAGTGCAACCACACCAGGCCGCAGCTTGGTGAACGCCTCGTGGCCGTAGAAGTAGGCCATCCGCAGCAGGCCGCCCTGTTCGTCTTTGACCGCCACATCGACGATGAAGCCACGACGGCTGCGCATATCGCGTTTAATACAGGACACCACTTCGGCCATGAACGTGACCTGTTCGCCCTCGTTGAGGTCCACGAACGCCGAGAGCTGGCCGTAGGCAACGTAGCGGCGCGGAAAATGCCGCAGCAGTTCCTCGGCCGTGGTGAGGTTGAGCTCCTTGGCCAGCTTGGATGCGGTCCGACCGCCGAGCAGCCGCTCAAGGGGCGTCTCCGGGCGGACAGAGTCTGGAGCGAGACTGCTCATGAATTACCCACTGCGGTCATCTGCACCTGCAAGCGATCACGAACCCAGCGGGGTGACCGCGCTGCTTTCTACCGCCCCGGCGGCGCTGATGGCCTCAAGTACGGCTTGCTCGTCCTGGGCGTGGACGTGGATACGCCAGCGCAGGGAGCCATCGACCTCGGCCTCGGCACCGATGGGCGTAATGATCACAGCCTCGCCCAGTTCGTCCAAGCGATGGCGAAGCGAGGCTGCGCCCAGTGGGTCCAGACGCACGGTGGACATGATCTCGACGCCGGAGAGGCTGCCGTCTGCGGTGGAAGGCTCTACCGACGACGGCGCCCCGGAGGCCCCTGCACGGGGCTCCTCGCCCGCAGCAGCCCAGCCGGAGAGGCCGGTGAGCAGGTCATCCTGGACATACTGCATGGGGTTCTCGCCACGAACCGTGGCAGCCAGTGCGGCCAGCACCAGCAGCAGGCCCAGCCCGCCGGAGTCCACCACCTGTGCCCGGGTCAGCACTGGCAATTGCTGCTCGGTACGCACCAGAGCCTCCCGCGCTGCCACCACCAACTGCGGCATGGCGGCCTCCAGTGCCGCCCGTGAGTCAGGTTCCTGTGCAGCGGCGGTTTCGTTGTGGGCGGCGTCGCGCACCGCATCAAGAACCGAGAGCATCGTGCCGTCCACCGGTGCAGACAACGCTGACCAGGCTCGCAGGCTTGCTCGGTCTAGGGCACGGCTGAGGCCTTCTACCGTCAACCGGGAGGACCCATGCAGGGGTTCAGCGAAACCAGAGATCAGCACTGCCAGCAAGGTGCCGGAGTTTCCGCAGGCCTCCCCCATGGCCCGGCTTCCCGCCAGGCTGAGCAGCCGACCGAGGTCCTCCTCGGCATCGCTTTGGCGGGCACCGGCGGCTTCTTCCACGGCTTCCCGGCAGGCCCGAATGGTCGCAAGCATATTCGAGCCGGTATCTGAATCCGGGACAGGGAAGACGTTGAGCCTGTTGATCTGCGGCGCGTGGACTTCAAGCATCTGCTCGGCCTGGGCGAACCACTGCAGCGCAGCTGCTGCGCCCTTGACTTTGCCCTTCACGAAGAAGACTCCCTCACGCCGTCGTCGTATGTCCTGTCCCTATTCTCCCCTACCAGCGCCTGAAGTGCGCAGAGCCGCTATTGCGAGAGGTAGTCCGCCAGGGTCCCGTCTTTCATATGCTGGGACATCGCGGCGATGGCTTCGGTGTCCTGGTAGAAGATCCACTGCCCATCTGCGGAGTATCCGTTTCCTGCGGTGGGCAACGTGGTGAACTGCATATTGTTGACTGCCCCGCGTGCGCTCCACGCCAGGCTCGCGGCGGCACCTGCATCGAGCTCTTCGTCGGTGATCAGGTGCTGGGCGAAAGTACCGACCATTTCGTTGACCCGCACCGGATTAGACAGGGTCGAGGGTGTGGCGGCCTGGTCGATCACTGCCCGGATGAAGGTCTGCTGGTTCTGGATGCGCTGGAGATCTCCTGTAGGGAAGGCTTTCCGCTCGCGGACGAAGGCCAATGCCTGTTCCGACGTCATATGCTGCGGACCTTCGGCGAAGCTCATGCCGTTCTGCGCGGTGAAGGCCATAGGCGAGTTCACTGTGACTCCCCCCATGGAGTCCACCAGCCCGGCGAAACCGAGCATATCGATGGCGGCCACGTGGTCTACTCGGACGTCGAAGAGCGACTCGATGGTGGCCACAGTGAGGCCAGGGCCCTGTCCCCCGCCAAGTGCCAGGCCTGCGTTGACCTTATGCCAGCCGTACCCGCCGGGAATCTCGACCCAGAGGTCGCGCGGAATGGAGATGACTGAGACGGCATCCCGGCTTTCCGGGATGTGAACCAGCATCATGGTGTCGCTGCGCCCGCCGCCGGGGACCCGCGGCAGGTTCTCGTTATCACCGGATCCGCCGCCGGAGTCTGAGCCCAGCAGCAGGATGTTCAGGGCGTCGTCGTCGGCGGGACGTTCCTCTTCAGGTGGGAACACCGAGCTCTGTCCATCCTCAGCGGAGGGGAAGTGAGTGACGTTCTCGTTATAAGAACGCTGAAGCACAAAGAGATACGTCAGTGATGCCAGCAGGCCAAGAACTACCAGCACGGCGAATCCACCAAGCACCCATCGTCCGGTCTTGCGGCGCTTGGGTGGAGGTTCTTCCTCAAAGAAGACGGGGCCGTTGTGCGGGGCGCCGTGCCGCGGCGGGGCAGCAGTCATCACATTCTCCTCAGGGTGCCTGCTCATCAAGTGCTGACCGCCAGCGTTTAGCGTGCGGCCTCAGATTCGATCAGAATAGGCCATATGTCTGATAATTCCGCGCAGCCCACGGTGTTGACGTCCTCCGCACCGCGCCCCCGACCCAGGATCGGCGCAGTCCTAACCGGGTCTGCTGCGTTGGCACGAGGGCGGCGAGCCATGCTGGCAGCCGGAATGCTGCTGCTGACTTCCTGCGCAGCCACGGCCACCGTGGAACCTGCTCCCAACGCTGAAGATCCTGACTGCGCGGAGGTCATGCTGCGGCTTCCTGAAGTCATCGGGGACCAGGAGCGCCGCCCCACCAGTTCGCAAGGCACTGCTGTCTGGGGCGAGCCATCGGAGATTGTGCTGCGCTGCGGCGTGGAGCCCATCGGTCCCACCACGGAACCCTGTGTGAGATACGGCGGTATCGACTGGGTCGCTATGGACCGCGAGGATCACTGGCAGCTCATCAGCTACGGGCGCGTTCCTACCGTGGAGGTCCTGCTGGCGATGGAGCAGATCTCGTCGGTCAATGCGATGCCGCCACTGACCGATGCAGTCAGCCGCATTGAGCAATCACGTGAATGCACCGCGTACGTGGAGAACTCCGAGGACCTCTGAACAGGGCTAACGCCGAACTGGGCTATCTCTGCACTGGGCTTCTCCGGGCCGCATTAGTGGGCCGCGTTAGTGGGCTGCGACTTCCTGGAAGAGCTCGGGAGCGGCGCGCTCGTAGACCCGTGCCCCCAGCACTATGCCAGCCACGACCAATCCGACGCCCTTGAGCACTGTTGCTGCGACCAAGAGCCCTAACAGCCAGCCGGCACCATTGACGGCCCACAGAATGAGCAGGACGACATCGGGGATCATCACTGCGGCGGTGAGCAGCATGGTCGCCATCTGAATCGCCATCATTCGTCCGCCAGCACCTTCAGGCTGCTTGAAGGGTGAGTCCCCGGGTTTCGGTGTGGGATAGACGAGCCGAGCGGAGATCACCGAGGAGAGCCCGATGGTGCTCAGCAGCATGCCCAGACTCAAGGCGGTCACCACCAGCAGATGCTCCACGTTGCCTACTGCCAGCATCGGCAGCACGCTTACCGCCAAAGTCACCGGCAGAGAGAAGGTCAGCAGTGAGACGGCACGTCCGGTCCGATCCGCGACGCCGGTGACCCCGGTGGTGACGTGGAGGGCGAATGCGGTGTTGTCATAGGAAATATCGGCCGAGATGGCGTAGCCCAGCATCCATGCGATGAAGGGTCCCAGCGCGTAGAGGGTCCAGGTCTCCCCTGACTGCCACCATAGGAAGAGGCCGAGCACGGCGAGACCGGGGACCACAATCAAGGACCCACCGTATCGGGGGTCTTTCAGCCAGTACGTGAGACTGCGCGCTGCGACTGCTCCCCAGGGAGTAGCCGGGAAGAGCCCGAAAAGTCCGATGTTTCCGCGCTTTGCTGAACGACGCTGGCCGCCTTGGCCACGCGGCTTCTCGGTGATGGTGATCAGGGCGGCGCGGATCATCAGCAGTGCCGCACCTAGGGTGGCCAACTGGATCAGCAGCCGTAAGCCAAACGCTCCCCAGGCCCCGGTGGCGGCATCGTAGGGCAGTGCGGCTCCGGCGGCCAGCGGGGTCCAGGACAGCACTTCGGCGATGACCGGAAGAGCCTCCTGCACATTCTCAAAGACACTGACGGCGCTCGAGACGATCGGGAACGCCATCATGGCCAGACCGAGTCCCAAGATAGCCAGCAGATCGCGCCATTTGCGGGCTGAGAGCCACGCTGAAGCGGCTGTCGTGACCGCCTGTGACACAGCAGTAAAAGTCACCAGCAGAAGTGGGACGCTCAGTATGGCAATCACCGCGGCCATAAGGTCAGAGCGCCACAGCAGGACCTGCCCCACCAGCCAGAGAACGGTCAGAATCGCACCCACAGAGATCATCCGGGCGGCACTGAGTCCAATGACGAGGCTGCGCCGAGGAATGCCGAAGGTGATCAGCTGCCGCGGATCCATCACGGAATCGCCTCCGGTCATCGCCAGCGGCACGATAATCCAGACCAGGGTGACACCCGTGGAGACCACCACACTGGGGATCAGTAGATCCATAGCGGATTCTGCGCGGGCTCCTTCGACGAATTGAGTCGTGACCACCAGCCCTACTAGGCCGAGACCGTAGAGCCCGGCGATCACGGTCCCGGCCAGAGCCCATCCCGAGCGTTTGTACGTGTTCCCCAGCAGCCGCAGCTTGAGGCGGATCAGGCTTTCAACCACGAGAGCTCCTGATCTGTGCCTTCCAGCCCGACAAGTTCCACGAAGCGGGTTTCCAGATCTGAGTCACCGCGCACCTCATCCACTGTTCCGGATGCCAGCAGCTGACCGTGGGCGATGATGCCAACATGGGTGCACATGCGTTGAACGAGGTCCATCACATGGGAGGACAGGATGACGGCTCCGCCGCTGGCCACGTAGGCATCCAGGAGCCCGCGGATGGTCCGGGCGGAAACCGGATCGACTGCTTCGAAGGGCTCATCCAGGACAAGCAGCTCAGGGGCATGCACCATGGCAGAAGCAAGCGCGATCTTCTTGGTCATACCAGCTGAATAGTCCTGAACGAGCTTGCCAGCGGCCTCTTCCAGTCCCAGGACGCGCAGCAGGTCCTCGGTGCGGGTGGCGACAGTTTCGCGGTCCATTCCACGCAGCAGTCCCGCGTAGGTCACCAATTGCTCACCGGTGAGTTTGGAGAACAGCAACACCCCATCAGCAAGGACGCCCATACGCCGCTTGGCCTCGGTGGGGTGCTTCCAGACATCGACGCCGGCTATCTCGGCTGAGCCGGCGTCGGGACGCAACAGACCGGTGGCCATCGACAGGGTGGTGGTCTTACCGGCACCGTTGGGGCCGACGAATCCGTAGAAGGATCCCTTGGGCACATCCAGCGATAGGTCCTGGACAGCGATCTTATCCCCGTATCGCTTATGCAGCCCACGGATGCTCAGTGCATTATTCTCCATAGGCTCCACCCTATCGATGCCACAGTCGGGCAGCCGTCAGCCCTGCGGATGACTTCCGCCAGCGCGCCCGCAACGCGGGGTGCGGGCCGCGTCATGGCGGTTCGGTCCAGCACAGCCGTTCGGTGGCGCGTTCTAACCGCAGCTGGGGCTTGAAAAGCCCGGAATCGCACAACAATGACGTCAAATTGCGCCACCGAACGTGAGGCTCCGCCCGCGGAACCCTTCAGGCGTGATGGCGGGCATAAGCCCGCCGAGTGGAGCCGTGACGTCAGGGACCCGTGCGCCCGCAACACGGGCGTGCGGGCCACGTCATGGCCGTGGCGGGGTCTCCCCGCCCGCGGAACCAACTCAGAACAGGGCAGAGGCTAGGCGCTTGCGCGAGGCCGCCACTCGAGGATCGCTGTCACCCACGATGCTGTAGAGCTCCACCAGGTGGCGCCGCGCAGTTTCGCGATCATCACCGGGATGGGTCTGGATAAACCGCACCAGCCGCGCGAAGGCGTCCTCGACGTGACCACCGAGGACATCGATATCTGCCACCTGGGTCTGGGCTTGCACGTCATCAGGATGCTCAGCGGCGCGCTGGCGCACTGCCGCCAGATCCACATCCTGGGTGCGCTTCATCAGCTTGACCTGGGCAATGCCCAGTTTGGCGTCCTCGTCGTCGGGCTTCTCCCGCACGGCCTGTTCGAAAGCAGCGATCGCGCTGTCGTAGTCTCCCTGCTCCAGCGCCTGGTGAGCTTTCTGGTGCAGCGGCGGCAGTTCTGGTTCACTCGCGCCCTCGGCGGTCCCTGCCTTACGCCCCTGGGGCGGCACGGTTCCGGTAATGCCGTTCTGGGTGGCCAGCTGCATGATCTGGGTGACCAATTGCGGCAGCTGCTCCGCCGGTGCCGTTGCGTCGAATTCACCGATTGGTTGGCCGGCCAGGAACGCGGTCACCACGGGCAGCTGCCCCGCCTGCTGGGCTAGTTCTGGGGAAGCAGCTGCGTCAATCTGGGCAAGAACGAGTCGGCCGCCCTGGGCATCAACCGCGCTTTCCAGCGTCTCGCGGAACTGAGCTGATGTGTCATCGGCCCCATGGATCAGCACCAGAACAGGCACCTGAGCTGAAAGCTGGATCACCTGTTGCAGCTGCTGCGGCTGGATGCTCACGCTCCAGGTGTCAGCACCTGGCTGCTGCGCAGCGGAGCCCGAGGCGCCCGCCGGAGCAGCCCCGGCTGGTCGGCCCTGTGGCTGCTGGGACTGGTCGGTCAGAGAGGAGAGGTCTACTGCCCCTCGCGCATTGATTGAAGGCTGTTCACTCATCAGTCGCTATCGTAGCCCTCAAACCACTCCGGCGTGTCGATGGAAGCGTCAGAGATGATGTCGTGGATGCCCAGCAGGACGACCTCGCCGTCTTCATCGGCCGGAATCTGGAGCACTACCGACTCGGTGGTGCTGATCTCGGTCGGGAACGTGGTCCAGTCAGTGCCGGCCAGCTCCTCGACCAGGTCATGCTCCAGGAAGATCGTATCGCCGTCGTCCAGTGGGGCCATCTGCATCACCAGCTCGAAGGAGCCAGCCACCAGAGTCGAACCGTCAGGCAGCTCCAGGGCTGTGATCTGTTCACCCATCTCCGGGGTTGGGAAGCTCAGCTCGGTGTCTTCAGCTGCTTCGGCCAATTCCTCGTAGTAGCCGTGCAGGCTCTGCAGGTAGATGCTCTCAGCGACCTGCTCACCAAACTCGTCCTCGGAATCGGCGAAGAAGCCGGCGACGCCGCTCAGTGCCTGAGCTGGTGCAGGAGAGGCGGACTCGTCCTCCGGATCAACCGGAACCACACCGCCCTGCTCTGCGGAGAAGGACGGGAACTCGGTGCCCGGTGCCATCAGGGAGGCATGGATGAGCTTGTAGTTCTCCCGCGCGGAGTTCTGTTCCAGAATCAGGATCTGTGGGACTTCACCGTCTGGGTGGTTAGTGATCACCACAGCCTGTCGCGGGAACTCTGTCTCGGAAGTCACTGCCGCAGAGAGCACCTCGGTGCCGATAGGCGCCGGCAGAGAACTCTCAGCGAGGTCATGATTGCGGTAGCTGAGCTCTCGCACTTCGAGTGCATGACCTGCAACCCGCTGCTGGAGGGCCTCAGCATCCTGCTCCTCATCGGCGCTGGCCACCACCTCGGAGATATCACCGAGAATCCGCTCCAACTGGGTTCCCAGCAGCACGGAGTAGCCCTCGGAGGGCACTTCCTCTGCTACGTCGATGTCAGTCTCGGTCTGCTCGGGCTCTTCCGTCGCAGCATATGCCTGCTCGGTGCCGCCTAGAGCTGAGGTCAGCGCAATTGCCACCGCAGGTACGACGGCGTAGGCAGTGCCACGACCGAATCGTCCGCGCAGGCCCTTGGGCTTCTGCGCCGGTGTCTGCGCGTCGTCTGACTTGGACTGCTCGGAGGCGGGTTCGTCGTCGTTGATGACGTGCTCCTGGTCTGTCCGTGGTGCGTCTTCGGGGTCAGCTGCTTCATCCCCGGTCTCACGGTTGGCGTCTTCTTCGGAGATGGCAGTTTCGCTGGCTTCCTGCTGCGACTCATTCTGCTCATCGTCGATGACTTCGGTCTCGGCGAAGGAATCGTCGGAGTCGTCCTGGAAGTCGAAGCTCAGGGCCGTGGTTTCATCCTCGTCGACTTCAGGGTGTTCTTCGGTGATATCAGCGTGGTCTGCCGCCAAAGGCTCAGCTGAAGAAGATTCTTCGACGCTGGAGAGATCTGCTGCAGGGTCTGCGTCAGCAGCACCGGGCAGAGCGATCGAATGGTGATCGAGCGCCTGGTCATCGGATTCAACTGATGAGGACTCTGGCTCGGTGGCCAGACCAGCGGATGCTGCGGTGGCGCCATCGGCGTTGTCAGCCGCAGCTTCACGGCGCGTTGCTCCCAGAGCTCGGTAGAACAGCGCCAAGGCAACCAGCACGGCGAGGGCTCCGAGGATCACCAGGGTGATACCCAGACCCTGCGAGCCCGGCGCCGGGCGCTCAGCGGAGATTGTCACGGGAGCAGCGGCTTCACCGTCGCGGAAGACCAGCAAGGACCATTCTTCGTCCGTGTCGGGGGTGCTCCAGCGGTAGAGGAGTTCGCCCTCAGTGGTCTCGGTCGCTACCCAGAGGTCTGAGTTCAGCGGATTCGGGGCCTGCTGCTCACCCTCAATGTGCTCAACCTCGATCTCTGCCTGATCGGCTGAGTCAGTGACTCCGGTGACGCGGTTGTAGGC
Source organism: Nesterenkonia rhizosphaerae (assembly GCF_039544555.1). NCBI lineage: Bacteria > Bacillati > Actinomycetota > Actinomycetes > Micrococcales > Micrococcaceae > Nesterenkonia > Nesterenkonia rhizosphaerae. The sequence continues at coordinate 1,745,067 of NZ_BAABLW010000007.1, forward strand.
GGCGTCGCCCAGCCATGCCTCGATATCATGTGCCCGACCGATCGCCAGGCTGTATTCGCCGTCGCCTTCAATGGTGAACTCATCGTGACCCTCTTCGGCGTCGATGAGGTCATCGGTGATGACAGTGAACGGTGCCTCCTCTGCCGGCTGGCTGCGGACGTCCTCGGGTTCGCCAGGGACGAGCTGGCCGATGCCGAAGCCGAGCAGGATCAGCCCGAGAAGAAAGGCAGAGACGGGATAGAGGAATCGCACGGTACGAAGTGTCCTTTGGTGGTGGATACGCGGTAGTTCAGCGGCCTACACTATCGAAGATAACGATAAGGTCACAATCTTGTGACTGCCTGGACGCTGGCCCCGCACTGGTGGCCGGCATAGCACCTGGTCAGCGCGGGCCCTCCCGAGGAATGGACGGATTCAGGCGGCGATTCTCCAACAGTGGGAATGCCAATGGCGCCGTTGTTCTGCAGCGTATTCAACACCGAAGAGTGAACCAGTGGGCCAGGCGACGATATGCGCCGTCTGAGGTGGGATCCGACCGTGACAGCCCGGGCAGATGTATTCCTTCTGCGCAGCAGCTGCCGAAATGAACCGCACGTGATATTCACCGTCGCGCTTGGTGGCGATACCGGTACTGATACCGCCAGGAGCGAGGAACTGAGTGCTCAACGGGCGCTGTTCCCGCTGCCACTTCGATGCTCTGCGCTTGGCCATAGGACTATTCTCCCATCCGATGGTGCGCGACAGGCTGAAAATCGCGTCGAAAGCGCAACAAACGGTGGGAAGCCTCATGTCCCTGGCGCAACTGACTCAGAACAGCCGCGAGTCGGCGTCGTCGACGCCCTTCATCTCCTCGTAGTCGAGCACCACGCAGCGGATGCCTCGATCCTCAGCCAGAGTTCTGGCCTGAGGTTTGATCTGCTGGGCAGCGAAGACACCGCTGACCGGGGCGAGCAGTGGGTCGCGGTTGAGCAGCTCCAGATAGCGGGTCAGCTGCTCCACACCGTCGATATCGCCGCGACGTTTAAGTTCTACTGCCACAGTTCCCTGAGGACCCTTGGCCAGAATGTCTACCGGCCCGATGGGGGTCGGGTGTTCACGGCGGATCAGGGCGTGCCCATCCCCCAGCCGCTCGATCTGTTCCGACAGCAGTCGTTGCAGATCTGCCTCGACACCGTCCTTGACCAGCCCGGGATCGGTGCCAAGCTCATGCGAGGAATCGTGGTGAATCTCTGAGATGAGGATCTTTAAGGTGTCATCTGATTTGGTAGCGGATACTGTCCACACCTCTTGAATTCCGGCCTCGGCCTGATGCTCATCCGGTGCGCTCACCCGCATCGTCGCTGGTGGCGACATCCAGTTCAGCGGTTTATAGGAGCCTCCGTCTGAGTGAATAAGCACCGCTCCGTCAGCTTTGACCATCAGCAGGCGCTTCGCCAGAGCCATATGGGCATTGAGCCGACCGGAATAGGTCACCGAACATGTTGCTATCACCAATCGCACGGTCATCGATCCTATCGTGTGGTCTCGGCCCGCGCGGAGTCGGGCAGATACACCGATGGCCCCCGGCGGAACCGGGGGCCATCACGTGAGTGTGAAGTGAGAGTCAGGCTGAGGGATCAGCCGTTGGAGAGCTCGGCGTCGTCGGCGACGATGGTGACCCGATCATGGTCGACGGAGAAGAAACCTCCGCTGACCTGGGCCTTCACAGCGGTGCCACTGACCGGCTCCACCACCAGCTCGCCCTCGCCCAACAGGGCGAGTACCGGGGTGTGACCGGGCAGGATGCCTATGTCGCCCTCCACGGTGCGCGCGCGCACCGACTTGGCCTGCCCCGACCACACAGCGTGGTCAGAGGCTACGACCTGAACGTCGAGCTGAGCCATGATCAGCCTTTCTTCTGGATCTCGGCGTACTTCTTCTCGACGTCGTCCAGGCCGCCGATGTTGTAGAACGCCTGCTCCGGGATGTGGTCAAGGTCGCCATTGGCGATGGCGTTGAAGCCCTCGATGGTGTCCTTGATCGGCACTGTGGAGCCTTCGACACCAGTGAACTGCTTAGCAGTGTAGGTGTTCTGGGACAGGAACTGCTCGATGCGGCGAGCGCGCGAGACGATGATCTTGTCCTCTTCGGAGAGCTCGTCCACGCCGAGGATCGCGATGATGTCCTGCAGTTCCTTGTTCTTCTGCAGGATCTGCTTCACGCGGGTGGCGCAGTCGTAGTGCTCCTGGCCCACGTACTGCGGGTCCAGGATGCGCGAGGTGGATGTCAGCGGATCCACCGCCGGGTACAGACCACGGGAAGCGATCGCACGGGAAAGCTCGGTGGTGGCGTCCAGGTGTGCGAAAACGTTGGCCGGTGCCGGGTCGGTGTAGTCATCAGCAGGCACGTAAACGGCCTGCATGGAGGTGATCGAGTGACCGCGGGTGGAGGTGATGCGCTCCTGCAGAACACCCATCTCATCAGCCAGGTTCGGCTGGTAACCCACTGCCGAGGGCATACGACCCAGCAGGGTGGAGACCTCAGAGCCGGCCTGGGAGAAGCGGAAGATGTTATCGATGAAGAGCAGCACGTCCTGGTTCTTCACATCACGGAAGTACTCAGCCATAGTCAGACCGGTCAAGGCTACGCGCAGACGCGTTCCCGGGGGCTCATCCATCTGGCCGAACACCAAGGCGGTGTCCTTGAGAACGCCGGCCTCTTCCATCTCGACCCAGAGGTCGTTGCCCTCACGAGTACGCTCGCCGACGCCGGCGAACACCGAGGTACCGCCGAAGTTACGGGCCACACGGGTGATCATCTCCTGGATGAGGACCGTCTTGCCCACACCTGCGCCGCCGAAGAGGCCAATCTTGCCGCCCTGGATATACGGGGTCAGCAGGTCGATCACCTTGATGCCGGTCTCCAGCATCTCGGTGGAGCCCTCCAGAGCCGCGAAGTTCGGTGCCTGGCGGTGGATGGGCCAACGGTCCTCGATCTCGAGGTCCTCGATGGGCATATCGAGAGTCTCACCGAGGACGTTGAAGATATGTCCCTTGACAGTGTCGCCGACGGGCACGCTGATCGGAGAACCGGTGTCCCGCACGGGCACACCGCGGACCAGGCCGTCAGTGGCCTGCAGGGAGATGGCACGCACGATGTTGTCGCCCAGGTGGGCGGCGGTCTCGAAGGTGATCTTGCGAGTCTGTCCGCCGATGGTCAGCTCGGAGGTCAGAGCGTTGTACATCTCTGGAATGGCGTCAGCGGGGAACTCAATGTCCACAACCGGGCCGATCACGCGGGCGATCCGTCCGGTCGCTCCGGGCTGAACGGCCCCGGCGGGGCTCTGTTCTGCAGTAGTGGCAGTCATCTCTCTCACTTCACTTGATCTTTGATGATGTCAAAGGGCTTAGGACGAAGCCAGCGCGTCTGCACCGGCGATGAGCTCGGTGAGCTCCTGGGTGATCTCGGCCTGGCGAGCGTTGTTACGCAGCAGCGTGTACTTGCGGATGAGTTCGTCTGCGTTATCTGCAGCGGACTTCATTGCGCGCTGACGTGCGGCCAGTTCGGAGGCGGAGGCTTCGAGCATTGCGGCGAAGATCTTGGACTCGATGTACTTCGGCAGCAGCTCGTCCAGCACCTCCTCGGCGGAGGGCTCAAAATCGTACTGAGGCAGGAACTCCTCGGCAGACTCGGCTTCCTTCGCGACAACAGCGAGTGGCAACAGTCGCTGAACCACCGGCTCCTGGCTGACCATCGACTTGAACTGCGTGTAGACCAGGTAAAGCTCGTCCACGCCGCCCTCCTCAGTGGGCTGAGTGAAGCGCTCGACCAGTGTCTGACCGATCCCGCGGGCGCGCTCAACTGCGGGCGCATCCGTCTGGCCGGTCCAGACCTTGTCGTACTCACGGTCACGGAAGTCGTAGAAGGCCTGAGCCTTGCGACCGTAGAGGTACGGACGCACCTCAATGCCGTCTTCCTTCAGCCGTGCAGTCAGCGATTCAGCGCGCTTGAGCACGTTGGTGGAATACGCTCCGGCCAAACCACGGTCGCTGGTCATAATCAGCACTGCCGCACGCTTAGGCGCATCCGCCTTCTGCGTAAGCACATGCTCGATATCGTTCTGCGAGGCCACGGCCGAGACCGCACGGGTGATGGCCTCGGCATAGGGCGAGGCCGCCTGTGCGCGGCTGCGCGCCTTGCCGATGCGCGAGGTCGCGATCAGCTCCATCGCCTTGAAGATCTTCTTCATCGACGAAGTCGATGCGATCTTCTGGCGATAGACCCGGATCTGGGCTCCCATGCTTGTCCTTCCCTAAGTAGTCAGTCGAAGAGTTCGGTGCATCCGCTACTTCTGAGCGGCGATCTCTTCCTGTTCGATGTCCTCAGCCGAGAGAGCCTCAGCGGTCTCGTTGCCCAGGATGGACTGGGAGCCTTCCGACTGGAAAGCGTTCTTGAAGTCCACGATGGCTTCGTTCAGCGTGTTGAGGGTGTCGTCCTCGAGCTTGCCGGTGGCAGCAATGTTGGTGAGCACGTCAGTCTTGCGCTTGAGGTGATCGATCCACTCGGCTTCGAAGCGCTTGATATCAGCCAGCTCCACGTCATCGAGGTGGCCCTGAGCGCCGGCCCAGATGGAGACGACCTGCTCTTCAACCGGGTACGGGGTGTACTGGGCCTGCTTGAGCAGCTCGGTCTGACGCTCGCCGCGCACCAGCTGCTGGCGGGTAGCGGGATCAAGGTCCGAGGCGAACATCGCAAAGGCCTGCATATCCCGGTACTGGGCAAGATCCAGCTTCAGTGTGCCGGAGACCTTCTTCATGGCCTTGACCTGAGCAGCGCCACCCACGCGGGACACCGAGATGCCCACGTCCACAGCGGGACGCTGGTTAGCGTTGAAGAGGTCCGACTGCAGGAAGATCTGACCATCGGTGATGGAGATGACGTTGGTCGGGATGTAGGCGGAGACGTCATTGGCTTTTGTCTCGATCAGCGGCAGTCCGGTCATGGAGCCGGCGCCCATCTCATCGGAGAGCTTTGCGCAACGCTCCAGCAGGCGTGAGTGCAGGTAGAACACGTCACCCGGGTATGCTTCGCGTCCCGGCGGGCGGCGCAGCAGCAGGGACACAGCACGGTAGGCCTCAGCCTGCTTGGAGAGATCATCAAAGATGATCAGCACGTGCTTGCCGCCGTACATCCAGTGCTGGCCGATAGCCGAGCCTGCAAAGGGTGCCAGGTACTTGAAGCCTGCCGGGTCGGATGCCGGGGAAGCCACGATAGTGGTGTATTCCAGGGCACCGCGATCGGCCAAGGTCTGGCGCACAGCAGCAATGGTGGAAGCCTTCTGTCCCACAGCGACGTACACGCAGCGGACCTGCTTGTTGACGTCGCCGGATTCCCAGTTGGCCTTCTGGTTGAGGATCGCGTCGATGGCGATGGCGGTCTTACCGGTCTGACGGTCGCCAATGATGAGCTGACGCTGACCACGGCCGATCGGAATCATGGCGTCGATAGCCTTAATGCCGGTCTGCAGCGGCTCGTGGACCGACTTACGCTGCACCACCGAAGGTGCCTGCAGCTCCAGCGCCCGGCGGCTCTCGGCTTCGATCTCACCGAGGTCGTCGATCGGGTTGCCCAGCGGGTCCACCACGCGGCCCAGGAACTTGTCACCCACCGGAACGGAGAGCACCTCGCCGGTGCGGGTCACTTCCTGGCCTTCTTCGATGCCGGAGAACTCGCCCAGGATCACCACGCCGATTTCGCGGGTGTCCAGGTTCTGGGCCAAGCCCAGGGTTCCGTCTTCGAAGCGAAGCAGCTCGTTCGCCATAGTGGAGGGAAGTCCCTCCACTCGTGCAATTCCGTCGGCTGCCGAGATCACACGTCCGACCTCGACTCGTTCTGCCGCGCCAGGCTCGTAAGACGCAGCGAACTCGGTCAAAGCATTGCGGACGTCGTCGGCGTTGATGGTCAAGTCGGCCATCTGCAGTCCCTGCTCTCCTCTATCAGTGGCCGCACCGTCGGCGGCCGTTCGGTTCAAAGATTCGTATTGTTGCCAGCGTGAGCTAGCGGGCCAGTGTCCGGCTCAGGTTATTGAGTCGGGCAGCGACGGTGCTGTCGACTACCTCATCCCCCACCTGTACCCGGATGCCGCCGACCACTGCGGGGTCGACGACGACGTCGAGCTTCAGCTCCCTGCCGAAGTACTTGTCCAGGCTGGTAGACAGTTTCTGCAGGTAGGCGCTGTCCAGTTGCTTCGCCACGGTGACCTGCGCAATCCAGCGCTGCTGACGGGCGGCGATCGCCGAAGCGAACTTCTCCACCAGCCTGGTCGGGCGCACTCCGCGGGGCTGGGTCACAGCGCGATCAATGAGCAGGCGCGCCTCAGCGGGAACGCTGGGGGTCAGCCGGGCGGCAAGTCGCTGCTTAGCCTCCGGTGTTGCCTGTGCATCGGTGAAGGCGCGCTGCAGTTCATGGGACTCGGCAACCGTGTGGCGGAATCCCAGCAGCGCGCTTTCCAGGTCCTCAAGACCGCTGAGCCCGTCGCGTTCCGCTTTAGCTGCGGTGACGGTGACGGCAAGGGTCTCCAGGGCGTCCCCCAGGTCACGTTCAGAGCTCCAGCGCCGGGAGACTGCTGCCTCCAGAACGCTGACAGTGGGCTCGGCGACCTTATTGCCGAAGAGCGTGCGCGCCAGGGCTGCCCGCTCTGCCGGCTGCCGTGCAGGATCTGTCAGTGACCGGCGCAGCGATGCCGAACCCTCCAGGACGTCCAGCGCAGCGAACAGCTCATCGGCCACCGAGAGATCGGCGGAAGAGATGGTTGCTGCAAGGTCGCTCCGCAGGCTTGCCAGGGATTCGCTGGTCACCGCCGCCATTACTGGGTCGCTCCTGCCCGGTTCTGCTCAGCATCAAGATCAGCAAGGAAACGGTCGACCACTCGCTGGGAGCGGGCGTCGTCTTCCAGAGCTTCACCGACAATGCGGCCTGCCAGCTGGGTGGCGAGGCTGCCGACGTCGGCCTTGAGCTGTGCAGCTGCGCTGGCGCGCTCTGCTTCAATCTGGGCCTGAGCCTGCTCACGGATCCGGGCGCTCTCAGCGGCGGCCTTCTCCTGAGCCTCAGCCACGATCTGGGCTGCCTCGGCACGAGCTTCCTCGCGGGTGCGGGATGCCTCGGCACGAGAATCGGCGAGCTGCTGCTCATACTCGGCTTTCAGAGCCGCGGCCTCGGCCTTAGCCTCCTCGGCCTCGTTGATGCCGCCCTCGATCGCCTGCACACGCTTCTCATACGTGGCCTCGAACTTCGGGGCCACCACCTTGACGATGATGAAGAGCAGGACGATGAAGCCCAGGAAGGCCACCGCCATCTCCCAGGGGTTTGGGAAGAAGGGGTTGGCATCGCCGTCCGCGGCCTGGATCAGTGCGGTGCTGATCATGTGTTCACCCATTTCTCTTGAGATCTGATCTTCAGACGCTTTGCAGACGGGGGCGTGCCCCCAGCTGCTCGCGATAAGTCCTTAAGTGATTAGAGGACGAAGGCGAGTGCGAGACCGAAGATCGCGAGCGCCTCAACCACAGCGAAGCCGAAGATGGCGATGGGCTGCAGCACGCGCTGTGCCTCGGGCTGGCGGGCAACACCGTTGATGTAGGCAACGAAGACCATGGCCACACCAATTGCGGAGCCGACAGCTGCCAGGCCGTAGCCGATCATGTTGAGGTTACCGGTGATTTCCATGTGCTCTCTTTCTTGTGAAGGTGCCGGGTGGTCCGGCGCTTTCTTACGGAGTATTCAGTTAGAAAACTATGCGGGTGTGTGCACCCTGCGCCTCTAGTGGGCGTCTGCCTCGAGGGCCCCCTGCAGGTAGATCGCAGTGAGCAGGGTGAAGACGTAGGCCTGGACCACCATGATCAGCAGTTCCAGGAAGTACATTGGGATGCCACCAAGAAGAATGCCGAAGCCCAAGATATTCAGACCGATATTCTCAGCCTGGGTTACAAGGTGCTCCGCACCGCCGGAGATCAGCATCACGATGATGTGACCAGCCAGAAGAACCGCCATGATACGCACTGAGTGCGTCACTGGCCGGACGATGAAGTTGGAGATGAACTCCAGCACGAAGATCGCCGGAGTAATCCATTTGGGGATCCCTGAGGGGATAGTCGCCAGCTTGATGAACTTCAATCCGTAGCGCTGGAAGCCGACGCCGACCCACACCACGTAAACAATGCCTGCAATGACATAGGCAGGTCCCGCGTGGGAGAAGGTGGGCATCTGCAGCACCGGAATGGCACCGAAGAGGTTGTTCACCAGCACGAAGGTGAACACTGCGAAGAGGAACGGCACCCAGGCCTTGAATTCCTTCTCGCCGATGATGTCGCGGCCGAAGCTGTTGCGCACAAAGCCGTAGATGCTCTCAGCAACGAACTGGGTACGGGTGGGCACCAGGGACTGGCGGCGGATTGCGAAGTGGAAGAACGCCCAGACAACAATCACCGAGAGAAGCACGGCCAGCATGTTCTTGCCGAAGAAGGTGCCCCAATCGGCTCCCCACGGAATGATGTCCGGCAGGTGGGTGTCGTTGATTGTGGGCGGCTGGAACTCGCCTCCATCGGCGGCTCTCAGGGCAAGCGACAGCAACGCTGGTCCTCTCATCGGTCGTCGACGAAACTTCAGTAATTCAGCTTCGTTCAAAAAGGGGCGAGGAAATTTGATCGAACGGAATAACCGGCTGATCCACGGCCCGCTCAAGAAAGCTGACCGTGGCGGCAACCACATCTCTGCCCGTCGCGACAACATTACTACATTCTGTAGAACTATGCCTCTCCGCCTCTGAAGTCCCTCAATAGGCTACCCGGGACGCTTCGAGTGTGCACCGTATTTCGTGCTTAGGGTAGAGGTGGGGGCAGCGCTGTTGCGCTGCCCCCACCTCTACCCTAAGCAATTCTTAGCGGCACTCTGCTATCGCTTGTGGGCTGGCAGTAAAGGCGGCACCCATAGCGCCTGCTACTCCGGCAGCCGCCGCTACGGCGGGACCACCGGCCATCCCCGCCAGGGCGCTGGTGCCCCCTGCTGCCAGCATGGACCAGGCAACACCTTCTTGAGCGGAGTCACACCGCCCGTCCTGGTAGGAAGAAGCGGCGGCGGGGCTTGCACCTGCCACTGCCAGCCCTCCAGCTACTGTTAGGACGCCTAGCGCTTTACCTGCCTTCATTTTTGCCGACATACGAAACCACTCCTGTTCCTTTGTACTCATGCCATCGCCTGTCACTGTTGGCTAAAAGACTGTGAAATCTTTAGCCGCTTCGAACGTAGCTCTCACCTACTCTGCTGTGAAGACCATGGACAAGTCTTGGAGGGTCTTTTTAGGCTACGTTTCGCTCGTGTTATGGCGTCCGCGACGAATCTGGACTCACAGTGTGGCGTAGTTGAGTAAAACCTCGGAGCATCACTCCTTGCCAGACCAGCACGACAACAATCGCGGTCATGCCCGCCCACCCCCGTTCCACCCATTGCGGCACTGGCAACGCCAGCAGTGCGCCGAGCAGGAGAAGCTTCATCACGAACGTCACAAGATATACAGTGACAAGGTGCTCTGGCACTGTGCGATCTGCCCAGTGGACGACAGCTACGGAGGCTACAGCCAGCACAGTAATGGTCCCGCCTCCGATCGAAGCAGAGGCGGCCGCCTCCCACCCAGCAAACAGACCGGCTGCCCCCGCGGCAACTGCTGCAAATAGGAAACAGAACTGCACTGTACTCACAAGGATGCTTCGCCAACTACGGCTACTTGATGTCGACGGCCGTGACGCGGACTCAGCCCCGGTAGGTCGCTGCGAGGAACTCACGTCATCGTGACTCATGTGTGTCTCTCCTGCGGGTCGTGACGAATCGTGCGGCGTGCTCTTCTGGAACAGAGTCGAATAAGGGAACGAGACAGAGCCGAGGAGTTTCTGCTCATTGCCTGGCCTCCTTTCTTGCCATGAGGGCCTGCTGTGCTGCAGCTCGTCGGGCCCGCAACACACGTCGGCGTAGCCAAGGACTCAGCGTCAGGATGACGGCAGCGGCGAGGGCCAGCAGCAGTCCGATACTCACGAGCCACCATGGCAGGAAGTTGAAGGAGATGGATCCGAAGGCAAACAGGCCAGCCCAGAGATAGAGCAGCAGCACAGCTTGCGGATGGGTGTAGCCAGAATCGATGAGCTTATGGTGCAGATGACCACGGTCCGGGCTGAATGGGGACGCTCCGCGGGCGGTGCGCCTGATCACCGCCAGCGCCAGATCCAGGACCGGCAGCAGCATCACCGCCAACGGCAGCAGTATCGGCATATACGCCGGGATGTTCCTGAAGCGGAAGGTTTCCTGGGACAGTTCCAGAGATGCGGTCACGATCAAAGCCCCGGCTGCCATGATCAGTCCCAGCAGCATGGCACCGGTATCCCCCATAATCACCGTGGAGGGATGGAAATTATGCGGCAGGAAGCCCAGACAGGATCCCACCAATATGGCCATGAGCAGGGTCACAAGATTTGATGCGTCAAACTCATTGATGGACAGCGTCAGCAGGTAGCTGTAGAGGAAGAAGGCCGAGCCGCCCAGGGCGGCCACTCCTGCGGCCAGCCCGTCCAGGCCGTCAATGAAGTTAAACGCATTGATTGTTGCCACTACCAGAAACACCGTCAGACATGCCTGCAGCAACGGGCCGCCGACGCCGAGCCAGCCCACCGGCATGACCTCTAGCTGGATCCCATGCAGCACCAGGATGATGCCGCAGCCCACCTGCGCGGCAAGTTTCAGCGCCCAGTGGATATCCCATGCATCATCGGCCATTCCCGTGATGACAATCAGCAGCGAGGCCAGCAGCAACCCGATGACCGGGGTGAGATCACTGAACAGCCCGCTGAGGTAGGGAATGAAGGCTGCAGCGCCCAACCCGGCGAGCATTCCTGCATAGATAGCTACACCGCCCCAGCGCGGTTTGACCACGGAGTGAATGTCACGCTCGCGGATAGGGGTGTAGATCCCCAACTGATAGGAGATGCGCCGGACCGGCGGGGTGAGCACGTAGGTGGTCACCGCCGAGACGGTCAGCACAATGAGGAAATAGATCATTCGGTCTCTGCAGCCGTGACGTCGGGGACGATCGCCTGGAGCTCGTGCAGCGGAATAGCTCCCTGACGAACCACGGTGGGCACCTCGCGGGTGCAGTCGACAATAGTGGAAGCTGCGCTGGTGCTGCGCTCCCCATCTTCCAAGTAGATCGAGACTGATTCGGCCAGCATCTCCTGAGCCTGTGCGGCAGTGGTAGCCGCGGCCATCCCGGTGCGATTGGCACTGGAGACCGCCATCGGCCCCACGGCCGCTAGCAGTTCCAGGGCAACCTCGTCTGCCGGCATTCGCAGGGCAACTGTCCCACGGGTCTCCCCCAGGTCCCACGCTAAAGACGGCTGCGAGCGCAGAATCAGAGTAAGCCCCCCGGGCCAGAAGGTTTCCGCCAGGGCGCGTGCCGAATCAGGAATCTCGGTAGCCAGGGCATCCATAACCTCCTGGCGGGCGATCAACACCGGTGGCGGCATATTGCGGCCGCGTCCTTTAGCGGCCAGCAGCACGGCGACGGCCTGTGGCGAGAACGCGTCGGCACCGATGCCGTAGACGGTATCAGTGGGGAGCACTACGCATTCACCGCGGCGGACAGCATCCCGGGCGGCGTCGATCGCCGCGGTACGGGTCTGCGGACTGGTTACGTCGAAGGTCTCACTCACGCGGTGTATTCTTTCACGCTTATCCGGTGCGGCTTGCTGATTCGGGCTCCGATGACACTGCGAAGCGTGCAGATGTGGCACGGTCGCGTCCAGTGAGATCCTGGTGCGTGCTGACCTGGCTCAGCTGTGGCTGGGCGCGACAGATCTGCTGCAGTGCCGGGGCCTGTACCTCAGCGTGTTCCATGATGAACCAGCCACCGGGCACCAGCAGACGCTGGGCTGCGGTGATCACCGCCCGCGGCAGCTCCAGGCCATCGGCTCCCCCGCCGTAGAGAGCAAGCTCCGGGTCATGGACCCGCACTTCCTCGTCCTGGGGGACCATATCGGCAGGTATATAGGGCGGATTGGAGACGACGACGTCGAACTCTGCCTCCCAGCCATCAGGAAAGTTGCGCAGGTCGTCGCGGTGAAGCGTGACTTCGGCTGAACCAGAGGGCAGGTGAGCGAAATTCAGCTCTGCCCAGGAGGCAGCCTCCGCGGAGAGTTCCACGGCATGGACCTCGGCTGATGGGTGTTCACTGGCTATGGCAGCGGCGATAGCGCCAGAACCAGTGCCCAGGTCCACAACACGCGGTCGTCTCACACCGGCCGACTCGAGCCGGATGAGTTCATCAAGGGCGGCCTGGACTACGGTTTCGGTCTCTGGTCGAGGAATGAACGCCCCCGGGCCGACTTTGAGCTCCAGGCGCCGGAAGGGCGCGGTCCCGGTGAGGTGCTGCAGCGGGATGCGGCGGGCACGCTCTGTCAGCAGGCCCGCAAGCCGCTCGGCGTCGTCGTCGCTGACCTCCATACCGGTCACTGCCTTCAGCTGCAGCTGTGAGCGAGTCAGACCCAGCACATGACCTGCCAGCAACTCGGCATCTGCACGTGGAGAGGGAACTGAAGCGTGCTGCAGCTGGGCAACGGCCTGCCGCAGCAGATTCTGCAGATCAGCCATCCGAATCGCCGAGCGCGGCGAGCCGCTCCTGCTCATCCAGTTGGATACAGGACTGCACTACTGGCTCCAGGTCACCGTTCATCACGGCATCAAGGTTGTACGCCTTATAGCCGGTGCGATGGTCAGCGATCCGGTTCTCGGGGAAGTTGTAGGTGCGGATGCGTTCCGATCGGTCCATGGTGCGCACCTGGGATTTGCGCACCGCAGCGCTCTCGGCGTCCAGCTGTTCCTGCTGGTGGGCCAGCAGCCGGGACCGGAGCACGCGCATAGCGGCTTCCTTATTCTGCAGCTGCGATTTTTCATTCTGCATGGCCACCACAATGCCGGTGGGCAGGTGGGTGATGCGCACAGCGGAGTCCGTGGTGTTCACCGACTGCCCGCCCGGCCCCGAGGAGCGGTATACGTCGATCTTGAGATCATTCTGATTGATCTCGATCTCCTCGGGCTCATCAACCTCGGGCAGCACCAGCACGCCCGCTGCTGAAGTGTGGATTCGCCCCTGGGATTCGGTCTCCGGCACACGCTGGACACGGTGCACACCACCTTCGAACTTCAGGTGGGCGTACACCCCTTCAGCCGGATCATTGGTATTGGCCTTAATGGCCACCTGTACATCTTTATATCCACCCAGATCAGAAGCGGTGGAGGAGATAATCTCAGTCTTCCAGCCCTTGGCTTCGGCGTAGCGGGTGTACATGCGCAGCAGGTCGCCGGCAAAAAGCGCCGCCTCGTCACCGCCGGCACCGCCCTTGATCTCCAGGATCGCGTTGCGAGCATCATTCTCATCACGCGGGATGAGCATTCGCAGCAGCTTCTCCGCTGCAGCATCCAGTGCAGCACGTAGGCGTGGCACCTCGGCGGCGAACTCGGCGTCGTCGTCGGCGAACTCCTGGGCGGTCTCCAGATCATCCTGCAGCTGTCTCCAGCGCTTATGTGCCTCGACCACGCCGTTGAGCTGCGCATAGCGGCGTCCCAGCTTCCGGGCCAGCGCCTGGTCTGCGTGGGTCTCCGGCTCAGCGAGCTTGGACTGCAGCTCCTTATGCTCTTCGAGCAGTGTGCCGACGGAGTCGAACATGCGGGGGTTGATCTGGGTGCTCATGCAGATACGTCCTTAATCAGTGTGGTGGTCTTCGCTGATACGGCAGAAGCCCGGGCCATGAGCAGTATGCTCGGCCCGGGCTTCTGATGCGTAGCTACTTGCCGTTCTCGCCGAGGGTGGTCTTGGAGATCAGCATCAGGAACTCAGCGTTGGATTGTGTTTCCTTGAGCTTGTTCATGAGCAGTTCCAGTCCCTGCTGCTGGTCCAGGCCTGAGAGCACCCGGCGCAGCTTCCACATGATCTTGACTTCGTCCGGGGAGAGCAGAGCCTCTTCGCGGCGGGTGGAGGACGCGGTGACATCCACTGCCGGGAAGATCCGCTTATCTGCCAGCTGACGGGACAGCCGCAGCTCCATATTGCCGGTTCCCTTGAACTCCTCGAAGATCACCTCGTCCATCTTGGAACCGGTCTCTACCAGAGCGGTGGCCAAAATGGTCAGTGAGCCGCCGTTTTCGATATTGCGGGCAGCACCGAAGAAGCGCTTCGGCGGGTAGAGCGCAGAGGCGTCAACACCGCCGGAGAGGATACGGCCCGAAGCCGGAGCGGCCTGGTTGTAGGCGCGGCCCAGACGGGTCATGGAGTCCAACAGCACGACGACGTCCTTGCCCAGCTCCACCAGGCGCTTGGCACGCTCAATGGCCAGTTCGGCCACAGTGGTGTGGTCATCGGCGGGACGGTCGAAGGTGGAGGCGATGACCTCACCATCAACGGTGCGCTGCATGTCGGTGACCTCTTCGGGGCGCTCGTCAACGAGCACCATCATCAGGTGCACCTCTGGGTTATTGGTCTTGATCGCGTTGGCCACGGCCTGCAAGATCATGGTCTTACCGGCCTTCGGCGGGGAGACGATCAGGCCACGCTGACCCTTGCCGATGGGGGCGATCAGGTCGATGACGCGCGGGCCGACGGCCTTGGGATCGCCGCCTTCCAGACGCAGACGCTCCTGCGGGTAGAGCGGGACCAGTTTGCCGAACTCCACGCGATCGGTGTTGGACTCAGCGGGACGGCCATTGACCTTGTCCACCTTGACCAGAGCGTTGAACTTCTGCCGCTTATTCGGCTTGTCATCCTCACGCGGGGCCTTGATGGAGCCAGTGACCACATCGCCCTTGCGCAGGTTGTACTTCTTCACCTGGGCCAGCGCCACATAGACGTCATTCTGACCGGGCAGGTAGCCGGAGGTGCGCACAAAAGCGTAGTTGTCGAGTACATCCAGGATGCCGGCGATCGGGATCAGCTGATCGTCTTCGGTGACCTCGGTGTCATCGTGCTCCGGGCCGCGAGTGCGACCGCGACGGTTGCGCTCATTGCGGTTACGACGACGGTTGCGGCGGTCATCGCGATCGCCCCGGTCGCCGCGATCGTTGCGATCATTGCGCTGACGTCCGCGGCCCTCGTCGTCGCCGTCGTTGTCATTGTCCTGAGACGCCCGGTCATTATTGTTCTGCCGGTCGTTATTGCGCTCGTTGTTCTGGCGCTCACCCTGCTGGGAGTCGTCATTGCGGCGGTCACGGTTGCGCCGGTTGCGGCCGTTATTGCGCGACTGAACCCCCTCGGAATCGTCCTCGGAGCCCTTCTGTCCGGACTGCTCGTCCTGACCGCGCTCCTGCTCGCCCTCAGCGTTATTGCTGCGGCGGTTGCGTCCGCCGCGACGCGGCGCCTCGTCCTGAGAAGCTTGCTCAGCGGATCCGTTGGACTCGGAGGTCTTTTCGGCGTTGTTCTTCTCGCCGCCGCTCCTCTCAGTGCTGTTCTTCTCGGTGCCGGCCTTCTCAGCACGGTCCTGCTGAGCGTCGGCCTTCGGAGCGGTGCTCTTCTCGGCCTCCGTCTTCTCAGCGGGTGCAGTCTTCTTGCGGTCGGCTACAGCGCCACCGCGCTGGTGGGCAGAGATCGCCTCAACCAGGTCAGATTTACGCATCCGGGATGAGCCGGCAATGCCGAGCTGGGATGCCAGGGCCTTCAGCTGAGCCAGCTTAAGACCCGCGAGTCCTCCACTGGGGGCTTCAGAGTTCTTGGGTGCCTTGTCGGCGTCCTGAGGCTGTGCCTCAGTGATGGTGTCTGTCACGAAGGTTTCCTTCTCCCTCGTCGGGCAGGCGCGCTGAACATGTGCATGATCTCGGCCTGCGGTCTCGTCAACGGCTTCTCAGATGTGACCGTCGGGATTGCATGACCAGTTCTCCATAAGAAGTGATGCGCTCTGCATGGGAGAACTGCAATGATCCCCTCGCAGATCTGCGTCTGCGCTAACTAGGGGCTTAACTCCACTGTAGCACCTGAACGGGCCAGAAGCAGATTGACCGGTCGGAACGTGTCTGCGGTGTCTCTCTGCCGTCCCCAGGCTTCAATATGCTGGCTCACCGCCGCGGCCCGCTCTGTGGTGACCAGGGTCAGCACAGCGGGGCCGGCACCGGAGATCATAGCGGGGAATCCCGCAGCCCGCAGCGAGTCCACCAGCGCCATCGCAGCGGGGAAAGCCGGCCGTCGGTACTCCTGGTGCAGCGAATCCTCGGTGGCCTCCAGCAGCAGGTGGGGGTCCTGCGTCAAGGCGTGCACCAGAAGGGCGGCACGGGCGCTGTTGCGGGCGGCCGCGGTGTGAGAGACCGTTGGCGGGAGCAATCCGCGGGCGGCTTCGGTGGACTGCACAAAACCAGGGATGGCAACTATCGCCGTCAACTCCGGGTGCGGTTCAAGCGCGGCGGTGCGGAAACGGCGGGCGCCGTCGCCCTCAGGCGAGCTCTCCCAGGAGATACCGACTCCCCCGCGCAAGGCGGGCACATAATTATCAGGGTGTCCTTCAATCCGTGAACCGATCTGCAGCTTCTCATCATCGCTGAGACCTATGCCTTCTGCGGAGGCACGCAGCAGCTGGTCTGCGGTGAGCACGGCCGTCACGATGGCCGCAGCCGATGAACCCAGTCCCCGCGAGTGCGGAATGACGTTGGTGGCCCGGACGCTCAGATCAGGAAGGGAGTAGCCCTTGGCGGCGAGGATCTTCTCCACGACGGCGACCACCAGATGCGAAGCATCGGTAGGCAGATCAGCGGCACCTTCACCAACGACGACGACGTCCACCGCCGGCTGCGCCGGGTTCTTCCGCGGACGTGCCTCTACTTCGATCTCATCACGTAGTTCAAGAGCCAAGCCCATGGAGTCATATCCGGGTCCAAGGTTGGCGCTGGTGGCCGGGACCCGCAGCGTGAAGACCAGCGGCTGCTCCAGCGGTGTCCTCAACGGCTCGGCTGCTGAGCCGGCTGCGGCTTCCGGCGGCTGCCCCTGGCCCAGCTGGCCCAGATGGTTCACTTCGGCTGCTGACATGCTCCGTCGTCCTCGATCCAGCCTCAGAGGCCCAGTGCTCGCGCCACGGTCTCCACATCCTGCGGGACCTGAGTAGGCTGGGCTCCCTCGCCGTTTTCGTTCTGCAGCGCCGGGTTGTTGATGGCCCAGTCGGGGTCCTTGAGGCCGTGGCCGGTGACGGTGATCACCCAGGTTTTCCCGGCCGGTGCAGCACCGGCGGAGTGCTTCTTGATCAGACCAGCCACTCCGGAGGCGGAGGCGGGCTCCACAAAGACACCTTCTTTCGAGGACAGCCAGCGATGAGCTGCGAGGATCTCCTCATCGGTCACGGCCTCGATCACGCCGCCGGATTCATCACGTGCAGCTTCGGCTTTCTCCCAGGAGGCGGGATTGCCGATCCGGATCGCGGTAGCCACAGTCTCGGGTTCGGTGATGGGGTGGCCAGCCACGATAGGTGCAGCGCCAGCGGCCTGGAAACCCCACATAATGGGCGTCTTGGTGGCCACGGCAGGCAGCTCGACGGCGTCGTCGTGGGCCGGGTTACCGGGGTTAGCGGGTTTCTTCCAGGGCTGCGCGTACTCCTGGTAGCCCTTCCAGTACGCGGTAATGTTCCCGGCGTTGCCGACCGGCAGCAGGTGGTAGTCCGGGGCATCCCCCAGGGCGTCGACCACTTCGAAGGCGGCGGTCTTCTGCCCCTCGATGCGGGAGGGATTCACCGAGTTCACCAGGAAGACCGGATAGTTCTCGGCGAGTTTGCGCGCGATGTCCAGGCAGCCGTCAAAGTTGCCGTCGATCTGGATCAGTTCGGCACCGTGGGCCACTGCCTGAGAGAGCTTGCCCATGGAGATCTTGCCTGCCGGCACCAGCACCGCACAGGTGAGGCCAGCCTGGGTGGCGTAGGCCGCTGCTGAGGCAGAGGTGTTTCCGGTAGAGGCACAGACCACGGCCTTGGCCCCTTCGGCCACCGCGGAGGTGATAGCCATAGTCATGCCGCGGTCCTTGAAGGATCCGGTGGGGTTCATCCCCTCCACCTTCAGGTACACCGTGCCATCCACCAGTGCCGATAGCGCCGGGGCATGTACCAGTGGGGTACCGCCCTCCCCCAGCGTGATCACTTCGGTGGATTCTGTCACCGGAAGACGTTCGGCGTATTCGCGGATCACTCCTCGCCACTGATGGGCCACGTGCTGCTCCGTTCTCTGAACTGACTATAAAGGTCTTGTGACGCGTGCGCGCCGGGGTGCGGGAGGGGTTATTTCTCGACTTCGACGCGCAGCACGGAGGTCACTGATTTGACCACATCCAGGCTCTTCAGCTGTTTGACCGTGGCGTCGAGGTCTTTCTCCAGGGCCAGATGGGTGACAATCTGCACCTGGGCACCCAGGCTCTCCCCGGATTCCACCTCACCCTCTACGCTCACGCTGCCGGGCTGGCGCATCGATTCGATGGAGACGTGGTGATCTGCCAACACCTGAGCGATTTCAGCGATGACGCCTTCCCTGTCGGCAACCTGCATATCGATGTAGTACTGGGTGGTGGCCCGTTCGATGGGCAGGGCAGGCAGGTGGGCACCGGCCGGCACTGTGGGGGTCTCAGCCACGGAGGCGCGCAGCCGGCGGGCGGTAGCCACGACGTCGCCCATAATGGCTGAGGAGGTGGGTTTGCCTCCGGCGCCCTGACCGTAGAACATCAGCTCTCCGGCATTTTCCGCCACCACAAATACCGCGTTGAAGGCTCCGCGGACGCTGGCCAGCGGGTGGGTGCGCGGCAACAGGGTGGGGTGTACTCGCAGCACTGCGCCGTCATCGTGCTTCTCGGCGATGGCCAGCAGCTTGATGACATAGCCGGAGGCGGCTGCGGCTTCAATATCATCGGCAGTGACCTGGGAGATCCCTTCGCAGTAGACCTCATCCAGGGTGAATGGTGCATGGAAGGCCAGCGTGCCCAAGATGGCAGCCTTTGCCGCGGCGTCGTGCCCCTCTACATCAGCAGTAGGATCCGCTTCGGCATAGCCGAGCTTCTGGGCCTCAGCGAGGGCATCGCCGAAGGCGGCACCGGTGGTGTCCATCTGATCCAGGATGTAATTGGTGGTGCCGTTGACGATCCCCATGACTTTGGTGATGCGATCACCGGAGAGGGACTCCTCGATGGGCCGCAGGATCGGTATCGCACCGCCTACTGAAGCCTCGTAGCGCAGCACGGCGCCGGTCTCTGCGGCGATGGCATCGAGTTCTGCTCCGCGGGTTGCCAGCAGGGCCTTGTTGCCGGTGACCACAGCGGCTCCGCGGCGCAGGGCGCGTTCGATGAGCGCACCTGCCGGCTCATAGCCTCCGATGAGCTCCACAATGAGATCAGCTTCATCCACCAGCGCCTCAGCGTCGGTAGTGAGCAGTTCGCCCGGGATCTTCCAGTCACGCGGAGCCTCGGGGTCGCGCACCGCTACGCCAATGAGTTTGACCGGTGTGCCCACCCGCGCTGAGATCAGCTCGCGTTCTTCCACGAGCGTGCGGGCCACCTGGGCGCCCACATTTCCTGCACCGAGCAGTCCGATCCTGACGATGTCCTCGGCCTGAGCCATTCCCACCTCTTCGCCTGGTAACTATTTTGTGACTACTGGCAGTCAGCAGCCGGTCAGGGCGCGTAGCCGGTATCGCGGCTGAGCATCTGTTCCTCTGTCTCCCGGCGGATGAGCACTCGGGATTCACCCTGAGCTACGGCGACGACGGCCGGGCGGGTCAGGTAGTTGTAGTTGCTCGACAGCGAGTGGCAGTAGGCGCCGGTGGCTGGAACCGCGAGCAGATCTCCCCGGCGCACAGCCGCTGGCAAGTATACGTTTCGCACTACGATGTCTCCGGATTCGCAGTGTTTGCCCACGATGCGAGACAGCAGGTGCTCGCCGGTGATCTGCCGGCTGGCTACTACTGCTGAGTAATCGGCGTCGTACAGCACCGTGCGGGCGTTGTCGCTCATACCGCCGTCCACAGCGATATACCGGCGGGTCACACCGTCTTCGACGACGACGTCCTTCTGCACGCCGACGCTGTAGAGGGTCACTCCTGCAGGCCCCACAATGGCGCGGCCGGGCTCGATACTCAGCCGCGGAATGCCGATGCCGTGTTCGGCGCAGGCAGTGCGCACTGCGGCAGCTAGGGCTTCGGCGATCTCCCGCGGGGCGCGTGGGGTATCAGCTTCGGTGTAGGCGATTCCGTGACCGCCGCCGAGGTCTAGTTCCGGCAGGACGACTTGGTGGGCCTGCTGCAGCTGGCCCAAGAAGCTGATGAGCTTTCCGGCGGCAACCTCAAAGCCTGCAGCTTCGAAGATCTGCGATCCGATGTGGCAGTGCAGGCCGAGGAGGTTGATCCCTGGGGCATCCAGCGCGCGCTCTACTGCCATCCAGGCCGGTGAGCCCAGGTATGGGTTCGCGGCGTCGTCGTGATCTGAACGCTGGTAGTCCACCGCCGGTGTCAGCGAGAGCCCGAACTTCTGGTCCTCATGGGCGGTGGCGATGTACTCGTGGGTGGAGGCGTGCACGCCTGGGGTCAGCCGCAGCATCACGGGCGCTTCGACGCCTAGCCTCTGAGCGATCTGGGAGATCCGATCGATCTCGTCCAGGGAATCAGCGATGATCCGGCCTACTCCGGCCTCCAGGGCGCGCCGGATTTCAGCCTCGGACTTATTGTTACCATGCAGCCCGATGCGGGAAGGGGTAACCCCAGCAGCAAGGGCGATGGCCAGCTCTCCCCCGCTGGCGGTGTCCACGCAGAGACCTTCTTCTGCTGCCCAGCGTGCCGCATGGGTGGAGAGGAAGGCTTTGCCCGCGTAGTAGACATCCACCTCTGCTCCTGCACCGCTGTCATCGGCGGAGAAGGCTGCGGCGAAGGCTTCGCGGAACTCGCGGGCCCGGGTGCGAAACTCGGCTTCGGAGATCACGTACAGCGGTGTTCCGTGCTCAGCCGCCAGGGCACTGACACTGACCCCGCCGAGAGTCAGTTCGCCCTCGTCGTTGCGCACTGCGTCGCGAGGAAGTAGTGCGGCTTCGAGATCTGCGGTATCGGTCCGGGGGCTGAGCCATTCCGGTGCCAGGGGGTGTGCGAGGTTCATGCGGGGTTCCCTTACATCTTTTCCGGCGCAGAGACGCCCAGCAGGCTCAGTCCGTTGCGCAGCACCTGGGCGGTGGCGTCATTGAGCCACAGCCGAGTCCGGTGGAGGTCGGTGACCTCGTCAACTGTGCCGTCCTGATGGGTGCTCGGGGACATGCGGCATTTGGCGTACCACGCGTGGTATGCGCTGGCCAATGCTTCGAGGTAGCGCGCCACCCGGTGCGGTTCGCGCAGCTCCGCGGCGGAGGCGACCGTGGAGGGGAAGCGGCCCAGGTGCGCCAGCAGCTCCTCTTCCGTGGGGTGGGTCAGCAGGCTGGCGTCGAAAGCGGGCTGACCGTCCTCACGGGTGCGGGCGACGTCGAAGGCGGCGGCATTGCGGGCCGCGTTACAGGCCCGGGCGTGGGCGTACTGGACGTAGAAGACCGGATTGTCGTTGGTCTTGGACTGCAGGAGCTCGGGGTCCACATCGATGGGTGAGTCAGCGGGGAACCGTGCCAGCGTGTAGCGCAGCGCGTCTGTGCCCAGCCAGTTGATGAGGTCCGCGAGTTCGATGATGTTGCCGGCACGCTTGGAGAGCTTGGCTCCGCGCACGCTCATCAGCTGTCCGATGAGGATCTCGATGTTCCTCTGCGGGTCATCTCCTGCGCAGGCAGCAATCGCCTTCAGCCGCGCGACGTACCCGTGGTGGTCGGCCCCCAGCAGGTAGATCTTCTCCTCAAAACCGCGCTCGCGCTTGGTGAGGTAGTAGGCGGCGTCGGCGGCGAAATAAGTAGGTTCCCCGTCAGCCTTGATGAGCACGCGGTCCTTATCGTCACCGAAGTCGGTGGTGCGCAGCCAGATGGCGCCGTCGCGGTCGTCAATATGTCCCTGTTGGCGCAGGGTGTCGATCGCGGATTCGATCTTGCCCTCGCTGTGCAGAGTGGTTTCAGAGAAGTAGACGTCGAAGTGCACGCCGAAATCAGCCAGAGTCTGCTGGATCTGCGCCATCTGGGACTGATACGCCAGCTCGCGAACGATCGGCAGGGCCTCTTCTCGCGGCATGTCTTTGACCTCGGGCCGGGCGGCGAGGACTTCTGCAGCTAGATCCTTGGTGTATTCACCGGGGTAGCCACCCTCGGGGACGTCTTCACCGTGGATGCGGGCCATCACACTATTGGCGAAGACGTTCATCTGGTTGCCGGCGTCGTTGATGTAGTACTCGCTGGTGACCTCGGCCCCGGAGGCGCGAAGCAGCCGAGCAACGGCGTCGCCCAGTGCCGCCCAGCGGGTGTGGCCGATGTGGAGCGGACCGGTGGGGTTGGCAGAGACGAACTCCAGGTTCACCGTGCGCCCGGCAAGAGCCTGAGTGTGACCGAAGGTCTCGCCCGCGTCGACGATGTTCTTGGCCAGCTGTCCTGCAGCGGCGGCATCGAGGGTGATGTTGATGAATCCGGGACCGGCTATGTCCACTGCGGAGACGCCGTCGATGTTCTCGATACGTGAGGCCAGTACTTGAGCCAGCTGGCGGGGGTTGGCGCCTGCGGGCTTGGCCAGCTGCAGGGCGACGGTGGTGGCCCAGTCGCCGTGGTCGCGGTTCTTGGGTCGCTCCACGCGGACTTCCTGCGGCACCGAACCTTCGGGGAGGTTCAGCTCACCGGCTTCGACGGCGTCGGTGAGAACGGACTGTACGGCTGCGGAAAGTTCTTCGGGAGTCACCCAACCATCCTAAAGCCTCACGGCAGCACTCCCACCGCGCCGGATCGGCGACCTAGGCAGTCAGCAGTTGGGTAAGTCCCCAACCTCCGGTGGTGAGCATGTAGAGGCCCAGTACCATCAGGGTTGCGCCGCTGACCAGTTCGATCCACCCGGTGATCCACGGATTCGACAGCCAGCGGTTTGCCCCATCTACTAAGAGGACGACGCCGATCAGGTACAGATACATGGTCAGCGCAACAGTTCCTCCGAGCACTCCCACCGTGAAGACAAGCGGCGCTTCCTGCGGAGTGAACTGCGGGAACAGGGCGAGAAAGAACAGCCCCACTTTGGGGTTGGTCATGCACGTGGCCATCCCTGCCAGCAGCCCGGTGCGGGCGCGCAGGATTTTCACTGGGGCAGCAGCAGGGACGTCAACGACATCTCCGTTCGTCAGTGAAGCAGGTGACGCCTGAGATTCCCCGGCACCTACAAGCATCTTCTCCTGGGTTCGCGCCAGGGAGACTGCGCGCATGCGCAGCCGTGCAACGGACACCGCACGGACACCCAGGAGAATCAAATAAGCGCCACCCACCAGACTGAGGATCTCGTAGGCCAGGGGTGAAGTCTCAAAAAGGGCCGCCAGTCCGGTGGCTGCTAGCGCCGCCCAGGCGAAGGCCGCCAGGGAGGAGCCGGTGGCGGCACCCAACCCGGCACGGCGGGAGGACAGCGCATAGCGCAGTGAGAGCATCGTGTCCGGTCCGGGGGTCACGGCCAAGATGACCGCGACGCCGACCAGTGCGAAGTAGGTGCTGAGACTCACTGTTCCATGCTGGCCCGCACTCTACGTGGGCACAAGCAATGAAACATGGCGAATCATTCGCCAGTAACGAATAATGAAGGATGTGCTGAATCCCCAACGCCTCCGCGTTCTGCAGGCGGTAGTAGCGGCTGGTTCCATCCAGGCTGCGGCTCGGAACCTGCACTACTCCCCTGCCACAATCAGCCAGCATCTCTCTGCCCTCGCGCGGGAAACCGATCTGGTGCTCTTTGAGCGTGACGGTCGTGGCATACGTCCGACGTCGGCTGCTCAACACCTTGCAGAACATGCCGCCGAGGCTCTAGCGGGGCTCGACCGGTTAGCACGGTTAGCCGAGGACCTGCGGCACGGGCGCAGCACGCATCTCTCCATCGCCTGCTTCTCCTCGGCATCCCAGCAATGGCTGCCGGATGCCATCACCGCGGCTCGGCGGGTTGAACGTGAACTGACCGTGGAGGTCAGTCTCAACGAACCGCACGCAGCACCGGGACCGCGACCAGCTGATATCGATATCCGAAACGAAGTTCCAGAAGAGGTAGAGACTCACCTCGAGGGTTACACCCGTGAAGTCCTGATGCTGGAGGAGCTGCATGCCGTGCTCCCTGCAGACCATGACCTTGCCGGTCAAGGCAGCGTGAGCATGAGCCAGTTGAGCCAGGAGATGTGGGTGGACCATGACATCCACGACAGCCCGACGGGTCGAATCATCCGCAGCGCCTGCCAGGCGGCCGGATACTCCCCTGTCTTCTCAGCACGATTAGATGACCACCACGCGGCACTGAGTCTGATTCGCGCCGGCCTGGGGATCACTGTGCTGCCTCCGCTGGCGCTGCTCGATATGCCAGAGGGCCTAGTGGTGCGGCAGCTGAGCGATCCGACACCGGTGCGGAGAATTGTGGCTCATGTGCGGACGTCGCAAGCCAGCAGCCCGGTGGTCGTCGCCGCCCTCAGCTCACTCCAGCATCAGGCGACGACGACGTCGCCGTCGTAATGACTGCTGCACCGGCGCGAGGGCCTCAGCAGCCAGCTTCTTAGTGCTGGGCCCGATACAGCTGCGGTTCGGGCAGGCCGTGCTCTGCGCGGATGCGGCGGGAGAGGGTCTCAGCCACGGTCATAGCCTCGGCAACCAGTTCCGGGGTCACCGTGAAGGGCATATTGTGGATGGTCTCGCCTTCGACCGTGGCAGCTTCGGCGATAGCGCGAATCTCCTTCTGATCCTCTGGAGTCAGGCCAATTTCGGCCAGGCTATTCGGGAGTCCAACCTTGGTGCTGAAGACTATGAAGTCTTCGATCTCCGCCGATGGCGCACCCTCCATGATCAGCTGGGTCAGTGTGCCGATATTGACCTTTTCACCGTGGGTCAGGCCATGGGTCTGTGGGGCAGCTGTCATGCCGTTATGAATGGCGTGGGCCGCGGCCAGTCCCCCGGATTCGAAGCCGAGACCGGAGAGCAGCGTGTTTGCCTCCACCACGGCCTCTAAGGCGGGAGTAACCGTTCTGGAGCGCACAGCATCCAGGGCATCCAGGGCGTTCTCCCACAGAATCTTCCACGACAGTTCCGCAAGAGCGGTGCCGGTATAGGTTGGGGCATCGCCCACCATGGTTTTGGCCCGGGTCTTAGCAACGGCGCGTGCTTCCACCCAGGTGGCCAGCGCATCTCCGATGCCCCCGACCAGGAACCGCTCCGGGGCATTGGCCACCAGGACAGTATCGATGAGCACCAGGTCCGGATTCTTGGGGAAGAAGCGGTATTCCACGAACTCACCTTCATCGGTGTAGATCACCGCGAGCGCTGAGGTGGGTGCGTCCGAGGATGCCGCCGTGGGGACACTTGCCCAGCTGATGCCGGCGAGGTGGCCTGCGGCTTTGACCGCATCGATGGTGGAACCGCCGCCGATGCCGGCGATGACATCGTGACCCCCGTTGCGAAGAGTCTCTACGAGGGAGTCCACAGCCTCCGCCGTAGCGAATTTGCCGAAGCCGACACGGGTCACAGGAAGGTCCGATTCTTCAAAGCCCTTAGCCAGGGAGTCCTCCACGATCTCCCAGACCACATCGTCGGCTACCAGCAAAGGTGTGGAGCCCAAGGACTTCAGATGGCTTCCCAGCTTCTGAATGACGTTCCGGCCTTGGACGTACCGGGATGGGGCTGCCAGGACATGTTCGACGACGGTGCTCATAGTCACTCCGCTCTTGATTGCATTCGCTTGACTGGGCTGCCTCATCAAGGGCTGGCGCCGTCAGTCTATGAACGCCTACTGGGTGCGTCTACCCTTGCCAGCCGAATTACGGCGAGACCGCCGGTCCCCCGCTGGCGCACGCGATCGGACCAGGGACAGCAACACCGCGTGCGGAGTTGATCTCCAACCCAGCACCCCGAAAGTATTGCAAAGAAACCTTTGCAAACATATAGTGGCCATATGCAGAGATTTCTCTGCAAGCTAGGTTAAGTCCCCCAGTAAGCCGCACAGGCTGACCCTTCGAGAAGAAAGATCCCATCATGAGCTCCGCGATCCTGACACACTCCCCGATCGAACGTATCGCGTTCCGAATTGGTGTGCTCCTGACTGGCTGGGCGCAGGCACGCGCACTGGCTGCCGCTACGCATCGGGCCACCGTCCGCACTCGTCGAATCCATCTGCGTGAAAGACACCACCATGCCGAGGCGCAGCGCGAGAGCGCTATCGCCGAGCGCATGATCGGGCCTCGGCTGTGGTGAACCTGCGCATGCGAGAGGACAAGTAGTCTTCAGAGATGGAACCTGCGACACCAGCCCCACAGGGCCCTATGAGTCAGCCCGGGTTCCTTCGATTCTGGTCTTCTGGAACACTGACGTTCTTTGGCCTGTCAGTCACCACCATTGCCGTAGACGCGCTGATCATCAATGTGCTTGAGGCCTCCGAGGCACAAGTGGGCATCATCCGCGCCGCGCAGTTTCTTCCCTACCTACTGGTGGGCCTAGTGGCGGGCGCACTCATCGACCGCTGGCGCAGAAAGCCGGTACTGGTGTGGAGCACCTTAGGTACCGGTATGGCGCTTGGTCTCGTTCCACTCATGTGGTGGCTTGGCCACCTCTCTTTGCCCGGAGTTGGAGCCGCTCTCTTCATTGCAGGCACTTTTGGCGTATTCACAGCAGCGGCCCAACAAGCAACCCTGCCACGGCTCGTGAGCCGCAACCAGCTAGTCAGCGCCAACGCCAGAATCGGTCAAGCCATGACTGTGGCACAGACCTCCGGCCCACCCCTGGGCGGAGCCGCCACGAGTTTTCTCGGAGCTCCGCTGAGCATTGCAGGCGGAGCAGCGGCCTACCTAGCCTCTGCGCTGGTCTATGCATGTGTGCCCATCGCCGAACCGCAGAAGGATGCTCGTGCCGCGAAGCCGAGACTTTGGACTGATATTCGCGACGGCATGCGCTTTCTCTACCGCCACCGGACATTGCGCCCGCTTGCACTGTCTACACATACCTGGTTTCTCGCCAACAGCGCGGCAGTGACAGTATTCGCGCTCTTTGCGCTGCGCCACCTGGATCTCCCTGCGCTGCTCTACGGTGCAACCCTAGCTATTGCCGGGCTCGCGGCCTTAGGCGGGGCTCTTATCGCACCGTTCTTCGGAAGGAAGTTCGGCGAGGGAAACACGGTGATCGGCGCCCGGCTCACTTATCCGGCAGCATGGGCGCTGGTCCTGCTTGCACCGGACAATCAGGTATGGGGATTAACGATCCTCTGCCTGGCCCAAGCTCTCTACGGATTCTGCATGGGATTCGAGGATCCCAATGAGATGGGCTACTGCCAAGCCGCGACACCGGCCCACCTCCTGGGGCGAATGCACGCGACAATGCGGGCAGCGAACCGCACCATGGCGGTACTGGGTGCACTCTTGGGCGGCGCTCTTGCGGGGCTGGTTGGGTACTACTGGACTCTTAGCGTCATCGTGGGTGTATTTACGCTCGCAGGACTCATCGCAGCGCTGTCCCCGCTGCGCGGCTCCCGGTCCTAGAAGACCTTCCCGTCACGGAGGGGCTGATAGCACTACCGGAGTTCGAGGCCTTCAGCGAAGGTCAGCCGGCGGCTTCGCACCGACTGCGGAACTGCCAAGGCTCACGGATCTGCGCTTCATCGACCTGCCCACCGGACACTGGCCACAGTTCAGTCGCCCTGCAGACCTTGCCGAAGTCCTGCTGAGAGCAGTGGACTAGCCGCAGGAAGCCGAACCAGCAGGTATCACCGGCTCGGCCGCACTGTCGCCAGTGCCTCGACGAGGAGTTCATCCTCGGCCGCATTACCGGCCAGTTCCGGGGCTCGTTCATAGGCTGAGGCCGCCGCGGCGTCGTCGCCGAGCTCCTGGAGTGTCACAGCCCGGGCCACGTGATAGGCACGGAACCTCTGAAGTGCTGGATCTGCTGCCAGCACCTCCAACTGCTGAGACCTTCGTCCAGTCCCCGAGCCCGCCCAATCGCCACCGCGCGCCCGAGCCAGACTACCGGTGTGGGCTCGTAGGACTCCAGCATTCGGTAGAGCACCACGATCTGGGGCCAATCCGTGGAACTGAGATCCGCTGCTTCAGCGTGAACAGCCGCGATCGCCGCCTGGATGGCGTAGCGGCCTGCACCCGGTGCGCGTGCTGCTCGCTCAGCAAGCTCCAGACCTTCGGAGAGCAGCTTCAGATCCCACAGTGACCTGTCCTGATCTGCCAGCGGCACCGGCCGGCCGGTGGTGTCAGTTCTGGCCGGACGCCGGGCCTGAGTCAGCAGCAGAAGACCCAGCAGCCCTGTAGCCTCGGCGGAACCTGGCATCAGCGCGCGCAGGAGTCGGGCCAATCGAACGGCCTCCTCCGTGAGGTCGTCCTGGATATGGCTTCCACCTGCTGAACGAGCGAATCCCTCCGCAAAGAGCAGATACACCACCCGCTGCACTGCCCCCAGCCGCTCCGGCAGCATCTGCCGGGTGGGGATCTCAAAGGAGATTCCGAGTGATCTGATCCGGCGCTTGGCCCGGACTATGCGCTGCTGCATGGTCGCTACCGGCACCAACAGGCCATGTGCCACCTCTGCGGTGCTCAACCCGGCGAGGAACCGCAGTGTGAGAGCCACCTGCTCCTCAGGTTTCAGCAGCGGATGGGCGCAGGCGAAGAACAGTCCCAGGCGCTCATCGGTGACCGCAGGTTCGTCGTCTAGCACCTGCGCCGGGTCCAGTTCAGTAGCGGCCGCCGGCTCTCTTTCCTGAAGCACCCCTAGCCTCGGAATCATCCGAGCACGAGCCTGATCCTGGCGGAGCATATCCATACCGCGCCTGGCGGCCACTGTGGTCAACCAGGCTTCGGGTACCACAGGAACACCATCGCGGCCCCAGGTGCGCAGCGCCTGGACCATAGCCTCTTGGAGCATCTCCTCAGCCAGGTCCAGGTCCGAAAAGCGTCGGGCCAGGCTTGCCAGGATTCGGCTCCGACCTTCGACGCTGATGGACTCCAGTGCGCTGCGCACCGTGTCCTGAGATGTCTCAGTCAAGAAGCGACCGCTCAGTAGGGCGCTACAGGGCGGACCTCTACATGCCCTCCGGGCTTGGCCCCTGGGCTCTTCTTCGCCCAGGCCACCGCTTCATCGATGTCGTCCACCTCGATGATGTAGGTGCCTCCCACGAACTCCTGGACCTCAGCGAAGGGTCCGCTGGAGACCACAAGGTCTCCGGTGGAGTTGGTTTCCACCTTCACCGCGTGCTCCGGATCCTCCAGCGCGAAGGAGGACACCACCACGCCAGCGGAAGTGATCTCCTGATCGTATGCAAAGAACTCCTGGGGGTCTGCCCCTCCATCTTCGCCGCAGTTCGGGTCATCCACGCGGCCCATCAGCAACAATGCGTACTTCATCATCTCTCCCTATCTCATCCCGGAGCGCATCTAGGTGTACTCCGGGTGCCAGACGCCGAGCCGATCAGCCCGACACTATCCTGACGATCCGCACGCGGGAAGATCGACAGTCCCGGCGAAGAATTTTCGGGCCGATAGGTCTTGACGCTCCTGCAGCCATCGCTTAACGTTCAACCAAATGGTTTCACATAAAGTTCAGCAGCCTGCTCTCAGTGACGACGAAGTGGACCGGATCTTCCGGGCACTGGCCGATGCCACACGCCGTGACATCATTCGCCGCACCCTCACCGAGGAAGCCTCCATCTCTGACCTGGCCCACCGCTATGACATGTCCTTCGCGGCCGTGCAGAAGCACATTACAGTCCTGGAAACAGCAGGGCTGGTCACTAAACAACGCAGCGGACGCGAACGGCGGATCAGCGGCAATCCGGAGACACTCCGCCGAGCTCAGTCCCTCCTGGACGCCTACGAGCGCATCTGGCGGGGACGCATCGATCAACTCGACACCTTATTAGCTGGGGACTGACGCTCCCCTGACCTGAAGGATCTAGCCATGCCACTCACTTCCATCAGCAAAGACTTAGATAGCCTGACCATGACTATCGTGGCCGAGTTCCCCGTCCCAGTGCGTCGGCTCTGGGACGCCTACGCCGACCCGCGGCAGATCGAGAAATTCTGGGGCCCGCCGGAGTATCCAGCGACCTTTACTCGGCACGATCTCTACCCCGGAGGTCGCAGTGAGTACTACATGACCGGTCCCGACGGCGACCGCTCAGCTGGCTACTGGGAGTTCCTCACCGTAGAAGAAGGGCACAGCTTTGAAGTCCGCGACGGGTTCGCAGCTGAGGACGGCCAAGCCAACGAAGAGATGCCCTCTATGCGCATGGAGTTTCTTTTCGAAGCCGCAGGTGACGGCTCCCGGCTGACCACCACCACCTACTTCAACTCTGCAGACGAACTGCAGCAGCTGCTGAACATGGGCATGGAGGAAGGCACTCGCGCCGCCATGGCTCAGATCGACGACGTCGTGACGGATCTGCGCAGCTTCGCCGCCGGTCACGGTGTGGACACTCAGCTACTCGGCCAGACGCAGGCACGATTCACCCGCATCATCCGCGGCAGCGTAGAGCAGGTCTGGCAGGCTCACCATGATCCAGAACTGCTGAAACGTTGGCTGCTGGGGCCTGACGGTTGGGTAATGAGCGAGGTGACGGTGGCCCACGCCGTCGGTGATACCTACCGCTATGCATGGACTCCCGAGCCCGGGGTCGACGGTGAGCCCTTCGCCCTGACCGGGGAGCTCAAAGAATCCGCCCCTCCCTACCGCGAGGTGACCACCGAATCGATGGAGGGTTTCCCTGGTCCTGCCACGCTGAATGAGCAGACGCTGACACCATTGGAAGATGGAACTCTGCTGACGCTGGTGATCACCTACGCCGATGCCGACATGCGCGACTCCATTCTTGCCACCGGCATGACAGGGGGTATGGAAACCAGCTACGCCCGCCTGGAGTCCGAGGTGTTGAGCTCATGATCAGGCGATCAGTCACCATTGCACTGCCTATCGAAGACCGGAAGCGAAGCTATGACTTCTATCAGGTGACGCTCGGCCTCAAACCCCTTGGCGAGCCGGCTGCGGACGGAGTACCCGAGCCCCTGCAATTCAGCCTCGACGAACGCACCTCTCTCATGCTGATTCCAGCCGGCGGCTTCAGCTGGGTCCTCGGTAAGGGAGATGTTGCGCCCGCAGGGCTCAGCGAGGTGCTGTTGAGCCTTCAGGTCACCTCCGCCGAAGAAGTCAGCGGCACTCTGGAGCGTATGCGTGCAAACGGTGGAAAAATACTGGCCGAGACGGAGCAGCAGGAATGGGGGTTCACCGGCGTAGCCACCGACCCCGATGGTCATGCCTGGCAGATCATCGCCGATCCTCTTGATGCCTGAACCACCCCGACACGAAAGAGATCAGTCATGGCTGACACCCCTGATGTTCGGCCCGTGGGAGACCTACCCAACGAGATGGGCAAAACTGCAGTACGCGAGCTGCACCATGCGGGAATCAGCAGCCTCGCCGAGGTCGCCCAGCACACTCGCAAGGAGCTCCTGTCCATTCACGGGGTCGGACCCAAGGCCATCCGCATTCTGGAACCCGCGCTAGCGGCTGCAGGCCTTGATTTTATGGAAGGCCGAACTCTGCGATGACCGTTCTCGGAGTCGATGCCGTGTGCGCAACACTGGAGGGCCTCAACAATCAGACCGAACGGGAGAAGATCCTCCGCCGGTTGCCTGCAGAGAGCGGCATGGAACCCCTCGGGGTGCGAATGAAGGATGTCTTTGACACCGCCAAGGCCTGGGTGGATCTCCCACTGCCGGAGGTTTCTGCCCTACTGACCAGCCGGTGGTATGAAATGCGCATGGTCGGTGTGGCCATCCTGGATTTCAAAGCACGACGCCGCGGTCTCCACGACTATGACCGCCGGGCACTGTACGAGACCTACCTCAGCCACCACCATCTGCTCACTGCCTGGGATCTGGTGGATCGAGCTGCACCTCGGGTAGTGGGCTGGTACCTTCTCGATAAGTCCCGGGAGCCGCTCTTCGACCTCGCCCGCTCCGAAACAGCCTTGGAGCGCCGGACAGCCATCACCGCCGCCTTCTGGATCATCCGGTCAGGAGATCTTCACGACCCTGAGACCCTGGTGGAGATGCTGCTCGACGACGAGTCCGAGTTAGTGACCAGGCCAGTAGGGACTGCCCTGCGTGAAATCGGCCTAGTTGACCAAGAGCGCTTGGTGGATTTCCTCGACCGTCATCACCGGCGGATCCCGCGTCCAGCTCTTCGCCTAGCTATCGATCGACTGCCAGAAGATCTGCGCCAAAGGTTCATCAGCGGCTGATCGGTCCCGGCGCCGGCCCAACCCAGTACGAGCCGATGCGGATAGGGCTCGAGCTTAGGCCGGCACGCGTCGGTACTCTAATCAGGCGCCGCATTCGGGGCACCGGAGGCCATACTGCTCAGACTGTTGGCCAAACGCGCTACGACGTCGCGAAGCTCCTCGGGCTCCACGATCTCCACCTCCACGTTCAGGGATGCGAGGTAGAGGGCTAGCCACTCCAGATCGTGCGCCCCGGCGATGAACAGGGACCACCCTTCGGCGTCGTCCGCTTCAATGCGCGCCACCTGAGGCGGCACCCTACGCAGCACCTCTTCAGCCGGTGCATGCAAGCGAACGCGAGCAACATACTGATAGGGCGAAGCGGTCACTGAGCTATGGACGTATTCACCAGGGTCCGGATGGTCACGCTGCCTGAACCTGAAAGTGGTGGTCTCCACTGACCGCATTCTGTCCAGTCGGAAAGTCCGCCAGTCCGCACGCTGCAAGTCATAAGCCATCAAGTACCAGCGCGGCCCCGCTGCCACCATGCGCAGCGGTTCCGCTCTTCGCTGCAGCGCAGGGCCGTCATGAGACCTGTACTCGAACCGCACTTGCACCTGCTCCCGACAAGCCTGCGCCAGGGTAGTCAACATGTCGACGTCGACCTCACCAGTGCCCGCCAGCGTCTCAGTGGCGTCGTGAAGCGCCTGCACTTTGCCACGCAGGCGCGGAGGCATGACCTGATCAATCTTGGCCAAGGCTCGCAGGGCAGCATCGCCGATCCCTGCCACGGTTCCCCCGGCTGCCATCCTGAGGGAAACAGCAGTGGCTGTCGCTTCATCATCATCCAGCAGCAAGGGCGGCAGTTCGCGCCCAGCTCCCAGCCGGTATCCCCCGCCTACCCCGGCGGTAGCCTGCACCGGGTAGCCCAGGGTACGCAGGCGCTCAATGTCTCGGCGGACTGACCGATCCGTGATGCCACACTCCTCGGCCAGTTCCCCAGCGGTCCATACCGGGCGCCGCTGCAACAGGGATAACAAGCGCAGAACACGCTCGACCGTCGCCTCCGAAGACATGCTCACAGTCTCCCACGCATTACGGACACGATCTGTCCGGTATCACTGGAACAGTGTGATCTACCGAAGAACTCTTAAGAGAGAGGAGCAGAGCAATGTCAGTCCTTCCTCACTATTCACCGCATGAACGACTCATACTGGGACTGGGTCAGGCCCTGACGGGCTGGGCAGAACACCAGGCTCGGCGACGAACGGCCCGGGAAGAAGTGCAAGACTGCCGCCCCCGCACCCACGTCAGAGCTCGCAGGGCCGAGAATCTGCGCGAGGCTGCAATCTTGAAGCTCCTGCAGCAGCCACACCAGTGGTGATCAGTCCCATTCCCCACCGTCCGAAAGAAAGCGAAGACCATGAGCAGCACCATTCAGATCACATTTGATGCCAAGGACCCCGCAGCGCTCTCCTCATTCTGGGCAGAGGTTCTCGGCTACGTACACCCGGCACCACCTGGGGTAGAACTGGCACCGGGCGAGGACGGTCAAGCAGCCTGGGACACCTTCCTGGACCAAGCCGGGGTGCCAGAGGAGCAGCGCAACAGTGCCTCAGCCCTCGAGGATCCCGACGGCGTTGGCCCACGGATTTTCTTTCAGCAGGTCCCGGAGGCTAAGAGCGCCAAGAACCGCGTACACCTGGATGTGCGGGCCGCGCCAGGTCTTGAGGGTGAAGAGCGGATGGCAGTCCTTGAGCGAGAATGTGCTCGGCTAGTAGCTCTGGGCGCTCAGCGTGGGGAACGCCATGAGCCCGCCCCGCCGATGAGCAACGGTTTCATTGTGATGACAGATCCCGAGGGCAACGAGTTCTGCCTGGACTGATCTGCCGGGCAGCTCGGCTCGTGGCTGACTATTTCAGCAGTCTGTCCATGCCGCGGTCTGAGAGCTTCTTGCCCCCTGTCTGGCAGGTAGGGCAGTACTGGAAGCTGGAATCTGCATAGACGACTTGCTGAACACTGTCAGCGCAGACCGGACAGGATTCACCGAATCGGCCGTGAACTGACAAAGCTGATTTCTTCTCCTTCTTCAGCTCACTGGCCGGGTGCCCTTCGGTGCGGTCTATTGCCCCAAGAAGCACCTGGCGCATCGCAGCATAGAGCCGGGCGGCGTCGTCGTCGTTCATGTCCGCGGGGTGAAACGGCGACATCCGCGCAGCATGGAGGATTTCATCTGAGTAGGCATTGCCAATCCCGGCGAGTACCGACTGCTTGCGCAGTACTGTTTTGATCCGCGCCTTGCCCTGGCCAGCGAGCAGTTGCGCGAATTCCTCCTGATTCACTGCGAGGGCATCCGGACCCAGCTGTGCTATGCCGGGAACTTCTGCTGGGTCCTTGACCAGATACAGGGCTAAGGATTTCTTGGTTCCGGCCTCCGTGAAATCCACACCCGAACCATCCTCCAGCACCAGGCGCGCAGCGATGGCGCTCTTTCGTGGACGTGCCGACGGCGGAGCATCCTCGCGCCATCTGATCCACCCGGCCAAGGCCAAATGAACCACCAGATGCAACTCGCCGATCACAAAATCTAGGAACTTACCATGCCTGGTCACTGCCTGCACCTGAAGTCCATTCAGTGCCGAAGCAGGCGGATCAAAGGTCTTCAACGCGGTGAAAGACAGCAGGTCCAGGCGCTCAACGTGGCGGCCTCCCAGTCGGGAGCTCAGGTCAGCAGCTAGGGCGTGCACCTCAGGAAGCTCGGGCATAACCCATCCTAAGCACGTCAGCCTCCAGCCAGGGGCGCACCTGTGGGAAGTGTGGGGGCGCCGGGAAGTGTGGGGGCGCCGTCGTTGTTCTTGCACTGACCCCATTTGCGGACAACAACGGCAAGGAGCGCTTCGATGACACGAATCACAGTTCTAGGTGGCACCGGCTATGCTGGCGCAGCCATTGCGCAGGAGGCTGCAGCACGCGGACATGAGGTCACCGCTGTGGCACGACGGGCTACCGAGCAACAGGCTGAGGGGCCGCGCTATGTCAGTGGCGATGCTACCGACGGAACCTTCCTTAAAGAGCTTGCGCAGCAGACCGACGTGCTGATTCTGGCCCTGGCGCCGCGGGGCGATATGGAGGGCAAAGTGCTTGAGGTCGCCCAGACCCTCATTCCTATCGCCTTGGAGACCGGCATCCGCGTCGGCGTGATTGGCGGCGCCGGCTCCCTGAAAGTCGCCGAAGATGGTCCACGTCTGGTCGATACTGACGGCTTCCCCGAAGAGTTCAAGCCCGAGGCCTTTGAGCTGATCAGCGTATGGGAGAAGCTGCAGGGCAGCGATGACTCCCTGGACTGGTTCTACGTCAGCCCTGCCGCTGGTTTCGGCGCCTATAACCCCGGTGAGCGCAAGGGCAATTACCGGCTAGGCGGCGATGTTCTGCTCAATGACGAGGACGGCAACTCGGATCTCTCGGCCGAGGACCTTGCTATTGCGGTGGTAGATGAGATTGAGAAGCCCCGGCACCGGAGGACACGCTTCGCTGTAGCGTACTGAATTCCAACATAATGAAGGCCCGGAGACTGCGGATGTCTCCGGGCCTTCATTAATACGCTATTCCTTGGCAGTGCTGTCGCGGTCGTTCTGGTCCCGCGGCTCGCGCACTAGGAGGTACATGGCGCCCATGGTGACGATGCCTGCGGCGAAGGCCGCCGCGATCGCCCACTCCTCGCCCACCAGATTCTCAAGGAACATGCGAGCCTCAGACTCCGGGTCGATCAGCGCGATCACGACGAAGGCACCGACCACCAAGGTGGCCAGCACTTTACCGAGGTGCTGACGCCACTGGGATCTACCCTTCTTCCCCAGTGACTCCCCTGCTTTGGCTACCTGCTTGGCTCGCATCACGCGCAGGGCGCCTACGCTGCGCAGCAAACGGAAGAGCTGCATGGGGCCGACGCTGAAGATCACGGCGAGGGTCGCGACTACAGTGAGTCCAATCAGCCACCAGTTGCGCTGGACCCATTCGATCTTCTTCGGAGAGACCAGAAAGAGCACCACGGTCTCTACCACGAGCACGACTGTGGCTAGCCACAGTCCTATATGACCGATCATCTCGAAGGGCTCATCCAGCAGGGTCAGGAACACCGCTGGCACCGAGACGATCGCGGCGATCAGCACCGGCCAGGCCAGCCGGTTCTCCCAACGCTCCTCAATCTCGGTGGCCCGTTCCCCGGAGGCTCTTCCGGTCGCGGTTTCCCCGAGCTCTTTCACTGCTTGGGAAGCACTAGCTGCTCTCTGGGAGTTGCGGCTTCCCGGAGCGGCATCGTCGGATTCATCGCCTTGGGCTGAGTTCATCACCTCAGGCTAGAGGTCAAAACTCACAGTTGCTGACGAAACCCTAGGAAATCAACCACTGGGTCAGCCGCGGACGATGGCGTTGACCCGGTGCCAGCCCTCGTGCATGCCGTGCAGACGCACACCGCCGGATGGCGTTGCGGAGATGACCTGGCCGTTGCCGACGTAGATTGCGGCGTGGGAGGAACCGTTGGCCAGCACAATGTCACCGGGTTGCGGGCTGGAGACATGCTGCAGCGAAGCTTCCATTGCATAGGTGGTCCGGGGAAGTCCACCGCGGCCAGCCTGGTTGTAGACCCAATTGACGAAGCCGGAGCAGTCGAAACCAGCAGTGGAGGTGCCACCCCAGACGTAGGGTGAACCGATACCTGCATAGGCAGCCTGGACTAGGCCGTTGCCGTTGGTGGCTGGAGCTGGGGCGGCGCTGGAGGAGGCCACGGTTGTTCCGCTGCTGGTGTCAGCGGAGGCTGACTGCTGCGGGGCGGACTCAGCGGGCGCCGTCTGCTGAGGCGCGGATTCGGTAGGCGCGGTGGCCTGTGCAGGCTGAGACTGCGGAGTGGCCTGGGGCTCCTGGGCAGGCTGGACAGTGCCCTGGGGCTCAGCTGGTGCCTCAGCGGCTACGGTCTCTTCGACCGGTTCGGGCTGCGGTGCTGGTTCCGGAGCGGGTGTGCTCTTGACCATGGGGCGGTCAAAGCTCAGGGGGATGTCAGCGCCCGCGGCGACGGTCACTGCAGAGTTCGCAGATGCGGGCTCGGCCTGCAACGCAGCACCGAGGTCAATGGTGGTGGCCGCACGTCCTGCCTCTGCAGGAGTCTCGGCGTTGGCGGCGACTCCGCCACTGGCTACGAGTCCTGTTGCTGCCAGTGCGACTACAGTGGCCCGGCCGGTGAGAGTCGCGCGGCTCAGACGTGCAGTGCGACGCTGCTGTCCGCCGGAGCGGCTGTTGGTGTTGCTGGTCATTTCAAAGTCCTCTGTCTATTTGCGGTAGTTAGATGCTTCGCCTCCCCGGTGGGGCGAGACCAAGCAGCGGATCGACACGAGGGCCGTCCGAAGACACAGAGGACTATATAACAACTTCATAACGTATGTAACATCCGGATAACGAGAGGGACCACCGAGAAGGTGGCAACTGCGGCGGCCATCCTCTTCGATCCTTGAATTCTCGGGGATTTATGCCGCTTGTCGAGAGATCAGTCACTCTGGCGTTTCGGAGATAATCACGATCACATAACGAGCCGTTGCTAGGGTCCGGCCGTTGCCGCCACTTTTGGGGCCCAGCGAACTAAAGACCCGGCATTGGACCTGTGTGAGACGAATCGAAGCAAAGAAAAAGCCCCACATCTCCAAACAACGAGATGCAGGGCTTTTTCGCAGAGTGCCCCCGGCAGGATTCGAACCTGCGGCCTTTGGTACCGGAAACCAACGCTCTATCCCCTGAGCTACGGAGGCGGGGGTCAGCCCGTGAGCTGACCGATATAGGTTACCAGCACCGGTGGCTGGAACCTAGTTGGACACGATGTCAGCCAGTGACCGAGACCGTGTAGCTCCATAGTTCAGCAGACATGCCCACAGGCTTCTGACGAGGTTCGGCGTCGTCGTCGGTGTTTCCGTGGGACTTCTGGAATTGCTGAGAGTTGCGCCAGTTCTCGAAGTCATCCTCCGATTCCCAGCGGGTGATGACCAGCCAGGTGTTGCGACCATCTGTGGGCTGCAGCAGCTCATATCCCAGGAACCCGGGGGTGCCGTTCATCGAGTCATGACGGGCGGCGAAGCGCTTACCGAGTTCATCGCCTGAACCCTCCGGGACGGTGATGGCATTGATCTTGATAACGCTCATGGATTCAGTCTCTCACCTCTGCCGAGGAAGCAGCTTGCTTCGCTGCAATGTGCTTAAAGTATGACTCCTTGGACTTCCGCACATGCCCGCTCATCAGCTCCACCGCACGCAGTGGATCCCCTGCATCGATGGCCGAGAGAATCTGGTGGTGTTCCGCCCACGCCTGGCCGCCGCGCTGAGTGAGATTCACTGAATACAGCCATTCGATGCGGCCAGAGATCTGCTCCTGCAGTGACGCCAGCGTCGCGCTGCCGCTGAGCTCAGCCACCAGCTGATGGAAACGCATATTCAGTGCAGCCAGCTCCCTGAAGTCACCACTGGAGACTGCCGCATCGCCAGCAATCAGCACCTGGCCCAGCTGATCGCGCAGCTGCTGGAATCCAGCGCCCCCTCCCCCGGCGCTCGCAATATTCCGGGAACGCTCAGCTGCCCGCCGCGCCGTCGCACCTTCTAGCTCGATGCGAATCGCGAAGAGATCGGCCGCATCATCATCAGGGACTGCAGCCACCCTCGCCCCCGCATAGGGGCGAATCTCCACCAGCCCCTCGGCTGCCAGGGCCCGCAATGATTCCCGAACCGGGATCCGCGAGACCTGGTAGCGCTCAGCCAGCAGTGCTTCTGTCAGTCGCGAGCCGGCGGGGAGTTCTCCGTTGATGATGTCTCCCCGGATCTGTTTGGTCACAGTCCCGGAACGAGAATCGCGAGTCATCGTCCTGCTGCGTAGCCCTGCGCCTGACGCGGGTTCGCGGCGGCCTGCAGCCGCCCAGTAGCCGGGTCACGGGTCACGCAGGAGAGCCGGCCCAGCGTCCAGTCGCCTGCATGAGTGATGCGGTGCCCGCGGTGCTCCAGCCCGGAGATGACCTCCTCTCCCAACCGGTCCTCAACGACGGCGCCCCCGGGAGTCCACTGGCGCGGCCAGAAGGAAGACGGCAAGGCGGTGGTATGCAGCGCCGGAGCATCAATGGCCTGCTGCGGAGTGTGCCCGCCCACCAAATAGCGCAGCAGGAAAAGCAGCTGCCACTGGTCCTGTTGGTCTCCACCGGGAGTGCCCAGGGCCATCACTGGCTGGCCGTCTTTAAACACCAGCGTAGGGGTCAGCGTGGTGCGCGGACGCCGGCCAGGCTGCAGCGCACTGGGCGACTCCGGATCCAGCCAGTTCATCTGCAGTCGGGTACCCAGCGGGAAACCCAGCTCAGGGATCGTAGGTGAGGACTGCAGCCACCCTCCAGAGGGGGTCGCTGAAATCATGTTGCCCCAGCGGTCCACGACGTCGATATGGCAGGTATCGCCCTTGGTCTCACCATCGCGGCTGACTGTGGGCTCTCCCCCACCGAATGCGCTGCCGCTTCCGCCGTCGGCTTCCTCCAACAGCGGCAGGACCTTCTTCATGCCGGGAATGTCCCCTGGCCGGAACTCCAGGGAGGCCTCTTCGCTGATGAGTTGACGACGCTGTGCCGCGTAGTCATCGCTGAGCAGTGTCTCCAGGGGGACCTGGCCATCGGCATAGTAGGTATCCCGGTCAGCCATTGCCAGCTTCAGCGCCTCCAAGATGGTGTGTGCGCCCAACTCAGTGCCGGGATCCAACCGGTGGTCCTCGAAGCCGTCGAGGATTTTCAGGGTCTGCAGCAGGACAGGTCCCTGTCCCCACGGTCCGATTTTGGCGATCGTGTAACCGCGGAACTCAATGCTGACGGCGTCTTCATAACCGGCTGAGAAGCTGGCGAAGTCCTCGGCGGTGATCACACCGGCGTAATCGCCGCCGTCGGAGTGGCGGTGGGATGTAGTGACGAAATCTGCGGCCACTCGGGCGACCTTGCCGGTCTTCCACTGCTGACGTGCCGCATCGATCCGCTCCTCTCTGCTGGAAGTGTCACTTCCTGCCTCGATGAGCTCCCGCAGGACCTGGGCGTAGGGGCGGTTGGTGATGATCTGACCTGGCTTCGGGATCTCCCCGTCTGGCATCCAGTGCTGGGCCGAGGTCGGCCAGTGCGTCTCGAAGAGTTCCTTGACGGTGCGGATGGTTGCCGGCACACGCGGAACCACCGGGTGACCGTTTTCGGCGTAGTCGATAGCGAATGCCAGGACATCGGCGAGATCCCATGTGCCGTGATCGCGCAGCAGTAGAAGCCAGGCGTCGACGGCGGCCGGCACCGCCGCTGCCAGGGCGCCGGCTCCGGGCACCCGGTCAAGGCCAAGGCCTGTGTAGTGCTCCAGAGTTGCCGCTGCCGGGGCGGGCCCCTGACCCATCAGAACTGTGGGGTGGGAAGGATCCTCCGCGGTGACAAAAAGTCCGGTCATATCCCCGCCGGGTCCATTGAGATGAGGCTCCACCACGTGCAGCACAAACGCTCCGGCGACGGCGGCGTCAAAAGCATTGCCCCCGCGTTCCAGCACTGCCTGGGCAGAGGCGGTGGCAAGCCAGTGGGTGGAGGCAGACATCCCGAAATGCCCTTCCAAGGTGGGCCTGGTGGTGAAGTCCTCTGCGTGGGTGAATGTCATAGATCCGGTGTCCTTTCATGAAGCGCGTCACATCGAAGCCTGATTGCATACAATCACGTCTTTGTTTCGGGAGCGTAAAAGGACACCGGCAACCGGCCGCCGTGAAGGCTGGTCACGAAAGGTGAGGTCACTGTGCCCCACGGCAGGAGAGCCCTCCTTAGGCGGCGCCATCTTCCCATGCGTGACGAGCATCTCTAGACTGAGCGCGCGATGCGATGAGGAGAAGAACGTGCACCTTGACGGCCACAGCTCTAGCTTTTTAGGCGGAGTGCCCCATGTCTCAGCAGATGAGCGCGAACGGATCATAGTTGCAGGGGACAGGCGCGAGAGAGGCACGCTGGCCATGCAGCCTGACTTGTCGTCGAGGCACGCTGAAGCGGTAGCTTGTTTCCCTGAAGCGGACGTTGCACAGATGCTGATATTTGGCTCTAGCACCTCCGCAGCACTCGATCTTCTCGCTGAAAGACACCCGAGCTTGCGAGTCATGGCGGGTAAGGACCCCAACGCCTCCGTTGAACTCAAAATGGCAGCCCCACTTTTCGAGCACTCGGAAGTCAACCTTGAGTTGTTCATGGACGCCGTTGGGGCAACACCGGAACAGCGGGTGGCCCTTTTCGCAGAATTTCGACAGGGACGCCCTCCGGGTGGACCGAGCCTCGGTGAAGTATGGGCGCGATTGAACCGTCACCCAAGAGATAGAGGTCCGCTTGAGTAACGTCCAGCCCTCGCCGAAGGTCAGCACCGTCAACATCGAGGAAGGACACCGGCAACCGGCGGTCTTAAAGGCTAGTCAGAA
This sequence comes from Nesterenkonia rhizosphaerae, assembly GCF_039544555.1. Classification (NCBI taxonomy): domain Bacteria; kingdom Bacillati; phylum Actinomycetota; class Actinomycetes; order Micrococcales; family Micrococcaceae; genus Nesterenkonia; species Nesterenkonia rhizosphaerae. The sequence continues at coordinate 1,786,924 of NZ_BAABLW010000007.1, forward strand.
CAGCGCGGGCTGGCCCGTGGGCGTGAGCTCCAGTCCTGGGAGTTCAGACTGGGAAGCATCCCAGGCAGGAGAGTCCAGCGGCTTCTCCGGCGAGACCCGCTCCCGCCAGGTGACATCGGAGTGCCGCTCAAAACCGTGACGACGGCGGGCCTCGGCAGCCCGCTTTCCCAACCATTGCCGGTACTCACTAGAGACATATGTGCTGAACCCGCCTTTGGCACTGCGATAGATACGGCGATATTTAGGCACAAGCTCCGGATACTCTGCGGCAAGCCATTGCATGAACCACTCGCGGGCACCGGGCCGCAGATGCAGGGCACCAGTGCTGACCCAGTTGGCTCCGACCTCCGCTAAGGATGAGTGCAACTGGTCGAGAGCGGCCGTGGAGTCCGTAAGCCACGGCAAGATCGGCATGGCCAATACGTTGCACTCCAGGCCAGCGTCGGTGATTGCTTTAATCAGGTTCAGCCGGGCGCGTGGGTCAGGAGTCCCAGGTTCCACCTTTTGCTGCAACTGCGGATCGGTCATGGCCAAGGAAACTGCCACCGATACCGGCACGTGCTGGGCCGCTTCAACAAGGAGAGGCAGGTCCCGCTTAAGCAGCGGGCCTTTGGTGAGAATAGAGAACGGTGTCCCGGATTCAGCTAAGGCCCGAATAATCCCAGGCATGAGCTGATAGCGCCCTTCAGCGCGCTGATAGGGATCGGTATTGGTTCCCAACGCCACGTGCTCACGCTTCCAGGAAGGCTTATTCACCTCAGCACGCAGCACCTCGGCAATATTGGTCTTCACCACGATCTGCGTATCGAAGTCTTTGCCAGAGTCCAGATCCAGATACTCGTGAGTCTTGCGCGCGAAGCAATTGTGGCTGATCACCCCGTTGGCAATGAAGTCCCCAGTTCCAGTTGTGATGTCCACCATGTCCTGGTCAGACCCAAGGTCCTCCACACTCTGGACCCGGAGGTCTGAGAATGTCTTCACGGCTTTCCCCAGGAGGGTCAACTTCCTCGTTATGGCAGGATCCGTTAGCTGAAAGAAGCGGCGGTACGAGGCCCTGCCCCCGGTGATTCGGATCGTCGTCACTCCATTCGGAGCAACAGGTTCCCGAATGAATGGAATCCCCAAGACACCTAATGCACTCTCTAGGTGCCACAGGATTTCATCATCCTTGTTCGAGACCCTTAGCGCGCTCCCCGACAATGATCCTTCGGCATCGAATATGCCTGATAGGAACCCCTTGCACCAGTCCTCACTCAGTGTTTCTGGCCAACGAATCACTTCTTTAATACGCTGATAACCGTCCCGTGTCGCGGTGAAAATACCTGTCATAGCCGCACGCTTTTCAGTTTGCGTCGTGAATGGCCGGAAGGTAGTGGAAACCCCCTCGGCGGCAAGGAACTCGTGACTGCGTATCAGCGCTTCTGAGTCGGCCAAAGCGAGCCGGAAAATCGTCACCCTGTAGGGCTTTCCCGTGCTTTTCCGTGTGTATGTTCGATCGACGAGCATTCCGTCACCCCGGATCATGCCACCCAAGTAGCCGCGTCGATACTCGAGACTCTGCTGTGGCGGCATATAACCAGCTAGGGCACCGCCCAGACCAAAACCCATTAGTTTATTGTTGACCGTCAAATGCGGTCGTTGGCTCGCTACGGCAGGCTCTTGTGCAACAAACTTCCATCCGCGTTCAGTCAGAAACCGGTGATCTCGGCTCGCGACCAGCTCCGTACCATCCGCGAGGGTAATGCGCTGTGCACGTTTCCTCGTGCGCCAGGCAGCACTGACATCTGTGGCAACAAAGTAGCGGTAGCGCCCTCTGAGCTCTGTACCTACTATTCGATCGCCCACTTTTATCTCTGCAATAGGTTTATGCCGCCCATCAGCCATGAGGACTAGCGTTTCGGGACTCAGGCAATAGACACAGCGGTGGAGACATCCGCGAGTGGGATTCACGGTCCAACGGAACGGCATATTCGACTGCTCCGGAACCCGGTTCAGCGCACTCTTTGCGGCAACCTCATGGAAGGTCACGCCCTCAAAGTCCGGAGTGCGCACACTGCGGACCAAGCCCTTCATAGGAAGAAGTGCCGCGCCGTCGTCGTCAGCAATCTTCTGGCCCTGCCATCGCATGCACCTATTCGAACATAGATTCGAACCAGTGTCGAGGGCAGGTGTCGAGGTCTCGCGGTCGGCGCTCCTCCCCTACAGCAGCAGCCACACTCCCAAGAGCGCAACTCCGCCAGCAATGAGGGAACCTGCCGCGCCCAGTGCCAGTGCCGGGCCGCCTGTGCGTCGGAGGTCTTTGAGGTTCACCGCCGCACCGATTCCCACCATCGCCACGGTCAGCAACATGGTGGTCACCTGGGCAATAAAGTCTGCGGCTCCTGGTTCAGGAGGCCAGAGCGAGTTCAGTGCTACTGCGGCCAGAAAGCCGACCACGAACCATGGCAAAAGCGGTGGTCGCTTTCCACCCGCGAGGCCCTGTTGGCCCTTCGCCTGCCCGCGGGATTCCCCCAGCCGCAGCGTCACCACTGCCGGTGCCAACAGCAGGACTCGGGCTAGCTTGACCATGGTGGCCACCGATAGTGCAGTGGCGCCTACTAGGCCACCCGCGGCCACCACCTGCCCCACCTCGTGAACACTGGCCCCGATCCACACGCCGGCTTCACGCTCACCCAAACTCAGCATCGGAACCAGGACCGGCAGGACCAGCATGGCCACGGTGCCGTAGAGAGTCACCACAGCCAGTGCGGTGGCGGTGGCCGACTCAATGTGCCGGCCCTGAGCATCGCGTCCATCGCCACGGTCCAGTACTGAAGCGGCCGCAGCCACTGCCGATGCGCCGCAGATGGAAGTACCGGTGGCCAGCAGCGCCGTCGTCGTCTTATCTGCCCTCATCAAGGGACCAAGTAGGCGCATCCCGAAGAAGGTCACCACCACGGTGACCAGCACAATGACGATGACCTCGGCCCCGAGCCCAAGCACATCCCCTACCGCCAGTTGCAGCCCCAACAGCACAATGCCCAGCCGCAGCGGGAACTTCGCGGACCATTTCAGCCCGGTCTCTGCCCAGTCCGGGACCCACCCCAGCGTGCGCAGAGCGATACCCAGGATTATGGCTACCAGCAGACTGGAGACCGGAACCCATTCTGCGATCAGCCGGTGGGCGGCAGCGGCGATGATGAGTGCAAGCGCCACCCCCGGCCAGAGCCGGTAGGCGGTTCGCTGCAGGTTGTTCCAGGTGAAGTCAGGCACCGGCCTAGTCTAGGAGGCGCGCGGTGCCCCACGCTGCACAGTCCTTGGCGGAGGATCCCGGCAACATCTACGTCCGCTAAACCAGCGCGGATCCGGGTTTGGTCGGCCCGACTAGAATCGACGGGTGCCCGATACACCTGTTGCCCCAGCCGCCGACCCCTTCGCCCCGAGCCCGGAATCCGCGCCCCCACATCCCCAGGCGAACCGGGACAGCTTCGGCTATCAGGTCCATGACCGGATCGAAGGAGCACTGGGACGTACCGGCACCATCGACACCCCGCATGGTCAGATTCAGACCCCGGCCTTCATTCCGGTAGCCACTAAGGCCACGGTCAAGGCCGTGCGTCCAGATGAGATGAGCGAACTCGGCGCCCAGGCGGTGCTGGCCAACGCGTATCACCTGAACCTGCAGCCGGGCACCGATATCCTCGACGCCGCCGGCGGGCTCGGGAAGTTCATGAACTGGCCGGGCCCCACCTTCACCGATTCCGGCGGATTCCAGGTCATGAGCTTGGGCTCGGGGTTCAAGAAGACCATCTCCATGGACTCCTCGCGGGTAGCTAACGACGACGCCGTGGCCCCTGAGCATGAGCGCCGCGCGTTTGTGGATGACGACGGCGTGACCTTCAAATCCCATATTGATGGGACCATCCACCGCTTCTCCCCTGAGATCTCCATGAAGCTGCAGCATGAGATCGGGGCGGACATCATCTTCGCCTTCGACGAGTTGACTACGCTGTTCAACACCCGCGAGTACCAGGTGGAGTCTTTGGAGCGCACACGCCTGTGGGCGCAGCGCTGCCTGGTGGCCCATCGGGAGCTGACCGCTGAACGCAGCCACCGCCCGTATCAGGCGCTTTTTGGTGTGCTGCAGGGGGCACAGTACGAGGATCTGCGTCGCAAGGCCGCCCAGGATCTTGGCGCCATGGAGGTTCAGGGGCAGTCCTTTGACGGCTTCGGCATTGGCGGCGCCCTGGAGAAGGAGAATCTGGGCACCATTGTGGGCTGGGTCTCTGAGGAACTGCCGGAGAATAAGCCCCGTCATCTGCTGGGCATCTCCGAACCGGAGGACTTCTTCACCGCCATTGAGAACGGCGCTGATACCTTCGACTGCGTGCAGCCCTCACGGGTGGCGCGTAACGGCCGGGTCTACACCGCCGATGGTTACTTCAATATTCCGCAGGCCAAGTTCAAGCGGGACTTCTCCCCTATTGAGGAGTCCTGCGGCTGCTACACCTGCCAGAACTACTCCCGGGCCTATCTGCATCACCTCTTTAAGGCCAAGGAGATGCTGTACTCCACACTGTGCACCATCCACAACGAGTACTTCACCGTCACCCTGGTGGATAAGATCCGCGAGTCCATCACACAGGGCCGCTTCTATGAGTTCCGCGATGAGGCACTGGGACGCTATCAGGGGCGCAAGGCTTAACCCTGCTGCTTAGGCCCCCGGAAGCGCCACGGGGGTCAACGGGCCGCGGCCTGCGAGCACCTCAGCGATATTGCGGGCTGCCAGGGTTGCCATCCGATGCCGCGTCGCATCACCGGCCGAGCCGATATGCGGCAGCAGCACTACCTGGTCCAGAGCCATCAGACGCTCATTGACCTGCGGCTCAAATTCATGCACGTCTAGACCGGCTCCTGCTAGGTGTCCGTTCTCCAGCGCGTCCGCAAGTGCTTCCTCATCCACCAACGGGCCCCGCGCCGTATTGATCAGCCAGGACCCAGGTCTCATGCTCTGCATCTGCGCTGCGGAGATCAGGTGACGAGTGCTCGGATCGAGCGGACAATGCAGACTCAGCACATCGATGTGCGGCAACAGGTCATCCAGAGTGGAGGGTACTACGCCGAGGGCACGAGCTTCCTCAGAGGTCGCGCGGCTGCCAGTAGCCAGGATCCGCATGCCGAAGGCTTGAGCGCGTCGAGCCACTGCCATGCCTATGCGCCCGAGCCCTACAATGCCCAGCACCGCACCGGCGGAGACGTCCAGGCCGACGAAGTCTCGCGGTCCCCAGGTCCACGCGGTGCCGCTGCGGATGAATCTGTCGGCTTCTGCAATCCGACGCACGCTGCCCAGAAGAAGGCCCATGGTCAGATCAGCCACGGCGTCGTCGAGCACTCCCGGAGTATTGGTGATGGTCACCGCGCGCTGGGCTGCCGCGTGCAGATCAATGTTGTCGTAGCCGACCCCCATGTTCGCCACGATCTTCAGCTGCGGACCGGCGGCTTCGAGGAACTCGGCGTCGATGCGGTCAGTGACCATGCTGAGCACAGCTTCCGCTCCAGCGACCCCGCTGAGCAGTTCGGCGCGGCTTGGTGGTTCTGGGGTGTCCGGTGGTGATTCCACGGCCGGCAGCTCATTGCTGTGCAGGGCGCTGAGTGAGTTCCCGGGCAGGGACCGGGTGACATAGATATGGGGCGCGGTCATAGCCAGAGGCTACCGCGCCCCATATCAGTGTGTCAGCGTCTCACGCTGCCTGAGTGCTCAGTGTCGACCAGTGATCGTCGAATGGCGGTCGTGGTCGCGCACCGGCATGAAGGCGATCGTGAGAGCAGCAATGCCCACCACCAAGTGGAAGCCGATATCAAAGCCGGTAAATCCGGTGGGCAGCAGCCCGAACAGGGTGTCATCTGCAAGAGCCAGCAGACCCATCAGCACATACATGGCACCGACGATGATGATCAGAGTCTTGGCGGCGGCATGGCTAGCCGGACCGAAGCCCACGTACAGCAGCGCCGCGCCAATAATGATGCGGATGATGTCCAGCGGGAGATCCACATTCATGATCCCCAGCAGGTGATCATCGGTAATGAAGAGGCCGACGACGCCCAGCAAAAGAACTACGACGCCGAGAATTCTTGCGGTGAGGCGATGCATAAACAGTCTCCTTACCTTCGTCTGTGAAGCGAACCAAGTGGTCCGCACAGTGGCAGAGTAACCCCCGCGGCCCTTCATCGTCGATGATTCTGTAGCTAAAACTGCAGGTCAGAAGTGAACTCTAAGGAAACTCCCAGCTCAGTGCAGACTCCCACCTGAGCTCAAGGCTGCACTCAGCGAAAAAGCAGGAGTCGACGCTATTTTCAGCCGTATACCGCGGGCTTTTCTTGCGGCCCGACGGCGGGTTCCCTGTGTCCGATGAGACGCAGGCTATTTTTATGATGTAGACTGTTCCGGTGCTTCCGACAGGAAACTGACTCGGCAAGTCACGGTTTCGGGCTATAGCGCAGCTTGGTAGCGCGTCCGTCTGGGGGACGGAAGGTCGTGGGTTCAAATCCCGCTAGCCCGACCAACAGTTAAGCCCCTGCTTCCCAGCGATTATGCGGAAAGCAGGGGCTTTTTTATGCACCCTGCATGCTCTCGCCCAGGCGCTATGTTTAGTGATTAACTGGTGCCGTGCCAAGAACCATGAATCCTAGAGTCTTACTGGCCTGCGCCGCGCTGATGATCACCGTAATCAGTACCAGCGCCTGCGAAGCCGTCATCGCAGACGAGCTTGAATCTGCAGCCAACGACCCCGAGCTGCGTGAGGTCCAGGACCGATTCGAGTCCATGGACGAGATTCACGGCGAAACGCACGGCCAGACGGTCATCGAGACACCTCACACAGGAAGGCTGTGGCTGCTGACTCGCCGCGCCAGCCTGCCGCATGTCGGCCCCCAAGACTGCACGATCGGCGAGCTCCCGTTGGGAGAGGCAAGCGAAAACCTCAATATCCCAGAACCGCAGAGCCTGGACGCTGAGGGCCGCCGTCAAACGCATTTCGCCTTCGCAGCGGTTGAGGTTCCGGAATCAGGCACTTATGAGCTGGAGTGCGATCTCGACGCTGAGACGCTGATCCTGCTCATGGAACCCGACTCCTAGGCCCTGCCCCTGCGGGAGGGCGCTCAGTCTCACCCAAAAGTGCACCCGCTGACCCGTTAATCTCTCGCCGCTTGCGCGTCGCGCAGCAGATCAGCCCGCTGGGTACGGCCCATCAGCCGGTACGCCAGCTCCCACTCCTGCGGACGGGCCAGCACCAGTCCTTGCCACTGATCCCCCGCGCGGGCAGGTATGTGCACCGGCCCCTCGGGGGTCTCGATCGTGAATCTGGAAATGATGTCGATGGCGTGGTCCTCAGCGCTCACCCGGAATAACCCCGCGGAGCGGAAGACGCCTGCCGGTCCTAGCCGCTCATAGCGGCACTCCAGCACTTCCAGGACCTCCTGAACCGCCTCGGGTGCCGCATCGGTGAGCAGATCCCAGTCCTGGACTTCCTCCACCAGACCCAAAGAAGCGGGCACCGCCGAGCCGCCCACCACGCTGTGTATACCCCGGGCCGCGAACTTCTGCTGGATCTCCACGATCAAAGACAGGGGTGGCTGTTTCATGCATGGCATCCTACGCGCCGTCGAAATCCCAGGGATTCAGCCTTCATCCTTTTACTCTGATCCCTATGCACTCGCGTCTTCCCCTTTTAGCGAGTGTGCCTGGGAAATCTGTTGCCGGTGCGCTGACCGCTGCACTGCTGATCACCGGATGCACACCGCCTGCTGAATCATCCGCTGCCTTTGGCGCGCCCCTCTCTGCCGAACCTGCAGTCCTGACTGTCAGCCAGCAGTCCCCGAGCCCGGACTCAGCTGCCGCCACCTCGCCGGAGGAACTATCAGCACGCGCCGCGGCCAGCTCCCTGGCGGCCCGGCTGAGTGCTTCCTACCAGGGCGCACAGCCCCAGTCAGCATCGGCCACCTCGGAACACGCCCGCACTGTGACGAATCCTCAGCGGGGATTCACCGATCGGGTGCTGCCGCGCAATGAGGTCCGGTCATTCGCCGCCTCACTGGCCCAAGCACACCACACAGCACAAGAAGAAGCCGCTCGGCAGGAAGCTGAAGCCGCCGAACAAGCCCGCCAGCAGCGCGAAGCCGAAGAACGTGCTGAACGAGAACGCACACAACAGGAACGCGCAGAACAACAGCGCGCTGAGGCAGAGGCTCAGACACAAGAGTCCGCCGCGGAACAAGCCCGTCAGGCAGAACCAGTGCCCACTGCTGAGCCGACTCCCCCGCCGTCGTTCTCTGAGCCCACGGTTTTCAGCGGTGACCTCAGCGCCTATCTGGCTCAGCTGGCGGCTAGCTACCCTGGACAGATCTCCATCAGCCTGGTGGAGGTCGGCGGACAGGGGCGCCGCGCCTCAGTAGGCGGGGATACCCGATACACCACCGCCAGCACCTATAAGCTCTACCTGGCCTACAGCATCCTGCGCCGGGTAGAGGCCGGCAGTCTCAGCTGGGATGAACCCGTCACCGGCGGTCGCAATGTTGCCCAGTGCTTCCAGGACATGATCGTGCTCAGCGATAACCCCTGCCCCGAGGTGCTGGGCCCCAAGCTCGGCTGGCCCAGCATCTACGACGACGCCCGCGCAGCAGGTGCCACCGGCACCGGGCCCGGTGAGGGCAACTCCGGCATCAAGACCACCACCGACGACCTCACAGCTCTGTTGCTGCGTCTGGAGTCAGGGCAGCTGAACATGAGCGGAGGCAGCCATGACCGGCTGCGCAATGCGTTGGGCGCCAATATCCACCGGCAAGGGATCCCCGCCGGCAGCACCGGGCAGGTCCTGAATAAGCCAGGCTTCATCAACGGCTACCTCCACGACGCCGCCATTGTGCGCCATCCCGGAGGCAGCTATGTCATCAGCATCATGAGCCAAGGCTCCAGCTGGGACGCCCTGGCCGGAATCACCCGCGATGTCGAGACAGCCCTGGGCTACCGCTAGCCGATACGCATACGGTGGCGCACTCTGACCGTATTCGGCTCCTCAACAAGCCAGAAATAACGTCAAACTGCGCCACCGTGTGAAGCAGACACACCAGCTGCATCCTGTGGGCCTACGTCAAGCAACTTATTTGCGGCGCTTGCGCTTCTCGCGCACCCGCATCTGCACCTCAATGGGCGTACCAGTGAAGTCGAAGGTCTCGCGCAGTCGGCGGGTGATGAACCGCCGGTAACCGGGGTCCAGGAATCCAGTGGTGAACAGCACGAACTTCGGCGGACGCGAGGCAGGCTGGGTCGCGAAGAGAATACGCGGCTGCTTCCCACCACGCACCGGATGCGGATGAGCCGCCACCAGTTCGCCGAGGAAGGCGTTGAGCCGACCAGTGGAGATCCGCTGCTCCCAGTTGGTCAGCGAAGTGGACAGCGCAGGTGCCAGCTTGTCCTTATGCCAACCGGTCTTCGCCGACACATTGACCCGCGGTGCCCAGGCCACATGGCCCAGATCGCGTTCGATCTCACGCTCCAGGTAGTACCGGCGCTCTTCATCGAGCAGGTCCCACTTGTTATAGGCCAGCACCAGGGCGCGTCCGGAGTCCACGGCCATCTGGATGATGCGCACATCCTGCTCGGAGACCGGCTCATCAACAGCCAGCAGCACCACCGCCACCTCGGCCTTATCCAGGGCGCGCTGGGTGCGCAGCATGGCGTAGTACTCCGAACCGGAGGCCATATGCTGACGACGCCGAATGCCGGCGGTATCCACAAAGCGCCACTGCTCGCCGCCGAGCTCAATCAGCTCATCGACCGGATCACGCGTGGTGCCGGCGACATTGTCCACCACCACGCGCTCAGACCCGGCCAACTTATTCAGCAGCGAAGACTTGCCCACATTGGGCCGTCCCACCAGGGCCACGCGGCGCGGACCGCCCAGCGGGATCATTCCTCCGTGCTGAGCGGTATCCGGCAGCGCCTTCATTGCGGCATCCAGCAGGTCACCGGTACCGGTGCCGTGCAGAGCTGAAACCGGGAACGGCTCGCCGAGGCCGAGGTTCCACAGCGGGTAGACCTCGCTCATCTGGACAGTGGAATCGATTTTATTGGCCGCCAGCAGCACCGGCTTCTTCTTCCGGCGCAGCATCTTGACCACGGCTTCATCCACCGCGGTGGCGCCCACCAGGCCATCGAGCACAAAGACGACGGCGTCGGCCTCGTCCACGGCGATCTCTGCCTGTTCGGCCACGCGCTTATGGACGCCCTTGGCGTCAGCCTCCCAACCGCCGGTGTCCACCAGGGTGAAGTCCTTGCCGTTCCATTCCGCGTCATAGGAGACGCGGTCCCGGGTCACCCCGGGGACGTCCTCCACCACGGCTTCCCGGGAACGGATGATGCGGTTGACCAGGGTGGACTTACCCACATTGGGGCGTCCCACGATGGCCAGCACCGGGGGCGCGGGCACATAGGGGATGTAGTCGCCGTCGTCGTCCTGATGCTGCAGGAGGTAGGCGTCCTCCTCGTCCAGCTCATAGTCTTCGAGCCCGGCGCGCAGAGCCGCTGCGCGGGCCTCGGCCTCATCCTCGGTGATGGCGGCGAGCCGCTCGGCCAGCCGGTCCTCATCACCGGTGGGCGTGTATTCCTCTTCGTCTGCCATCTACAGTGCTTTCTGCTTAGTGTCGGACTGCTGTACGGCCGCAATACGGCTCAGCAGCGAGTCCACGGTCTCCTGGAAGCTCAGATCTGAGGAGTCCAGAACGGCCACGCCGTCGGCGGCCTCGGTAAAGTTCGATGCCGCGGAGTCTTTCTTGTCCCGCTCCAGCACCTGTCGCTGCAGGGCTTCTGCGGACTGTGCCGCCCCGGATTCTGACTCCAGCTGCAGACCACGACGGCGAAGCCGGGCCTCGGCGGAGGCGGTCAGCAGCACCCGGACCTGGGCGTCGGGAGCCACCACAGTGGTGATATCGCGGCCTTCGGCCACAATGAACCCGGATTCATCAATGATGCGGCGCTGCGCGTTGATCAGCAGCTGGCGAGCCTTGCGGTTGGTAGCGACCTCGCTGACCGCCTCGGAAATACGGGGCTCGCGAATGGCTTCGGTGACGTCGGTCTGACCGATGGTGATCACCTGATGCTGCGGGTCGGTGGAGATTTTCAGCGGCAGTTCCTCCACGGCGAAGGCAACAGCGTCCTCGTTATCCAGATCCACCTGCTGGTCCAGGCAGTACCAGGTAGCGGCCCGGTACATGGCACCGGTGTCCAGGTAGTCGGCGCCCAGCTGAGTTGCTGCAGCCCGGCATACGCTGGACTTGCCGGAGCCGGAGGGCCCGTCCACGGCAATGATCAGTCTGTCCTTCACGAAAGCACCACTTTCCATCCGATATTCGTCAGCGCCTGGGCCAGTTCTTCACGCTTGCCCGGAAGCACGGACACCTCCACCATACCTACCTGGTGGCCCGCGGAATGCTCCATGCGCAGGTCTTCGACGTTGACCCCGATGTCTGCGATGTCATTGAGCACCGCAGCGATCTGTCCGGGCTTGTCATCAACGATCACCGTGACCACGGCGAAGGACTGCGGTGGGGCACCATGTTTACCGGGCACTCGGGCCACACCGGCGTTGCCCTCGGCAATCAGCTGAGCAATATCAGCCTGTCCGCCAGGGGCGGTGGGGGCCTCCAAGGTGGTGATCAGGCGCTGGATGTCCTCTCGCAGCCCGTAGAGGATCTCCACCACCGGCTGCGCATTGGCTGAGAGGATCTGCACCCACAGATTCGGATCGCTGGCGGCGATGCGGGTGACATCACGCAGGCCATTTCCAGAGAGCGCCAGAGCATCTGCTGGGGCGTCCTGGAGGCGGGAGGCCACCAGCGAGGCCGCCACCTGCGGCAGATGTGAGATCAGCGCCACAGAGTCATCGTGGGTGGAAGGGTCCATGCGGTGGACGCTGGCCCCGAGCGTGCGGGCCAGCTGGACGGCGTCGGCGACTGCAGTCTCTGCCGATAGTTGCTCGCCGGTGCTCAGATCAACTGCCGGGCACACCACCCAGGGCATGGAGGTGAACAGTTCGCCACGGGCGGCAACCGGACCGGATTTCTCCCGGCCGGCCATCGGGTGGGTGCCCACATAGCGGCTGAGGTCGGTGCGGGTCAGGGCAGTCTCAGCATCAGCTGCCATCTCCAGCAGCCGCGCTAGGATCCCGATTTTCACTGAGGCAATATCGACGACGACGGCCTCCGGGTAGCTGACCAGCGCGTTGGCGACTTCAACGGCCACAGCCTCAGGTGGGGCGGCAACGATCACCAGCCCTGGGAGGTCCTCGCCTGCGTCACCAAGACGGATGCCGGCACCGATGTCCTGGGCGATGGCTTCCGCCGTCGGGGAAGGATCTGAGAGCAGCACGGTGTAGTGGGCAGCACGCAGTCCCAGTCCGATGCTGGTACCGAGCAGACCTGTGCCGCGGATCAGGATGGGGGCGGTGACAGGAGCGACCATCATGAGCGCTCCTCCGCCGTGCCTGATGCCAGATCTCTTAAGTGACCGATCTCCTGCGGGCCCAGCGACCGCAGAGTACCCTGTGGCTGGTCACCGATTGTGATGCGGCCGATGCCGGTGCGCACCAGACGCTGGACGGGATGGCCGATCGCTTCGAACATGCGGCGCACAATCCGGTTGCGCCCGGAGTGCAGGGTCACCTCCACCATGGTGCGCCGGCCGGCAGAGCCCAGAATCCGGCAGGTGTCAGCGGCAATAGGACCGTCCTCCAGCTCAATGCCGCGCTCAAGCTGTTTGGCGGTCTGCTTGGACACGCTGCCGGCAGCCTCCACCAGGTAGGTCTTGGGCACCTCATAGGAGGGGTGGCTGAGCCGATTGGCCAGTTCGCCGTCGTTGGTCAGCAGCAACAGACCCTCGGTGTCATAGTCCAGACGGCCCACGTGGAAGAGCCTGGCCCGACGCTGCTCGGAGTTAAGGAAGTCGTCAATGCTGCGGCGACCCTCTGGGTCGCTCATGGTGGACATCACCTTCGCCGGCTTGTTGAACATCACGTACTGGTGCTCAACATCGAGGTTGACCTGCACGCCGTCGACGTGGATAGTCACCTGCTGCGGATCTACCCGCACACCGGGTTCGACGACGACTTTGCCGTCCACGCTGACCCGCCCCTCGGCGATAAGGTCTTCGCAGACCCGACGCGAGGCCACTCCGGCTTGGGCCAGGACCTTCTGCAGGCGCACGCCATCGGGGGTGTGCACTGCCTCGAAGTTGGCTTCAGCCTCGTCCTGGCGGGGCTTGGAGCGCTGCGGTTGGGAGACGATCAGCCGTTCCGGATGCTCGCCTGCAAACGGCCCGCCGCGCTGCCCCGGGTTCGGGGTGCGAGCGGCCCGCGCTGCCCGCGGCGCCGGCTTGTTCTGGCGGCGCTTTCCCGAAGATGTCATGGTAAAGAATTCTAGCGGTCCCCGGCCTCATCAACCTCATCGAGGTCTTCGACCCCGGGCAGGTGGGGAGACAGCCGGGGCAGGTCCGCTATGGAGTCCAGACCCAGCCGCTCCAGGAATTCCGCTGTGGTGGTGTAGAGGGTGGCACCGGTCACGGGGTCTGTGCCCGCGGTGTCCAGCAGTCCGCGCTGGACCAGGGTGCGGACGACGCCGTCCACGTTGACACCGCGGATGGCTGCCACCGCCGAGCGGGAGACCGGCTGTCGGTAGGCCACTACCGCCAGGGTCTCCAAAGCGGCCTGGGAGAGCCGCGAGGTCTGACCTCCCAGCACAAAGGCTGATACCTGTTCCGCGTAGCGCAGACGCGAGTAGAAGCGCCAGCCACCGGCAACTTCGCGCAGCTCATACCCGCGCTGTCTGGCTGGGCGGGCTTCTTCCGGAGTCCCGGTGATGGGCGTGCCGTCGGCGTCTGCTTTGAGCTCATCCAGCAGCGGGACGATTTGGTGCTCAGGCAGCTTCACCGCGGTGGCCAGTTCTGCCGGGGTGACAGGCTCCTCGGTCACCATCAGCACAGCCTCGAGCGCTGCGAGGGCTTCTTCATGGCTGAGCTGCTCGCGTTCAGGTGTCGCTGTCATCCGGTTCTTCCTCTTGATCGTCCTGATCCCATTCGGCAGCTGCGCGGGAAGCTGAGCTGGCGGCGTCGTCGTCGGTTCCTGACCAGCGCACCAGCAGCTCGCCTAACGGGATCTCCTGGTCAAATTCCACCTGCCGGTCCCGGTACAGCTCTAACAGGCCCAAGAAACGCACGACGACGACCAGCCGGTTATCGGCCTCGGCGACCAGCTCCGTGAAAGTGGACTCCCCGCCAGCCCGCAGCTGCTGGGTCATCAGCGCCATCTCTTCACGGACATTGACCGCGTGGGCGTGCAGGTGCTCCAGCTTTACATGGTCTGGTTCGAGCTCTTTCCGCGAGAAGGCGCGTTCGGCAAGGGCTTTGATATCTGCGGCGGTGGTGTTCCACACCAGCTCCGGCAGCAGACCGGCTAAGTCCGGATGCACTCCTGGGCGGCGCGGGAAGCGGCCTGCGTTCTCGGAAACTGCTGTATTGAGCTGCTCGGCGATCTGCTTGAACGCCCGGTACTGCAGCAGCCGCGCAAAGAGCAGGTCACGAGCTTCCAGCGCCGCAATATCCTCTTCTGACTCCACCTGCGCCCCGGGCAGCAGCTGAGCGATCTTCAGGTCCAGCAAGGTCGCCGCCACAAAGACGAAATTGGAGGACTCATCCAGGGCCTTCTGCGCGTCCAGGGTGCGCACATAAGCGATGAACTCGTCGGTGACCTCCGCCAAGGCGACCTTGGTGACGTCCATTTTGCGCTTGGCGATGAGGCCTAGCAGCAGGTCAAAGGGCCCATCGAAGCCCTGCAGGCTGACGGTGAAGCCAGCATGGCTTTCGACCTCAGCCTCAGGCTGCCCCAGAGACATGATCAGGCAGAGGCCCCGCGCAGGATCAGCTCACGGGCCAGCTGGCGGTAGGCTTTGGCGCCCTCATGTTTGGTGGCGTAATTGGTGATGGGCTCCGCGGCTACTGTGGCGTCGGGGAACTTCACCGATCGCTTGATGACGGTTTCGAATACTTTGTCGCCGAAGGCTTCCACGATCCGTTGGATGACTTCCTTGGCGTGGGTGGTCCGCAGATCCACCATGGTGACCAGCACGCCGTCGACTTCCAGGTCAGGGTTGATGCGGTCCTGGACCTTCTCGATGGTCTCCTTCAGCAGCGCCACGGCACGCAGTGCGAAGAACTCCGCCACCAGCGGGATGATCACACCATGGGCAGCTGTCAGAGCATTGACGGTGAGCAGGCCGAGGGAGGGCTGGCAGTCAATGAGAATGACGTCGTAGTCATCGCGCACCTGACGCAGCGCCCGCTCCAGCACCTGCTCGCGGCCCACCTCAGTGACCAGCTGGACTTCAGCAGCGGAGAGGTCGATATTCGCCGGCAGCAGGTCCACTCCGGGCACATGGGTGCGGATCAGCGCGTCATGGACCGAGACGCTGCGATCCATCAGCACGTTGTAGACGGTGGTATCCAGATCATGGGGAGCTGCCCCGAAGCCAGCAGAAAGTGCGCCCTGCGGGTCAAAGTCCACCATCAGGACGCGGCGACCGTACCCGGCCAATGCGGCACCTAGATTGATGGCGCTGGTGGTCTTTCCCACCCCGCCTTTCTGGTTGACCATGGCGATGATCCGTGCGGGGCCGTGCGAGTCCAGCGGCAGAGGTTCGGGGAACTCATGCTTGGGCCGCCCGGTGGGACCGATGATCGCGTCACCATGGATGGTGAAGAGCTCGGTGGGCTGCTGGTCAGTCATGCTCCATACCTTACAAGGCACGCGGATGAGCCGAGACGTATGTCTCTTGCAGCGCTTGAGGTGTGACCTTCGTATAGATCTGAGTGGTAGTGACCGAGGCGTGGCCCAGCAGTTCCTGAACGGTGCGGATATCGGCTCCGCCTTCCAACAGGTGGGTGGCGCAGGAGTGTCGCAGCGTATGCGGCGAGACCTCGACGGTGATGCCAGCGTCGGCGGCGGTCTTCTGCAGCACCGTCCATGCCGACTGACGCGAAAGCCGACCGCCGAGTTTGTTGAGGAACAGCGCCGGAGAGCTTTTCTTCGCGTGCTGCGCCAGTGCAGGTCTGCCCGCGGTCAGATAGTCGGCGACGGCGCGCTGGGCGTAGCTGCCCAGCGGCACCATTCGCTGCTTATCTCCTTTACCGGTGACTCTGAGCAGCACCAGTGAGTCGGTGGCGTCAGTGACGGCGTGGATGTCATCAACATCCAGGGAGATGGCCTCGCTGATGCGGGCTCCGGAGGCATAGAGCAGCTCCAGCAGGGCCCGGTCCCGCAGCCCGAAGGCGGTGGCACTATTAGGGGTCTCCAGCAGCCGGGTGATTTCTTCCACACTGAGTGCTTTGGGCAGCGTCTCGGCCTGCTTGGGCGCACTGATCTTAGTAGCCGGATCATGGGTGGTCAGCCCCTCCATAGCCCAGAACTTATGGGCCCCGCGTACCGAGGCGAGCACCCGGGCGGTAGAGCGTTCGGAGAGTGCAGTGCCGCCGTCGTCGCCGGTGCGAACGGCTTGGAGGAATTCGGCGATATGCCCAGCATCTACCTGGACAACCGCAGTGATTCCGCGGCTGTCCAGGTAGGCGATGTAGCGGCGCAGATCCCGCTGGTAGGAGTCCAGGGTGTTCTGCGAGGAGCCCCGCTCAATACGCAGGTGGCTGAGGTAGTTGGTGACCTCAATCCACAGCGGTGACTCCGGAGTCTGGCTCACCGGGCCTCTTGACGCTCCAGACCTGCCTTGACCAGACCGGCGAAGAGCGGATGCGGGTTGGTGGGCCGCGACTTCAGCTCCGGGTGGGCCTGAGTGGAGACGTAGTAGGGGTGAACGTCCTTAGGCAGCTCCACGAACTCCACGAGCTTGTCATCGGGGCTGGTGCCGGAGAAGACCAGACCAGCCTCGGAGAGCTGCTCGCGGTAAGCGTTGTTGACCTCGTAGCGATGGCGGTGGCGCTCGGAGATCTCGGTAGTGCCGTAAGTCTCGGCCACCACCGAACCTTCAAGGAGCTTCGCATCATAGGCACCCAGTCGCATGGTGCCGCCGAGGTCTCCTTCGCCGGAGACGATGTCCTTCTGCTCGGCCATAGTGGCGATCACCGGGAACTTGGTCTCGGGGTCGAACTCGGTGGAGTTGGCCTCGGTCATACCCAGCACATTGCGGGCGTATTCCATGACCATGGTCTGCAGACCCAGGCACAGGCCCAGGGCCGGGACGCCGTTCTCGCGGGCATAACGCAGAGCCCCGATTTTGCCATCGAGGCCGCGCACGCCGAAGCCGCCTGGCACACAGATGGCGTCCACTCCGGCCAGCGCCTTGGCTGCACCCTCCTCGGAGGAGCACAGGTCGGAGGCCACCCAGCGGATCTTGGTCTTCGCATTGTGAGCGAAGCCGCCAGCGCGCAAAGCTTCGGTGACCGAGAGGTAGGCATCGGGAAGGTCGATGTACTTGCCGACCAGTGCGATCTCCACCTCGTGGTCGGGGTGATGGACCACGTTGAGCAGACGGTTCCACTTGGACCAGTCCACGTCCTTGAACTTCAGGTCCAGGGCCTGCACCACATAGGCGTCGATAGCCTGCTTGTGCAGGATGCGCGGGATGTCATAGATGCTTGGGGCATCGGCGCAGTTGATCACTGCGTCTTCGGCCACATCGCACATCCGGGAGATCTTGCCGCGGATATCCTGGGGCAGCTCACGGTCGGAGCGCAGCACAATGCCATCAGGCTGGATACCGATGGAGCGCAGCGCCGCCACGGAGTGCTGGGTGGGCTTAGTCTTCAGTTCCTGGCTGGGGCCGATGTAGGGCACCAAGGAGACATGCAGGAAGAAGACACTCTCCCGGCCGATGTCCTGCCGGATCTGACGTGCTGCTTCCAGGAAGGGCTGAGATTCGATATCGCCGACGGTGCCGCCGATTTCAGTGATGATGATATCGGGAACCTTGCCATCGGCTGCCGGTTCGGCGGGCAGCCGCATACGGCGTTTGATCTCATCAGTGATATGCGGGATGACCTGCACGGTGTCGCCGAGGTAATCGCCGCGGCGTTCCTTCTCGATGACGCTGGAGTAGACCTGGCCGGTGGTCACGTTATTGAGACCGTCGAGGTTCTCATCAAGGAAACGCTCGTAGTGGCCGATGTCCAGGTCTGTTTCGGCGCCGTCTTCAGTGACGAAGACTTCACCATGCTGGAAGGGGTTCATTGTGCCCGGATCCACATTCAGATAGGGATCGAGCTTCTGCATCACCACGGAGAGTCCGCGCGCCCGGAGCAGATGCCCCAGGGAAGATGCGGTCAGGCCCTTGCCGAGCGAGGAGACCACACCACCGGTGACAAAGATCTGTCGGGTTGTGAAAGGGCTGTTAGGATTCCGGGAACTATTGCGCTGCACCACGGAATTCTAGCCTATCACCCTTCAGGAATCCGAGGACGCAGTCTCCAGCAGCTCCTGGGCATGGGCACGGGCTGAGGCGGAGTCCTCCTGACCGGCCAACATACGGGCCAACTCCCCCACCCGCTCCTGGTCAGAGAGCGCACGCACATCAGAACTGGTGAACCCGCCGTCGTCGGCGTTCTGCTCCGAGGTCTTGTAGACCCGGATGTGACGATCAGCATAGGCGGCGACCTGCGGCAGGTGGGTCACCACGATCACCTGGGCGTGCTTGGCCAGCATGGCCAGCCGCTTACCGATCTGCACGGCCGCTTTGCCGCCCACCCCGGCGTCGACCTCATCGAAGATGAACGTGCCCGCGGCATCCTGCTCCGCCAGCACAACTTCCAGAGCCAGCATCACGCGGGAGAGTTCACCGCCTGAAGCGCCCTTGCCCAGCGGAAGCGGCGCGGCTCCAGCATGCGGGGCCAGCAGCAGACTCACGACGTCGGCGCCGTGGCGGGTCAGCTCGGCCGTTTCCTCCACTTGGACCACCAGTCGGGCGTGCGGCATGGCCAGGGCAGCGAGTTCACGGCCAACCGCTTGTCCCAGGCGCTCCCCCGCCTCCTGGCGCTGCCTGCGCAGGTCAGCAGCTTGCTCCCAGAGCTGTGCCTCAAGACGCTGGACTTCTTCGGTGAGTTCTTCGATCCGGTCCGTATCGCTCTGCAGGGTCATCAGGCGCTGCCGCGATTCTGCAGCCCAGCTGATGACCGATTCGATATCCGGGCCGTAGAGCCTGAGCAGCCGGTCGATCTCGGAGCGCCGCTGGTGGACCTCGGCGAGCCGTTCCGGACCTGATTCATCCAGGCCAGCAGCGTAGAGACCCAACTGGGAGGCGGCATCGGTCAGCAGGGTGGAGACTTCACTGATCTGGGCAGCGATCTGCTGAAGTTCATCATCCTGATCAGTCACCGGTGTCAGCGCTGCCGAAGCGGCCTCGACCAGCTCCACGGCATTGGGGGCGGTGTCCACCGCTTCGGCGGCATCAGCTCCAGCCAAGGCGGTCTGGGCAGTCCGCGCAGCTTCGCGAAGCCCTTCGACGTTCTCCAGCTTCAGCGCCTCGGCTTTGAGCTGTTCATCCTCCCCGGGCTGGGGATCCACTGCATCGATAGCTTCCAGAGCTAGCTGCAGCTGCTCTTCTTCGCGCCGACGCTCGCGCTCATTGGCGGTGATGTCTTCAAGTTCAGCGGCTTTCTGCTGGTACTGGGCGAAGCTACTGCGGTACCGGACGAGATCTTCAAGGAACTCTTGCCCGGCATAGCGGTCCAAGGCATGCCGCTGAGCGCTGGCTGATTTCAGGCGCAGCTGGTCGCTCTGCCCGTGGACGGTGACCAGCTGGGCACCGATCTCCCCCAGCACGCTGACCGGCACGGCCCGTCCAGACACACTGGCCCTGCTGCGCCCTTTGGCGCTCAGGCCGCGGCCCAGCAGCAGCGGTTCGGCGTCGTCGTCCTCCAGGAGCGCACCCGCCCCAGCTGCACGTTGACGCGCCGGGTGGCCTGCTGGGACATCAAGTTCAGCATCCACCGCGGCTTTCTCCGCCCCTGCACGCACTGCACTGGCTTCGGCACGGGATCCCAGCAGCAGTCCGAAGGCGGTCACCACCATGGTCTTACCGGCACCGGTTTCACCGGTGACCACGTTGAAGCCCGGGTGCAGGTCCAGTTCGGCGCGTTCGATGACGCCGAGGTCAGTAATGGTGACATGTTCAATCATTGCTGGCCGTCCTGTACTGCTGAGGAGGATTCGGTCGCGCTGGCTTCCTGTTCCATGGACTCCGAGGGTTTCATCTCCACCGAGCCCCTTCTGTCCTGGTCCCCCTTCTCCAGCGGGCCGCGCCATCCAGTAGTAGGCAGGTTGAATTTATCCACTAATCGCTGGGAGAAAGGGGTCTGATGGACGCGAGCAAGCAGCACCGGGGTATCAGACCGAGTGACTTCCACCCGTGACCCCGGCGGCAGTGTCATCATCCGCCGACCGTCGCACCACAGGACACCTTCCTCCTCATCCCGCTGCAGGACTTCAACGGCCATGATGGAATCCGGGTCCACCACCAGTGGCCGAG
The DNA here is from genome assembly GCF_039544555.1 of Nesterenkonia rhizosphaerae. NCBI lineage: Bacteria > Bacillati > Actinomycetota > Actinomycetes > Micrococcales > Micrococcaceae > Nesterenkonia > Nesterenkonia rhizosphaerae. The sequence continues at coordinate 1,807,474 of NZ_BAABLW010000007.1, forward strand.
CGAAGAGGGCATGGGCCGAGATAGGTACCATCACCAGTGCCTGCACCTCTGGCCACACGACGGGCCCTCCGGCGGAGAAGGCGTAGGCGGTGGAACCGGTGGGAGTAGCCATGACCACTCCATCACAGCCGAAGGTGGAGACCGGGGCGCCGTCGATTTCAATGACCAGTTCCACCATGCGTTCTCGCACGGCCTTCTCAATGCTCGCTTCATTCAGAGCCCAGCTGGAGCCGATGTGCTGCTGGGCGTGCCAGACCTGCACGTCAAGTGCCATGCGTTGTTCGACGGTGTAGTTCTGCTCCACCACCCACTGTACGGATTCATCCAGCTGGGTCCGCTCGGATTCGGCAAGGAACCCGACGTGGCCAAGGTTGACGCCCATCAGTGGCAGTTCCGCACTGCGGACCAGATCAGCTGCTCGCAGGATGGAGCCGTCCCCTCCTAGGACCATCCCCACCTCGCACCGGCTGGTGGGCACTTCGCGTTCTGCCACTGCCACCGGGATCTTCTCGAATGCTGCTCCCACACTGGTTTTCAGGTCTGCGATATCGCGTTCAAGCATGACCGGGCGCAGCCCTGCCTGATGCAGTTTCGCTGCGACGGTGACGGCGGCGTCGACGGCGTCGCGGCGTCCAGTGTGCGCCAGGATGAGCACCTCACGGGTCATGTACGCCTCCTAAGCGATCAGCTCTGCGGGTCTGTGACTCCGCTGCCGGCCGGGGCCGGATCGTGAAAGTCGATTTCGCTCAGCCTATCGTCCGTGCCGGTGACTGCGGTGCTGTATTCCACAGCGCCCCCTGCAGCGGGTTTGCGTAGGTGCAGGAAGAACTCGGCGTTGCCGTCCTGTCCGGCCAGTGACGAGCGTGCCGCTCCCTGCAGGCTTAGCCCGGCTTCCTCAGCAGCAACGACGACGCCGGAGACCGCCTCCTGACGCAGCTGCGGGCTGCTGACGACGCCGGTGCGCCCGAGCCGGTCTTTGCCTATTTCGAACTGTGGCTTCACCATCAGAACCAGGTCAGCCCCTGGTGCGGCTAGCCTTGCGAGGGGACCCACGATCAGTTTCAGTGAGATGAAGGAGAGGTCAGCCACAATGAGCTGAAACGGCTCCCCGAGATCCCCGGGTTCTGCATATCGGAGGTTGAACCCTTCGATATTGCGCACCCGGGCGTCCTGCCGCAGCACAGCGGCTAACTGATCATGCCCCACGTCCGCAGCGACCACGTCTGCGGCCTCGCGAGTCAGCAGCACCTGGGTGAATCCGCCGGTGGAGGCGCCAGCATCTAGGCAGCGCCGACCCTCAACGCGCACGTCTGGGAACGCCTCCAGGGCCCCCAGCAGCTTATGGGCGGCACGGCTGACCCAGGGATCCTGGTGAGTGACCGTCAGCTGCTGTGTGTCACTAACAGTGGCGGAGGCCTTGGTGACGACGACGCCGTCGACTTTCACGTGCCCTTGGCTGATGAGTGCCCCGGCGCGGGTACGGCTGGAAGCTAATCCGAGCTCAACGAGAGCCTTATCGAGTCGCTGTTTGCTCATGACCTCGTCACGCCGTCACTGTGCGGTCTCGTGCAGGCGTTCGGTGAGGCTGCGGTGCAGTTCTTCGGCCGAGCGAATCTCGTCCTCAAGCTGTTCCAGGGTGAGTCCGGACTCCGCGTCCTCAGGGCTAGTGGTCTCCAACGGGTTCTTCTCGAACTGGTTCTCACCATGCGGCTCAGCCGTGGGACCTTCGCTGGTGATGTTCACTGGAGTCCCCTGTGCTCAGCGTTGAAGAGGTCTTCGAGGGTACGCAGAATCCAGTTCGGCTGCATCGTGTGCTCTGCGTGAACAGCGTCTTCAGCACTGTTGACACCGGTGAGAACTAAGGCGGTGCTGAATCCTGCGCGATTTCCACCCAGAATATCGGTATCCAGTCGATCCCCTACGACCAGCGGATTTCGCAGTCCGAGCGTTTGTGCCGCCTGGAGGAACATTGTCGGCTCCGGCTTACCTGCTGCTTGCGGAGACTGGCCGGTTGCGTAGGAGACAGCCTGCACCAGTGCCCCATTTCCGGGGGCTATGCCCCGGTCTCGCGGAACGGAATAGTCCAGATTCGTGGCGAACCACGCTGCGCCGTTATTCACGGCATAGGCAGCTTCGGCAAGATCAGCCCAGCCCAGAGTCGGCTCGAAACCTTGGATGACGGCATCAGGGTTCTCGGCAGCACTGGGCACTGTCTCGAAGCCAGCAGCCTCTACCAGTGACGCCAGGTAAGCACTGCCGGTCACCAGTACGCGCGCGCCTGCAGGAATCTGCTCGGCCATCAGAGCAACACCTGCTGGCGCTGACCCAATAACCTGCGCTGGGCTGGCGAGTATGCCAAGTTCGCTCAAATGCGATGCGACGGACTCAGCTGAGCGCGAGGCGTTATTGGTGACAAAACCGTGTGGTGTTCCCTGGGCTGTGAGGGACGCGACGGCCTCCGGGGCACCGGGCACCGCAGATGGGCCTGCGTAGAGAACGCCATCGAGGTCGAAGAGGACACCGTCATGCTGTTGGACCAGCGGCTGAGTCATCGCTGGCTCCGTCCGCGCCTCTCATCCGATCCACGACGGTTCTGGCCCTTGCCGAAGAGCTCTTTGACTTTCGGCAGCTCGTCGGCAGCGTCTTCCTCATCAAAGTCCAAAATCTCCGGATCCTCGAAGAGACCGGTGCCCAACGCGCGTTCGGCCACAGCAATCTGCGCATGCCAACGCTTGGCCTCTTCGTCTCGTCCCAACAATTCGAGCACATCGGCGTAGGCGGCGTAAAGCCGCGGGGAGAAGCTGAATGCACGGTTGATATCCAGCTCGGGGATTTCCAGGGCGCTCAGTGCCGAGCTGTGATCACCCTGGTCAAGGTGGGCCCCGGAGACCACCATGGCCAGTTCAGCCCGAGACTGACCGGCGAGCTGTGTGGCTTCTGGCTCCTGAGCCAGCTCAATGGCCTTATCCGGTTTGCCAAGTCCGCGGAGGCAGTCGGCCTGGACCGGCAGATGAGTCTGGTCGCCGCTGATACGCCGGTAGGTGCGTAGTTCGCGCAGTGCCTCTTCGTAATCACCGGCAGCATAGGCGGTAAGACCTACGGCCTCACGTACGACGGCGAGCCGGCCGCCACGCCGGGAGGCGGCCAAGGCATGCTCAAATGCCAGCTGAGGGTCAATATCAAAGAGACGGCCGGCCATGACCAGGTGACGGGCAACCCATTTGCGGTTGGTGTCATTGAGAGTGCCCAGCTGCCGGGAAGCCTCGCGGTCGAGTTCCTTACCGGTGACATCCTCATCGATTTCAGGCGACCGGCCGCGTTCATCGCTGTTAGAGCGTCGAAGATCTGCGGGATTACGCTCAGGGCGCTCACGGGGAGCGCGCTCCTGGAAACGGCGGTCATTCATAGATTCGTCTCTTCTCACTGAATCAGGATACCGAGGGAGTCTCTCCCCCGCTGGACACGGGTAGATGTCTGGATGCACGACAAAGGCCCGTCATCTCCGCGACGCTGCGAAGTTGACGGGCCTTTGTGCTAATGAGTGTCCGGCGGCGACCTACTCTCCCACACACTCCCGTGTGCAGTACCATCGGCGCTGTGGGCCTTAGCTTCCGGGTTCGGGATGGGACCGGGCGTTTC